>NZ_JBHSBM010000009.1:0-94081 GCF_042650625.1 Planomonospora corallina
CTTCGAGGGCGAAGGAGACGGTGCCCGACGCCTCGCCGCCGTCGAGGTCGTCGACGAAAGTCTCCACGACCTTCTTAGCCATGTCATGCTCCAGATATGTTGTGGTGAGGCGTACCTTAGCGGTTCACGAAAGTTCTTCAACTCCGCGGGATCGGATGTGATGACCTGCGGAGTCCTCTCCGGTAAGAGGAGCTACCAGAAGCGGTGCGGCCACCGTACCCCGATCTCGCGATCGCGGTCCGGTCGTGCCGGACCTCGAGGCCTTCGATTTCCTCCGTCCTTCTCCATAACGGTTCCCCGGAGATCGAGAGGAAATTGAGATTTTTCAGACTCTGAAGTCCCTCTTCCCCCTAGATGGAGAACGAACGTCCTCTCCCGTGCGGGGCCGGGGACCGGGACTCGCGGCCGGACCACGGAAGAGGACGGAGCCTCTCTCGCGGGGAACGGGGTCCGGTGCCGCGGCCGGGAGGAGACGGGCCGCGCGGCCCTGCCCTTCTCCGGGTGATCGGCCGGGTGATCGGCCGGGTGATCGGCCGGATGGTCGTCGCCGCTCGGTGACACGCAGGCCGGGCGAGGGGCGTCGCCGGTGGAGACCCCGCACGGACGCCGGAGCGACCGGCCGCCTTTCACGGATCGACAGGCATATTCTTCGCTTCCGTGTCTCGGCGATCTTTGTTCCTGTGGGCGGCGGCTCTGGTGGTGGCGCCGGCCCCGGCGCTGTTCTCCTGGATGAGCGGGCTCCTGGGCTGGGGCGGCGGAGAGCGGTCGTTCCTGTGGATGTCGTCGGGATGGTGCACCGGCTACGCGATCAATGACGAGATCCGTGGCCTCCTCGCTCCGGTCAGGGCGCTCCCGCTGCTGTGGTTCGGCTCCGCGCCGCTGGTCGGCGCGGCCTTCGCCGGCTGGTGGCTGAGCATCCGGGTGCCGGACGGCACCGTCCAGCTCCTGATCATGGTGTTCCCGGGGAAGGAACAGAAGCCGGTGATCCACCGGTGACGCGGATCCGATCGGCTCACGGGACGCGGCCGAAGGGCTCGTCGCCCACCCGCTCCGCGAGAACGCCGTCCGCCTGCTCGCGCTGGCCCACTACCGGTCAGGACGGCAGGCGGAGGCGCTGGCGGCGCTGCGCCGGACCCGTGAGGCCCTCGCCGACGAACTGGGCGTGGATCCGGGACCCGCCCTGCGCACGCTCGAGGCCGACATCCTCAACCACAGCGCCGCGCTCGACGCGTCCAGGGCCGTCTCCGCTCCCGCTCGCCCCAGCGCCGCACCGTCCCCCCGCCGTCCGCCCCGCCATCCGCCGCGCCGGCCCGGATGATCCGCCGTACGGCGGAGCTCGCCCGCCTGGTCTCAGCCGCCGGGCAGGCGGAAGGCGGATTCCGGGTGGCCTGGCTCGGAGGGGATCCCGGAGCGGGCAAGAGCACGCCGGCCGAGTCCCTGCTGCGCCGTCTGGCGGGCAGGCTGTCCGCCACCCCGGTCCTGGTGGTGCTGACCCACCGGCCCTCCGAGAGCGGTGACGACCTGTCGGCGACCGGGGCCGCCCTCGCGGTGCGGACGGCCGAGCACGTGACCCTCCAGGGACTCGGTGAGGACGACGTCCGCCGCCTGCTGCTGGAACGTTCCGGGGTGGACGCCGACCGGGAGACCGTCCGCACGGTCGCCGAACGGACCGGCGGCAATCCGCTGTTCGTGACCGAGACGGCCCGGCTGCTGGCCGTCGAGGGGGTGTCGGCGGCCCGTTCGCTCCCGCCCGGGGTGCGCGACCTCATCCGCAGGAGGATCGCCCGCCTGCCCGCGGCGGCCCGCACGACGCTGCGCAACGCGGCGGTCATGGGCCGGGACGCCGACGTCGACGTGCTGATCGAGATGCAGGACGCCGACGAGGAGACCGTGCTCGACGGCCTGGAGGCAGGGGTGGTCGCCGGACTGCTCACCGAGCCGGGGCCGGGCAGGGTCCGCTTCACCCACGTCCTGGTCCGCGAGGCCCTCTACGAGGACATCGCCCGGCTCCGCCGTACGAGGCTGCACGGGAAGGTCCTGGCCGCCCTGGAGCGCACGCGGCCGGGGGACGCCGGCGCGCTCGGCCACCACGCGCTGGCCGCCGCCACGGCGGCCACGGCCCGTGAGGCCGCCGGGTACGCGCGCAGGGCGGCGGCCCGGGCGTCCGGCCTCTACGCCCACCGGGAGGCGGTGACCCTGCTCGAGGGCGCGCTGCAGGTCCTCGACCTGGGGACCGAGCCCCCCGGACGACGTCCGGCTGGATCTGCTGTGCCTTCCGGTCTCCGCGCAGGCGAGCGCCGGGGACGTCGTACGGGTGGCGGCCACGCGCGGCGCCGCCCTGGCGGTCGCCCGCGACCTCGGCGATCCCGCCCTGCTCTGCCTGGCGCTCAACGCCCGCTACTGGGCCGCGATGCTGCCGGACGCGGGGACGAGCTGGCCGCGGCCCGGGCACGCATGCCGGGCTCGGTCGACGAGTTCTACTTCTGGAGCTGAGGGAACGGGGCAAGACGATCCCGCTTCCTCGTCGCGCTCATGCGGTGGGTGTGCGACAGGCAGGACCGGCGGGCGCAAGCCCGCCGCCGTACGGGGCATCCCCGTCCTGCTCCTCACCACCACGGGGCGGAGGAGCGGCCTGCCCCGGACACGACCGATCGGGTACGGCAGGGACGGCCGCCGGTTCGTCATGATCGCCTCGAACGGCGGCGACGACGCCACTCCCGCCTGATGGCTCAACCTCCGCCACCACCCCGTGGCGGACATGGAGGTGGGCGGCCCGGACGGGCCCACCGCGCTGAAGGTGCGCGCGAGCGAGGCCGTGGGCGAGGAGTACGAGCGCCTGTGGCGGATGATGAGCACCCGCCACCCCGGCTATCTCCGGTACAGGGCCATGACCCGGCGCCGCATCCCGGTCGTGGTGCCCGATCCCCTCGACGCCCTCCGGACTGACGCTGGCGGTCGCGACCGGTGCCGGGCCCGCACAGGCGGGTCCCGCCCAGGCCGGCCGCTCACGGGGGCAGCGCCACCCGCGGAGGCGGCGTCGGATCAGGAGGTCAGGCGGGAACGGGAGCCGAGCGGCGGGCGGCGCCGTCAACGGCGTGACGACCGGAGATCCGGGTGCCCGGTACCCTCAGCAGTCCGCGCGGCCCCTCCCGGCGACGGCGACATGGGCCACGGCACCGGGTCCGCCGCGAACGGCCCGGCGGTACGCCTCACGGGCGGCGGCGCGGATGCGTTCCGGGGCTGCGGAGGGGGCAGGGGCGACGGACACGTAGACGTGCACCGTGCCGTCGACCTCCGCCAGGCGCACGTCGTCCACCGCATGGGCGAACGCCTCGTGCAGGGCCTCCCGCACCGCGAGCAGCGCGACCGGAGCGACCGGGGCGGTGGTCTTCTCTTCGTGGTCCTGCCGCCGGCGGGTCGGACGGGGCTCGCTGCGCAGAATCGTCATGACTCAACCGTGCCGCCGCCCGCCCGTCGCGGGGAGGGCCGAAGGTCCCCCGTCCCCGCAGCGGTGGACCTGTCCGCGCGACAGGCCGGTACAACGCAGAAGAGCCCGCTCCGGAGAGCGAGCTCTTCAATCGGTGAAGATGTGTCCGAGGGGGGTCTCGTACCCGATCACTACGCCCCGGTCGTCTCCGCCGGCCTCTCCCTCGTGGACGAGAGACGCGCGGCGTTGGTCCCGATCATCGTCCGCTTTCCGGATGCCGCGGTCTCTGATCCGGCCGGGACGGCTCGGCTCGCTTCATCGGGCGCGGCGGACGATCTGATCGATCGCCGCCATGAGTTCCGCATCCTCGGCGAGCGGTGGTTCATCGGTGTCGTTGCAGCAGGAAGGCTTCGGCTGGGTACGGCCCGCGCCGTGCCCGGACCGGTCCGGCAGGCCGAATGCCTCTTCGAGGAAGGCGTACGGATCAGTGCGGTTATCGTGTCTGTTCAGGATGAGGAAGGCGATGGTGTCGACCTCGGGGAAGGCCATCACCAGCCTCCAGTTCTCGGGGAGCCGGACGACGCAGAACCGCGGCCAGTTTCCCGGGCCGGACAAGCGGTAGTGCGCGGCCGCGCATCCCCGTTGCGCCGCGTCGCGATGGACGTGCACGAAGGACTCCCTGACACGTCGTGGTGTCCGGGCGTCCCGTACGACGACGTCGACGTGCTTGGCCACGATGATGCGGAACCGGGCCGGTCGGGAGCCTTCTCCGGCACGGCGAGCGCGTCGGCTCATCAGCGGAGCAACTCCTCCAAGTCGTCCTCGGAGTACTCCACGAAATCAGTGGTGCCGGACATGGTGTCCTGAGCTCGCTGCAGGAGGTCCCGATCACGGAGGGCGTCGATGACTCTCGCCAGGCGGCGGCGGCCGGCCTCGCCCTCCTCCATTTCGCGCAGCACGACCAGCGCTCTGGCCAGCGAGGTGGCGGAGACCCGAGCGACACCCCGCCCGGGCACCGCTTCCAGGACGCCGTGGCGAATCCACGCGCGGACGGTGGGGAGGGTCACGCCGAGGAGTTCGGCCGCTGTCGCCAGGCGGACCGCGGAGGGGTGCGGTCCCTGGTCGTGCCGCTGGGTCATACGCCGGACGGCGGCATGGAGGGCACGGTCCGAAGCCCGGTGCTGGGCGAGGGAGAGCAGGTCGGCAAGATCCTCCACTACGAGGCGGGCCTGCTCATCGGGAACTGCCATGCGCTCATCGTAGCTCGTCTTATTTCAAAAATAAGCTTGTTTTTGAAAGAAATGTGATGGATCAGGATGCTTGGTGGAGCTGCGACGGAGGACGAGGCCCCGCCTGAGTTCTCACTGGGCAGCGAGCCGGTGGAGGACGACGATGCCGCCGTAGGCCGGTTCGCCGAGGCGTTCGCCGTCCGTGGCGATGTACTCGTCGAGGATCGCGAGGATGCGCCGTTCCAGCGCAGTGGCGTCCTCGGGTGACAGGTGCAGCATGAACCGGGCGAACGTCTGGACGGACTCCGGGCCCGCCTCGCGAAGCTCGTGCTGGAACGCCTCGATCGGAGCGAGTGCGGCCTGTGGGTCTGCGGCATCCACCGGGGTGCTCAGCCACCATGACAGCCCGGTCGACCGGTAGGGCTTCTCCAGCGCGCCGCCGGCGCCGGTGCGGATCGGCGCCGACTCCAGGAATCCCGCCTCGGCAAGTTGCCGCACGTGGTAGAGCACCGTACCCGGATCGCGGCCGATCCGGTCGGCGAGTTGTTTGTTCGTCAGCTCCTGCTGCGCGCACAGGCGCAGGATGCGCACGCGCAGGGGGTGGGCCAGGGCCTTGGCCTCGCGGACCGTCGCCGCGCGACGTCTGTGTTGCACTCGCGGAGAGTCGTCCGGCTGCTGTTCCTGTCCCGCGCCGACCTGTTCGCCCACGGCCGTCATCGTATCTACTCGTGGACTGGAATACATCGATTGATTTTTATCCATCGATGGAAGAAGCTCCATTCATGATGGACTCCACTCGCGCGCACGCCTCTCCAACACGACGATCATCCCTGGGCGCCTGCTACTGGAGGCTGTGGGCGTCCAGCGGCCTGTCCAACCTCGCCGACGGCATCGTCCGCATCGCGCTGCCGCTGATGGCCGTGCAGGTCACCCGCTCTCCTGCGCTGATCGCGGGTCTGACCATCGCGCTGACGATTCCCTGGCTGCTGTTCGCGCTGCACGCCGGCGCCATGGCCGACCGGCTCGACCGCCGGAAGGTGATGCTCGCCGCCAACGCGGCGCGCGTCGCGCTGCTCGCCGGGCTCGTGCTGCTCGTCGTGCTCGGCACCGGTTCGATCTGGGCGCTGTACGCCGTCGCGTTCTGCCTCGGCACCGCAGAAACGATCTACGACACCGCAGCGCAGTCGATCCTTCCCCAGATCGTGCACCGCGACCGGCTGTCACGCGCCAACGGACGGCTGTACGCGGCCGAGCTGACCGCGAACGAGTTCATCGGCCCGCCTCTCGCGGGTCTCCTCATGGCCGCGGGCGTCGCCGTCGCCTTCACCGCTCCCGCGATCATGTGGATCCTCGCGGTGGCCGCCCTCCTGCTGGTGCGCGGGTCGTTCCGGATCGACCGGGAGGGAGGCACCAGCCTGCGCGCCGACATCGCCGAAGGGCTGCGTTTCCTGTGGCGCCACAGGTTGCTGCGCACCCTCGCGGTCATGGTCGGCGTGTTCAACTTCGCCACCAACGCGGTACTGGCCGTCTTCGTCCTGTACGCGGTCGGGCCGGGGTCCCCGATGGGGCTGCCGGAGCCTGCCTTCGGCCTGCTGCTGACCGCCATCGCCGCCGGGAGCCTGTGCGGATCGCTGGCCGCCGAACGGATCGAGCGACTGCTCGGCCGGGCGCGCTCCCTGGTGACGGCCTTCGCATGCGGTGCACTGCTGGTCGGCGTGCCGGCGGCGACGACTCACCCTCTCCCGATCGGTGCGGGATTCTTCATCGGAGGCGTCGGGATCGTCCTGTGGAACGTGGTCACGGTCTCCCTGCGGCAGCGGATCACCCCCGACCGGCTGCTCGGCCGGCTCAACAGCGGCTACCGGCTCGTCGCCTGGGGCACCCGCCCGCTGGGTGCCGCGGCCGGCGGCCTGCTGGCCTCGGTCTTCGGGCTCCGCGCGGTGTTCGCCACCATGGCCGTGCTGGTCCTCCTCCTCATCGCGGGCATGAGGACCTTCACCGACGACGACATGGACACCGCCGAACGCGAGGCCGGTCACGTCTGAACGCGCACCGGGCTGCCGCGGGGATCCTGTTTCAGCGGATCACGAGCACGAACGCTCCGCGGACCACCGCGTGCGGGACAGGGACCCGCGCGACAGGCCGGTACAACGCAGAAGAGCCCGCTCCGGAGAGCGAGCTCTTCAACCGGTGAAGATGTGTCCGAGGGGGGACTTGAACCCCCACGCCCCGCAAAGGGCACTAGCACCTCAAGCTAGCGCGTCTGCCATTCCGCCACCCGGACGTGGTGCCTGCACGTGGGACCGTCATCCCTCGTCGGCGGACCTAGGTTAGCAAACCTTCGAGCGTGCGTCATATCGGCGACCGCCGAGGTCCGAGGGGGATACCGGTCGGTGTCCGACCGGCGGCAGGATGGGGAGCGCAAGCCGTACTGAACCGAAGGAGTCGACATGACCGCGCTCAATGGGGAGGACGAGGTCGTCGAGCTGTGCCGCGACCTGATCCGGATCGACTCGACCAACGCCGGCGACAACACGGGGCCGGGTGAGCGGGCCGCCGCCGAGTACGTCGCGGAGAAGCTGGCCGAGGTCGGGCTGGAGCCGCGGATCCTGGAGTCCGACAGCCGCCGGGCGAACGTCGTCGCCCGCATCGCCGGAGAGGACCCCTCTCGCGAGGCGCTGCTGCTCCACGGGCACCTCGACGTCGTCCCCTTCAACGCCGACGACTGGACCCACCACCCGCTCAGCGGGGAGATCGCGGACGGCTGCGTCTGGGGGCGCGGCGCGGTCGACATGAAGGACATGGACGCGATGATCCTGGCGGTCGTCCGGCAGCGGCTCAGCGAGGGCCGCCGCCCGCCGCGGGACGTCGTGCTGGCCTTCACCGCCGACGAGGAGGCCGGCGGCTCGTACGGCGCGCAGTGGCTGACCGAGAAGCACGCGGACCTGTTCGAGGGCTGCACCGAGGCGATCGGCGAGGTCGGCGGGTTCAGCGTCTCCCTCGACGAGGCCCGCCGGCTCTATCTCATCGAGACGGCGGAGAAGGGCATCGCCTGGATGCGCCTGACCGCCAAGGGCCGTGCCGGGCACGGCTCCATGCTCAACGACGAGAACGCCATCACCGAGCTGGCCGACGCGGTGGCCCGGATCGGGCGGTACCAGTGGCCGGTGCGGCTGACGCAGACCGTCAAGACGTTCCTGGCCGAGGTCTCCGAGGCGCTGGAGCTGGAGCTCGACGCCGACGACGCCGAGGCGACCGTGGCCAAGCTCGGGCCGCTGGCCCGGATGATCGGCGCCACCCTCCGCAACACCGCCAACCCGACCATGCTGGCCGGCGGATACAAGGCCAACGTCATCCCGCAGAGCGCGGTCGCGCACGTGGACGGCCGCTTCCTGCCCGGGCACGAGGAGGAGTTCTTCGCCACCATCGACGAGCTGCTCGGCCCCAACGTGACCAGGGAGTTCGTCTACCACGACATCGCGCTCGAGACGGGGTTCGACGGCCCCCTGGTGCGCGCGATGGCCGACGCGCTGGCCGCGGAGGACCCGGGGGCGCTGGCGGTGCCGTACACGCTGTCGGGCGGCACCGACCTGAAGGCGTTCAGCCGGCTGGGCATGCGGGGCTTCGGGTTCGCGCCGCTCCGGCTCCCGGCCGACCTGGACTTCTCCGGGATGTTCCATGGGGTGGACGAGCGGGTACCGACCGATTCGCTCCGGTTCGGCGTGCGGGTCCTTGACCGTTTCCTGGAGAACTGCTGAGACGTTCTCCGAAAAGCCATTGCACTGACTCGACGTAGTGCTAGCGTGACTCTCCGTTGAGGGGGGCTGTGTTCGCGCAGCCTTGCCAGGAGCTGGGGAGGTCACGTGGCGCGCACGCCGGACGGTCAGCGGGAGGTTCTCCCGCCCGTCGTCCCGTGCGTGCCCGTGCGTCCTTCCTCCGATGACGCGACCGCCGCCCGGGATTCCCGGGCGGCTCGGTTCGCGCTGGGCGCCCGGTCGGTCGTCAGGCGGTTCGCCGCGGTGGGTGGTCTGCTCGCCGCCGGATGGCTGTTCGCGATCGTCTTCGGGCTCCTCGGTGCCGCCCCGGCGGCCGCGGACAGCGCCTCGGTGACCGAGGTGCTGTCAGAGGCGGTGAGCTCAGGTGCCCTCGGTGTGGCCGCTTCCGGGCCGGCCCTCCAGGCCGGTGACTTCCCCACGGAAAGCGGTCATCTGTCGGCGACAGGAAACGCCGAAGCAATGGCCGGGCGAGGTGTCGACGGGCTCACCAGCCAGTCGACGCCGGGTCACCCGGCGCACTCCACCGTTGACCACAGCGCCGGCGCGAACGGGTTCGTGCCCCAGAGCAGCGGTGGGTCCGGCTTCTTCGGGCCGGGCGTGGGAGACATCGCGCGGTTCGTCTTCGACCCGCGCCTGCGGGCGCAGCGCGCACCGCTCGCGTGCGTGCTTCCTCCCGTGGTCCGCACAGCGGCGGACGATCCTTCTTTCTCTCCCGACTGATCCCGCCTTGTGGACCGGCCTCGCTTCTCCAGACGGACGTGCCGGTCACGCGGAACGCGCCTTGGTCCCCCGGACGGGGAGCCGTTCCGCGCAACGGGTGATGAGCGATTCCAATTCTCGTGACGGCTGCGTGGGCGTCCGCTGTGCGATTCCCACCGGAACCGCGTCTGTCTCCGCATGCCGTGCACGGGATGTCAGGTACCCCCGATATGAACACCTCAAGGAGCTACAAGCATGCGTACGTGGGTTAAGAGGACCAGCCCGGCGGCCCTTCTCGCGCTGGGCGCCCTGTCCCTCGGCAGCGGCACGGCCTACGCCGACGACACCTCGGGCAACGGCTCGATCCTCGGCGGCAACCAGCTCAGCATCCCGATCACCCTGCCGATCGACATCAGCGGCAACGCCGTCTCCGTCATCGGCAAGTCGGCGGCCCACTCCGAGGGCGGCGCCTCCGTCCAGCAGTCGGGCCAGGGCGGCGCGGGCGGCAACCGCACCAGCGGCGACGGCTCCATCCTCGGCGGCAACCAGGTCGTGGCGCCGATCACGGCTCCGGTCAACGTCTGCGGCAACGCGGTGGCCGTCATCGGCGGCGCCAAGGCGGGCTGCAAGGGCGGCGCCTCCGTCAAGCAGTCGGGCCAGGGCGGCGCGGGCGGCAACCGCACCAGCGGCAACGGCTCCATCCTCGGCGGCAACCAGGTCGTGGCGCCGATCACGGCTCCGGTCAACGTCTGCGGCAACTCCGTCGGGGCGGTCCTGGGCGGGGCGTTCGCCGGCTGCAAGGGCGGCGCCGAGGTCACCGACGGCGGCAAGAAGCCCGGCCACGCCTACCACAACGGGCACGGCGGAGGCTCCGGCGCGGGCGGCAACCGCACCAGCGGCAACGGCTCCATCCTCGGGGGCAACCAGGTCGTGGCGCCGATCACGGCTCCGGTCAACGTCTGCGGCAACTCCGTCGGGGCGGTCCTGGGCGGGGCGTTCGCCGGCTGCAAGGGCGGCGCCTCCGTCAAGCAGTCGGGCAAGGGCGGCGCGGGCGGCAACCGCACCAGCGGCAACGGCTCGATCCTCAGCGGCAACCAGGTCGTCGCGCCGATCACCGCGGTGGTCAACGTCTGCGGCAACGCGGTGGCCGTCCTGGGCGACGCCGCCGCGGGCTGCCTCGGCGGCGCCAACGTCGGCGGCCCGGACCATGGCAAGGGCCACCACAAGCCGGGCAAGCCCCACGGCAAGCACTCCGCCGGCCTGCTTCCGGCGCTGCCCGTCGTCCCGTCGCTGAACAACGGCCAGGGCGCCGACCGCCAGTCCGCGGCTCCGGCCGCCGCCGGCGTGCCCGGCCTCTCCGAGGCGCCCGGCCGTCCCGGCTCCTCGCTCCCCTCCACGGCCGACCTGACCAAGGCCGTGCCCGTCGGTGACATCGGCCTGATGAGCGCCGCCCGGCCCGCGGGCGTGACCGGGATGACCTCCGGCTCGCTGCTGGCCCTGGTGCTCGGCGGGATGGCGGCGGCCTCCGCCACGCTGTTCTCGCTCACCCGCCGCGTCCGCACCGGCCGGCACCACGGCTGAGGAGCGGCGCTCCACCGGGCCGGCCTCCCCGCCGAGGCGGCCTGACGACCAGTCTCCGCGCCGGACGGGACGGGCGGCCACCGTACCGCTCGCCCTGCCGTCCGGCGCGGGGCGGCCTCCCGGCCCGCCGGGAGGGACGCAGACGCTTTGCCCGTTCCGGGG
This sequence comes from Planomonospora corallina, assembly GCF_042650625.1. Classification (NCBI taxonomy): domain Bacteria; kingdom Bacillati; phylum Actinomycetota; class Actinomycetes; order Streptosporangiales; family Streptosporangiaceae; genus Planomonospora; species Planomonospora corallina. The sequence continues at coordinate 10,875 of NZ_JBHSBM010000009.1, forward strand.
GCGTGGCCCGGGACGGGCAAAGCCATGTCCGGATCATCCGCGGCGGCGGCTCACAGGACGGTCCATGGCCGGTTCCGGACAGACATGTCCCGGGTCACATCGTCTTGGTCGCACGTATGATCTTCCGGCGCAGTCGGACGTCCCGGCGGCCGTCGGGATACAGTCGCAGGCGGTCGAGTTCCCAGCCGCCGTATTCTGCGTGCTCGGTCAGGATCTGGCGGGCCGCGTTCCGGGAGGTGCCACGCGGAAGATGAAGAACCAAGTAGGAGTAGTCCAGCACAGCGGTTAGTCTCCGAAAGGTGGGCTGGGGGACGTCGGTGCTCATCGGGATTTATTCTGCGTCCTTACGGCTCCCCTCGAGAGTGCCCCCGACCAGGATCGGGTAGCTCGAGGGGGACAACGGGGAACGAATGTGAACAGCGAGGTAGGAAGCAGCGTGCCAGCCAAGAACGGCAACGCCGGCGGAACCCGCCTGGTGATCGTCGAGTCGCCTTCCAAGGCGAAGACCATCGCCGGGTACCTCGGCCGCGGCTACGTCGTGGAGTCCAGCATCGGGCATATTCGCGACCTCCCTCAGAAGGCCGACGACATCCCCGAGAAGGACAAGGGCAAGCCGTGGGCCCGCCTCGGCGTCAACGTCGACCACGGGTTCGAACCACTCTACGTCGTCAACGCCGACAAGAAGGCCCAGGTCAGCAAACTCAAGCAGCTGCTGAAGGAGGCCGACGAGCTCTACCTGGCGACCGACGAGGACCGCGAGGGCGAGGCGATCGCCTGGCACCTGCGCGAGGTGCTCAAGCCCAAGGTCCCGGTGCACCGCATGGTCTTCCACGAGATCACCCCCCGGGCGATCCAGGAGGCGGTGGCCAACCCGCGCGAGCTGGACATGCGCCTGGTCGACGCCCAGGAGACCCGGCGCATCCTCGACCGCCTCTACGGCTACGAGGTCAGCCCCGTGCTGTGGAAGAAGGTCAAGCCGCGGCTGTCGGCGGGCCGGGTGCAGTCCGTGGCGACCCGGCTGGTCGTGGAGCGCGAGCGCGAGCGCCTGGCGTTCACCAGCGCGAGCTACTGGGACCTGCAGGCGCGCTTCGACACCGGCCGCGACGAGAGCCCTCGCGACTTCACCGCCACGCTGACCGGGGTGGACGGCCGGCGGGTCGCCCAGGGCCGCGACTTCGCGAGCAGCGGCACGCTGAAGACCGCCGACGTGCTCCACCTGGACGAGGAGGCCGCCCGGGCACTGGCCGGACGGCTGGCCGGCACGGCCTACACGGTCGCCTCCGTCGAGCGCAGGCCGTACACCCGCAAGCCGTACGCGCCGTTCCGGACGACGACGCTGCAGCAGGAGGCCAGCCGGAAGCTCGGCTTCTCGGCGAAGACCACCATGCAGATCGCCCAGCGGCTGTACGAGAACGGCTTCATCACCTACATGCGGACCGACAGCATCACGCTGTCGGAGACCGCGGTGGCCGCCGCCCGCAGCCAGGCCATCAAGCTGTACGGCGCCGCGTACGTGCCGGACAGGCCGCGCGTCTACGCCAGCAAGGTGAAGAACGCCCAGGAGGCGCACGAGGCGATCCGCCCCTCCGGCGAGGAGTTCCGCACGCCGGGCGAGACGGGCCTGACCGGCGACATGTTCCGGCTGTACGAGCTGATCTGGCAGCGGACCGTGGCCTCCCAGATGAAGGACGCGGTCGGCGAGTCGGTCACCGTCAAGGTGGGCGGCGCCTCCAGCGCGGGCGAGCGGGTCGAGTTCAGCGCCTCGGGCCGGACGATCACCTTCCACGGCTTCCTCAAGGCCTACGTCGAGGGCGCCGACGACCCGGCGACCGACCGCGACGACGCCGAGAAGCGCCTGCCCAGCCTGACCGAGGGCGACCGGCTCACCGCGAGCGAGCTCGCCACGCTGGGGCACGCCACCAAGCCGCCCGCGCGCTACACCGAGGCCTCGCTCATCAAGGAGCTGGAGGAGCGGGAGATCGGCCGGCCGTCGACCTACGCGTCGATCATCGGGACGATCCTCGACCGCGGCTACGTGTTCAAGAAGGGCACCGCGCTGGTCCCGTCCTTCCTGGCGTTCGCGGTGGTCAACCTGCTGGAGCGGCACTTCGGCCACCTCGTCGACTACGACTTCACCGCCGAGCTGGAGAAGGTCCTCGACGACATCGCCAACGACCGGGCGGAGCGGGTGCCGGAGCTGCGCCGCTTCTACTTCGGCGACGGAGGCGAGGAGGAGGGGCTGAAGGAGCTGGTCACCGACCTCGGCGAGATCGACGCCAAGGAGATCAGCTCGTTCCCGATCAAGGGCACCGACATCATGATCCGGGTGGGCCGCTACGGCCCTTACCTGGACCGCGACGGCGCCCGGGTGAACATCCCCGAGGACATGGCCCCCGACGAGCTCACCGCCGAGAAGGCCGAGGAGCTGTTCTCCCGGCCGAGCGGGGAGCGCGAGCTGGGCCACGACCCGGCCACCGGGCACATGATCGTGGCCAAGGACGGCCGGTACGGGCCCTACGTCACGGAGATCCTCCCCGAGGAGCCGGCTCCGGCCGAGAGCGCGAAGAAGCGCACGAAGAAGGCCGACGCGCCCAAACCGCGGATCGAGTCGCTGTTCAAGACGATGACGCTGGACACGATCACGCTCGAGGACGCGCTGCGGCTGCTCTCGCTGCCCAGGCTCGTGGGCGAGATCGACGGCGTCGAGGTCAAGGCGCACAACGGCAAGTTCGGTCCCTACCTCAAGAAGGGCACCGAGTCGCGCTCGCTGACCTCGGAGGAGGACCTGTTCACGGTCACGATCGAGCAGGCCAGGGAGCTGTTCGCGCAGCCCAAGACCCGGGGCCGCCGGGCCGCCGCGCCGCCCCTGCGCGAGCTGGGCGACGACCCGGTCTCCGGCAAGCCGATCGTGGTCAAGGAGGGCAGGTTCGGGCCGTACGTGACCGACGGCGAGACCAACGCCTCCCTGCGCAAGGACGACAGCGTCGAGCAGATCACCACCGAGCGGGCCGCCGAGCTGCTGGCCGACCGGCGTGCCCGGGGGCCGGCGCCCAAGCGCACCACCCGCACCACCAAGGCGAAGGCCAAGACCTGACCGGGACGGCCGCGGCCCGGACGCGGACGGCCTGAGCCGTGGCCCGGACGCGAACGGCCTGAGCCGTGGCCTGAAGAGCCTGATCGGACCCCTGCCCTGCCCGGGGCGGGGGTCCGGCCGTTCCGGGCCGGTACCGGATCCGGCCCGGGTGCCTGAGAGCCCTCTCAGCCCGGCGGGAACGCCTCGGCCGCCGCGGGCGTTCTGCAGAGCGCGCCGTCCGCGCCGGGTGTGCCCGCCGCGGCGCGCTGGACGTTTCACCAGGACATGCCGGGTATGGTCGGCGTTCCGCCGGGACAGGCGGGCACGGCGGGCGAGAGACGAGGGATGGGTCATGGGGTTCGTGGCGATGGTCTTCGGGGTGGTGGTGGCGGTCCACTACTACCTCTGGCACCGCCTGGTGCGGGCGACCACGCTCCCCGGCCGGACCCGCAGGGTGCTGACCTGGCTCCTGGTCGCCGCGGGCGTGCTCGTCCCGCTGGCGATGACCGGCTCCCGGAGCGGGTGGGGCCATTTCCTGGCCTGGCCCGGGTTCTTCTGGCTCGCGGTGATGTTCTACCTGCTGATCTTCCTGGTGGTCCTGGAGGTTCCCCGGGCGCTGGCCCTGCTCGTGCTGCGCAGCCGGGAGCGGCGGAGCTCCGAGGAGGCGCTCGCCCGGCGCCCTGCGGACCGCCGGGCCCGCCGGGTGGAGGGCCCGGACCCGGCGGCGGGGGAACCGGCCGGGGAGCCGGCCGGAAGGTCGGCCGGGGAGCCGGTCCGCGCCGGGACGGGGGACAGGGCGCGGAGCGCGGGACCCGCCCAGGAGGCCGCCCGGCCGCTGCCCGGCGGAGCGGCGGAGGAGCCCGGGACGGGGACCGCCGCGGACACGACCGGGACGGACGCCGCCGGAGCGTACGGTGCCGCGGTGGCGGGCCGGGCGGAGGGCGGGGCGGAGGACCCCGGCTCGCGGGGCGGGGCCGGTGAGGCCATCGGCCGCAGGCTCTTCATTGCCCGCGCGGCCGCCGCCGTCGCGGGGGTGGGCGCGCTGTCCACGGTCGGGTACGGCGTGCGGACCGCGCTGGGCGACCCGGTGGTCGAGTCCGTGAAGGTGCGGCTCCCCCGGCTGGACCCGCGCCTGTCCGGGCTCAGGTTCGCGGTGGTCAGCGACATCCACCTCGGCCCGCTCACCGGGATGGGGCACTCGGAGCGCATCGTCCGGATGATCAACTCTCTCCGGGCCGACGTGGTCGCGGTCGTCGGCGACCTGGTGGACGGCACGGTGGCCGAGCTGGGCCACCTCGCCCGCCCGCTGGCGGACCTCGAGTCCCGCTACGGCTCCTACTTCGTCACCGGCAACCACGAGTACTACACGGCCAACGGCCCCGGCGAGTGGCTGGAGGAGCTGCGCGAGCTGGGCGTGCGACCGCTGCGGAACGAGCGGGTCGAGATCGCGCACGCCGGGGCGGTGCTCGACCTGGCAGGGGTCGACGACCTGGCCGGGGCGACCGGCGGGCCCGGCTCCGGGCCGGTGGGCACCCCGGACACCGCCGGGGCCGGCGGGGGGCCGGACTTCGAGCGGGCGCTCGGCGGCCGGGACCGCTCCCGGTCGGTGGTCCTTCTCGCCCACCAGCCGGTTCAGGCCGCGCGGGCCGCCGAGTACGGCGTCGACCTGCAGTTGTCCGGGCACACCCACGGCGGCCAGATGGTCCCGTTCAACCTCGCGGTGCCGCTGCAGCAGCCGGTCGTCGCGGGGCTCGGCGAGGTCGACGGCACCCAGGTGTACGTCACCCGGGGCGCGGGGTTCTGGGGTCCGCCGGTCCGGGTCGGCGCGCCTCCCGAGATCACTCTGCTCGAGCTGCGCGCCTGACGCGCCGGCGGGCCCGCCGCACCGGGAGAGGCCTGCCGTACCGGGAGAGGTCCCGCCGTACCCGGGGAGGCCCGCCGTACCCGGGGAGGCCCGCCGTACCCGGGACCGGTGAGGCGGGGCCGCCTGTGTGATCGATCGAGACCGGTGAGGCGGACGTGGCGTCTGTGACGGGCGGGATGGGCGTACTACCCTCCTCATGCGAGGAGTCGGCCGGTATATCCGTCCGGCTCATGTTTCCCCCGCCCGACGAGCACACGGATACCCTGACGTCATGACCTCCCCTGGCCGGAGCACCGCGCGCCGCAAGCCCCCCCACGTGCTGGCCAACCCGCCCTTCCGCAGGCTGTGGACCGCCGTGTCGGTGTGCGGCCTCGGAGACTGGCTGAACCTCCTGGCGCTCACCGCGCTGGCGGGCAACCTCACCGCGGAGTCGGGGCACGTGGCGCAGGGCCTGGCCATCGGCGGCGTCTTCGTCGTGAAGCTGCTCCCGGACGTCCTGCTCGGGCCGCTCGCCGGGACGCTCGCGGACCGGTTCGACCGGCGGCTGACGATGGCCGCCGCCGACCTGGCGCGCTTCGCCCTGGTGATCTCGATCCCGCTGGCGGACGCCGGCTACGGATGGCTGATCACCGCCGCCTTCCTGATCGAGTGCGCCCGCCTCCTCTGGGTCCCGGCCAAGGACGCCACGGTGCCCGGCCTGGTGCCGAGGGAGCGGCTGGAGGAGGCCGACCGGCTCGGCCTGCTGGTCACGTACGGCACCGCCCCGGTCGCCGCGCTGCTGTTCGCGGTGCTGTCGGTCACCGGGGACGCCCTGGCCGGTCTCGCGCCGTACCTCGCCGAGCGCGACACCTACCTCGCGCTGACCGTCAACGCCCTGGCCTACCTCGCCTCGGCGGTCCTCGTCCTCACGCTCCGGGACATCCCCCGCGGCCGCACCGGCGCGGTCCCGGTCCCGTCGGTGCTCCGGCAGGTCGCCGAGGGCCGGCGGTTCGCCGGCGGCGACCGGCTGGTCCGGGCACTGGTCGCCGGCATGCTCTGCGCCTTCGCCGCCGGGGGCGCGGTGGTCGGCGTGGCCAAGATCTACGTGGGGGCGCTGGGCGGTGGCGACGCGGCCTACGGAATGGTGTTCGGGGCGGTCTCCGCAGGTACGGCGGCCGGCATGTTCTTCGAGCCGAGGCTGCTGCGGGGGCTCTCGCGGCGGAGGCTGTTCGGGCTCTCGATCGTCGTGGCCGGGCCGGTGCTCGCCGCGGTCGCGCTCGTGCACGATCTGGCCGTCGTGGTCATGCTGACCGCGCTGCTGGGCGTGTGCGCGGGACTCGCCTGGAGCATCGGCCACAGCATGATCGGACTGGAGGCCGAGGACCGCCTGCGCGGCCGCGCGTCCGCCTTCCTGCGCTCGTCGGCCCGGATCACCCTGCTCCTGGCCGTCGCGGTCGCGCCGGTCCTGGCCGGTCTGTACGGCGAGCACCGGGTCGTGGTCGGCGGCGAGCGGATCTACCGGTTCGACGGCTCCAACCTGGTGCTGCTGGCCTGCGGGCTGCTCGTGGCGGGCGCCGGCCTGGTCTCGCTGCGGCGGGTGGACGACCGCGGGGGCGTCCCGGTCCTCACGGACCTGGCCGCGGCGGTGCGCGGGCGGCGGCCCGGATCGGAGGACGCCGAGGAGCCGCGCGGGATGTTCATCGCGTTCGAGGGCGGCGAGGGCTCGGGCAAGACCACCCAGTCGCGGCTGCTGGCCATCTGGCTCCGCGACCAGGGCTTCGACGTGGTGCAGACGCGGGAGCCGGGCTCGACCAAGGTCGGCATGCGGCTGCGGGCGATCCTGCTGGACGCGGTGCACCAGGGGCTGTCGCCCCGGGCCGAGGCGCTGATGTACGCGGCCGACCGGGCCGAGCACGTGGAGAAGGTCATCCGGCCGGCGCTCCGGAGGGGCGCGATGGTGGTCTCCGACCGCTACGTCGACTCCTCGCTGGCCTACCAGGGGGCGGGCCGGGCCCTGGACCGCGCGGAGGTGGCGGAGGTCAACGCGTGGGCCACCGGCGGTCTCGCGCCCGATCTGACCGTGCTCATCGACACCCCGCCGGCGATCGGCCTGACCCGGCTGGGCGGGGCCGCCGACCGGATCGAGTCCGAGCCGCAGGAGTTCCACGAGCGGGTGCGCCGCGAGTTCCGCGCGCTGGCCGCCGCCGACCCCGGCCGCTATTTCGTCGTCGACGGGACGCTGGCGCAGGGGGAGATCTCCCGGCTCATCCAGGACCGGGTGCGCGAGGTGTTGCCCGACCCGGTGCCACGGGAGGCCGAGGACGTCACCGGCACCATGCCGGCCATCCGCGACTGATCCGCCGCCGTTCCCCGGCCGGTCCCTCCCCGGCCGGTCCCTCCCCGACCGGTCCCTCCCCGACCGGCCCCCTGCCGTCGCCCCGCTTGTTCCCGCGGCCGTTCCCACCGGCGGTAGGTTTGACGGCGTGGCAGTCTTCGATGACCTCGTGGGGCAGGAGCGCTCGGTGGAGACGCTCCGCCGCGCCGCCGCGGCCGGGGCCGAGATCCTCGCCGGGGGGCGCGGGGCGGGGATGACCCACGCCTGGCTGTTCACCGGGCCGCCCGGGTCGGGCCGGGAGGAGGCGGCACGGGCCTTCGCCGCCGCGCTGTTCTGCCCCGACCAGGGGTGCGGCCACTGCGACGTGTGCCACCAGGTGGCGATCGGGTCCCACCCGGATCTGGAGACCGTCCGCCCGCAGGGGCTGTCGTACGGCGTCAAGGACACCCGGCAGCTCATCCTCCGCGCGGCGGGCGCCCCCACGCTGGGCGGCTGGCGCGTCGTGCTGTTCGAGGACGCCGACCGGGCCACCGAGGGCGCCTCCAACGCCCTGCTCAAGGCGATCGAGGAGCCGCCGCCGCGGACGGTCTGGCTGCTCTGCGCGCCCTCCCCCGACGACATGATGATCACCATCAGGTCCCGCTGCCGGGCGGTCACGCTCGTCACCCCGTCGCCCGCCGCCGTGGCCCACCTGCTGGCCACCCGGGAGAACGTGCCGCCGGAGACGGCGGCCTTCGCCGCGCGGGCCGCCCAGGGGCACCTCGGCCGGGCCCGCAGGCTGGCCCTGGACGCCGAGGCGCGCAGGCGGCGCGAGGAGGTGCTGTCCATCCCGGCCTCGCTGACCGGGCTGGCGGCGTGCGTGGCGGCCGCCGAGCGGCTGGTGAAGACCGCCGAGGAGGAGGCCGCCGCGGTCACCGCGGTGCTGGACGAGGCGGAGACCGCCGAGCTGCGCAAGGTCTACGGGGAGGGCTCCACCGGCAAGGGGCTCAACAAGGGGCTCGTGCGGGGCGGGGCCGGGGCGCTGAAGGACCTGGAGGACCGGCAGAAGTCCCGGGCCACCCGGACCAAGCGCGACGTCATCGACGCGGCCTTGCTCGATCTGGTGGGGTTCTACCGCGACGTGCTGACGGTGCAGTTCGGCGCGGCGGTGGAGCCCGCCAACGACGATCGCCGGGCCGATCTCGAGAAGCTGGCCGGGTCCTCCACGCCGGAGGACACCCTGCGCCGGATCGACGCCATCATGCTGTGCCGGCGGCGGCTGGCCTCCAACGTCAACCCGCAGATGGCCGTCGAGGCGATGACGATCTCCCTGCGCGCCCCCCGCCTGTAGTCCCGTATCGCCCGGTAGGCCGGGGAAGGGGTCGTCCGTAATCGGACGGCCCCTTTCCTGGTTTTCGCGGGGAGAAGAACCAATCCGGGTTAACGGCCCACAAATCCCCGGGATAGATCGTTAGAATCACAGCGAAACTCGACATATTCGTTATAAATCAGAGTGTGTCCTGCGCTTACGGGGATGAGCGGAGAGGGCCAGGGGGCTGTTGGTCAGCATGGGAACGCGCCGTGAGGTGGTCACGCCGGGGGATGGGCGAGCCGTCACGAGCCGGGTGGACGACGAGGACACGCTGAGGATCGGGTGGCCGGAGCCGGACGACGGGCGGATCGTCCTGCGCCACGTGGAGACCGGGCGGGAGCACGCGGGTGTGGATCTGACCGGTCTCGCGCCCGGGATGTGGACGGTGTGGAAGCACGGCGCGCCCGTGGGCACCGACGATCCCGGCTTCTCGCTGGACGGGATGGTCGCCTACGCCGCCAGGCCGCGCGAGAAGGAGATCCGGGCGTTCCGTACGGTGCGGGGGACCCTCGCCCTGATGGTGCGCCGGGTCGAGCCGTACGTCGAGGTGACCCGGGTCGACCCGCGGGACGGCGTGATCGAGGTCCGCGGCGTGGTCGCCTACGGGGAGCCGCCCGCGGGACCGGCCCGGCTGGTGGCCGCGGCCCGGAAGGGGCCGGAGACGAGCGGTGACGCCGTGTTCTCCGGACGCAGCTTCACCGGGACCGTCCCGGTCGCGCCGATGGCCGCCGGGCAGACTCGGCGGCGGGTCTTCTGGGACCTGTTCGCGCAGGCCGGCGGGGTACGGCTGGCACTGGCCGCCCGGCTCGACGACGTCACGGGAAAGAAGAGCAAGGTGCGCTTCCCCGCGCAGCGCGTGGAGGGGGTGCGGGTGCGCCCGTACTTCACCGACGCCGACGGCCTGGCCGTCGCCTGCACGGTCGAGGAGGGAGGAGAGTGAAGATCTCCTTCCTGATCCTCAACGCCTACGGCATGGGCGGGACGGTCCGCGCCACCCTCGACCTCGCCACCGCGCTCTCCGCCCGGCACGAGGTCGAGGTGATCAGCGTCTTCCGCCACGCCGACGAGCCCTTCCTCCCGCTGGGGCCGCGGGTCCGGCTCCGCGCGCTGGTGGACCTGCGGGAGGGGACCAGGGTGAGCTGGCCGTACACCAGGAGGGCCGAGCGGCTCAGCGGGGAGCCCAGCACGCTCATCCACCCGGAGGAGCGCGCCCACGCCTCCTTCTCGGCCTGGAGCGACGAGGTGCTCCGGCGGGAGCTGCGCCGGCTCCGCACCGACGTGCTGGTGACCACCCGGGCCGGGCTCAACATCATGGCCGCCCGGTACGCGCGCCGCAGGGTCGTCAGGATCGCCCAGGAGCACCTGCACTTCGAGGCGCACAAGCCGGGGATCTTCGAGGAGATCCGGCGGTGGTACCCGGAGCTGGACGCGGTCGTCACCCTCACCGAGGCCGACGAGCGGGACTACCGGGCGATGCTCGGCCGCGCCCGCACCGGGGTGTTCACGATCGGCAACGGGCTGGCCGCCGGGCCGCGCCCGCGCTCCCGGCAGGAGAACCGGATCGTGCTGGCCGCGGGCAGGCTGGTGCCGGTCAAGGGCTACGACCGGCTGCTGAGAGCGTTCGCGCGGGTGGCGGAGGTCCGGCCGGACTGGAAGCTGCGCATCTACGGCGAGGGCCGGGTCGGCGACAAGCTGGTCAAGCTGGCCGTGAAGCTGCGCCTGCACAACAACGTCACCTTCATGGGCCCGACGAGCGACATTGAGGGCGAGCTGGCCAAGGCCTCGATCCACGCGGTCAGCTCCCGGTTCGAGGGGTTCGGCATGACCATCATCGAGGCGTTCGCGTGCGGGGTCCCGGTGGTCAGCTTCGACTGCCCCCGGGGACCGAGGGAGATCATCACGTCGGGCCACGACGGGCTGCTCGTCCCGCCCGACGACGTCGACGCCCTCGCCGAGGGGCTGCTGCGGATGATCGACGACGAGGAGGGGCGCCTCCGGATGGCCGCCAACGCCGTGGAGACGGCCCGCGGCTACGACATCTCCACGATCGCCGGCCACTGGGAGGAGACCTTCGCCGAACTCGCGGGCTGAGGGGATGGTGCGGCACCCGGAAGACGGGCGGTCCGGTGGGCTGAGCGGGTGGTGCGGCGCGCGGAAGGCGGGGGAGTTCCGGGAAGTCCGGTGGGCGGAGCAGCAGACGGGCCGGTGCGGCGTCTCTCTGGCGTGACCATGTCATTGTCGTCATCGCCGGGGACGTCCCCGGAACCGGAGATCGAACTGCTCTCCCACCGGGATCCCCCGGCCGGGGAGCGCGTCGACATCGCCGGGCTTTTCGCCGAGCACCACCTCGGGCTCGTACGGCTGGCGCTGCTGATGGTGGGCGACCAGGCCACGGCCGAGGACGTCGTCCAGGAGGCGTTCGCCCGCACGCACGCCGGGCGGCGCCGCCTGCGGGATCCGGGCAAGGCGCTGACCTACGTCCGGTCGGCGGTGCTGAACGGGGCCCGCTCCGTGCTGCGCCGCCGGGCGGTGGGGTTCCGGCGGGCCGCGCCGTACGAGCCGCCGGTCTGGTCGGCCGAGCACGCCGCGCTGCTCGGCGAGGAGCGCCGGGAGGTGCTCGTCGCGCTGCGCGGTCTGCCCCGGCGGCAGCGGGAGGCGCTGGTGCTCCGCTACTACGCCGGACTGTCGGACCTGGAGATCGCCGAGACCATGGGGATCGGCGCGAGCACCGCCCGGTCCACCCTCGCCCGCGGCCTGGCCGCGCTCGCCCGCACAATTGGGGAGGAATCATGACCGCCAGGAACCGCCCGCGCGGGGAGGGGACCGTCCGTTTCTCCGGCCCCGTCTCCGTCGCCGGGGAGCGCCTGCGCGACGCCCTGACCGCCGCCGCCGGGACCGCCGTGGAGGTCCGCCCGCTGACGGTTCCCGCCCGTCGCAGAATCCGGTTCCCGGGACTGCTCACCACGGCCGTCGCGGCCGCCGCGGTGGTGGCCGCCGCCTTCACGGTCACGGTGGCCGTGCGGTCGGCCTCCGGACCGCTCGCGCCCGGACTGTCGAAGGAGCACGTCATCACCATGGCGATGACCGGCGCCTCCCCGGGCCGGGCCGACCGCGCGGACGTGTCGGTCTTCCTCTGCATGGAGGACGACTACTACCCGCACTGCGGGGGCAGGGAGGCGACGGCGGCGCAGAAGGAGGAGATCCGGCGGAGGCTCGACGCGCTCCCGGAGGCGGAACTCGTCGTCTTCGAGAGCAGGCGTGAGGCGTACGCGAGCTTCAGGGCGGAGTTCGCGGACAGAGCGGCGCTGCTGGAGGCGATCCAGGTGGAGGACCTGCCCGAGTCCTTCCGCGTCAAGACCAGGAACAGCGCGGACTCCCAGGTGGTGATGGAGGCCGTCCAGGGGCTTCCCGGTGTGTCCAACGTCGTGGACCTGCCGTGCTTGCTCAAGGAGCGGAAGTGCTGATCACGGGAAGTTGATTCCCCGGGGCCGTGTCCACAGGATGTGGACACGGCCCCGGCGCCGGACCGGACGGCGCTCCATGCCCCCGGTGCCGGGCCGGGTGACGATCGAGGCGGCCTGCTGCGTCCGGAGGTTCGTCCACAGGGTGTGGACGCACCTCCTCCCGGCGGAGCCCGGTTCGCCGGGGCCGTCCCGGATCGTGGGGTATCCCACCGGGACGGCGGTGGCGCGTAGGGTGGGCGGTAGCCGTACTCCGAGCGTGGATCCGGGAGTCCCATGGGCATGATCATGGCCGTGAGCTTCACCCGCTACGGCAGGCTGTACTACCTCGATCCCGGCGGGCACAGCCCCAAGGTCGGCGACAAGGTGCTCGTGCCCACCGACGCCGGGCCCGAGGTCGCCGAGTGCGTGTGGGCGCCGCAGTGGACGAGCGAGGAGATCGGCGGCCTCCCCGTCTGCGAGGGCATCGCCACCGAGGAGCACCTCGCCCGCGACGAGGCCAACAAGCGGCGCCGCGCCGAGGTCCGGAGCGTCGCCAAGCGCCTGATCAGGCGGCACGAGCTGCCGATGAAGATCGTCGGCGTCGACTACCTCGACTCCACCGACGTCTACACGGTCTACTTCTCCGCGCCCCAACGCGTCGACTTCCGCGCGCTCGTGCGCGACCTGGCCCGCAACCTCCGCGCCCGGGTGGAGCTGCGCCAGATCGGCCCCCGCGACGAGGCCCGCCTGCAGGGCGGCATCGGCCCCTGCGGCCGCGACCTGTGCTGCGCGACCTTCCTCAAGGACTTCGAGCCGGTCTCCGTCCGCATGGCCAAGGACCAGGACCTGCCGGTCAACCCGATGCGCATCGCCGGCGCCTGCGGGCGGCTGATGTGCTGCCTGAAGTACGAGCACCCGCTCTACGCCGAGGCGCACAACAGGATGCCCCGGCTCGGCCTGAAGGTCGACACCCCCGAGGGCCCGGGGACCGTGGTGGGGCGCAACGTCCCCTCGGACTCGGTCGTGGTCCGCCTGGACGAGGGCGGGCGGCGCTGCGCCTGCCCCTCCGCCTCGGTCTGCTCGCCCCGCAAGCAGCACGACGCCGCGTACGGCGGAGCCCCCGAGAGCTGATCGGCCGGTCCGGCGCCGCGGGACCACAGCGGCCCGCCACGCGGGAGCGCGCCGATCGGCCTCGCGGTAGCGCACCGGCCGGTGGCGCGGGCGGTTCCCCACGGGCCGGATGCGATCAATCCTGTTGTGGGAAGCGTCGGCGGCTCGTCATGATTCCCGGCATGAGATTCGCCGTCATCGGGGACATCCACGCCGACTTCACCCTGGCCGACGCGATGATCCGGCGGCACGCCGGTCCCGTCGACGTGATCTTCAGCGTCGGTGACGCCGAGCCGAACCGAGACGAGGCCGAGAGCCTCGGGGTGGCCGGACCGGCCAAGTACCGGAAGGTCGGGGACTTCCCCCGCTTCGCCGCGGGACTGCAGACGATGAGCGCGCCGCTGTACTTCATCGGCGGCAACCACGAGCCGTGGCCGGCGCTCGACGCGCACGGGCCCGGCGAGTGGGCGCCCGGCTTCCACTTCCTGGGGCGCTCCGGCGTGACGGAGATCGCCGGGCTCCGGGTGGCGTTCCTGTCCGGCATCTACTCCCGCCACTTCAGCGAGCCCGCCGAGCCGCCGGCGATCACCCCGGAGCGGCTGAAGGAGTACGGGTACTTCACCAGGCCGCACGTGGACCGCCTCCTCGAGGAGGCGCGCGGTTTGCGGATCGACCTGCTGATCACCCACGACTGGCCGGCGGGCCTGGCCTACCGGCACCACGGCAAGGTGGCCGTGGGGTGCGACCGCATCCGCATGCTGACCGAGACGCTCCGGCCGCAGGTGCACGTCTGCGGCCACATGCACGTGCCGTACCGGGAGCGGATCGGCGCGACGGACGTGGTCTGCCTCTCCCAGGTCAGGCACGGTGCGGCCCCGGCCGACACGGTCGCCGTGCTCGAACACGCGCCGGACGGGACGCTCCGGGAGGTCGTCCCGGCCGCGGCGGACGGCTGACCGGGACAAGTGGCTGACCGGGACAGGCGGTTGACGGGACAGGCGGTTGACCGGGGCGGGTGGAGGCCGTCCCGTCCACCTCCCTAACCGTCGAGCTCGACGACCGCGACCACGTTGGACACCGCGACGGTGCCGTTCCCGAGCTCCCAGTGGCGGACTCGCGAGTCGCGGGAGACCATGCGGTGATCGCCTTCGACCCAGATCCGTCCGGCGGGGATCCGCACCAGGTCGAAGGGATACGGGCGGCCGCCGGGATGGACGTAGGGCTCGTCCATGGGCCGGCCGTCCAGCAGCTGCCTGCCCTCGCCGTCGCAGCACTGCACCGTGCTCCCGGGGACGCCGATGACGCGCATGAGCACCATTCCGTCGACCCCCCAATCCGACGCGTTGAAGACGACGATGTCCCCGGTCCTGGGGACGTAGTCGCCGTCGACCAGTTTGGCGGTCACCACGTGACCCGCCTTGATGGTGGGCTCCATCCCCTCACTGGACATGCGGAAGGTCTCGGTGCCGTCGAGCTCGGCGATCAGGCGGTCGGCCGCGAAACCACAGCCGGAGAGCGCCGTCACCAGGGAGAGAACGGTCAGCGCGCGGAGGAGGGAACGCGTCACGGAGACATTATCCGGGGGATGCGGCCCGTGCAGAAGGGACGGAGGGGGATATGGGGTCTGATCGTGACCCGCCTCCCCTCCGGCGGATGACAGCGGCTGCGGCGGCCGTACCGGCTCCTCCGGCGGGGCGCCGGCCGCTCCCGGGGAGGGCGCCCGGTGCTCCGGATCGCACGGCCCGGGGGAGCGGAGAACCCGCGAAACCATGTAGACTGCCGTAAGTCATGCGGCACACGCGTGGCGCGCCGCCTTAGCTCAGTCGGCCAGAGCACTTCACTCGTAATGAAGGGGTCAAGGGTTCGATTCCCTTAGGCGGCTCCACTTCGAGAAGGCCCCCACCGGACCCCGGTGGGGGCCTTCTCGTCGTCGGCTCTGCCTATCTGAAGAAGGCGTACCAGGCCATGACGGCCGTCCACACGATGAAGACGGCGACGGAGAAGAAGAGCCCGAAATTGGTCTCCGCCTCCGCCTCGCCCTCGATCCACGCCGCCGCGGGGCGCTCCGGCATGTAGCGCACCTTCACCGAGGAACCGGGCTCCTGGTTCCTGTGCACGGGGTGCGCCGAGAGAGTCTCCACCTTCTCACCGGTCGAGGTCGTGAACGCCAGGAGGGCGTGGGTGCGCTTCTTGGAACCGTAGAGGCGCAACGCGAGCACCGACCCGTGCGCTCTCCGCGACGCCTCCACGTTCCGCTGCACCTTCCGCCAGGCATCGGCTCCCCAGTACATGACCAGAACCGGTCCGATCTCCAAGATCAGGAATGGCAACCACATGCGGCCGACCGTAGGGACGGTTGCTTGGAAGCGACTTGCGGCTGACTGCCCCCGGCCGGGACGACCCGGCCGGAGAGGGCACGGTAAAGTTACCGGTGGCCGGGAAGATCCCCGTGGGTTCTCCCGTTGCAGCTACGGGCCATCACCCGAGACTTTCCGAGGCGGGACGCGACGGCGCGTCCGCACCGACCACGATCCGAGGGAGAAGGACGCGCGCGTGCACGTCATGTCCGCCGCCTCCTGTCCGCCGTGATCTCCTGAGCCGGCGGGCCGGGCGTGAGCCCGTCGCCGGTCTCCCTCCCGCCGACCCTCGCCCGCGTCCCGTCCGCGGGCGGCTCCGGTGCGGCCACCCGGCCCACCGGTGTGCCTGACCGCGCGTTCCGGCCCACGGAAGGCGCCCGGAACCCCCGAGGTCGATCCTTGCCGACGTCATCGACGCCGCCCGCCGCCCGCCCGCGTCTCTCCCGCCCCGACTGGCTCTCGCCGCGGGTCGCCCGTACGGAGATCCTCTCCGGCCTGGTGGTCGCGCTCGCGCTGATCCCCGAGGCGATCTCGTTCTCCATCATCGCCGGGGTCGACCCGAGCGTCGGCCTCTTCGCCTCCTTCACCATGGCCGTGGTGATCGCCTTCGTCGGCGGCCGGCCCGCGATGATCTCCGCGGCGACCGGGGCGATCGCCCTGGTGGTCGCGCCGCTCGCCCGGGAGCACGGCTTCGGCTACCTGGTGGCCACCGTCATCCTCGGCGGTGTCATCCAGATCGTGCTCGGCGCGCTCGGCGTGGCCCGGCTGATGCGGTTCGTGCCGCGCAGCGTCATGGTGGGCTTCGTCAACTCCCTCGCCATCCTGATCTTCATGGCGCAGGTGCCCGAGCTGCGGGACGTGCCCTGGGCGGTGTACCCGCTGGTGGCCGGCGGCCTGGTCCTGATGGTCCTCTTCCCCCGCGTCACCAGGGCGGTCCCCGCGCCGCTGGTCTCCATCGTCGCGCTGACCGCGATCACGGTCGGCGCCGCGATCGCCGTGCCGACCGTGGGCGACCGGGGCGCGCTGCCCTCCTCGCTGCCGGGGCTCGGCCTGCCGGACGTGCCGTTCACCATGGCCACGCTCACGCTCATCGCGCCGTACGCGCTGGCCTTCGCCCTGGTCGGGCTGATGGAGTCGCTGATGACGGCCAAGCTCGTCGACGACATCACCGACACGCACTCCAACAAGACACGGGAGTCCATCGGCCAGGGCGTGGCCAACATCGTGACCGGGTTCTTCGGCGGCATGGGCGGCTGCGCCATGATCGGCCAGACGATGATCAACGTGAAGGCCGGCGGGGCCCGGACCCGTCTGTCGACCTTCCTGGCCGGCGCCTTCCTGATGGTCCTGTGCATCGTGTTCGGCCCGTGGGTCTCGCAGATCCCGATGGCCGCGCTGGTCGCGGTGATGGTCCTGGTCTCGTTCGCCACCTTCGACTGGCACTCGATCGCCCCGGCGACGCTCCGGCGCATGCCGTACGGCGAGACCATCGTGATGGTGACGACCGTCGCGGTCGTGGTGGCCACCGACAACCTGGCCATCGGCGTGGTGGTCGGCTCCGTCACCGCCATGGTCATCTTCGCCCGGCGGGTCGCGCACCTGGCCGAGGTCACCTCGGTCGTCGACCCCGAGGGCGGCCACGTCATCTACGCCGTCACCGGCGAGCTGTTCTTCGCCTCCAGCAACGACCTGGTCTACCGGTTCGACTACGCCGGAGACCCCGACCACGTGGTCATCGACCTGTCCGACGCGCACATCTGGGACGCCTCCTCGGTGGCCGCGCTGGACGCGGTGGAGACCAAGTACGCCGCTCGCGGCAAGACCGTGGAGATCGTGGGCCTGAACCGGCCCAGCGCGCAGATCCACGGCACGCTGAGCGGCGAGCTCACCGGCGGGCACTGACGCCGGGCCGCCGGTCCCGGGAGCGGTGGTTCGCGGAAGATCTCTCCGCGAACCACCGCCCGGGCCTCAGGTCCTCGGGGCGCTCGCCGATGGTGTGGGGACGCATCGGTGTCCCGACCTTCAGGGAGAGAACCCCCATGTTCCGCTTCGGCGATCTCAGAGTGGGCAGGCGACTGGGCCTGGCCTTCACACTGGTGTCCCTGCTGATCGCGGTCGCGGTGAGCGCGGGCCTGTGGGGGATGGGCCGCCAGGCGGAGATCAACGAGCGGATGGACCAGCTGGAGCTGCTCGAGGACGACATCCAGACGTTCGCCTACCACGTCGCCGACGCCACGAGCTGGCAGGGGCTGGTGGTGGCCGACGCCGGAGCCTTCGGCGGCCGGGAGGCCACCGCGCCCGACTCCTACAACCGTGCGGGCCTGCTGGAGACGGAGAAAGCGCTCTTCGCCACCCTCGACAACGCCCACGTCGAGTACATGACGGCGGCCGAGCGGAAGCGGTTCGACGAGCTGCGGCCCGCCTGGGAGCGCTTCTTCGCCGAGGACGACAAGATCGTCGAGCTGCTCCGCCAGGACACGCGGGCGGCCCGGGCCGAGGCGATGACCAGCATCAACGAGGGCGCGGCCGGAGATGCCTGGGATGTGGGCGTCACGACCAGCGAGGCCCTGCAGCAGTCCGTCAGCGAGCGCGTCGCGGCCCTGGAGAAGGACGTCGAGCAGGTCGAGAGCACGGGCCGGTGGGTGCTGTGGAGCACGCTGGCCGTGGCGCTGCTGCTGGCCGTCGTGCTCAGCGTCGGGGTGACGCGCTCGGTGGTGCGCCCGTTGAACACCGTGGTGGCCGCGCTGGGCCGGCTGGCCCGCGGGGACCTGACCGTGCGGGTGGGCATGGCGCGCCGCGACGAGCTGGGCCGCCTCGGCCGGGCGATGGACGGCACCGCCGAGTCCGTGCGGGCCGCGATGGCGGTGCTGACGGAGCACAGCGACGCGCTGGCCGTCTCCTCGGAGCGCCTGTCACGGGTGTCGGAGAGCATCGCCGCCTCCGCGGAGGAGACCGGCGCCCAGTCGGGCGCGGTGGCCTCCGCCGCCGCCGAGGTCTCCCGCAACGTGGAGGTCGTGGCGGCGGGCGGTGAGGAGATGGGCGCGGCGATCGAGGAGATCTCCCGCAGTACGGCCTCGGCGGCCGAGGTCGCCGCCGAGGCGGTGGCCGTGGCGGAGGCGACGAGCGCGATGGTGGCCCGGCTGGGCGCCTCCAGCGCGGAGATCGGCTCCGTCGTCAAGACGATCACGTCCATCGCCGAGCAGACGAACCTGCTGGCCCTCAACGCCACCATCGAGGCGGCGCGGGCCGGTGAGGCGGGCAAGGGCTTCGCGGTGGTCGCGGGGGAGGTCAAGGACCTGGCCCAGGAGACGGCCAGGGCGACCGGGGACATCTCCCGCCGGGTCGAGGCCATCCAGGCCGACACGGCGGCGGTGACGGAGGCGATCGGCCGGATCAGCGCGATCACCGGCCGGATCGACGACCACCAGGCGGCGGTCGCGGCGGCGGTGGAGGAGCAGACCGTCACCACGGGCGAGATGAACCGCAACGTGGCCGAAGCCGCAGCCTCCAGTGACGAGATCGCGGCCGGCATCGCGGGGGTCGCCCAGGCGGCCGCGGCCACCACCGAGGAGGTGGCGCAGGCGCACCGGGCGGCGGCGGAGCTGGCCGGGATGAGCCGGTCGCTGCGCGACCTGGTCGGCCGTTTCACGGTCTGATCCGCGGCCGGCAGCTTCAAGGTGGGCGGGCCTGCCTCAGGGCGGGCGGACCTGTCTCAGGGTGGGCGGGCCTGTCTCAGGGTGGGCGGGCCTGCCTCAGGGTGGGCGGGCCGGGCCGCCCGGCTGAAGGCCGATCCGCCCGGGGTGCGGTGGGCCCGTCCTCCGTGCCGGCCGTCTCATCCCGCGCAGGCGGCGGCGAGGTCGGACAGCCAGCGTTCGTGGTTGGCGCGGAGCCGGGCCCGGCTGTAGAGGAGCGGCAGGAGCGGCCCGGCCAGTGACTCCTCGACCGTGACCTTCGTCCGTCCGCCGGCCGCCGGTTCGAGCAGGTGGCGGTCCACCGCCTTGAAGAACAGGAACACTCCGCTCCAGGTGAGCTCGTGCCCGGCCTCGACCACGGCGAAGCGCGAGCGGAGCGTGGTCCCGCCGAGCCTCCAGCGGAACGGCGCGCCCGGCCGTACCTCGCCCAGCTGAAGGATCTCGATGCCCGAGGCCCAGGAGGGCCACGAGGCGAGGTCGGCCATCACCTCCCAGACCCGGGCGGGCGGCGCGTCGACGACGAGGCTGGAGGAGGAGACCAGTTGGGCGCCCGGGTCGATGCGGCCCCGCGCGGCGTACTCGGCGTGCAGGACGGCGAGGGAGGGGCCCGAGTAGAACAGCGCCATTCCGGCTCCTTCAGATCGGTGCTCTTTTTCAAGACCGATGCTCTCCTCATTCTCGGCATACGTCAAGAGCGCTGCTCTCTCACCAGTGCTTCGATCTCCATCCGGCCGCTCAGTCCATCCGGCCGCTCAGTCCATCCGGCCGTCCAGCCCGCCCGGCCGCTCAGCCCATCCGGCCGTCCAGCCCGCCCGGCCGTCCAGCCTGGCCGCTCAGCCCGGTGGCCTGCCGTACGGCGGGCAAAGGGTCCGGAAACCGGGCTACGTCCCCGGTGGGGTCGCTTCGCGGGCGGCCTGCCCCCCGGCTATCCAGGGAGGATGTCCTCCATCGCGGCATGGCCGCCCTCACGCCGGACGGTGGCCCTGCTCCTGCTCACGGGGACCACGGGAGTGGTGGACGCCGTCAGCTTCCTCGGGCTCGACCAGGTGTTCACCGCGGTGATGACCGGCAACCTGCTCTTCCTCGGCCTCGGGCTGGTCGACCGCGCCACGCCGGTCGCCGCTCCGCTGGTGGCGCTGGCGGCCTTCGCCGCCGGGGCCCTCGCCGGGCACCGGGTGAACGGCGCCCTGCTCAGGAGGGCGGGAGAGCGCTGGCCGGGGTTCGCGGTCTGCGGGGAGGCGGCGGTCGTCACGGTGGCGGCGGTGCTCGCCCTCGGGCTGTCCGGCGGTCCGCCGCGCGAGACGCCCCACCGGTTCGCCGTCATCGCCGTGCTCGCGCTGGCGATGGGCTGGCGCAACACCACGGTGCTGCGGATGGGGGCCCCGGCCCAGGCGCTGCCCACGACGGTGGCGACCCGCGCGCTGGCCGGACTGTTCATGGGCCCGCCGCCGGCGACGCGAGGGCGGCGGGCCGGCACCATCGTGGCCATCTTCGCCGGCGCCGTCGTCGGCGCGCTGCTGCTGGGGCTCCACCCCGCCGTCCCCCTGCTGGCCGCCGCGGCCGTCGAGATCGCCGCCGCCCTGCTGCTCCTCCGGGACCCGGGAAGGGGCGGGACCGGATGACATACTGACGGCCATGCAGAAGCTCTCACTGGACGCGCTCGCCCGTGAACACCTCGAACGGGCCGGGGCCGCCTCCACCGGGCGCAGCGCCGAGACCGTCCACGGCGGGCACGAACGGCTTCTCCGCCAGACCCTTCTCGCCCTGACCGCCGGCTCCGTCCTGGCCGAGCACGCCAATCCCGGCGAGGCGACGCTCCTCGTGCTGCGCGGCCGGCTCCGGCTGGACAGCGGCGGCGACTCCTGGGAGGGGCGCGCCGGTGACCTGCTCATCGTGCCGCAGGCCCGCCACAGCCTGGAGGCGCTGGAGGACGCCGCCGCCCTCCTCACCGTCGTCGCGCGTCCCTGACCTGCTCGTCCGGGGATCCTGATCGGGGGGGCAGCTCAGTACGGGCTCATCTGGTCCAGCACCTTGGTGGCGAGCGCCACGAACTCCTCGGCCTTCGCGATGTCGCGCATGACGTCGTCGGGAGTGATCGCCGGGGTGTCGGGGCGGGGGTACTCGGCGCTGTTGCGGCGGCGGCGCATCCGGTCGAAGGGGCGGAGCGCTTGACCGAGCGGAGGATCCAACTGGGCCGTGACCGCCTCCAGCACTGCGATGTGCCCGCCTCGGCTGGTGGCACGCAGACCCTGGTTCTCCAGGATTGAGGCGAGGGCCTTTCTGGATGCGTCGTAGACGAGTTGGTAGGACCCCGTGGGATCTGTGGCGACACCGCTGTGGGCGAGTGCGATGTGCCGCTCGGCCTGGACGAGCATGGTGTCGGCGTGCTCCCGGCTCGGCGGGACCCGCTCCAGTTGGCCCGCGGTCAGCATCGCGTCGATGCGGTCGCGTCCTTGCGCCCATCTCATGGTGTGCTCCGGTTCTGGATCAGGGAGTGAAGGGGCTTGCTCCGCAGGGACGTCACGAACGGGTCGCCCCGGTCGGAGGTCCACGACGCGGGCGAGATCCGGTTGATGTTCACCTCGCGGCCGAGGACGCGTTCCGCCGTTCGCGCCGCGTCGTACAGTTCGTCCTCGTCCGCAGCCCCCACCACGAGGACATCGACATCACGGGGAAGCGGCCCTGTCTGGTTCGCATGCCGGGCGGCCCAGGAGCCGTAGATGTAAGCCTCGTCGATGCCTGGGATCGACTGCAGTAAAGGGGGCAGGACGGCGGCCGGACCGAAGGTCACCGCCAGCAGATCGGTGAGCGGCTTGGCGATGATCGTGTCGGTGTCGGCGCGGATGAGGCGGAGGTTGCCGTGCCGTCTTTCCCTCGTCAGCCCGGCCGCGGTGAACCGGTCGGCCTCGCGGCTCACCGTGGACTGGGATGCGCCTGTCCGCTGGGCGAGATCGGTCGTCGAGTATTCCCTTTCAGGGTGGAGGTACAGCCAGGCGAGCAGCTCACCGACGGTGTTCGACCGGAGCAGCGGTAGCAGCAAGGGAGGTGTGGCCCTCATAGATGCATAATACTATGCATCTATAGCAAGTTTGTCGCTCTCTGTTGCCTTTTAGTCACTCCATGAGTACATTCATGGAGGTTCCACCTGTACGGCCTTGGATCTCCATGAATGCCGATGCCCTGCCGGCGGAAATTCGGATGCTCGCGGTGAAACCGGTATGCATCCTGCGCGAGGACTTGAGAGAGGGAACCATCGTGGGGCACGTCGAGGGCGCGCAGCCCACATACAAGATATGACCCCCACGAACCACGGCTTCTGTATCTGGGGCTGCTGGTATTCGGAAGCGAGCCGAGGAACCGGGGCAACCGATCATCCGTCATGTAGATCATGAGACGCTCGCGGGTTCTCCGGTTGTTTGTGGCTCTGATGGTCTTCGCGGGCACGGCCGGTGCGGCCTCCGCCTGCACGGTCACCGCCGCCGACCGCCGGCCGCCGCCGAGGCCCGAGGGGCTGCCGGAGCCGCCGGAGCTGGAGGCGGTCGGCGAGGTGTGGCCGAAGGTGGTGTTCACACTGCCCACGCGCCTCGGGAAAGGCCCGTACGTGCAGCCGGTCGCCATGCTGGGCCGGGACGAGGTGCTCATGGTGACCCCGTTCGAACTCCCCCGGTTCCTGACGTACGACCTTCGGACGAAGAGGCACCGGGTCCTGGCCACGGCACCGCGATGGGGTGGGTGCAGCCTGTGTTACGAGATCAGGAGCGTGGCCGTGGGGCGGACGCGGATCGCGTGGACGGTCGGGGTCTACCGCTCAGAGCCCTGGAACGCGGGCAAGCGGCATGTGGAGCTGTGGAGCATGCCCCGCTCGGGTGGGCCGATGAGACTGGTGATGTGGCTGACCGGCCATGACGATGTCCCCCTCGACGACGCGCTGGTGATCGACGGGGACGACGCCGTCTGGCACGACGGAAACGACTCCTACAGGATCTCCCTCACCGCTGCCCGGCCGCGGAAGACACCGGAACGTCCCGGGAGCGGGCCGCCGGCCGTACCTCATCCGCAGGCCGACATGCCCTGCGGGGCCGAATGGTGCGTGCGGGCGCTCCCTCCACGCCCGTACGAACTGACGACGCTCGCGGTGGAGCGCAGGGACGGCTCGGGCCGCACTACCGTCGCTGCGTCGTCGGGAGGAGCACTGATCGGGGACAGGTTCGGCCTGTTCGGCCCGCCGTACGTGTACGACGACGGGCCGGTGCACATCACCATGGGAGGGTCGGAGTCGTCGGCGATCCTGTACGACCGGTGCACCGGCGGATCGGCATGGGCCGGGGTGCGGGAGCGGCCGGAGACGGAGGACGGCACCGGCCAGGACTATGAGATCACACGGGGGACGTGGGGCCCGGACGATCCGATCCTGTTCTGGCAGGAGCCCGGAGGGAGGCGGTACACGGTGCTGGACCTGGCACGCATCCCCGACCGGCCGTGCGGAGCCTGAGCGGGACGGGTCTGACGATTCCCCGCTCGCGGGCCGTGCCTTCCAGCGCGTACCGCGTCCGGGCACGGGAGCAGCTCGCCTCCCGGCCTTCTTACGCTGAGGACGGCCCTGTGTGCGGCCGGGGCATGGCCGTACACTGCGGTTATGAGCGCGATGCGCGAAGAACTCCATCTGCTGGTGGACCAGCTCCCCGCGGACCGCGTGCCTCCGGTGCTCGCGCTCGTTCGGGAGAACGTCCCGTCGTCCCGTCGGCGCGAGAAGGCACTGGCCGCCCTGGAGCGCATCCGTGGCCGGATGCAAGGGGCGACGGGTGTGGACGAGGATCTTGACAGGCTCCGAGAAGAGTCCCGTGGCTGACGCCTACGTCGTCGACACCGGTGTCTTCCTACGGTGGTTCGTCGACCAGCCCTGATTCGAGGCGGTACGGCTCACACCGCGCATGTACGACACGGTCTTCGCCCAACCGGCATTCGATCGGGGAGTTCCGCTGCTCACGACGGATGCCGAGCTCTGTCGCGCGGTCGGGGGAGTGGTGAAGACCGAACTGCTCAGAGGCGTGGAACAGACCTGATCCCATCCGGTCCCGCGCATGCCGTACCGGCGGAAATTCGGATGCCCGCGGGTGAAACCGGCATGTACCCTGCGCGGGGACTTGAGAGAGGGATTCACCGTGGGGCACGTCGAGGTCGCGCATCTGACATACGTTCTGCCGGACGGCCGGCCGCTCCTGGACGACGTGTCCTTCCGCGTCGGCGAGGGGGTCAAGGCGGCGCTCGTCGGGCCGAACGGCGCGGGCAAGACCACGCTGATGAGGCTCGTCGCCGGAGACCTGCAGCCGATCGAGGGGAGCGTCGCCTCCTCCGGCGGCCTCGGGGTCATGCGGCAGTTCATCGGCGGCATCCGCGACGGCCGGAGCGTGCACGACCTGCTGCTCAGCGTCGCCCCCGAGCGCGTACGGCAGGCGGCCGAGGCCCTGGAGACCGCCGAGCTGGTGATGATGGAGCGCGAGGACGAGAAGGCGCAGATGCGCTACGCGCAGGCCATCACCGACTACACCGACGCCGGCGGCTACGACATCGAGGTGCTCTGGGACGCCTGCACCATGGCCGCGCTCGGCGTGCCGTACGACCGGTGCAAGTACCGCGAGGTCAACACGCTCTCCGGCGGAGAGCAGAAGCGGCTGGTGCTGGAGGCGCTGCTGCGCGGGCCGGACCAGACGCTGCTGCTGGACGAGCCGGACAACTACCTGGACGTGCCGGGCAAGATCTGGCTGGAGCAGGCGCTGCGCGAGACGCCCAAGACGGTGCTGCTGGTCAGCCACGACCGGGAGCTGCTGGCCAACGCGGCCGACCGGATCGTCACCGTCGAGTCCGGCAACGTCTGGGTGCACGGCGGCGGCTTCCGCACCTACGCCCAGGCCCGCAAGGAGCGCAACGAGCGCCTGGAGGAGCTCCGCAAGCGCTGGGACGAGGAGCACGACAAGCTCAAGCGGCTGGTCAACATGCTCAAGAACAAGGCCAAGTACAACGACGGCATGTCCGCCGCCTACCACGCGGCGCAGACCCGGCTGCGCAAGTTCGAGGAGGCCGGGCCGCCCGAACAGGCGGCCAGGGACCAGCTCATCAGCATGCGGCTGCGCGGCGGCCGGACCGCCAAGCGGGCGGTGATCTGCGAGCAGCTGGAGCTCACCGGCCTGATGAGGCCGTTCGACCTGGAGATCTGGTACGGCGAGCGGGTCGCGGTGCTGGGCTCCAACGGCTCCGGCAAGTCGCACTTCCTGCGGCTGCTCGCGGGGGAGGGCGTCCGGCACACCGGCGTGGCCCGGCTCGGCGCGCGGGTCGTCCCCGGCCACTTCGCGCAGACCCACGCCCGGCCGGAGCTGATCGGCCGCACGCCGTGCGAGATCGTCATGACCGAGCACGCGCGGCTGAAGAACGAGGCGATGAAGGCGCTGGCCCGCTACGAGCTGGCCGGGACCATCGCCGAGCAGCGCTTCGAGACCCTCTCGGGCGGGCAGCAGGCGCGGCTGCAGATCCTGCTGCTGGAGCTGTCGGGGACCACGCTGCTGCTGCTGGACGAGCCGACCGACAACCTGGACCTGGCCAGCGCCGAGGCGCTGCAGGAGGGGCTGGACGCCTTCGACGGGACCGTGGTCGCGGTCACCCACGACCGGTGGTTCGCCGAGGACTTCGACCGCTATCTGGTCTTCGGCTCCGACGGCAGGGTGTACGAGGCGCCGGAGCCGGTCTGGGACGAGACCCGGGTCGTCCGGCAGCGCTGACCCGGCAGCGCTGACCCGGCAGCGCTGACCCGGCGGCCGCGCCGTGCTCCGCGGGCGGGGACGGCCGCGGGCGGGGACGGTCGTGGGAGGGTCCGGACGACAGCGGGCGGGTGCGGGCGTCCGCGGCCGCGCGGGGCCGGCGGGTCGGGTGGCGGCAAGGTCTGCGGGAGCGGGGACTAAAGAGTTCGCTTGATCTCCGCGTGTCCGGGAGGGCGTGCGGGACGCGGAGGCTATGACGGCTGGGTGACGTACACCACCCGCACCGCCGCCGCCCTCGGCGCCCTCACCCTGACCCTCCTGACCGGCTGCGCGAGCGAGGACCGGCAGGACGACACGCCCGAGCTCCGGCCGCTCACGGTCAAGGAGGAGGTCTCCTCGGTCATCAGGAGCGAGGAGCGGCACGACGGCTACGTGGTGAACTGGGCCGGGGTGCTCGCCAATCCCAACCCGTGGCACTTCGGCGAGCACGTGGTGGTCACCGTGGTGGGGCTGGACGCCAGAGGCAAGGAGGTCGTCCGGATGGAGCAGCCGCTGGACGCGGTGCCGCCGGCGGGCTCGCTCTCCTTCACCGGCCAGGCGCTCTCGGTGAAGAAGCCGGCCAAGGTGACCGTCGACTACCGGCCGGCCGAGTGGCGCAGGGCGGGCCGGATCGTCTCGGCCTTCAAGCCGTTCCCCGTCTCCGGGGTGAGGACCGCGCGGCAGCGGGACGGCGACTACCTGGTCACCGGGTACGTCGGCACGCCGTACCGGCTCCCGGCCGGGACGCTGGCCGTCACCGCGCTGCTGCGCGACTCCGCCGGCAGGCTGCTCGGCGGGGGGACGGCGTTCGTGGACGACGTCCGGGAGAGCGGCGGGCGCAGGTTCCTGCTCGACGTCGAGAGCGTCCCGGACGGCGCCAAGGTGGCCAGGACCGAGGTGGTCGCGCGGACGTGGGGGTCGAGCAGCCGTCCCTACGAGGAGCTGGCCCTGGGCGGCATCGTCCCGGTGCACACGGTCAAGCCGACGACCTCCCCGTTCGTCCAGGACCGGGGCCGGCGGCCGCTGCCCGGCGTGGAAGGCCGGCCCTGACCGCTAATTCCGGCAAATGTCCATTAACCAAGATTTATGAATGTGCGGTATGCGGCATTTTTTGCAGCGGTTGTTAACATTCTGAATACGGTTGCCGTGTCCTCCGGGAATCGGTGGAACTTGCAGTTACAGCCCTATTACCGTCTGCTACATGAACGACAGCGTCCTGGTCGAAGCCCTGCGCGCCCGTGATCCGGGCGCCATCGACGTGCTCTACGACTCCTACGCCGAAGGCATATACCATTATTGCTGGTCCATGCTGGGCGATTCGGACAGCGCCCAGGTGGCCCTCCGCGACACCCTGATAACGGTGGACGCCCGCATTCACGCACTCGCCGACGCCGCCCGCCTGAAGGTGTGGCTGTACGCCCTGGCCCGCCAGGAGTGCGTACGGCGCTGCCTGGCGCTGGAGGACGAGGTCCCGCCGGAGCCGCCGGCCGTCTCCGGCGAGGACGCCGACCTGCGGGTGGTGGCCTGGAACGCCGTGCGGAGCCTGCCCCCGGACGACCGGGAGATCCTCGAACTGGTCACCCGGCACGGCCTGGCCGCCGCCGACGCCGCCGCGGTGATGCGCGTTCCGCCCAAGGACGCCGGCCGGCTGCTCGAGTCGGCCAGGAACCGCCTGCGGGACGCGGTGACCGCGGAGTTCCTCGCCCGCAAGGGCCCCTACGACTGCGTGGAGCGGGCCGAGATCCTGGGCGGCTTCTCCGGGCAGCTCACCTCCGCCACCCGCGAGCGGATGATCCGCCACGTCGGCCGGTGCGACACCTGCGCGCCGCACCGCTCCCGGCAGATCTCCGCGGCCAAGGTCTTCGACCTGATGCCCCGGCCCGAGATCCCGCGGACGCTGCGCGTGCGGGTGATGAGCTCCTTCGCCGACCCCGAGCTCGTCCTCTACCGCCGCTACGCCGCCGACCGGGCCGGTCTGCTCGACGCCGCCGGGTTTCCCGCCGTACCGGCTCGCCGGAACCCTCGCCGGACTCATGCGCTGGCCGGAGCGGTGGCTGCGGTCACGGCGGCGGCCGCGATCGGAATGATCTTCGCGGGGGCCGGCGGCGAGTCCGGCGGGTCGGCCTCCGGCGCCACCGCCGGGGCGCTCCCCGCGGCGGGCGAGGCCCCGGGCGTGCGCCTGCCCTGGCGGGCCGAGACCGGAGAGCGCCCGCTGGCCCTGGGGTCGGCCCCGCCGGAGCTGGTCGCCCACGCCCTCGGCCCCACGGCGGCGCAGGCGGCGCCGGACGTGGCCGGACCGCAGGTGCAGCCGGGCCGGTACCTCCCGGAGGAGCGGCCCGCGCGGCCAGGGCAGCCTGCTCGGCCGGGGCAGCCCGGTCGGCCGGGTCCGCAGCAGCCCGGCTCACCCGTCCGGCCCGGCGTGCCCGGCGGCCCGCAGCCCGGGCAGCAGGAGACACCGGACCGCCCGCCCCGCGACCACCAGGGCGGACGGCCCGGGCCCAAGCCCTGCCCGCCCCCGACCCGGCCCGCGCCCTCGACGCCGGGCACCACCGCCACGCCCGCGCCCTCGACGCCGGCGCCGTCGGTCTCCTCGAGCGCGTCGCCGAGCACGCCTTCGAGCACGCCGACGGCGTCGGCCTCGGCCGGTCAGTCGGCCGAGCCCACCGCCACGGCCTCGGGGAACTGATCCGCGCCCGCGGGGAACTGATCCGCGCCCGCGGGGAGCCGGTCCGCGCCCGCGGGGAGCCGGATGCCCGCCCCGGCAGGGGAACACGGAAATCAGTGCCCTGCTGCGGGGACCCAACGTCTCTTCTGTGTTTAACGATTGCCTGGGTTGGTTACAGCGCGCCCGTCACGCTTGTTCGCGTGGTGACCGACCGTAATCCTTGCTGGCGCCGTATGCCGCGGGGGGCATGCGGCGTCCCAGGAGGAGACGCATGCAGTCCGTCGAGAAGCGCCGTCGTGCCGCCCTGGCGGTGGTGGGCCTGGTCGCCGGCCTGGTGGTGGCGGCCGCCGCACCGGCCGGCGCCGTACCGGCCGACCCGGGGCCGTCCGCCGGCGAGGTGGCACGGGCGGGAGCCGAGGCACGGGAGCAGAGCAGGAGGCTCGGCGCGGCCACGGCCCGGCTGGCCGAGGCCGAGGCCGAGCTCGAGAGCCTGACGACCCGGGCGGAGAAGCTGATCGAGGCCTACAACGGGGAGATGGTCCTGCTGGCCCGGGCGGAGGAACGCCACCGCGCGGCGACGGAGCAGGTGCGCGCCGCCGAGGCGGAGGTCGAGGACGCCCGCCGGGCGGTGGCCGCGCTCGCCGCGCAGAGCTACGGCGGCATGGACCCGGCGATGGTGATGATGGCCCGGATGGGCGGCGGCGCGGACACGGGCTACCTGCAGCGGATGAGCGTCATGACCCACGTGGGCAGCGGTCAGGCCGAGCTGCTCGGCCAGCTGCGCGACGCCCGGGAGGTGCTCGCCGTCCTGCGGGAGCAGGCGCAGGACGCCTACGGCGAGCAGCAGGCGGCGGCCCGGCGGGCGGCCGAGGCGAAGCGGGCGGCCGAGCAGGCGGTCGCCGAGCAGGTCGCCGAGACCCGCGGACTGGCGGCGGAGCGGGCGGTGCTGGAACAGCGGGCGGACCGGGCGCGCAGCACCGCCGAGCGGCTGGCCAGGGAACGGCAGGCGGCCCTGGAGCGGGCGCGGCTCGAACGGGCCCGGCGCGCGGCGGCCCGGCGCGACCGGGCGCGGAACGGCGGTCGTGGCTCCGGCGGGCCCGGCGGCTCCGGCTGGGCGACCGGCTCCTCGGCCCGGGGCGACATCGCCGCGGACTGGGCGCTCACCCAGCTCGGCAAGCCGTACGTCTGGGCGGCGGACGGGCCGAACAGCTACGACTGCTCGGGGCTGACCATGCGGGCGTGGGAGCGGGTCGGGATCAGGCTCGACCACTGGACGGGCACGCAGTGGACCTCCGGCCCCCACGTCCGCCTCAACGAGCTGCGCCGGGGCGACCTGGTCTTCTTCGGGCGGATCACCCGCAACCCGGGCGACATCCACCACGTGGGCATCTACATCGGCGGCGGCATGATGGTCCACGCCCCGCGTACCGGGGACGTCGTGCGGATCGCGCCGATCTGGCGGAGCGATCTCGTCGGCGCGACGCGCCCCACGTGACCGGGCGGGCCGCAGGGGGAGGGACCGGGCGGCGCGCCGGCCGGGCGCCCGCCCCGGTGGCGGGCCCGGCCGGGCCCGCCACCGGAGCGGCCGTCAGGGCGGCGCTCAGTGCCCGGCGTGCGGCTGCTCCTTGGCCCGCTCGATCGAGCGCTGGATCTCCGCCTCGGCCTCCGCCCGGCCGACCCAGTTGGCGCCCTCGACGGACTTGCCGGGCTCCAGGTCCTTGTAGACCTCGAAGAAGTGCTGGATCTCCAGGCGGTCGAACTCCGCGACGTGGTGGATGTCGCGGATGTGCTTCATCCGGGGGTCGCTGGCCGGGACGCACAGGACCTTGTCGTCGCCGCCCTTCTCGTCGGTCATGCGGAACATGCCGACCGCGCGGCAGCGGATCAGGCAGCCGGGGAAGGTCGGCTCCTGCAGGAGCACCAGGGCGTCGAGGGGGTCGCCGTCCTCGCCGAGGGTGTCTTCGATGAAGCCGTAGTCAGCGGGGTACTGCGTGGAGGTGAACAGCATCCGGTCGAGCCTGATCCGGCCGGTCTCGTGGTCCACCTCGTACTTGTTCCGTTGTCCCTTGGGAATCTCAACGAGAACGTCGAACTCCACCGCGGTTCCTCCGCTCAAGCCCCCGGGCAGTCCCGGCCGGGCGTTAATGTCTCGTAGGCGTAGTTGGTACAGGATCGATGAGAGGTCGTCGACATGATGCGGCGTGATCGCTGGGTGGCGTTGGTCACTCTCGTCATGCTGCAGTTCTTCGTCGTCGCGGCCGGAGCGCACCTGCTCGCCAGCGACGCGCTGGTCGAGAAGGACACGCGGCCGATCGCTTCGCCCGAGCCGGTCTCCGTCCCCGTCGTGACCGCGGGTCCGGTGCTGGCCGCGGGCGGAGACGGACCTCTCCCGGCCAAGACTACTTTGACAGAACGGCTGACCAAGGCGCTCGGCGACCCCGCGCTGGGTCCACGGGTCGGAGCCGTGGTCATCGACGTGAGCAGCGGCGAGACGCTGTTCGGCAGCCACGCGGACCGGGGCATCACGCCCGCCTCCACCACCAAGGTCGTCACCGCGGTCGCCGCCCTCGCCTCCCTCGGCCCGGACACCCGGCTGAGCACCCGCGTGGTCCGCGGCGCCTCCCCGAACTCGATCATCCTGGTCGGCGGGGGCGACCCGACCCTCACGGCGGGCAAGGTGGACGGCTCGGTCTACCCCCGGCCCGCGTCGCTGGCCTCGCTCGCCTCGCGCACGGCCAAGACCCTCAAGGCCGCCGGGATCACCAAGGTGACCGTGGCCTACGACGACGGCCTCTACACCGGCCCCCGCACCGCGGCCAGCTGGAAGCCCGGCTACGTGCGCGAGGGGAGCGTCGCCCCGGTGACGGCGCTCATGGTCGACGGGGGCAGGGTCTCCCCCGGCGGTTCCCGGCGGGTCGCCGACCCCTCGAAGACCGCGCACGCGAAGTTCGCCGCGCTGCTGGCCAAGTACGGCGTCAAGCCCGCGAACAGGGCGGCCCGGCGGGCCGAGGCCGCCGCGGGCGCCGAGGAGATCGCCAGGGTCGAGTCCGCGCCCGTCTACGCCCTGGTCGAGCGGGCGCTGACGCTCAGCGACAACGACCTGTCGGAGGCGCTGGCCCGGCACGTGGCCGTCAAGGAGGGGGAGCCCGCCTCGTTCGACGGCGGCGCGGCGGCCGTGGCCAAGGTGCTCGCCCGGCTCAACGCGGCCGGCGGCGTCACGGTCCACGACGGCAGCGGCCTCTCCCCGAAGAACCGCATCACGCCCGCCGCCCTGGCCCGCCTGGTGGCGGTCGCCGCCTCCCCGGCCGACCCGCGGCTCCGCTCGGCCCTCAGCGGCATGCCCGTCGCCGGCTTCACCGGGACCCTGGGCCACCGCTTCGGGGCCAGTGACTCCGCCTACGGACTGGTCCGCGCGAAGACGGGCACCCTCAACGGGGTCAGCACGCTGGCGGGACTGGCCACCACGGAGGGCGGACGGCTGGTGGCCTTCGCCTTCATGGCCGACGACGTGCCGGGCTGGGGAGCCGAGGCGGCCCTGGACCGGCTGGCCGCCACCGTCACGGGGTAGGCCGCGCGGTCCGGGAGGAGAGCACGTACGGTGGACGGTATGCAGGTGATCGACTGGGACCTGGCCGTAGCGACCGGAACGCGCCTGGTGCGCCCCGGGCCGCAGGTGAGCCGAGAGGAGGCCCGGCACGCGGTCACCGAGTTGCGGCGGCTCTCCCGTGTCGCGGAGGGGCACGTCCGGGAGTTCACCCGGATCGACACCGAGACCGCTCCCCAGCCCGCCACGGTCGTCGACCGGCCCGGCTGGATCAAGGCCAACGTCGAGGGCTTCCGCGTGGTGCTGGAGCCGCTGACCGAGCGCATGGCCGCCCGCAAGGGCCAGACCCCGGCGGTGGTGAGCGCGGTGGGCTCCCGCATCACCGGCGTCGAGGTCGGTGCGGTGCTGGCCTTCCTCGCCTCCCGGGTGCTGGGGCAGTACGAGCTGTTCCTCCCGCCGGACCCCTCCGGCCGGGCGCCCGTGGGCCGTCTGACGCTGGTCGCGCCCAACATCGTCCACGCCGAGCGCGAGCTCGGCGTCGACCCGCAGGACTTCCGGCTCTGGGTCTGCCTGCACGAGGAGACCCACCGGGTGCAGTTCACCGGCGTGCCGTGGCTGCGCTCCTACGTCCACGACCAGATGACGGAGTTCCTGCTCGCCTCCGACCTGGACCTGCCCACCCTGCTCGACCGGCTCCGCTCGGCCGCCGACGCGGTCGCCGACGCCGTCCGGGGCGGCGAGGGTAACCTCATCGACGCGATCCAGACGCCCGGGCAGAAGGAGATCCTCGACCGCCTCACCGCGGTGATGACCCTGGTCGAGGGGCACGGCGACTACGTGATGGACGCCGTCGGCCCCGCCGTGGTCCCCTCGGTCGCCGAGATCCGCGCCAGGTTCCACCACCGCCGCGAGGGCGGCTCCCGCCTCGACCGCACGGTCCGCAAGCTGCTCGGCATCGACCTGAAGATGAAGCAGTACGCCGAAGGCTCCGCCTTCGTCCGCACCGTCGTCGGCCAGGCCGGGATGGAGGGGTTCAACAAGGTCTGGACCTCGCCGGAGACCCTCCCGAGCCAGGACGAGATCGCCCACCCCGAGCGCTGGATCGCCCGCGTCCTGGACGCCCCGGCGCCGCCCGCCGCCGAGATCGCCGACTGACGCTCCTTGGGCCCGCACCCCGCCGTCGCCGACGTCCGCCGTGCCGTACGGCTCGCGCTGGCCGACCTGGAGCCGGGGGACCTCGTGCTGGCCGCGTGCAGCGGCGGCGCCGACTCCCTGGCCCTGGCCGCGGCCCTGGCGTTCGTCGCGCCCCGGGCGGGGCTGCGGGGCGGGCTGCTGACCGTCGACCACGGGCTGCAGAGCGGCTCGGCGCACCGGGCGGCCGAGGTGGCGCGGCTCCCGCTCGGCCTCGAGCCGGCCGAGGTCCTGACCGTCCGGGTGGGCACCGCCGGCGGTCCGGAGAACGCCGCGCGGGACGCGCGGTACGCGGCGCTGTCGGAGGCGGCCGCGCGGCTCGGGGCGGCGGCCGTGCTGCTCGGGCACACCCGGGACGACCAGGCCGAGACCGTGCTGCTCCGGCTCGCGCGGGGCAGCGGGACGCGCTCGCTGGCGGGGATGCCCGCGCGCTCGGGGATCTACCGCAGGCCGCTGCTGGAGCTCGGGCGCGCCACGACCGTCCGCGCCTGCGCGGCGCTCGGGCTGTCCCCCTGGGAGGACCCGCACAACCGCGACGACCGCTACACGCGGGTCCGGGTGCGCGCGCGGCTGCTCCCGGCGCTGGAGGAGGAGCTGGGGCCGGGGGTCGCCGAGGCGCTCGCCCGCACCGCGCTGCTCTGCCGGGACGACGCCGACGCCCTGGACGAGTGGGCCGGGCGGGCCTACGCGCGGGCGGTGGTGCGCGAGCCGGGCGACGGCGGCGCGGCCGGCGCGGAACACGCGGCCGGCGGCGGGTCCGGCGGGTCCGGTGGCACGGAGCGGGTGGCGCTGGCCGTGCCGGAGCTGGAGGACCTGCCCGCGGCGGTGCGCCGGCGGGTGCTGCGCCGGGCCGCGATCGCCGCGGGATCGCCGCCCGGCACGCTCTCGGCCGGGCACATCGTGCAGGTGGAGCGTCTGATCACGCACTGGCGGGGGCAGCGGGCGGTGGAGGTACCCGGGGGGGTTGGAGCGGTCCGCCGGTGTGGCACCCTGATATTCGTCGCCGGCCCCTCACGAGGGGGAGGCGGCGGTCCGTAAAAGCAGCCCCCTCTCGTAAGGAAGATCCAGGTGGACGCAGCCGACATGGGCAAGGACCTCGCGAAGGTCCTCATCCCGGAGGACGAGCTCCAGGCGAAGATCAGGGAGCTCGCGGGCAGGATCGACGAGGACTACGAGGGCAGGGACCTGCTGATCGTGGGCGTGCTCAAGGGCGCGGTCATGGCCATGGCCGACCTGGCGCGGGCGCTGCACCTGCCGGTCCAGATGGACTGGATGGCGGTCTCGTCGTACGGCGCGGGCACGAAGTCCTCGGGTGTGGTCCGCGTCCTGAAGGACCTGGACACCGACATCGCCGGCCGCCACGTGCTGATCGTCGAGGACATCATCGACTCCGGCCTGACCCTGTCGTGGCTGCTGCAGAACCTCAAGTCGCGCGACCCGGCCTCCGTCGAGATCTGCACGGTGCTGCGCAAGCCGGACGCGATCAAGGTCCCGATCGACGTGAAGTACGTCGGGTTCGACATCCCGAACGAGTTCGTGATCGGCTACGGCCTCGACTACGCGGAGAAGTACCGCAACCTCCCCTTCATCGGGACTCTCGCCCCGCACGTCTACGGCGGGAACTGAGCCCGGGACCGGGAACGCGGGGCGAGCGGATAAATACGCCCTGGGCGAAGAAGGCCGCCGGGCAACCGTTACGAAAGCGACATTACCCATTGCGTCGGGGAACATGGAGCCCCCTGACGTACGTTGGTAAGGCAGAGCCGGAGTCGCTGTGCGGTTACCCTGCGCGGCACGCCGGTGTACCTTCGGACGACCGGGAGGTGGTTTCTCGCCGCCTCCGGGTAGTCAGGGGGAGCGGTTAGGGAGACCGCGAGCCCCGGGCGCCGCCCGGGGTTGCCAGGCCTTGGTCAGGAAGGGACGGGCCCGCCGGGGTTCCGCATCGGATGGATCTCAAGCGATTTACACGTGGGCCACTGCTGTGGATCCTGGGCATCGTCGTGCTGCTCGTGCTCGTCAGCACGATGTGGAGCGGTGAGGGCAACTACACGAAGGCCGACACTTCCCTGCTGATCGAGCAGATCCAGTCGGGGAACGTCAAGAGCGCCAAGGTCATCGACAAGGAGCAGCGGGCGGAGCTGACGCTCGTCAAGCCGGTGACCATCGCGGGCAAGCAGACCAACCGCATCCAGTCACCCTGGGTCGACGGTCAGGGCACCCAGATCATGAACGAGCTGGCCGCCCAGAAGAAGGCCGGGAACGTCAAGGAGGGCTACACCGCCGAGGTGCCGCAGGAGAACTTCCTGCTCAGCCTGCTGGTGAGCTTCCTGCCGATCGTCTTCATCGTGCTGATCTTCCTGTTCCTGATGAACCAGATGCAGGGCGGCGGCTCCCGGGTGATGAACTTCGGCAAGTCGAAGGCCAAGCTCATCACGAAGGACACCCCCAAGACCACCTTCGCCGACGTCGCGGGCGCCGACGAGGCCATCGAGGAGCTCCAGGAGATCAAGGAGTTCCTGCAGGCCCCGGCCAAGTTCCAGGCGATCGGAGCGAAGATCCCCAAGGGCGTCCTGCTGTACGGCCCGCCCGGAACCGGCAAGACGCTGCTCGCGCGGGCCGTCGCCGGCGAGGCCGGCGTGCCGTTCTACTCGATCTCCGGTTCCGACTTCGTCGAGATGTTCGTCGGCGTCGGCGCCTCGCGGGTGCGCGACCTGTTCGAGCAGGCGAAGGCGAACGCCCCGGCGATCATCTTCATCGACGAGATCGACGCGGTGGGCCGCCACCGCGGCGCCGGTCTGGGCGGCGGCCACGACGAGCGCGAGCAGACCCTGAACCAGCTGCTCGTCGAGATGGACGGCTTCGACGTCAAGGGCGGCGTGATCCTCATCGCCGCGACGAACCGGCCCGACATCCTCGACCCGGCGCTGCTGCGGCCCGGCCGCTTCGACCGCCAGGTCACCGTCGACCGTCCCGACCTGGAGGGCCGCAAGGGCATCCTGAAGGTCCACGGCCGCGGCAAGCCGTTCGCCGAGAACGTCGACCTGGACGTCATCGCCCGCCGGACCCCCGGCTTCACCGGCGCCGACCTGGCCAACGTGATCAACGAGGCCGCGCTGCTCACCGCCCGCGCGGACCAGAAGCTCATCACGATGGAGGTCCTGGAGGAGGCCATCGACCGCGTGATGGCCGGCCCCGAGCGCAAGACCCGGGTCATGTCGGACCAGGAGAAGAAGATCATCGCGTACCACGAGGGCGGTCACGCCCTGGTCGCGCACGCGCTGCCCAACTCCGACCCGGTCCACAAGATCACGATCCTGTCCCGCGGCCGCGCCCTCGGTTACACGATGACGCTGCCGATGGAGGACAAGTTCCTCGCGACCCGCTCCGAGATGATGGACCAGCTCGCGATGCTGCTGGGCGGCCGGACCGCGGAGGAGCTCGTCTTCCACGAGCCCACCACGGGCGCCTCCAACGACATCGAGAAGGCCACCTCCATCGCCCGGCGCATGGTCACCGAGTACGGCATGAGCGAGCAGCTCGGCGCCCGCAAGTTCGGCACCGGCAACGGCGAGGTCTTCCTCGGCCGCGAGATGGGCCACGAGCGCGACTACTCCGAGAAGATCGCCTCCGCGATCGACGAGGAGGTGCGCAGGCTCATCGAGTCGGCGCACGACCAGGCCTGGGAGATCCTCGTCGAGTACCGCGACGTGCTCGACAACCTGGTGCTGGAGCTGATGGAGAAGGAGACGCTCTCCCGCGAGCAGGTCCTGCAGATCTTCGCGCCGGTCGTGGTCAAGGAGCACCGCCCGTCCTACTCCGGCTACGGCAAGCGGCTGCCCTCCAACCGGCCGCCGATCCTGACCCCGAAGGAGCAGTCCGGCAACGGCGCGCTCCCCACGGGCGCCGGCCACCCGGACAGCGCGACGAGGGACGGTAACTGACCGTGGAACCGCCCCGACCGCTCGAGGTCGACCACGCCCGGATCGAGAAGGCCGTCCGCGAGATCCTGATCGCGATCGGTGAGGACCCCGACCGGGACGGTCTCCAGGACACCCCCGCCCGCGTGGCGCGCGCCTACGCCGAGCAGTTCGCCGGGCTGGGCCAGACCCCGGAGGGGGTGCTCACCAAGGTCTTCGACGTCGACCACGACGAGATGGTCCTGGTGCGCGACATCGAGGTCTACTCGACCTGCGAGCACCACCTGGTCCCGTTCCACGGGGTGGCCCACGTCGGCTACATCCCGAACGACAGGGGCCAGGTGACCGGCCTGTCCAAGCTGGCCCGCCTCGTCGACGTCTACGCCCGCCGCCCCCAGGTCCAGGAGCGGATGACCTCGCAGATCGCCGACGCGCTCATGCGCGTGCTGGAGCCGCGCGGGGTCATCGTGGTGATCGAGTGCGAGCACCTGTGCATGACCATGCGGGGCGTGCGCAAGCCCGGAGCCAAGACCACCACCTCGGCCGTCCGCGGGGACTTCCGCACCAGCGAGAAGACCCGGGCCGAGGCGATGGCCCTCATCATCCGCTGACGGGGCGGGGCTGCCGATTCGTTATCAGCAAGCCGTACCCGCGCCCCGGCCGACCGGCCGCCAGCGCCTAGGCTTGACCGCATGACGAGGGAAGGCACCGGTCACCACCCCCCCGGCCACGCCGTGCACCAGCGCGGCGTCCCCGGCCTGCCGGACGAGGGGCGCTGTCTGGTGATGGGCGTGGTGAACGTGACTCCGGACTCCTTCTCGGACGGCGGCCGCTGGTTCGACCAGTCGGCCGCCGTACGGCACGGGCTGGAGCTGGTCGAGCAGGGCGCCGACATCGTGGACGTGGGCGGCGAGTCCACCCGGCCCGGGGCGGCGCGGGTCTCGCTGGAGGAGGAGCTGGTCCGGGTCGAGCCGGTCATCCGGGAGCTGAGCCGCCGCGGCGTCACGGTCAGCGTGGACACCATGCGGGCGCAGGTCGCCCGGGTCGCGGTGGACGCCGGGGCGAAGCTGGTCAACGACGTCAGCGGAGGGCTGGCCGACCCCGACATGCCGCGGGTGGTGGCCGACTCCGGGGTGGCGTACGTGGTGATGCACTGGCGCGGACACAGCCACACGATGCAGAGCCGGGCGGTCTACGACGACGTCGTGGCGGAGGTCTGCGACGAGCTGGCCAAGCGGGTGGCCTCCGTGCGGGCCGAAGGGGTCGCCGAGGAGCAGATCGTCCTGGATCCCGGACTGGGCTTCTCCAAGACGGCCGAGCACAACTGGGCCCTGCTCGCCGCGACGGACCGGCTCGCCGCCCTGGGCTACCCGCTGCTCGTCGGGGCCTCCCGCAAACGCTTCCTCGGCCGCCTGCTGGCAGGGCCGGACGGTGAGCCCCGCCCGTTCGCCGAGAGCGACGACGCGACCGTCGCGGTGAGCGCGCTCGTCGCGCGGGCGGGGGCCTGGTGCGTGCGCGTGCACGACGTGCGCCCGAACGCGGACGCCGTCCGCGTGGCCGCCGCGGTCCGGGAGGTGCTGTGAGCGAGCGGAGTATGAAGCACAGCGGCGTCGCTCGTGCGGCCGGCGGAGGAGTCCGTATGAGCGAGCGGAGCGAGCGAACCATGGGAACGGCGGCGTCGCTCGTGCGGCCGACGGAGGAGTCCGCATGAGCGTCGACACCGCCGCCGTGGAGGCGGTCAACCAGTCCTTCTACACCGCGATCGAGAACGCCGACCTCGACCTGATGACCGCGATCTGGGCCGAGGAGACCGGGACCGGTCAGGTGAGCTGCGTGCACCCGGGCTGGCCGATCGTCAGCGGCCGGGCCGAGGTGCTGCGCTCGTGGGCGCTCATCATGGCCAACACGCCCTACATCCAGTTCGTGCTGACCGACGTGAACGTCATGGTCCACGGCGATGTCGCGGTCCTCACCTGCGAGGAGAACATCCTCACGGCGGGCGACGAAGGTGATTCCAGCTTCGCCGCGGGCAAGGTGGTGGCGAGCAACACCTTCATCCGGACACCGGAGGGGTGGCGGCTCTGGCTGCACCACGGCTCGCCGGTGCTGCAGACCGATGACGAGGACGACGAGGAAGAGGGGGCGGTGTGACGGGACGCACCGCGGACCGGATCGGCATCCGGGGCCTGCGCGCCCGGGGCCGGCACGGCGTGCTGGCGGCGGAGCGGGAGCTCGGCCAGGAGTTCATCGTCGATGTCACGCTCTTCCTGGACACGGCGCCGGCCGCCGCGACGGACGACCTGACCCGGACGGTGCACTACGGCGAGCTCGCCGAGGACCTGGTGAAGGTCGTGGAGGGGGAGCCGGTCGACCTGATCGAGACCCTGGCCCAGCGGCTGGCGGACGTGTGCCTGGCCCGGGAGCGGGTCGAGGCGGCCGAGGTGACCGTGCACAAGCCGTCC
Source organism: Planomonospora corallina (assembly GCF_042650625.1). Classification (NCBI taxonomy): domain Bacteria; kingdom Bacillati; phylum Actinomycetota; class Actinomycetes; order Streptosporangiales; family Streptosporangiaceae; genus Planomonospora; species Planomonospora corallina. The sequence continues at coordinate 50,649 of NZ_JBHSBM010000009.1, forward strand.
GCGCCGATCCCGCTCCCGTTCGACGACGTGACCGTGACCATCACGAGGAGCAGGGGATGAGGGCGGCGCCGGTGTCCGGTGGCGGGCACATGACGATCGCCGGGAGCCGGGCATGAAGGCCGTGCTGGCGCTCGGCGGCAACCTCGGCGACCGGTTCGCCACGCTGCAGGGCGGGCTCGACCTGCTGGCCGCCGCGCCGGGGCTGGAGGTCACCGCGGTCTCGCCGGTCTACGAGACCGACCCGGTCGGCGGCCCCGAGCAGGGCCCCTACCTCAACGCGGTCGTGGTCGCCGAGACCTCCCTGGCTCCCCGCGAGCTGCTCGCCCGCGCGCAGGAGACGGAGAACGCCTTCGGCCGGGTCCGGACCGAGCGCTGGGGGGCGCGCACCCTGGACGTCGACCTGATCGCCGTCGGGGAGGTCGTCTCCGACGACCCGGAGCTCATCCTGCCGCACCCCCGCGCGCACGAGCGCGCGTTCGTGCTGGTCCCCTGGGTGCAGGCCGATCCGGAGGCGGTGCTCGCCGGCCGGCCGGTCGCCGAGCTGCTGGCCGGGCTCGACAAGACCGGGGTACGGCTCCGCGCCGACCTGGTGCTGCGGGAGCCCGCATGAAGCCGAGCCGTCCCGGCGTGCTCGTCGGGATCACCGTCGTCCTCGCGCTGCTCACCTGGGCGCTGCTCCGGCCGCTGTACGCGTCCATCCCGGCCGTGCCGTGGACGGCGATCCCGACGGTCCTGCTGCTCGCGCTCGGCGAGGCCCACACCGGCTGGATGACCCGGGCGCGGATCCGGCGCAGGCCGGGCACCAAGCCGGTCGAGCCGCTGGTGGTGGCCCGCCTGGTCGCCCTCGCCAAGGCCTCGGCGTACGGCGGGGCCGTCTTCGCGGGGGTCTTCGCCGGGTTCGCGTTCTACGCGGCCGACATGCTGGCGCAGGACACGCCCCGCCGTGACTTCTTCATCGCGGGCGGCTCCTTCCTCGGCTGCGTGGTGCTGGTGTGCGCCGCGCTCTACCTGGAGCACTGCTGCCGGGTGCCCGAGGAGCCCGACGCCGCCCCCGACCGCCGGGAGCGCTAGCCCGCGGAGGCGCGGCGCGGCACGGGGGACGCCGGAGCGGCGGCGGGGAGACCGCCCGGCCGCCGGTCGGCCGTCACCCGGCTGTTCACTTGTCGATGTCCCCGACCACGAAGAACATCGAGCCGAGGATCGCGACCATGTCGGCGACCAGGTGGCCGGGGAGCATCTCGCGCAGCACCTGGACGTTGTTGAAGGAGGCCGAGCGGAGCTTCATCCGCCACGGGGTCTTCTCGCCGCGTGAGACCAGGTAGTAACCGTTGACGCCCAGGGGGTTCTCCGTCCAGGCGTAGGTGTGGCCCTCGGGGACCTTGAGCACCTTGGGCAGGCGCTGGTTGACCGGTCCCGGAGGCAGCTCGCGGAGCCGTTCCAGGCAGGCGTCGGCCAGGTCGAGGGAGACCTTGACCTGCTCCAGCAGCACCTCGAACCGGGCGTGGCAGTCACCGGCCGTGCGGGTGACGACCCTCACCGGCAGCTCGCCGTAGGCCAGGTAGGGGTCGTCGCGGCGCAGGTCCATGTCCACGCCGGAGGCGCGGGCGATCGGGCCGCTCACGCCGTACTGCATGATCTGCTCGCGGGTGAGCACGCCGACGCCGCGCGTGCGGGCCGTGAAGATCTCGTTGCCGATGAGCAGGCCCTCGATGTCGGGCAGCCGGCGGCGCACCTCCGCGACGGCCTGCCCGGCCCGGCCGAGCCAGCCCTCGGGCAGCTCCTCCTTCAGGCCGCCGACCCGGTTGAACATGTAGTGCATGCGCCCGCCGGAGATCTCCTCCATGACGGCCTGGAGCGTCTCGCGCTCCCGGAACGCGTAGAAGACCGGGGTCATCGCGCCCAGCTCCAGCGGGTAGGAGCCGAGGAACATCAGGTGGTTGAGGACCCGGTTGAGCTCGGCCAGGAGCGTCCGGGCCCAGACGGCCCGGACCGGGACCTCCATGCCGAGCATGCGCTCGACGGCCAGGACCACGCCCAGCTCGTTGGCGAACGCCGACAGCCAGTCGTGCCGGTTGGCCAGCACGATGATCTGCCGGTAGTCCCGGACCTCGAACAGTTTCTCCGCGCCCCGGTGCATGTAGCCCACGATCGGCTCGGCCGCGCTGATCCGCTCGCCGTCCAGCGTCAGCCGCAGCCGCAGCACGCCGTGCGTGGACGGGTGCTGCGGGCCGATGTTGAGGACCATGTCCTCGGTCGCGAGCTCCTTGCCGCCGGCGCCGCCGCCGACGAGTGAGGCTCCGGCACCGATTCCCACGACCCGTTCCGTCATGGGGCCATCATCCCCCAGCGGGGGCCCGCCGGGTCCACCCGGCGGGGGTCACTTCGGCGCCGCGGCGCCGCGACGGGAGACGATCTCCTCCAGGGCGCGGACGAGACGGTCGACGTGCTCGTCGGTGGTGCCGATGCCGATCGAGGCGCGGAGCGCGGAGACCGTCGTGTCCTCGCAGCCGCCGTCCTTCACCCCGCCCAGCAGGTGCCGGACGAACGGGTGGGCGCAGAACTTCCCGTCGCGCACGCCGATGCCGTACTCGTCGGAGAGGGCCTCGGCGACCTCGCGGGCGGTCAGGCCCTCCACCACGAAGGAGACGATGCCGACGCGCGGGTGGTCGGGGCCCCACAGGGAGAGCTCGTGCACGCCCTCGACCGCGGCCAGGCCCGCGCGGAGCCTGCCGAGCAGGCGCTCCTCCTCGCGGACCAGCGCCGTCCAGCCGGTGGCGCTCAGCGCGTCGCAGGCGGCGGCCAGGGCGACGGCGCCCAGCACGTTGGGAGTGCCCGCCTCGTGCCGGGCCTCGGGGTCGTCGTGCCACTCGACGCCCCCGACGCCCCCGCCGTCGCCGCCGTCCCCGACGCCTCCGCCGCCCACGGAGCGCACCGCCCCGCCGCCCTTGAGGTACGGCTCGGCCTCCGCGAGCCAGTCGGGGCGGCCGACGAGCGCGCCCGTGCCGAAGGGTGCGTAGAGCTTGTGCCCGGAGAAGACCACGTAGTCCAGGTCGAGCGCGGTCAGGTTGAGGCGGCGGTGCGGGACGAGCTGGGCCGCGTCGACGAGGATGCGGGCGCCGTGCCGGTGGGCGACGTGCGCCAGGGCGGCGATCGGCCACAGCTCGCCGGTGACGTTGGAGGCGGCGGTCACCACGAGCAGCTTCGGGCCCTCGATGCCTGTGAGGGCCTCGTCGACCGCGCGGACGGCCTCGCCGGGGAAGGCGGGCGGCGCCAGCCGTACGGCGCCGGCCCAGGGCAGCAGCGAGGCGTGGTGCTCGGAGTCGAAGACCACGACGGTGGTGCCCTCCGGCAGGGCGCGGGCCAGCAGGTTGACGGCGTCTGTGGTGTTGCGGGTGAAGACCACCGCGTCGCCGGGGCGGGCGCCGACGAAGGCGCGGACCGTGTGCCGGGCCTGCTCGTAGCGGGCCGTGGTGAGTTGCGAGGCGTAGCCGGCGCCCCGGTGGACGCTGGAGTAGGCCGGGAGCGCGGCGGCGACGGCGGCGCTCACCGGCTCGAGACAGGGGGCGCTGGCGGCGTAGTCGAGGTTGGCGTAGGGGACGAGCCTGCCGCCCCGGACGGGGACGGCGAGGTCGGCGCCGAGCACGGGAGGGATGGGCCGGTCGCCGGCGGCCCGCCGGACGGGCTCCGGAGCGGCGGCGGGGGCGGCGGGGGCGTCGGTGGTGAAGATGCCGAGCAGGGACACGCCAGGACTCCTTCGAGGTCATCGGACCCCAAGCCCCTGCGAGGCGTGGCGATGGTGCGTGGAGCCCGCGCTTGACCGGCGCCACTCCGGCGCCGGACCAGGTCCTCACCCGGGGCACCCCGCCGCGGACGCGAGGGTTGCCGGCCAGCGAGCCGGGGCTTGTCACTGGCACTCATGACCTACCGCGAACTATAACCATCCCGGCCCGCCGGTCCGCAAGTCGGACACGGAATGGTGTCGGCCGCCTCGGGCAGGAACCTCCGGAGCCCGCCGATCGTCTATGCGGCGTGACCGGCTGGAACACCACGACCCCTCGGAGGAGACGGCGATGGACTGGGTGGCAGACCCGCAGATCTGGATAGGGTTCCTCACCCTCGTCGGCCTGGAGATCGTCCTCGGCATCGACAACGTCATCTTCATCTCGATCCTGGCGGGCAAGCTCCCGCCGGAGCAGCGTGACAAGGCGCGCAAGCTGGGGCTGCTCGCCGCGCTGCTCAGCCGCCTGGCGCTGCTGCTGGCCCTCTCCTGGGTCATACGGCTCACCGCCCCGCTCTTCGAGGTCCTCGGGCAGGAGATCTCGGGCCGCGACCTGATCCTGATCCTGGGCGGCCTGTTCCTGATAGGGAAGAGCGTCTTCGAGATCCACGACAACCTGGAGGGCAAGTCCGGCCACGCCGGAGGGAAGGTCGCCTCCTCCTTCGCCGCGGTGATCGTGCAGATCATGATCCTGGACATCGTCTTCTCGCTCGACTCGGTGATCACCGCGGTCGGCATGGTGGACGAGATCGGCGTCATGGTCGCGGCCGTCGTCGTCTCGGTCCTGGTGATGCTGTTCGCCTCCGGGCCGATCAGCCGCTTCGTGGACCGGCACCCGAGCATCAAGATGCTCGCCCTGTCCTTCCTGATCCTGATCGGCGTCGTGCTCCTGGCCGAGGGCTTCGAGCAGCACATCCCCAAGGGCTACATCTACTTCGCGATGGCCTTCTCGCTGCTGGTGGAGATGCTCAACATCCGCATGCGGAGCAAGCCGGGCGCCGAGGAGCCGGTGGAGCTGCACCACCGCTACGAGGAGGAGAAGCCCGCCGAGGGGTAGACGGGGCGCGTTCCCGGATTACGATGCGAATGTGAAGTTTGATCCTTGGAGTCCGGAATTCGTCGCCCATCCCTATGACGTCTACGCCGAGCTGCGCCGCGAGCGGCCGGTCGGCTTCTTCGAGCCGACCGGCCAGTGGCTGATCGCCCGGCACGCCGACGTCAACGCGCTGCTGCGCGACCGCAGGCTCGGCCGGTCGTACCTGCACACGGCCACCCACGCGGAGTTCGGCCGGCCCGACGACCCGGAGTTCCAGGAGCCGTTCTGGCGGGTGGTCCGCGCCGGGATGCTCGACGTGGAGCCGCCGGTCCACACCCGCCTGAGGAGGCTGGTCTCCAAGGCGTTCACCCCCCGCATGGTCGAGGCGCTCCGGCCCAAGGTCGCCGAGCTCGCCGGCGGGCTCGTGGACCGCTTCGCCGAGCGCGGCGGAGGCGATCTCATCGCCGAGGTGGCCGAGCCGCTCCCGGTGACCGTGATCGCCGAGATGCTCGGCGTGCCCGAGGCCGACCGGCACCTGCTGCGCCCCTGGTCCGCCGACATCTGCGGGATGTACGAGCTCAACCCCTCGGTCGAGGCCCAGCACACCGCCGTGCGCGCGGCGGAGGAGTTCTCCGCCTACCTCGTCGACCTGGCCCGCCACCGCAGGGAGAACCCCGGCGACGACCTGATCAGCGCCCTCGCCCAGGTCGCCGACGAAGGCGACAGGCTCACCGAGGAGGAACTGGTCGGCACCTGCGTGCTGCTGCTCAACGCCGGGCACGAGGCCACGGTCAACACCACCGGCAACGGCTGGTGGGCCCTGTTCCGCAACCCCGCCGAGCTGGAACGGCTCCGCGCCGACCACGGCCTGATCCCGACCGCGATCGAGGAGCTGCTGCGCTGGGACACCCCGCTGCAGATGTTCGAGCGCTGGGTGCTGGAGGACATCACGGTCGGCGGGGTCGACATCCCGCGCGGTTCCGAGGTGGCCCTGCTGTTCGGCTCGGCCAACCGCGACCCCGAGGTCTTCGACGATCCCGACCGCCTCGACCTGGGCCGCGCGGAGAACCCGCACATCTCCTTCGGCGCCGGCATCCATTTCTGCCTGGGCGCGCCGCTGGCCCGGATCGAGCTGGCCGAGTCGTTCGGGGCGCTGCTGCGCCGGGCCCCGAAGATGGAACTCGCCGCCGAGCCGGTCTGGGGCCCGGGCTACGTCATCCGGGGCCTGGAGGCTCTGCACGTGCGCGTCTGAGGGGCGCGGAGCGTGTGCGCGTCCGAGGGCGCGGAGTCTGTGCGCGTCCGAGGAGCACGCGCGGAGTCCGCGCGTGCGCGTCCGGGGCGCGGCACGGTCGCGCGCTCAGCCGCGCTCCTGGACGAGCCAGCCGAAACCGCCGAGGCCGCCGGGATCGATGAGCTCCGCCTCCTGCGAGGCCCGGGCCAGGGCCCGCAGGTAACCGCGCGGGTCGGTGCGGGCGAGACCGGCCGGGGGCCGGGTCCCGGTGACGCCGAGCGTGCGCAGGGCCTCGCGCTGCGTCGTCAGGGCCACGGTCACCGCCCCGGCCCGCTCCCCGGCGGCCGCGCAGGCGTCCAGGGCGACGTGCGCGGTGATGTCGCACGAGCCGTCGGGCACGGGCACGACGGACGCGCCGTCGCGGTAGCCGGTCAGCGTCCCGTACGGCGGGCGGCCGGCTGCGGAGTGCGCGTAGTCGACCGCGACCGCGCGTCCGCGTGCCAGCCGTACGACGGTCCCGGCCCAGGCGTCGTCGCGGGACCTGCCGATCTCGGCCCGCTCGCCCGTGCCCCGGGTCGGCCACCAGCGGCCCAGCCAGGCCAGGTCGGCCTTCGAGGGCGGGTCCCCGAGGCGCTCCTCGCCGGTCGCGGGGTCGACCAGCACGAGCCGGAGCCCGTCGGTGGTCCGCTCGACGACGTCCAGCGGCACGTTGTCCAGCCACTCGTTGGCGATCACCAGCCCGTGGATCTCCTCCGGGCAGACCGCGGACCAGGTGATCTCCTCGGGCAGCCGGGGCGGCCGGGGGGCCAGGTCCACCGCGGTCACCCGGAGTCTCGCGCGCAGATCGTCCGGGGCGAGGACCGCGACCCGGGCCGCCAGCGCTCCCTCGCCGGCGCCGACGTCCACCAGGTCGATCTCCCGTGGCCGGCCGAGCGCCTCGTCGACCGCCAGCAGTTCGCGGAGCACGGCCCCGGCGAAGACACCGGAGGCGCCGACCGAGGTCCGGAAGTGTCCGGAGGGGCGCTCGTGCAGGTAGAAGCCGTTCTCGCCGTAGAGCGCCCGCTCCATCGCGGCCCGCCAGGTCAGCCACATGGGGGCAGACGTTACCGGGCCGGCCCGGGAGACCGCATGACGCCGCCATGACGCCGCCTGCCGCGCCGGGAGGCCCGCATGGGGCGCGCATGACACGCCGGGCTCCCGGGTTACCTTGCCTTGACCTCGCTTTGCGTTAACGTTGCTCACTGTCGGCGGCAGTCAGTGCCCGGCCCGCTCCCCCAGCGGGCGCGGTCCTGGCGCCGATCGGCACTGCTGGTCGCTCGTGTCGGCAATCGGGCGCCGGGTCTCTGGGGAACGGACCCGGCGCCCGCCGTCGTCTCCGCGCCCTCCCCATGCCCTCCCCATGCCCTCCCCATGCCTTATCCGTGCCCTCCCCGCGGGGGCCCGCGCCTGCCCGGCACGCTCCCCAGGCGCCTCTTCAGCGCCTCTTCAGCGCCTCTTCAGCGCCTCTTCAGCGCCTCTCCAGTGCTCTCCAGTGCCTCCCCGTCGCCTTCCCGGGGCGCTCTCCCGGTCACTCCCGGCGGGGTGCCGTGCCGTCACCGCCGGAGTCCCTCCCGTTACGCTGGTCAACTGGTACGCAAGGCCCGGTGGCGGCGAAGGACGGGACATCGTGGACACAGGAGAGCGCCCGGCACGGCTGGCGGTGGGAGTGCTCGGGGCCGGACGGGTCGGGTCGGCGCTCGGCGCGGCGCTCGCGCGGGCGGGTCACCGGGTCGTGGCCGCCAGCGGCGTCTCCGACGCCTCCCGGCGGCGGGTGGCCGAGCGGCTCGGCCTGACCCCCAGCAGCCCCGAGGAGGTGGTGGCCCGCGCGGACCTCGTCCTGCTCACCGTCCCGGACGACGCGCTGCCCGGCCTCGTCGCCGGCCTGGCCGAGACCGGCGCCGACCTGCGCGGCAAGCTCCTGGTCCACACCAGCGGCGCGTACGGCCTGGCCGTGCTGAACCCGGCGGTCGAGAAGGGGGCGCTGCCCCTCGCGCTGCACCCGGTGATGACCTTCACCGGCAGAGACGACGACCTGAGCCGCCTGACCGGCATCTCGTTCGGCGTCACCGCGCCCGAGCCGCTCCGGATGGTGGCCGAGGCGCTGGTCATCGAGATCGAGGGCGAGCCGGTCTGGATCGAGGAGAAGGACCGGGCGCTCTACCACGCGGCCCTGGCGAACGCGGCCAACCACATGGTCACACTGATCGCGGAGTCGTCCGAGCTGCTGCGCGGGATCGGCGTGGAGGAGCCGGGCCGGCTGCTCGGTCCGCTGCTCGGCGCGGCCCTGGACAACGTGCTCCGGCTCGGCCTGTCCGGGCTGACCGGCCCCGTGGTGCGGGGTGACGCGGGCACCGTCCGCAAGCACGTGGACGCGCTCATCCTCGCCGCTCCGGAGGTGGCGGACGCCTACGTGGTGCTCGCCAGGCTCACGGCCGACCGGGCGCTCGCGGCCGGGCTGCTCAAGCCCGAGGCCGCAGAGTGCCTCCTGGACGCGCTGGGCGGGGGCGGATGATCCCCGAGTGCCTCCTGGACGCGCTGGGCGGGGGCGGATGACTCCCCGCCCCGCCGTACTCGAACATCCCCTCATGAGGAGAGACATGGACGTGATCGTGGCGGGCGACCGCGCCGGACTGGCCGAGGCGCGCCGGACGCTGGGGATCGGCCGCGAGGCCCCCCCGGGCAGGGCCGCGCTGGCGCTGGTGCCGACGATGGGGGCGCTGCACGAGGGGCACCGCTCGCTCATCCGGCTGGCCCGGGAGCGGGCCGACCACGTCGCGGTGAGCGTCTTCGTCAATCCCCTGCAGTTCGGCCCGGGGGAGGACTACGCCCGCTACCCCCGGACGTTCGACACCGACCTGGAGGTGTGCGCGGAGGAGGGGGCGGGCATCGTCTTCGCCCCCTCCGCCGAGGAGATGTACCTGCCGGACCGGCAGGTCGGCGTCTCGGCGGGGAAGATGGGCACGATCGTCGAGGGGGCGTCCCGGCCGGGGCACTTCGACGGGATGCTGACCGTGGTGCTCAAGCTGTTCAACCTGGTCCGGCCGGACGTGGCGGTCTTCGGCCGCAAGGACGCCCAGCAGCTGGCGCTGATCCGCCGGATGGTGCTCGACCTCGACCTGCCGATCGAGATCGTGGGCGCCCCCACCGTCCGGGAGGCGGACGGCCTGGCGCTCTCCAGCCGGAACCGCTATCTGTCGCCGCACGAGCGGACCATGGCCCTGGCGCTGTCCAGGGCGCTGTTCGCGGGGGCCGAGCAGGGCAGGCCGTCGGAGATCCGGCGGGCGGCGCGGGCCGTGCTCGACGCCGAGCCGGGAGTGGACCTCGACTATCTGGTCCTGGTGGATCCGGCGACCTTCACCGAGGTGGGCGAGGAGTACGCCGGGGAGGCGGTCCTCGCGGTCGCGGCGAGGGTCGGGACTACCCGGCTGATCGACAACGTTGTCCTCACACTGGGCTGACTCATACCCTGGAAACCCCCTGTCCGGCGTGCACGTCCTCGAAGGCGGCGCGACCACGCGAAAGGTGAAACGGCGCATGCTCCGAACCATGCTCACCTCCAAGATCCACCGTGCCACCGTCACCCAGGCCGACCTGCACTACGTGGGATCGGTCACCATCGACGAGGACCTGCTGGACGCGGCCGGGCTGCTGCCCGGGGAGCAGGTTCACATCGTGGACATCGACAACGGCGCCAGGCTGGTGACCTACACCATCGCGGGGCCGCGTGGCTCCGGTGTCATCGGCATCAACGGCGCCGCCGCCCGCCTCGTCCACCAGGGCGACCTGGTGATCATCATCGCCTACGGGCAGATGGAGGACGCCGAGGCCAGGACGTTCCGGCCGCGGGTCGTCCACGTCGACCGCGACAACCGGATCGTCGACCTCGGCGAGGACCTCGCCGCCCCGGCCCCCGGCACGGCCGGCCTCCGGGGCGACCTCGTCGCGGGCTGACGCCCTCGCCCTACGGGGTTCCTCGGGGCCTCCGGGGTTCCCCGGGGCCGCTGGGGGCGCCCGGGGTCGTCCGGGGTCGCCCGGGGTCACCGCGGACCCCGGGGAAGCCTCACGGCGCGCCCGGCGTTATCGTCATGATGACGAAATCCGCGGGACGCACCGCCCGCGGCGCGACGCCCCGGTGTCGCCATGCGACCCGTCCCGAGGAGGCGACCATGAGTATCCCGGCGATCCCCCTGAGACTGACCGCGCCGGAGCCGGGCTGGACGGTCGAGGCGGACCTGGTCGTGGTCGGCTCCGGGATCGCGGGCCTGACCCTGGCGCTCCGCTACGCGCGCCTGGAGCCCGCCGCGAAGGTCCTGGTCGTCACCAAGGACGTGCTCTCGGCTGGCTCCACGCGCTGGGCGCAGGGCGGCATCGCCGCCGTGCTCGACCCGGACGACACCCCCGGCGAGCACCTGTCCGACACGCTCATCGCAGGGGTCGGCCTCTGCGACACCGAGGCGGTCCGGGTCCTGGTGACCGAGGGGCCGGAAGCGCTGCGCGGTCTCATCGCGACCGGCGCCCGGTTCGACACCGACGCCGCCGGAGAGCTCCAGCTCACCCGGGAGGGCGGCCACCGGCGCAACCGCATCGTGCACGCGGGCGGCGACGCCACCGGCGCCGAGGTGCAGCGCGCGCTCGTCGCGGCGGTCCGCGCGGCGGAGATCGAGGTGATCGAGCACGCGCTCGTCCTCGACCTGCTCAAGGACGGAGACGGCCACGCGGCCGGGGTGACCCTGCACGTGATGGGCGAGGGCTCACGCGACGGCGTGGGCGCCGTCCGCTCCCGCGCGGTGGTGCTCGCCACCGGCGGGATGGGCCAGGTCTACGCCGCCACCACCAACCCGCTCGTCTCCACCGGGGACGGGGTGGCGCTCGCGCTGCGGGCCGGGGCCGCGGTGCGGGACCTGGAGTTCGTGCAGTTCCACCCGACGGTGCTCTGGCTCGGCGAGGGCGCGACCGGCCAGCAGCCGCTGATCTCCGAGGCGGTCCGCGGCGAGGGCGCGGTGCTCGTCGACGCCGACGGCGTGCCGTTCATGCGGGACGTGCACGAGCTGGCCGACCTGGCCCCCCGGGACGTCGTGGCCAAGGCCATCATGCGGCGGATGCGCGAGACCGGCGCCGACCACATGTACCTCGACGGCCGCCACTTCGGCGAGGAGAAGTGGCGCACCCGCTTCCCGACGATCCACGCGGTCTGCCTGGAGCACGGGATCGACCCGGTCACGCAGCCGATCCCGGTCGCCCCGGCCGCCCACTACGCCAGCGGCGGCGTCCGCACCGACCTGCACGGCCGCAGCAGCGTGCCCGGCCTGTACGCCTGCGGGGAGGTCGCCTGCACCGGCGTGCACGGCGCCAACCGGCTGGCCTCCAACTCGCTGCTGGAGGGCCTGGTCTTCGCCGAGCGCATCGCCGCCGACGTCCACGCGCTGCGCCCGGCGCCCGGCGAGCCGGTGCCGGACCGGCGTCCCGCCGGGCTCGTCGACCCCCGTGCCCGGTCGCGGATCCAGGCGCACATGAGCCGGGGCGCGAGCGTGCTGCGCAGCGGCGGGAGCCTCGACGGGGTGAGCCGCGCCCTGCTGAACGCCCGCTGGACCCCGGTGGCGGTCGAGCCGTGCACCGAGTCGTGGGAGGCCACCAACCTGCTGACCGTCGCCTCGGCGCTGGTGACGGCCGCCCGCGCCCGGGAGGAGACCCGTGGGGCACACTGGCGGGAGGACTTCCCCGAGCGCGACGACGCCCGATGGCTCAGCCACCTCGACCTGACCCTGACGGAGGAGGGCCTGATCATGAACTACCGTCCGCACGCCGAGGCCGTGCCGCCGGGACTGCCCGCGCACCTGGCCGAGGAACTGGCCGCGGCGGGGCTGGACCCCGCCGGGGTGGGCGCCCTGCTCGACACCGCGCTCGCCGAGGACGTCCAGGAGGCGGGGGACGTGACGAGCATCGCCACGATCCCCGCGGGCCGGACGGCGACCGCCGACGTGGTGGCGCGGGCCGACGGGGTGGTCGCGGGGCTCGCGGTCGCCGAGGCGGTCTTCGCCCGGTTCGGCGCGGAGCGGGCCGAGCGGCACGTCAAGGACGGCGAGCGGGTGAGCCGGGGGGACGTGCTGATGACCGTCACCGGTGCCACCCGTGACCTGCTGACGGCCGAGCGGACCGCGCTGAACCTGCTCACCCACCTGTCCGGCATCGCCTCCCTGACCGCCCGGTGGGTCCGGGCGGTGGAGGGGACCGGCGCCCGCATCCGCGACAGCCGCAAGACCCTGCCGGGCCTGCGCGCGCTGGAGAAGTACGCCGTCCGCGCCGGCGGCGGGGCCAACCACCGGATGTCCCTTTCGGACGCGGCTCTGATCAAGGACAATCACGTGGTGGCCGCGGGTGGGGTGGCCGAGGCGTTCCGCGCGGTCCGCGACGCCTACCCCGGCCTGCCGATCGAGGTCGAGGTCGACCGGATCGACCAGATCGAGCCGGTGCTCGCCGAGGGAGCGGAGGAGATCCTGCTGGACAACTTCACGGTGCCCCAGCTGCGTGAGGCCGTACGGCTGGTGGCCGGGCGGGCGCGGCTGGAGTCCAGCGGGGGCCTGACCTTGGAATCGGCTCGTGACGTGGCCGAAACTGGCGTTGACTACCTTGCGGTGGGCGCGCTCACGCATTCGGCGCCGGCCCTGGACATCGCCTTGGACCTTCGGGGGAACTGATGCTGCTCGCCATCGACGTCGGCAACACTCACACCGTGCTCGGCCTGTTCGAGGGTGACGAGGTGATCGAGCACTGGCGGATCGCCACCGACGCCCGGCGCACGGCCGACGAGATCGCCGTCGTGCTGCAGGGGCTGCTGGGGCAGTCGCCGCTGCTCAAGGGCGCCGACGTCGACGGCATCGCGCTGTGCTCCACGGTGCCGTCGGTGCTCAACGAGATGCGGGAGATGTGCCGCCGCTACTACGGCGACGTCACCGCGGTGATCGTCGAGCCCGGCGTGCGCACCGGCGTGCCGGTCCGCATGGACAACCCGAAGGAGGTCGGCAGCGACCGGATCGTCAACGCGCTGGCCGCCATCCAGCTGTACGGCGGGCCGTGCGTCATCGTCGACTTCGGCACCGCGACCTCCTTCGACGCCGTCTCCGCCAAGGGGGAGTACGTCGGGGCGGTCACCGCGCCCGGCATCGAGATCTCGGTGGACGCGCTGGCGGCCGCCGGGGCGCAGCTGCACAAGGTGGAGCTGGTCCGGCCCCGCTCGGTGATCGCGAAGAACACGGTCGAGGCGCTCCAGTCCGGCATCATCTACGGCTTCGCCGGCCAGGTGGACGGGATCGTGGAGCGCATGGCGGCCGAGCTGGCCGACGACCCGGACGACGTCACGGTGGTCGCGACCGGCAGCGCGGCGCCGCTGGTGGTCAGCGAGTCGGCCTCGATCGACGTGCACGAGCCGTGGCTGACGCTGATCGGGCTCCGGCTCATCTACCACCGCAACACGATGTGAGGCGCGGGCAGCGGCCGGAGACAGTCCGGACATCGGTAACCTTGACCGCGTGACCGACCATGTGACTCCAGCCGAGGATCTGCCCGAGCAGATGCGCGTGCGCCGGGAGAAGCTCGACCGTCTCCGCTCCGAGGGCGTCGACCCCTACCCGGTGAACTTCCCGCGCACCGCGACCAACGCCGAGATCCGCGATAAATACGCGGATCTCGCCGCTGACACCGCGACCGGCGACAGAGTGGGCGTCACCGGTCGCGTCATGCTCTCCCGGATCGGCGGCAAGCTCTGCTTCGCCACCATCCGCGACGGCTCCGGCGACCTCCAGGTCATGATCTCGCTGGACAAGGTGGGTGAGGAGTCCCTCGCCGCCTGGAAGCGCGACGTCGACCTGGGCGACCACGTCGGCATCGAGGGCGAGGTCATCACCTCGCGCCGCGGCGAGCTGTCGATCCTCGCCGACCGGTGGGCCATCACCTCCAAGTGCCTGCGCCCGCTGCCGGAGAAGCACCTCGGGCTCACCGACCCCGAGGCGCGGGTCCGGATGCGCTACGTGGACCTCATCGTCAACGACGAGGCCCGCAAGATGGCCTACACCCGCAGCGCCGTCGTCCGCGCGGTCCGCGACTTCTGGCACGAGGAGGGCTACCTCGAGGTCGAGACGCCGATGCTGCAGCCGATCCACGGCGGCGCCACGGCCCGGCCGTTCAAGACCCACATCAACGCCTACGACATGGAGCTCTACCTCCGCATCGCGATCGAGCTCTACCTCAAGCGGCTCGTGGTGGGCGGCATCGAGAAGGTCTTCGAGATCAACCGCAACTTCCGCAACGAGGGCGCGGACGCCACCCACAACCCCGAGTTCACCATGCTCGAGGCGTACGGGACGTATCTCGACTACAACGACATGGCCGACCTGACCCAGCGGATGATCCAGAAGGCGGTGGTGGCCGCGCTGGGCCGCTCCGTGGTGGAGCACGACGGGGTGGAGGTCGACCTCGGGCGGGCCGAGTGGCCGCGGATCACGCTGTACGGCTCGGTCTCCGAGGCGCTGGGCGAGGAGGTCACGACCGAGACCTCCCTGGACCAGGTCCGCAAGCTCGCCGACGCGCGGGAGATCCCCTGGGACCCGAAGTGGGGCCAGGGCAAGCTCGTCCAGGAGATCTTCGAGGCGCTGGTCGAGCACACGCTGATCCAGCCCACGTTCGTCATGGACTACCCGCTGGAGACCTCCCCGCTGGCCCGTCAGCACCGCGACAACCCGCTGCTGACCGAGAAGTGGGACCTGATCGGGTTCGGCACCGAGCTGGGCACCGCCTTCTCGGAGCTGGTGGACCCGGTCGAGCAGCGCCGCCGCCTCACCGAGCAGTCCCTGCTCGCCGCGGGCGGCGACCCGGAGGCCATGCAGCTTGACGAGGACTTCCTCACCGCCCTGGAATACGCGATGCCGCCGACCGGTGGCATGGGGCTGGGGATCGACCGCCTCGTGATGGCCTTCACCGGCAGGAACATCCGGGAGACCATCCTGTTCCCGCTGGTCAAGCCGGCGGGTTGATCGTGGTGCGTGAGCGCGGCCGGGGAGCGTCCCCGGCCGCGCTCACGTGTTTCTCCCGGCCGGGGAGCGTCCCGGCGCACGCGGCAGGAGGGCGGGGTCCCGCGGGAAGGCCCTCCGAGAGCCCGCTGTGGCACCCATTGATGCGAGAACATAAAGGCTTTTTCGGCGCATCTCTTACTGTGCGCCGGAGCGGAACTCCAGAATGATATTCGACACGGTGGAGCGGATCTCCGTCCGATAACCGGACAACTATTTCTTCTCGTCACACCAGTCGCATGATCCGATCAAAGTGACGAACATCTCATCATCTCGGTAAATGCTCGCGTCCGAGCGGCGACGGGATGATCGGACCCGTGGTGATCAGCGAGAACTCCCCGCGGAGCCGACGTGGCGCGGACGGGGAAAGGCCACTGCTCGCACGGGCCGCGGTCGACTGGAGCGAATTATTCACTAAACTCCGTGATGTCGTTAGTAGTTCATGTAATGACCGGTATGTCAATGGTGTCCGTCTGCTCTATCGAGAACAGAACTTGACGACCTTTGAAGAGGACGTTTAACGTTCCTGGCGGGCGACATTGGTTCCGATCACACTCACGGCTGGGTGCCGGTGCGGGGGAGGACCTCTAGATGGCATATCCAGAAGTCGTAGTGGATGCCCGTCGCGGCCCTCTGGCCGTGCGCGAGGCCGATCTCAGCGACGAGGACCTCGTCCTCCTGGCGGAGCTCGCCAAGGGGGTCACCGTGGACCGCGTGGGACGCCGCCTCGACATCAGCGGGCGCACCGTCCGGCGCAGGCTGCGTGGCATCTGCGACCGGATCGGCGTGGCCACCGCGATCGAGGCCGTGGCCTGGGCCGCCCGCCGCCGCCTGATCTGACCTCGCCGCCCGGTCCGGTTCCCGGTCCGGGGCCCGTCCCCTCGCGACCCGCCCCGTCCTGAGCGCGGGTCGCGACGAGCTCCGAACAGGAGCCGGTCCGGGATCCGCACGGCGCCGGCTTTCGGTCCGCCCGCACGGAGCCGGAGCTCAGTTCGCGATCCGTACGGCGCCGGAGCTCAGTTCGCGATCCGTACGGCGCCGGCGAACGGCCGGCCCGCGATCGGGGCGATGCGGACGACGTCGCCGGTCCGCGGCGCGTGGACCATCAGGCCGCCGCCGATGTAGATCCCGACGTGGTGCAGGTCGTTGTAGAAGAAGACGAGGTCTCCGGGCCGCATCTCCTCCCTGGAGATGCGCGTGCCCGCCGTCCACTGGTTGCCGGTGTAGTGCGGGAGGCTGATGCCGACCTTCTGGTAGGCCCACATGACCAGGCCCGAGCAGTCGAAGCCGCTGGGGCCCTCGGCTCCCCACACGTAGGGCTTCAGCTGCTGGGTGAGCGCCCAGCGGGCGGCCTGGGCCGCCTTGCCGTCGCCCACGATCGGCATGTCGACCTTCACGGCGCGGCCGCCGCTGTTCGCGCGCTGACGCACCTGCCGGAAGAGATCGCTCTCGACCTGGGCGACCAGCCGTTCGATCTTCGTGCGCTTCGTGCCGAGCTGATCGAGGAGCTTGGTGACCTCGTCGGTCCTGGCCTTGGCGCTGACCTTGGCCCGCTCGGCGGCCTTGACCGCCTGGCCGAGCTGCGCGAGCTGCTCGCTCTGCTGCTGCTGGAGCGCGTAGGCCGTGGCGGCCTGGTCGAGGAAGGCGCTGGGGTCACCGGAGGAGGTGAAGGCGAGGGTGTTGGCCAGGCCGCCGGCCATGTAGTTGCTCTGCGCGAGCAGGGTGGTCTTCTGGCGGAGCTCCTGGAGCCTGGACTCGCTGTTGGCGAGGGTCTTCTTGGCGGCGGCGGCCGTCCGCTGCGCCTGCTTGAGCTTGACCCGCTCACCGTTGTACTGCTCGGCGAGCTGCTCGATCTCCGTGTGCAGTCGGTCGGCCTGCTTGGCGAGCTCCTGGAGGCCGGGCTTCGGCTCGGCGACGGCGGCCGGAGGGCTGCCCAGGGTGAGGGAGGCGAGAGCGGTCGCGAGGGCCGCGATCCGGAGCGAGAGGCGGCGCGGGGCGCGTTCTCGACAGCGGGCGTGCTTGCCCGCGTGCTCTCTCCCGCGGCCGCGCGTGCGCTTCACCAACAAGGCTCCTCTCCTCGCACCGCCTACCGGGTTAGCTGACGGGTTCGGGCCGGAGGCAGCCCTACCGGGCACGCTGGCGGCGCCCTGGATTCACCCCGGGGAACGTTCGGGAGGTGGGTCCCCGGCTCTCCGAGTCGGAGATTCGGCGGGCCGGCTCTCGGGGTGAGCCGACATCGGCCTTGGACACTAGTGCAAAGGAAGGTTCAAGCTCAACCGGAACTGCAAACTCGGTAAGGGTCCGCGAACGACGAAATCACGGGCAGGTCACGATAAATCCTGGTCGGCAGGGTTGTCTCCCTGCGACGGTGCCCGCTCCGGAAGGCGTGTGACGAAGGTCTCCGCAGGTCCACGCCCTGAAGGGGGAGGGCGAGGCGGGCGGCGGAAGGCCGGGGTGAGGCCGGCGAGAGGCGGCGGTGAGCCCATGACGGGGCTTTTACTCTCCGTCATCCGGTGCGCTTGGGGCGCATGTTAAGGATGAGCCGTAATTGTCGGCGCTGAAGGACGTACCCTGATCCGATATGGAGCAGGTTGCGGAGCACTTCCCCCCGAAAGGCGTGCCGGGGGCCGAGACGGTCATGGTCCGCCGGGCGCGCACCCCGGACGTGCGCACCATCCGGCGCCTCGTCGACACCTACGCCGGGGCGGGGCCGCGCCTGCTGGAGAAGGCCACCGTCACGCTGTACGAGGACGTGCAGGAGTTCTGGGTCGCCGAGCGGGCGGGCGAGGTGGTCGGCTGCGGGGCGCTCCACGTGCTCTGGGAGGACCTCGCCGAGATCCGCACGGTCGCCGTCGACCCCTCCTGCCGGGGGCTGGGGATCGGGCACCGGATCGTCTCCGAGCTCATCCGGGCCGCCCGCGACCTGGGCCTGCGCCGTGTCTTCTGCCTGACGTTCGAGGTCGACTTCTTCGCCCGGCACGGGTTCAGGGAGATCCAGGGGACCCCGGTCTCGCCGGAGGTCTACGCGGAACTCCTCGCCTCTTATGACGAGGGGGTCGCGGAGTTCCTCGACCTCGAGCACGTCAAGCCCAACACCCTGGGCAACACCAGGATGTTGCTTCACTTGGGGGAAAATGACCCGGGTGCTGACTCGCGGGAAAGGTGACTGTTGTTACCTATGTCGCTACCTTGTGCAGCAGCAAGCATGCATGTCTGACATACGACGCATGCCCAGTCGAAGTGAGGTGACGCGGTGAGCACCGGACAGCCGCCGTATCCGCAGGATGATCCCGACCGCGATCGCACACCGTCGGGGCAGCCGGAGTACGGACAGCAGCACGGATACGGTCAGCAGGGCGGGGACCCTGACGTGACGATCGTGGGATACCGGGGGGACACCGGCTCCCAGCCCGGCTACGGCCAGCAGCCTCAGCAGGGCTACGGCCAGCAGGGCGCGCAGCCCGGTTACGGCCAGCAGCCGGGGTACGGCCAGCAGCCGGGGTACGGCCAGCAGGGCGCGCAGCCCGGCTACGGTCAGCAGCAGGGCTACGGCCAGCAGCCTCAGCAGGGCTACGGCCAGCAGGGCGCGCAGCCCGGTTACGGCCAGCAGCCGGGGTACGGCCAGCAGCCGGGGTACGGTCAGCAGCAGGGCTACGGCCAGCAGGGCGCGCAGCCCGGCTATGGCCAGCAGCAGGGCTACGGCCAGCAGCCCCAGCAGGGCTACGGCCAGCAGGGCGTCCACCCCGGCTATGGCCAGCAGGGTTACGGCCAGCAGCAGGCCTACGGTCAGCCCGGATACGGCCAGCCTGGGTACGGGCCTCAGGGGGTGACGCCTCCCGGCGTTCCCGGCCCGCTCGCCGAGTGGTGGCAGCGCCTGGTGGCGCGGATCATCGATGGTGTCATCTACTTCGTGGCCAGCCTGCTGATCGCGGCGGTCCTCGGCGCGATCCTCGTCACGCAGGCGAGCATCAACCTTCAAACGGGCGAGCAATCGGACGGGAGCGGTTTCCTCATCGCGGCCCTGCTGACCTCGCTGCTGCTGGCCGCGATGTTCGTCGGCTACGAGTTCCTCATGCTCCGCAAGAGCGGCCAGACGCTGGGCAAGCTGGCGATGGGCATCAAGGTCATTCAGGTCGGGGGCGTCGCCGGATCCCAGGGCCTCCCCACCGACGTGGCCGTTAAGCGCGCCGCGGCTATCTACGGCCCCCTGCTGTTGACGTGGATTCCGGGGATCGGCACGATCCTGACCTACGTCCTCTACCTCTACTGGATCGTGGCCTTCCTCTGGCAGCTCTGGGACAAGCCGTACCAGCAGTCCCTGCCCGACAAGGTCGCCTCGACGGTGGTCATCAAGGTCAAGTAGTCGTTTGATCATCGGGGCCGCCGGGTGAAACGGTGGCCCCGTTTTCATTCGTGGCCCGGAAAAGCGGTGTCGGGTGGCGCTTCCGGGGCAGACTGCGATGGACTGCGAACCCATTCGTGCGGCGGGAGGAACGCCATGGCCGTCTCTCGGCGCCCCGGCGACAATCGTCAAGGATCGGCGCCTCCCGAGTCCGCGGGCGCCTATACGGCCCCAATGGGCACGGCGGTCCCGCCGCCCGCGCTTCCCGCGCGACCCGCCGAATGGTGGGAACGATTGGCCGCCCGCGCCATCGACGGCATCGGCTTCGTGGTGCTCTACTGGATTGTCTCGCTCTCGCTCTACCCGCTCTTCGCCTCCGGGAGCGGAGACCGCACGGCGGATCCCCGGGTGCTGCCCGGTCTGGTCGCCGCTCTGGTCGCTTTCGGCGCCTATACGGTCTACGACTATGTGATGCACGCCCGATACGGCCGGACCTTCGGCAAGAAACTCCTGCGGATCCGGTTGACGCCGTACGGCGGGGCCGTCCTGGACCGTACCGGCCTCATGAGACGGGCCGCGCTCTTCCCGGGGGTTCTCCTGACCGCCGGCATTCCCGTGGTGAACCTGGGAGCCGCGCTCTTCGGCTCGGTGGCGGCCCTGTTCATCCTCATCGACAAGCCGTTCCAGCGGGGGCTCCACGACCGGGCGGCCGGCAGCATGGTGGTGCGCGACCTGTGCTGACGCGGTGGATCAGGGCGGCCGGTCACTCTGTCATCCTTTTCTCGGCGGCTTTACGGAGTGGAACCGGTAAGACGCCTGGAGAGAAGCATTAAGGTGGGGAACGGTGTCATGGGTGCCCTGTGGGACCAGCGCTCCTAGAAGCCGCTATGGTCATGTGTGGGCCGATCTGCCCATCCGGCCGCGCCCCAGTGCCGGGGCGCCGCCGCCGGAAATCTCATGACCCGTAATGTCATCCCGGGTGCGGAGTGAGGGCCAATGTACGAGATTATGTCCGCGCTGATACCTCCCGCGGTCGTGGGCGGGGTCTTCGTGTACGCAGTTTTCAAGCTTCTTCGCAGTGAGGCCGCCGGTCGTCGGCCCGCGAAACAAGTCGATCATGGTGAGTCGCAGAACGACTGATCCGCCCTTCTCTCCGGCGCGACCGGTAATCACGCCTCCGGAATTGCTGCTCTCTCACGGTGGGTATATGTTTGCCCTGCGAATGAAACAATACTCCGCCGAAAGGATTGCGTAGATGGCCAAGCAGATCCAGGAGATCCTCATCGATGACCTCGATGGAGGCGAGGCCAATGAGACCGTCTCCTTCGCGATTGACGGCACCAGCTATGAGATTGACCTGAGTGACGTAAACGCGAAGAAGCTCCGCGACTCCCTTGCGCCTTTCATGGCGAGCGCCCGCAGGGCGGGGGCCTCCGCTCCGCGTCGCCGCGGCCGCGGCGGGACGAGGGCGCTGAGCCGGGAGAAGAGCGCCGACATCCGGGCCTGGGCGAAGGCCCAGGGCAAGAACGTCAGCGAGCGCGGCCGGATCGCCTCGTCGATCGTGGAGGCGTACGAGAACGCCCACCGCTGAGCGGCGGGTGGCGGAAGAGGTTCACCGCTGGGTGAATCATGCGGTCATGGCGGTCACGGTGGGGTCCGGTGGCGGCCATGACCGCATGATGTGCTCCGCAGGCCCGTCCGTTCTCTCCTCCGTGCCCGGTCGCCGGGGGCTTCCGGGCCCGTCTCCGGCCCGCTCCCCGGGGCGCGCCCGCTCCGGGCGGGAATGCCCGGGGTCCTTGTTTTGTTCTCCCTCCGTGTCCGCAGGGCGGGCGCGAGCCAGGAGGACGGAGAACCGCTCCGCCGGCCGTACCGGCCGGATTCTCGCGCCGGCGGCCCGGATGACCGCGGAAATCACCCCTGCGCGGCGGGCGCGGATCGCGAATGGGCTCGCAGTGGTCGATAAACGTCGTTCGCTGGTGGCGTATCGGGAACATCGCACCCCCGCCAGGTAGTTGGATAGAGCGTGAACGCCCTGCTCTCGGGGAACGTCTCCTACGTAGAGCGGTTGCCGGGTCGGGGCTACCATGCGGGAGGACAGGGCCCGGATCTCCCGGACCTGCCTGACCGCTCTGTGAGGAGCGACGAGATGTTCGAGAGGTTCACCGACCGCGCACGGCGGGTTGTCGTCCTGGCCCAAGAAGAGGCCCGGATGCTCAACCACAACTACATCGGTACGGAGCACATTCTTCTTGGTCTGATCCATGAGGGTGAAGGCGTTGCCGCCAAGGCTCTGGAGAGCCTCGGCATCAGTCTTGAGGGTGTGCGTCAGCAGGTCGAGGAGATCATCGGCCAGGGCCAGTCCGCGCCGTCGGGGCACATTCCCTTCACCCCGCGCGCCAAGAAGGTCCTTGAGCTGTCGCTCCGCGAGGCCTTGCAGCTGGGGCACAACTACATCGGCACGGAGCACATCCTGCTCGGCCTGATCCGTGAGGGCGAGGGCGTCGCCGCCCAGGTGCTGGTGAAGCTCGGCGCCGACCTCAACCGGGTCCGCCAGCAGGTCATCCAGTTGCTCCACGGCTACCAGGGCAAGGAGCCGGCCGCCTCGGGCGGCCCGCAGGAGGCCGCGCCGTCGACCTCGCTGGTGCTCGACCAGTTCGGCCGCAACCTGACCCAGGCCGCCCGTGAGGGCAAGCTCGACCCGGTCATCGGCCGCGACAAGGAGATCGAGCGGGTCATGCAGGTCCTCTCCCGGAGGACCAAGAACAACCCGGTCCTGGTCGGAGAGCCCGGCGTCGGCAAGACCGCCGTCGTCGAGGGCCTGTCCCAGAAGATCGTCAAGGGCGAGGTGCCCGAGACGCTCAAGGACAAGCAGCTCTACACCCTGGACCTCGGCGCCCTGGTCGCCGGCTCGCGTTACCGCGGTGACTTCGAGGAGCGCCTGAAGAAGGTCCTGAAGGAGATCCGCACCCGCGGCGACATCATCCTGTTCATCGACGAGCTGCACACGCTCGTCGGCGCGGGCGCCGCGGAGGGCGCGATCGACGCCGCCAGCATCCTCA
The DNA here is from genome assembly GCF_042650625.1 of Planomonospora corallina. Classification (NCBI taxonomy): domain Bacteria; kingdom Bacillati; phylum Actinomycetota; class Actinomycetes; order Streptosporangiales; family Streptosporangiaceae; genus Planomonospora; species Planomonospora corallina. The sequence continues at coordinate 73,196 of NZ_JBHSBM010000009.1, forward strand.
AGCCGATGCTGGCCCGCGGCGAGCTGCAGACCATCGGCGCCACCACCCTGGACGAGTACCGCAAGCACCTGGAGAAGGACGCGGCGCTGGAGCGGCGCTTCCAGCCGATCCAGGTGGCCGAGCCCAGCCTCAGCCACACGATCGAGATCCTCAAGGGCCTGCGCGACCGCTACGAGGCGCACCACCGGGTCTCCATCACCGACGGCGCGCTGGTGGCCGCCGCGCAGCTGGCCGACCGCTACATCAGCGACCGGTTCCTGCCCGACAAGGCGATCGACCTCATCGACGAGGCCGGCTCGCGCATGCGCATCCGCCGCATGACCGCCCCGCCGGACCTGCGCGAGTACGACGAGAAGATCGCCAACGTGCGGCGCGAGAAGGAGTCCGCGATCGACGCGCAGGACTTCGAGAAGGCCGCCGCCCTGCGCGACCAGGAGAAGCAGCTCCAGCTCAAGCGCGAGCGCCGGGAGAAGGAGTGGAAGGCCGGCGACATGGACGTCGTGGCCGAGGTCACCGAGGAGCTCATCGCCGAGGTCCTCGCCACCGCCACCGGCATCCCGGTCTTCAAGCTCACCGAGGAGGAGTCCCAGCGGCTGCTCCGCATGGAGGAGGAGCTGCACAAGCGGATCATCGGGCAGGAGGACGCCGTCAAGGGCCTGTCCCGCTCGATCCGCCGCACCCGCGCCGGTCTGAAGGACCCGCGCCGCCCGGGTGGCTCGTTCATCTTCGCCGGCCCGTCCGGCGTCGGAAAGACCGAGCTGTCCAAGACGCTCGCCGAGTTCCTGTTCGGGGACGAGGACGCGCTCATCATGCTGGACATGTCCGAGTTCATGGAGAAGCACACCGTCTCCCGGCTGTTCGGCTCCCCGCCCGGCTACGTCGGGTACGAGGAGGGCGGCCAGCTCACCGAGAAGGTGCGGCGCAAGCCGTTCTCCGTGGTCCTCTTCGACGAGATCGAGAAGGCCCACCCGGACATCTTCAACTCGCTGCTGCAGATCCTGGAGGACGGTCGCCTGACCGACGCCCAGGGCCGTGTGGTGGACTTCAAGAACACCGTCATCATCATGACGACCAACCTCGGCACCCGGGACATCTCCAAGGGCATCGGGGTGGGCTTCGCGAAGTCCGACGACTCCGAGTCGAACTACGACCGGATGAAGGCGAAGGTCCAGGAGGAGCTCAAGCAGCACTTCCGGCCCGAGTTCCTCAACCGCGTCGACGACATCGTGGTCTTCCACCAGCTGACGCCGAAGGAGATCATCCGGATCGTGGACCTCATGCTCGCCCAGGTGGCCGAGCGCCTGAAGGACCGCGACATGGGCCTGGAGGTCTCCCCGGAGGCCAAGCAGCTGCTGGCCGACCGCGGCTACGACCCGGTGATGGGCGCCCGCCCGCTCCGCCGTACGATCCAGCGCGAGCTGGAGGACACGCTCTCCGAGAAGATCCTGTACGGCGAGCTCCGCCCCGGCCAGACCGTGAAGATCACGATCGAGGGCGAGGGCGAGAACGCCAAGTTCGTCTTCACCGGTGAGGCCACCAACCGGGTCCCCGACTCGGCCGCCTCCATCGCGGAGCCGATCCAGCACTGACGTCCACCGGCCCAGGGCCGGACGGGCAAAGGCAGACCCCGCCGTGACACGCTCACGGCGGGGTCTGCTCATTTGTTATCCAAGGGGGCTTCTCGCCACTAAATGTAGTACTACACTCTGTAGAGCGAACTGGACCATGTCCCACCCCGGCTCACAGCCGCCCTGAAACGGTGGGACGGCCCGCGAAATCAGCCCAGCGGCGTATGGAGGCATCCGCTCCTCGAGTGACGCGGAGACCGGCGTGCGCGCGGGATGCTCTTGCGTGGACCGGGTCGAGTTCCGGCAGGAAGGGACCCGGCTCATGAGGCCGGGGCCGGAGTGTGGGACGGCCGCGTCTCTTACACGGAGCACGCCTGGAGGCATCGCATGCGCTTGCGGAACGAGGACGGGACGTTCGTTCACCTGGCCTACAACGCGGGCGTGCACCCCGCCGAGGACCTGGAGAACCTCATCGCGCACCTGACCCGCTACGCGGTGCCGGTGCGCAAGCGCCTGGGCGTGGAGCGCATGGGCGTGGGGCTCTGGCTCTCCCCCGCCGTCGCCGACCACCTCATCGCCGACCGGATCGAACTGGTGCGGCTGCGCCGCTCGCTGGAGGAGCGCGGCCTGGAGGTCGTCAGCCTCAACGGCACCGGCGGGCGCAACCAGGACGCCCCCGGCCCCGACTGGGCCAAGCCGGAGCGGTACCGCTACACGATGGCGCTGGCCAGGATCCTCGCCTTCCTGCTCCCGGAGGACGTGCGCTTCGGCAGCATCTCCACCATCCCCATCGGCTGGCGCCGCGACTGGCCGGCCGACCTGCACGCCATCGCCGCCCGCCGCCTGGAGCGGCTCTCCCGCGAACTGCGGGGCCTGTACAGCGCGACCGGCAAGACCATCAGGGTCGGCTTCGAGCCCTGGCCCGGCTGCGTGCTGGAGACCACGGAGCAGGCCATGGAGCGGATCTGCGGCATCGACTCCGAGCACCTCGGGATCTGCCTGGACGCCTGCCACCTCGCGGGCGGCGCCGAGGAGCCCGGCGCGGCCCTGCGCGGCCTGGCCCAGGCGGGCATGCCCGTCGTCAAGCTCGGGCGCGTGCACAACCACACGGGCGACTCCTGCCGTGAGCTGCCCAGCACCCGCCCGGTCCTCCAGGACACGCTGACCGCCATGCTCTCCGGGGCGGTCAGCGGCACGGCCCACATCGAGGTGGAGGCCCACGACCTGAGCGTGCCGCTGAAGGCCAGGACCCCGGGCACGCTGGTCAACATGCTCGCCGAGGAGCTCGACTGGGCCCGGACCAACCTCACCGCCCTGGGACTGCGGCTGGCCGCCTGACGGGCGGTCCCCGCCGCTGGCGCTCCTGTTCCGCTGACGCTCCCTGTCCCGACGGCGCTCCCCGTCCCGCCGTGCGGCGGGACGGGGACGCGCGGAGGTCAGGCCGGCGTCCCGGCCGGGGCTCCGGCGGAGGGCTCCCCATCGAGGTATCCTGCCGCCTGCAGGCTGAACAGACGGGCGTAGACGCCGCCCCGGGCCATCAGCTCGGCGTGGGTGCCCTCCTCCGTCAGCCTGCCGTCCTCGATCACGATGATCTTGTCGGCGATCCTGACGGTGGAGAAGCGGTGCGCGATCAGCAGCGCCGTGGCGTCCGCCGCGGCCTGCCGCAACCTGCCGAAGATCTCCGCCTCGGCCTCGGCGTCGATGGCCGCGGTGGGCTCGTCGAGAACGAGGATCGGGGCGCGCCGCATGAACGCGCGGGCCAGGGCGACCTTCTGCCACTGGCCGACGGACAGCTGCTCGCCGTCCTGGAACTGGCGGCCGAGCTGGGTGTCGTAACCGCCGGACAGGCTCCCGATCGCGCCGTCCGCACCGCTCTGGCGCGCCGCCCCGGTGATCCTGGGCAGGTCGTCGAGCGCGGTGATCCGGCCGAACCCGATGTTCTCCCGCGCGGTCATCTCGTACTTGAGGAAGTCCTGGAAGATGATGCCGATGTTGTCGCGCAGGTCGTCCAGGTCGTACTCCTCGATCGGGTGGCCGTCGATCAGGATCCGGCCGGACGTCGGCTCGTACAGCCTGGCCAGCAGCTTGACGATGGTGGACTTGCCGGCGCCGTTGTGGCCGACGATGGCGCAGCACCGGCCCGCCGGGATCACGCAGCTGAAGCCGTCCAGCGCCTTGGCGTCGGTGCCCGGGTAGACGAACGTGACGTCGCGGAACTCGATGCCGTGCCGCAGCTCGGCGGGGAACGGCCGGTCGCCGCCGGTGATCTCCGACTCGGGCAGGGTGAGGAAGTCGAAGAGGTTCCCGGTGTAGAGCGCGTTCTGATAGAGCCCGGCGAGCCCTCCCAGCAGGCCAGCGGCGGCCGTGCTGACCGCGGTGATCGCCTGGAGGAACCCGGCCAGCTCCCCGATCGTGCCGCTCGACATCGCGGAGAAGACGGCCAAGGTGATCGCGCCCATGGAGCCGAACACGCCGACCAGGCCCACGACGGCCCCCCACAGCTCCGCCCGGCGGGTCAGCCGCCTGTCCACGCGGAAGAAGGAGTCGATCAGCTCGCGGTACCTGGCGATGAAGTAGGGGCCCAGGCCGAACAGCTTGATCTCCATGAAGCTGTGGTCGGACGTGGTGATCCACTGGTAGTAGAACGACTTGCGCCGCTCCTGCGCCCGGTCGTACTCGACCTGCCACTCCCGCTTGCCGTAGAAGGCGTTCACGGCGGTGGCGGGCAGGGGGGAGACCAGGGTCAGCAGCGCGGCCCACGGGTGCCAGGAGAACAGCGCGACGCTGATGGAGACCAGCGTGACCAGGCTGGCGACGGTGTCGACGATCTGCTTGAGGATCTCGTAGGCGTTGCCGGAGGTGCTCTCGGCCTTGGCCCGCTCCAGCCGGTCGTAGTAGTCGGCGTTCTCGTAGGACTCCAGGTCCATCCGGGTGCCCTTGACCATGACCATCTCGCTGATCTTCATGGTCAGCTCCAGGCTGAGCACCGCGCCGAGGTAGCGCTGCAGGGCGCCGAGCACGTGCGTCGTCACGGACAGGGCGACCAGCGCCGAGATGGCGAAGACCACCTGCTCGCGGCCCTGCCCCCGCCCCGTCAGCTCCGCCGCCACGCCGCTCACGGCCTGCGCGGTCAGTGCCACCTGCAGGCCGGGCACGACCGCGGAGACCCAGGACAGCAGGCCGGTCGCGGTGACCTTCCACGGGCTGAGGCGCCAGAAGACGCCGATCAGGTGGAACCAGTAGGAGGGACTGGCGGACGTCCGGGCGTTCTCCGCGAGATCCGCGGGGAGTTCCTCGGGCGTCGATCCGACGGTCATGCGGGGCGTCCTCCGATCATCTTCAGGACGTGCTTCCAGATCGCGTAGGAGCGCTCCTCTCCCGCGCGGTCCGTCCCTGCCAGCCGGTTGACCGTCATGTGCGCGAGGCTGAGCAGGATGTCGTGCTCCGTGCTCCACAGCTCGCCCTCGGCCGCGGCCCGCCGTACGGCGTGGGCGGCGGCGGCGACGGCCGGGGCCTGCTCGGCGAGGACCGGCTCCAGGAGGGCGCGGACGGCGCGGGCGGGCGGCTCCGGGTGAGCGTCCCACGGCACCAGGAGGTCCGCAAGGAATTTACGGCGCGGCCGGTAGAGGGCGAGGGCCGCCTCGTCCGCCTCCACGGCGGGCACGGCGGCGAGCCGTTCGGCGGGGCCGAGCCCCCACTGCTCGTACAGCTTGTCGAGGACGGCCACCGTGAGCAGCTCCCGGTCGAGGTCCAGGCGGCCCGACCAGACCAGGTCGAGGATCGCCGCCGCGCTCCGGCTCCCGGCGGTGAAGACCCGCTCGACCGCGTCGTGGACGGCGGGCCCGCCGTACCGGGTGACCTCCGGGTCGTAGCCGGCCACGGCGAGGTCCGCGGCGAGCCCGCGCTCCACCTGGTGCCGCCCCCACTCCAGCAGGCGGTCCAGGACGGCACGCGGGTCGGCGCCGCCGGCCGCCCGGAAGCGCACGCGCAGGTGCGGCCCGGGGTCGGTGTAGCGGATGTAGAACCACCGGTCGGCGGCGGGCCCCAGGTCCTCGGCGAACTCCCGGAGCGGCCCGGCGATGATCTCGTCGTGCCGCTCGAGGTCCGCGTACAGCTTGACGAACGACCACGCGCCGCCGGGCAGCAGCCGGGGCCTGGCGACCTGCCGGGGGGCGCGGGCGGCGGCCGCGACCGCCTCCGCAGGAACGGCCGGGTCCGGTGGGGCCTCGCAGGTCAGGGGCAGGACGAGCTCGGTGACGTAGGGGCGTCCCGCCGTGTCCCGCACCCACAGGTCGTCGGCGCCCGGCAGCATCTCCTGCAGCCGCACCGGCCCCTTGGCGAGCTCCCGGCCCAGCTCGGCCCGGCAGTCCGGGTGCTCCAGGTCGAGCAGCAGCCGGTTGTCCTCGTCGACGAGGTAGACGTGCCGGGGGACCCGCCACCGCCGCCGCCAGGCGTCCAGCCGCTCGGCGAACGGGCCGTCACCCGGCGGCGCCTCGCTCAGTCCCCACTCCGCCGGGCGCAGCACGACCCTCCCGCGCACCACGCGGGGCAGGCAGGGGCCGGCCTCCAGACTCTCCCAGCTGAACGCGGTGATGCGCCGGTGGCGCATCTGGGAGACCTCGATGAGGAAACGCGCGACGTCGGGCGCGACCGCCGCCGACAGCATGTGGCTCTCGGCGATGACGAGCTCCCGGCCCAGCCTGCGCGACCACAGGTAGAACCTGTCGTGGGAGGCTCCGACGCAGATGTCGTCCAGGTCGATCACGTCGCCGGGCGGGGCCGACGGGGAGACGTTCACGGGGATCTCGTAGCGGTGGATCCGCGGCCGGACCGCCACGTTGCCGGCGCGGCCGTTCGACGGCAGGTAGGCCAGCTCGGCCACGGCAGCGTGCGGGGCCCGGCGCTCCCGGTGCCGGATGTAGCCGGCCAGACGGTCCCGCTGCCCGGGGGTGAACAGGTCGGCGAAGCGCCCGAAGGTGCAGCCTCCGGGTGCCAGGCCGTGCGTGTTCAGTACCGCCAGGTACTCGCCGCGGTCCACGGCGCCGGCGTCGGCCGCGGCGAGCTGGAGGTAGACGTCCACGGACGGCATCGGCGGCCGGTCGTCCGCGGTGGGCTCCCGGCCGCCGAGCAGGCGGCGCACCAGCCCGTCGGTGAGCTCGACCTGGCCGGCGCCGTCCCGGCAGGACTCGGTCAGCGTCTCCAGGAGCACCTGCTCGTAGCGGCTGAGCCCCCCGCCGTGGGAGCCGCGGGAGCCGCCCTGCCCGGCGTCGTGCTCCGGACGGCCGAGCCCCGTCGTGGGGTCGAGCAGTTCACGGACGGGCACGGGGACGTCGACGCCGTACCTGTCCAGGAAGCGGTCGTGGTACCCCCGCAGCGGCTCGGGCGTGTCCACCGCCGCGGACAGGCGGGCCAGCAGCCCGACGGCCTCGGCCACGTCGGCCGCCACCCGGCGGTGCAGCCTCGCCGCCACGACGTCCAGCGCGGCGTCGACCTGGTAGGTCTCGCCCGTGTGCTCCGGCGTCATCGCGCGCTGCCGGGCCCGCAGCTCGGCGAGCGCGGACGCGCCGCCCCGCTCCGCGCGTGCGGCGAGCCGCCGGACCTCGCGCAGCTCGTCCGCCAGGGCGGCGCAGGGCCCGCCCGCGGCGTCGAGCCGCTCCAGGACGTGCTCCTCCGGCGCGGGGCGGGTCAGCGGCGGGCGCAGCGAGCTCATCAGGTAGTTGAGGTCCAGCAGCTTCGCCAGCAGGTCGGAGAGCCGCTCCGGCGCCGCGTCGGGGAAGGCCGCGGCCAGTTCGTCCCGGACCTTCCCGTACGGCGCAGGCGTCGCCGCCAGGTCCATCACCGCCTGGACCGCGGGCGTCCACCGGATGCGGATCGCCCGCCGGTCGCCCTGGCCGTACACGTCGGCCTGCGGCAGGACGACGCGCTCTCCCGACCGGTGGGCCAGCGCGTTCCACACCACCTCGGCGTCCGGTGTCCCCGGGCCCGTCTCGACCCGTTTGACGAGCGCCATGAGCCAGCCCATGTCGGGGCGGACGCGCTCCCTGGCGAAACCCTCCGCGCCGAGCCGGAGGTCGGTGCGGTCGTCCAGTTCGCCGATCGCCACACCCGCGAAGCAGCCGTAGGGGGTGGGACGGGTGCTCATCCTGGTCAGGTAGCGCAGCAGTGCGGCGTGGGCGCGGCGGCGCCGGTCGGCGGGCGCGCCGGGCGCGCCCGCCCGGTCGAGACCCTCCAGCAGGGCGGGGCTGGCGGCCTCCAGCGCGCGCCGTACGGCGGGCAGGGCGGCCAGCCGGAGCGCCTCCCGCGCGGTGTCCCGGCCGGGGGCGGTGAGCTCGTGGTGGACGGAGGCGGGCAGGGCGGGGGCGCGCACCATGAAGAAGCCCGCGGGAACGTAGCGTGGATCGGTCATCGTCCTACCTCAGGAACAGTGCGCGGTACCAGGCGGGCCGGCGGTCGGCGATCACCGCCAGCAGGGTGAGCGCGACCCCGGCGGCGCCGTTCAGCAGGGCGGGGTCGTCGATGAGCTCGCCGGCGTCGCCGCGGTCGGGGAAGAGCAGCGGCCGATCGGGGTCGGCGTAGTCCAGCAGCTCCCCGACCATGGCGGGGAGCGCGGCGGCGGCGGCCGGGCTCCGCCCGGTGGCCGCGAACTCCGCGCAGACGTTGACCAGCCCCGCGTACCCGTGGCACAGGGTGGCCACGTCGACGTCGTCGCGGGAGGGCCGTCTGCGCAGCACCGCCTCGAACGCCGCAACGGCCCGCTCCCGCAGCCCGTCGTCGTCCAGTGCGTCCGCGGCGCTCAGCAGCGCGCCGGCGCATCCGGCCGTCCCGTAGCACCAGGCGAGCCTGTCGTGGTCCGCCGGCCGCGGCTGCTCGTCGCCGTTCGCGTCGAGGGGGACGCCGGTGGGCCATAGAGGGCCGTGCCCGTCGTCCTGGGCGGCCGCGAGCATCCGGTCGACCGCACGGCCGAGGGCCTCGCGCACGCGGTCCGTGCGCCGTCCCGCCGCCCACGCCGCCGCCAGGGCGGCCACGATCCCCGGCACGCCGTGGGACATGCCGAAGTTGACGTAGCCGTGCGGGTAGTCGTCGAGGTACCCCGGGTACGGCGGGAGCTGCGCCGGCATGATCGCCAGGCGGGGAGGGACCTGGTGGCCCTCGGTGAGCCAGACCAGGTAGTCGACGCTCGCGGTGAGGGCCTCGGTCACCCGCGGGTCCGGGTCGGCGATCGAACAGAGGTAGCCGAGGGTGCCCGACAGGCCGGTCATCACGTCGTAGTGGTGGTCCGCGACCTCGCCGTGCCGCCGCGGCGGCAGCGACCCGAGCACCTGTTCGGCCAGGCGCCGGTCGAGCCGGTCCAGGCTCGCGGCGAGCCGCGGTTCGTCGGCGCGGACGTCCGCCATGGCCAGGGCCAGCCCGCTGGTCCCGCCGTAGAGGCCGGGGGCGGGCAGCGGGTGGGCGGCGGTGGCGCCGACCGCGGCGCGGAGGAACTCCACCGAGGTCTCGACCCCGTCGGGCGTCACGCCCGCCCGCGCCGCGTACAGGTGCACGAGGGCCACGCCGGGGTGGCCGTTCCCGAGCGAGCTGCCGTCCCAGACGGCGTCCGGGGACTGGGCCTCCGCCTTCTGCCCCAGCTCGGCCACGTGATCCGGGTGCCGCATCGAGGCGGTGAGCGCGCCCACCACGTCCCGTGCCCGGGAACGCAGTCGTTCGTCGGTAAATGTGAGCCAATTCCCCGAATAGGTATCCATCGCGGGGCATTGTCGAGTCCGCCGCGTCCCGGGAGCGTTCCGTCACCGTTCCCGCGCTCGCGCGGAACGCTGCGGGGACGGAACGAAAACGCTGCGGGGACGGGCCGCTTCCACCATGGCCGCCGTCTGATCTGTTCTGGAAAGGAGAACGGACTTGAGCGGCAACGACCTGTTCGACCTCGACCCGCGCGTCAGCTCCTCCGGCGAGGGCACCGCGGAGCCGGCCGGCACGCCCACCATCACGGTCACCATCAGCGTGCGGGCCTGCACCAAGGTCACCCGGATCCGCACCTGCACCTGCAAGGGCTGCACGACCGCCCGTACGTGCATCCGCTGCAAGTGAGGTGAGGGCCGGCCGAGGCCGGACCGAGGGGGCGCCCGGCACACCGGGCGCCCCTTTCCCCATGTGCTCCCCGTGCGCCCGGGCGGCGGACGCTCCCGCGCGCCGCCGCGCGTCCGGCCGGTCTTCCGTGTGACGAAGAGCACATCGAGCGCGCGGCAGTGATGATCTTCCCTGAAGGGGGCCGTGCCCGCGGCGCGGGATGACTCCCCGTTGTACGGAATGACGCAATGCGTTGTTGACGGTCTATGTCGCTCTGTATATAAATTCTTCGGCGTCAAGGGATTTGCTCGGAAAAAAGTCCGTGGGGATGTGTGAGCAAAAAGGGGGTCCCGCATGCGCGGATCCGTCGGGGGCGGGCGGGAAGAGGTGGATCTGGAGGCGGAGCCATGCGTGGTCAGGCTGCTGCCCGCCCTGCGGTGCACGGCGGAGGGCAGGCAGGTGGCGCTGCCGCCGCTCGCCGCGAGGCTTCTCGCCCGCGTGTGCCTGGAGCACCCCGTCGCGGTCGAACGCGCCCGGCTGATCGGCGAGCAGCGGCCGGGATCCGGTGGTGACCCGCGCAGCCGGCTGCGGAAGACGGCGTGGCGGATCAACCAGGCCGCCGGCCATCCCGTGCTGACGGGGACGAGGAGCGAGCTGGCACTGAGCGAGTGCGTGCGGATCGACTACCAGTTCGCCAAGGACTGGTGCCTCCTCATGATCAAGAACGATTTCCCCAAGGAGATGGTGGAGCGCACCCCGCTGTGGCTCGGCGACGCGCTGGGCTGCCGCCTGCTCGAGGGATGGGACGAGGAGTGGCTCACCCCGTACCAGCGGGAGTGGGACGTGCTGCGCCTGCAGTGCCTGCAGGGCCTGGCCCTGGCCGCGCTGGACGCCGACCGCCCGACGGCGGCCGTGCTCTACGCCGAGCGGCTCGTCCGGGAGGACCCTTTCGACGAGGGCGGATGGCACGCGCTGGTGAGCGCGCTGGTGGCCAGCGGGCGCAGGGCGGCCGCCACCCGGCGCTTCGACGAGCTGGTCGAGATCCTCGACGCCGAGCTCGGCATCACGCCGGACCCGGAGATCCGCCGCCTGGTGGACGCCTGCCGCGCGTAGGGGAGGCGCCGCCGGCGGGGAGGAGTGCCGGTCAGAGCGGCAGGCGGTAGGTGCCGTCGTCGAGGACCTCGGCCAGACCGTCGGCGACGAGACCGTCGAGGGCGCGCTCCCGCTGGACGGCGTCGTCCCAGACGGCGTCGAGGGCGGCCTTGGGGACGGGCCCGTGGGCCCCGCGCAGCACCGCCAGGAGCCGGCCGCGGCACTGACGGTCGGTGCCGGCGTAACCCTGCCCTCTGCGGGCCGGACCCTCGTAGGGGGGCTTGCCCGCCAGCCGCCAGGCGCACAGGCCGCTGATCGGGCAGTCGGCGCAGCGGGCCGCACGGGCCGTGCAGACCAGGGCGCCCAGCTCCATCACCGCCACGGCCCAGACGGGCGCGTCCTCGGGACCGGGGAGCAGCGACTCGGCGAGCGCGCGCTCGGCGGCGGTGGTGGCCTTCGGCGGGTACTCCTCGCCCCGCACGGCCCGTGCCAGCACCCGGCGGACGTTGGTGTCGAGCACGGCGTGGCGGCCCCGGAAGGCGAAGCTGGCCACCGCGGCGGCGGTGTACTCGCCCACCCCGGGCAGGGAGAGCAGGGTGGCGTGGTCGGAGGGGACCTCGCCGCCGTGCAGGTCCGTGACGGCCCGGGCGCAGGCGTGCAGGTTGAGGGCGCGGCGCGGGTAGCCGAGGCGGCCCCAGTGCCGCACGGCCTCGCCCGGGGGCTCCGCGGCGAGGGCCGCGGGTGTCGGCCAGCGCCGCATCCACTCGGTCCAGACGGGCAGCACCCGCGCCACCGGGGTCTGCTGCAGCATGATCTCGCTGACCAGGATCGCCCAGGGGGTGGCGTCCGGCTCGCGCCACGGCAGCTCGCGGGCGCACCGGGCGTACCACTCGAGGACGGGGTTCAGCAGGGGATTGCGCTCGGGCACACTCCGACGATAGTGCCGCCCGGCGACATGTTTACCCAGGGAAACGGCAGGGAACGGCGGGTCGCTTCGACCTCGGGCAACGACCGTCCATACTGTGTGTAACCACTCCGCCCCGTTGGGTAATGAGACGGACTCCCGTTTCCGCTGGGCGACGTGGCCGGCCGAGGCCGGGACCGTCGGCGCCCGCCGTCGGCGGGGCCTGGCCGTTCCGTCCGCGAGAGCCGCGACGGGGAGGCGACCGCCGCCGGAAGAACCTGTAGTCCCTTCGCTAGGAGCAGGATGGAACCGGACACGTTCCGCAACGACATCGGGGTCGACGTCTACTGGCGGCGCCGGTTGACGGCGCTCGTCGCCGTTCTCGTGATGGTCGCGATCGTGGCCTGGGCCTGCTCGGCGGCGGGCGGGCCGGAGGGCACGCCGGAGGCCCAGGCGGCTCCGGCCTCGCCCAGCCCGGTCCTGTCCGGCCTGCCGGTGGTCACGGTCACCCCCACGCCGTCGGTCCAGCCCTCGGGCCGGCCGTCGGTCCAGGCGTCATCCCCGGCGCCCGCCACGCCGGCGCCGCGCCCCAGACGGCCGGGCGATCCCTGCGACCCCGGCGACCTCGTGCTGAGCGTCCTCGGCGCGGAGGAGGTCTACGGCGCGGGAAGCCGGCCACGGTTCATCCTCACGCTGGTGAACACCGGCAAGGTGATGTGCACGACCGACGTGGGCCCCCGGGCGCTGGAGATCCGCATCACCTCCGGCCCCGACCGCGTCTGGTCGTCCGCCGACTGTCTCAGCGGGGAGACCAAGGAGTCCCGCGAGCTCGAGCGCGGCATCCCGTACGTCCGGCAGATCGAGTGGGACCGCCGCAGGTCCGGGTCCGACTGCCGGGCGGAGCGGGCCGAGGCGCGCCCGGGGACCTACGTGGCCGTGGTGCGGGCCCCCCGCCTGAAGAGCGGGAAGGTGGTCTTCCACCTGCGGTAGGGCGGGACCCGTTCGAGCCGGGCCTCCGCCGGGGGCCTCCGCCGTGACGGCGCGGGTCTCCGGCCGTGCCGGGAGCCGCGGGCGCGGTGTCCGGGAGGTGCCGCCCGGGTCCGGAGGAGTACGGCGGGCCGCCGGGTCAGGAGGACAGCCGGGCGAGCATCCGCCTGATCAGCTCGGAGCGGGACCGGTCGATCCGGTGGGCGAGATCCAGGACCTGAGGGTTCCTCCCGGTGCGGATCTCCGCGCGGGCCATCTCGACGGCGTTGTGCTGGTGGGCGATGAACACGTTGAGGAACCGGGTGTCGAACGCGGCGCCGGACATCCTCCTGAGCGTGGTGATCTCCTCCGGACCCGTGGCGTGCAGTTCGGCGTGGTCGCCGTGCGCGTGGCCGCCTCCCGTCAAGGGCTGGTCCCAGCCGTACAGCCGGCGGGCCATGGCCGTGGCCTCGGCCCGCTGGGCGGCTCCCGCCTCCGCCGCCAGCTCCTTCACGTCCTCGCGGGCCGAGCGGTCCGCGACCAGACCGGCCATCTCCATGCCCTGACGGTTGTGCGCGACCATCATCTGCAGGAACGCCACGTCGTCGGCGCTGACATCGCCGGCCGCGGCGGCCCGTACGGTTCCCGCCGCCGCGGGGCGCACGCCGTACGTGCTCGCCGCGGTCCCGCAGGCGGGGAGGGCGAGCAGGCTCGCGGCGGTGAGGACGGCGGCGAAGCGCTTCATCGATCGTCTCCAGCGAGGGGGACCCCGGCCTTCCGCCGGGGTCCCCGGGTGATCCTCCATCGGCCGGACCGGCGGGCCGGGCACGCTCCTGCGCGGTGCCCTCGGCCGGGGCTCGGGCGGGTGCGGTGCCGTGCGGCCGTGGGGGATGCGGCCGTGGGGAGTGAGATGCCGTGCGGCCGTGGGGGGTGAGACGCGGCCGCACGGCACGGCCGGTCAGCCCAGGCGCCGCCAGAGCGCGGGGACCTTCGGCGGAGCCCAGTCGCCGTAGGCGGTGTGCGACTGGATGCAGCGGTACTTGACGCCGAGGTGGGTCACCACGTTGCCGACCACGTACTTCCCGCCCTGCCTCCAGGTCCCGGCGGGGACCGAGGGGAACTTCGTCGGGACCGCGGTGGGGCCCGGGACCGCCGTCCTGGTGGGGGTGGGAGCGGGAGTGGAGGGCTTGGTGGGGGTGGGAGCCGGAGCCGTGGTCTTGGTGGGAGTGGGGGCGGGGGCGCCGCCCGAGCCGCCCACCTGCAGGTCGATGCAGGAGTAGAAGGCGGCGGCGGTGTCGGCGATGTTCCAGACGGCCAGGACCTTCTGCTTACCGCTGTAACCCGACAGGTTGACGTTGTGGGTCACCGTCGCGCCGGGCTGCCTGCCGCCGTCGTTGAAGGTCGCGATCAGCTTGTCGCCGATGTAGTACTCCCAGGTGCTGGTCGCGTGCCGGGCGGTCAGCACCCAGTTGAAGCTGACGCTGTTGCCGACGGGAGTGGCGGGCCAGGCCTTGCCGTCGTCGCTCAGCTCGGCGAAGCGGGCGACGCCGCCGTGGCAGTTGCGCTGGCCCTTGGGTCCCTCCACGCTCTGCGGCTCGTACTTGATGGGGCCGCAGGGGACCTTGCCCTGGGCGCAGAAGGCCTGGCGGCTCGGCGGCGACGACACGTAGCCGTGGGCGGAGGCCGGCGTGGCGGTGAACACCGTGGCGCCGAAGGCGAGTGCCGCGGTCGCGGTGAGCGTGGCTGTCCTTCTCAAAATGCTGTCCTTGGGGTGGGGTGCTGAGAACAGGGGCCTCGCGGGGGTCCACCGGCGGGAATCCCCGGTGCGCGGAAGGCTGGATTTTTTATAACAGCGAGAAGGCGGAATGATCCTTATATGGACCTTAAATGCACTTTAGGGGCTTCATAATCGGGAGCGAATGGCGTGGGCCCCTCCTGTGGATCACCGCCTCGCTCCACATCGCCGCAGCTCACAGCAGTGCATCGAGCATCGGCGGGTCGGCGGCGGGACGGCGGGTCGGCGGCGAGACGGCGGATGCCGGGCACCCGGCCACGGTCAGACGTAACGCTCCAGAATGGACGACTCCGCCAGGCGGGAGAGGCCCTCGCGGATGTGGCGGGCGCGGGTCTCGCTGACCCCGCCCGCCTCCTGGAGGTCGCCCGTGCTGGCGGCCAGGAGCTTCTGGAGGCTGCCGAAATGCTCGGCCAGGCGCTCGACGACCGCGGCGGGCAGGCGCGGGACCTTGGCCAGCATGCGGTGCCCGCGAGGGCTGGCCGAGGTGTCCAGCGCGCCGGCGCCCGTGTGGCCGAGGACGTGGGCCACCGTGGACAGGTCGAGCAGGTCGGTGGAGGAGAGCCGGTCGAGTTCCTGCAGGGCCTCGGCGACCGTGCGGGCACGGCGGCCCGTCGTGGGCAGGTAGTCGCGCAGGATGAGCTCGCGGTCGTTCTCGGTCCCGGCGACCAGCTCGTCCAGCTGCAGGGAGAGCAGGCGGCCGTCCGTGCCGAGCTCGACGACGTAGTCGGCGATCTCGTCGGAGATCCGGCGGACCATCTCCAGCCGCTGGAGGACCACCGCGATGTCGCGGACCGTCACCAGGTCCTCGATCTCCAGCGCCGAGAGCGTGCCGGAGACCTCGTCCAGGCGGAACTTGTAGCGCTCGAGGGTGGCCAGGGCCTGGTTGGCCCGGGACAGGATCGCCGCCGACTCCTCCAGCACGTAGCGGACGCCGTCCAGATAGAGGGCGATGATCCGCATGGACTTGCTGAGGGAGACGACGGGGAAGGACGTCTGCACCGCGACCCGCTGGGCGGTGCGGTGCCGGGTGCCGGACTCGTCGGTGGGGATGGACGGATCGGGCATCAGGTGCACGGCCGCGCGCACGATCCGGTCACCGTCGCAGCTCAGCACGATGGCGCCGTCCATCTTCGCCAGCTCGCGCAGGCGCGTCGCGGAGAACTCGACGTCCAGCTCGAAGCCGCCGCTGCAGATCGACTCGACCACCGTGTCGTATCCGAGCACGATCAGCCCGCCCGTGTGCCCGCGAAGGATGCGCTCCAGGCCGTCGCGTAACGCGGTGCCCGGGGCGATCGAGGCCAGAACGGCTCTGCGGCGCTCGTCAAGCCCCTTGTCGGTTGCTGCCACATGACCCCCGTGGTCCGTGTCCGGAGCCCGTGCCCGCTCGGCGGCCCACCGGACTCCGGCGCCCAGCTTACCGAAGGCGGGCGGAGAGCCCGGATCACCGGCCGGGGACGGAAGCCGCCGAAGCCCTGGCACGGGTCATGGACCGCTCCTCCCGGGCGAGCTGCCCCGCACCGCGACACGTGGTGCCGTGACCGGCCCGTGCCGTCACGGCGCTCGGCACCGTGACCGGCCCGTGGCACCACGAAACGTGGCGCCGTGGCCGGGCCGTGGAGCGTGGGGCCGTAGGGCGTGGCGCCGTGGTCAGCCCGTGACGTGGCGGAGGGCGTCCCAGACGTTCTCCGCCTCGATGACGTCGAAGCCCGGGGCGAAGCTCGTGGGGCGGCCGTCGACGCGCACGAGGGAGCCTCCGCCGCGCCGTCCCCGGTCGGCGTCGAGGGAACCCGCCGGGACCAGGGCGCGGGTGAAGCCCAGCCGCGCCGCCTCCGACAGGCGGCGCCGTACGTCACGGACCTGGCGGAGCTCACCGGCCAGGCCGACCTCGCCCAGCACCACCAGCCCCGCGGGCAGCGGCCGGTCGCCGGCCGCGCTGGCCACCGCGAGCATCACCGAGAGGTCGATCGCCGGGTCGCCGAGCTTGATCCCGCCCACGGTCGCGGTGAACACGTCGCACCCGCCGAGCTTGGCGTTGAGCCGCCGCTCCAGCACGGCCAGCACCATCGTCACCCGGTAGGGGTCGAGCCCGGAGGAGGAGCGGCGCGGCTGCTGGGCCTCGGTCCGCGCGACCAGCGCCTGGACCTCGGCGGGGAGAGGACGGGTGCCCTCCATGGTGACCGTGACGCACGTGCCGGGGACCGGCTCGGCGCGGTGGGAGACGAACAGCCCGCTGGCGTCGGCGATGCCCTCGATGCCGCCCTCGTGCAGGTCGAAGCAGCCGACCTCGTCGACGGGGCCGTAGCGGTTCTTGACCGCGCGGACCATGCGGAGCCGGGAGTGGCGGTCGCCCTCGAAGTGGAGCACCACGTCGACGAGGTGCTCCAGGGTGCGGGGACCGGCGATCGAGCCCTCCTTGGTGACGTGGCCGACCAGGACGGTGGCCATGCCGCGCTCCTTGGCGATCCTGACGAGGTTGCCGGCGACCTCCCTGACCTGGGTCACCCCGCCGGGCACGCCGGTCGCCTGCGCCGAGCCGATCGTCTGCACGGAGTCGACCACGAGCAGGCCGGGCTGGACCTTCTCCACGTGGGTGATCAGCGCGCCCAGGTCGGTCTCGGCGGCGAGGTAGAGGTCGTCGTGGATCGCGCCGATCCGGTCGGCCCGGACCCGCACCTGGGCGGCCGACTCCTCGCCGGTGACGTAGAGCACGGTCTGCCCGCGTGCGATCTTGGAGGCGGCCTCCAGCAGGAGCGTGGACTTGCCGATGCCGGGCTCCCCGGCCAGCAGCACGACCGCGCCGGGCACCAGGCCGCCGCCGAGCACCCGGTCGAGCTCGGGCACGCCGGTGGTGCGGGCACGCGCGACCTCGGCCTTGACCTGGCCGATCGGGACCGCGGGAGCCGAGACCGCGCCGCCCGTGGCGACCTGCACGCCGCCGCGGGCGCTCTCCTCCTCGACCGTGCCCCAGGCCTGGCACTCACCGCAGCGCCCCACCCACTTGGCGGTCTGCCAACCGCACTCACCACAGCGATAACCGGGCTTCTTCGCCATGGCCGAACGGTACCGGCCCGCGCCGACAACTTTCACCCTCCCGCGGTCCGGGGCCGCGGGAGGGTGAAAGGCCCGTCCGCCGGGAGGCGGGATCAGGGGGTGACGCGGATGCCCGGGCGGGCCAGCGGGAGGGTGACGGTGGCCTGCAGGGTCAGGTCGGCGGTGGCGCGCTGCGGCGTGTAGAGCGCGGTGCCGGAGGTGATCTGCAGGGTCAGGCGGCTGTCCCGGGCGACCCGCCAGGCGATCGTCTCCAGTTCGAGGGAGACGGTGCGGGGACGCCCGTCCAGCCGGACCGGGATCGGCGTCGCCTGGTTGCCGACGACGACGCCGGTGCGCTCGTCCACGATCTGGGCGTACACGAACGTGGTGGCGGGGCCGCCGGTCGCCTTGCCGCGGTAGACGAGGCGCACCTCCGGCGCCCCGACCACCTGGCCCTCGGTGCGCGGGGACTTGACGCGGGCGGTCACGGCCTTGGCGGCGGGCCGGGCGGCGGTGGGCGTGCCGGAGGTGTCGCCGGGCCGGATCTCGAGCACGCCCTGCCCGGAGGCGCGCAGGGCGCCCTCGCGCGGCAGCGGGTAGCCGGAGGCGCCGCGCCAGGTCCCGGTGTCGTCCACGTACTCGAAGGCGGGGCCGGTGGCGGTCCGCTCGCCCTTGAGGTAGCGGGAGAACCAGTTCAGGCTCATCTTCTCGATGTGCCCGGCGGGGCCGGGGTCGCTGGCGCAGGCGCCGTGGCCGCCGCAGAACCACGCCATCTTCACCGGGGTGCCGGCGCGCAGCAGGTGCTCGTAGTTGGCGACCGCCTCGTCGAGCGGGAAGAGGGTGTCGACCGTGCCCTGGAGGATCAGGGTGGGGGCCTCGATCCGCCGGACCAGGCCGCCCGGGCCGCGCTCGCCGTACCAGGCGGCGTCCTCGGGCGACATGGCGCCGGTGGTGGCGCCCGACACGCAGGCGCTGCGCACGTGCGCGTCGACCCGGTTCGTGCCCGCCATGCCCCCGGCGCAGAGGATGCCGGCCCAGCCGGCCTTGTAGGCGCCGCCGGGGTAGAGGCTGCTGATCAGGGAGTTCCAGGCGATGGAGGGGACGAGGGCGTCGAGGCGGTGGTCGGCGGCGGCCGTGACGAACTGGGCGCCGCCGCCGTAGCTCCCGCCGGCCATGCCGACGCGCGGGTCGCCCGCGCGGTCCAGCCGGACCTCGGGCTGCTGGGCGATCCAGTCGATGAGCGCGGAGACGTCGCGGCCCTCCTTGTCCGCGTGGTTGACGTTGGCCTCGCCGCCCGACCCGCCGAACCCGCGGGGGTCCCAGGTGACGACGTTGTAGCCGTTGTCGCGGAGCACGCCGGTGCCGACGACGCCGCCGCTGTCGCTGCTGCGGGTCTCTCCGGTCCGGTCGCCGGGGGCCGACCAGCCGGGACCGACGAGCACCGTGGGGGCCCGCTCTCCGTCGGCGAGGTTCCTGGCGGGGAAGAAGTGGGTGACGATCTCGGTGCCGTCGAAGGACGTCACCTTGACCGTGCGGGCCTCCGCCGCCGCGGCCGATTCGGCGGCGACCGCCGGGGCCGCGCCGGCGGCCAGGCCGAGCGCGGCCGCGAGGACCGTCCCTGCGCGCATGCGCATCTTGCGCCTCATCTCTCGTGAACTAGAGCAATGTTCGCGAGGATGATGTCATTTCGTCTGGTTTTAGGGAAGCGTTCTCCCTGGCCGGGGGTGTGTTCGCGTCAGGCCCGGCCGCCGTCCGGACGCGGCCGTGCGGTCCGGCACGGCCGTGCGGTCCGGCTCGCTCGTGCGGTACGGCTCATCGCTCGTGCGGTGCGGCTCAGATGTGGCCCTCCAGGTCGGCGAGGAGCATGCGCTTGGGCTTGGCGCCCTTGATCTGCCGGACGACCTCGCCGCCCGAGTAGAGGTTGAGCGTGGGCAGGCCGAGCACGCCGTACCGCTTGACGGTCTCGGGGTTCTCGTCGGCGTTGATCTTGGCGATGGTGACGCGGTCGCCGTACTCGGCCTCGATCTCCGCCAGGACCGGGGCGATCATCTTGCACGGCCCGCACCACTCGGCCCAGAAGTCCACCAGGACGGGCTTGTCGCTGCCGAGGACGTGCTCGTCGAAGTTCTCGTCGGTCAAAGTGATCATTTCTCTCCCTGCTCTCTCCGCACGCATCCCGGGCAGGCGGTGGACAGCTGCGCGGCCACCTCGGCCCGCCGGGCCAGCAGCGTGCGGATCTCCTCGTCGATCTCGGCCAGCTTCCGCCGGTAGACGGCCACGGAGTCGGGGCACGACGCGCCGGTGGCGTTCCCGGCCCGCAGGCACGCCACGAACGGCCTGGCGTCCGCCAGCGTGAAGCCCACGGTGAGCAGCGAACGGATCTCGGTGACGATCCGGAGGTCGTCCTCGTCGTACTCCCGGTACCCGTTGGCCGACCGCCGCGCGGCGATCAGCCCCTGCTGCTCGTAGTAGCGCAGCGCCCTGGTGCTGACCGCCGCCCGCCGGGCGAGCTCCCCGATCCGCATGGCCCCTCCTCGCGACGACCGTAAACCCTGACGTCGGTGTCAAGGTCAAGCGGCGGCCCGGGATTCCGGGGGAGGGGCCGCGCTCCAGAGCCCGTCCGGGGGCGGGCGCGGGCCCCGGGGAGCGGGCCGGACGACGGGAGAAGGCCGGAGATCATTCGTTTATGGTGTGTTCACCACCACTTCACGAGGAGGGTCGTGTACCGCGACATCGTCGAGTTCGCCCTGGGCACCCCGGAGTGGGTGCACGCTCTCGCCGAGACGGGTACGGACGCGGGGCTGTTCGTCTTCGCCGCGCTCTTCGTCGCGGCCTGGTGGCGGGCGCGCGGCAGGAGCCCCCGCGACATGGCGCTGGTCCTGCTGGGCCCGGTGGCCGTGGTCGCGGTCTACCTTCTCAGCGAGGTCATCAAGATCCTCGTCCGGGAGGACCGGCCGTGCCGGGGCCTGGCGACGACCATCGCGGCCTGCCCCGAGGTGGGGGACTGGTCGTTCCCGAGCAACCACTCGGTGATCGCGGGGGCGGCGGCCGGCACCCTCGTCCTCGCCTGGCGCGCGCTGGCCGCCTTCGTGCTGCCGCTGGCCGCGGTGATGGCCTTCTCCCGGGTGTTCGTCGGCGTGCACTACCCGCACGACGTCCTGATCGGAGCCCTGCTCGGCCTGGTGCTGGCCCCGCTGCTCGTCCTGCTGGGAGTCGGCGCGGTCACGCCCGTGGTGCGCCGCTGGAACCTGGTCCGGACGGCCTGACGGGGCGTCTCCCCCGTTCCACTCCGGCCGGCCGGGACGTCCGGGGACGCGCCGGGGCGCCCGCGCCCGCCGTACGGCGGGGCCTGGCGGGGCCTAGAAGTGCCGCCAGCGCAGGACGTTGGGGTAGGCGAGCTCCAGGCCCGGAGTCTCGGCGATGGCCGCCGCGGCGACCTCGGGCGTGAACTCGATGCGGAGCACGGC
>NZ_JBHSBM010000009.1:94100-101945 GCF_042650625.1 Planomonospora corallina
GTCGGCGCGGCGCTCGAAGACCATGCGCAGGTCGAGGGGCCGGCTCTGCCAGCCCTGGCGGGCCCAGAAGTCCGCCACCGCCTGTGGGGAGTAGGCCGGGACGGAGCGGCGGAACCAGCGCCCGAAGTCGCCGCGGGCGGCGTCGACGTCGACGACGAAGGCCGTGCCGCCGCGCCGCAGCACGCGGGAGAGCTCGGCCAGGCCGGGTTCGCAGCCGGGGCCGAAGAAGTAGGCCCAGCGGGCCACGGCGACGTCGGCCGAGGCGTCGGGGAGCGGCAGGTCCTGCGCGGCGGCGACGCGGACCTCGACGTTCGGCAGGGCCCGGCAGCGCCGCCTGGCCAGCTCGGCGAGGTCGTGGTGGGGCTCGACGCCGATGACGCGCGCCGCGGTGGCGGACAGGCCGGGCAGGTGGTAGCCGGTGCCGCAGCCGATGTCGAGGACGGTCGCGCCGTCGAGCGGGCGGACGGCCGCCAGCGCGGCCTCCACCTCGCCCTCGGGGTCGACCGCGCGGTTCTCCAGCTCGTAGACGCGCGGGGTGTTCCATATGTTGGGGCTGGGAATGGCACCCTTGACGAACTGCGGCATCCCCCCACCGTAGCGGCGTGATCCTCCTCGCACCGTGGTGGCTGGAAGCCATTGAGGCCCGGACGCGCTTACTCTGGCAAGTGTGGACGCGCGGGGCGACGGGCACCGCGGCGTTCGCGGACATCGACTCACTCCGACCCGAAGGCGAGAACGGCTCCGATGAGCGTCATCCGAGTGCCCAGTGCGAAGATCGCGCTGTCCACGGCGTCGGTGTATCCGGAGCGCACCCCGGATGCCTTCGAGCTGGCGGCGCGCCTGGGATACGACGGCGTTGAGATCATGGTGGGCGCCGACCCGGTCAGCCAGGACATCGACGTCCTGGAGCGGCTGTCGGACCACTACCAGCTGCCGATCCTCGCCATCCACGCGCCCTGCCTGCTCGTCACCCAGCGGGTCTGGGGCAAGGACCCGTGGGCGAAGCTGAAGCGCGCGCAGCGGGCCGCGGAGCGGGTGGGCGCCCAGACGGTCGTGGTGCACCCGCCGTTCCGCTGGCAGCGCGACTACGCGCGCGACTTCGAGATCGGCCTGGCCCGGATGCGCGAGGAGACCGACGTGGTCTTCGCGGTGGAGAACATGTTCCCGCTGCGCGCCCGGGGCAACAAGGTCGTGCCGTACTCCCCGGACTGGAACCCCGTCGACTACGACTTCCCCCAGGTCACCCTGGACCTGTCGCACACGGCGGTCTCGGGCGTCGACGCCTGGGAGATGTTCACCAAGCTCGGCGACCGGGTGGCCCACCTGCACCTGGCCGACGGGGTCGGCATCCCGAACAAGGACGAGCACCTGGTCCCGGGCCGGGGCAACCAGCCGTGCGCGCCGATCCTGGAGCGGCTGGCGACGAACGGCTTCGGCGGCCTGGTGGTGCTGGAGGTCAACACGCGCAAGGCGGCCAGCCGTACCGCGCGGATCGACGACCTCGCGGAGGCGCTCGCCTTCGCCCGCCTGCACCTCGCGGCCCCGGCCACCGCGTGACGGCCGCCGGGCGGGCCGGCGGAGCGGACGGGACGGACCGCAGGGAAACCGGGGGGTCCGGTGGCGTCGACGTGCCGGACCGCAGGGAGACCGGGGGGTCCGGCGGCGCGGACGGGCCGGGCGGCCGGGTGGAGGGTGTGGCGCGGCGCAGGCCGGGACGCAGGCCGGGGCCGGCGGACACGCGGGGGGAGATCCTCGCGGCGGCGCGCAGGACCTTCGCGGAGAAGGGGTTCGACCGGGCGACGATCCGGGGCATCGCCCGCGAGGCGGGGGTGGACCCGGCCCTGGTCCACCACTACTTCTCCGGCAAGGAGGGCGTGTTCGTCGCGGCCATGGAGCTGCCGGTGAACCCGGAGGAGGTGATCCCGCGGGTCCTGGCCGGGCCGCGGGCGGAGATGGGCGAGCGGCTGGCCCGCTACATCCTCACGGTGACGGCGGACGCCGAGGCCCGCCAGCCGGTGATGGCGCTGGTGCGCACGGCGATGACCAACGAGCGGGCCGCCGAGCTGATCCGGGAGTTCATGACGCACTCGCTGCTGGGCCGGGTGGCCCAGGCGCTGGACATCCCGCCGCTCCGGATGGAGGCGGCGTTCGCGCAGATGTTCGGCGTGGTCATGGCGCGGTACGTGCTCAGGCTGGAGCCGATGGCCTCCGCCGGCGTCGAGGAGCTCGTCGCGCTGCTCGCGCCGACGATCCAGCGGTATCTTGACGGTTCCCGCTGACCGGGAGCCCCCCTGCGGAGCATCCAGAGCATTGTTCTAGAATGGAATTGACCATATGGTGACCTCGTTCACCGCGATTCCCATTCCGGGCGCAAGTTACTCGCGGGTAGGATTCG
The DNA here is from genome assembly GCF_042650625.1 of Planomonospora corallina. Taxonomy (NCBI): domain Bacteria; kingdom Bacillati; phylum Actinomycetota; class Actinomycetes; order Streptosporangiales; family Streptosporangiaceae; genus Planomonospora; species Planomonospora corallina. Next base: position 96,496 of record NZ_JBHSBM010000009.1, read on the forward strand.
GGGCGACCTGTGGTCATTGTGGGTGACCGGCGGTCATACGCTGGCAGCCAACGCCGTCTGTGGGAGGACCCGTGCTCTGGGTAGCCATCATCGGGCTCGTCATGACAGTGGTCGTGCTCGCGCTCGCCGCGCGCCGCGTGCTGTTCCTGTACAAGCTCGCCGTCATCGGCCCGCCCGCGCCGGAGCGGATCGAGTACGCCAAGAACAACGTGGGCACCGAGATCAAGACCCAGCTGGTCGAGGTCTTCGGGCAGAAGAAGCTCCTGAAGTGGACGCCCTCCGGCGTCGCGCACTTCTTCGTCATGTGGGCGTTCTTCATCCTGCTGACGGTCTACATCGAGGCGTACGGCGCGATCATCCAGGGTGCGATCACCGGGGATGCGAAGTTCCACATCCCGATCATCGGCACCTGGCCGGTCCTGGGCTTCCTGCAGGACTTCATCGCGGTCGCCTGTCTCGTCGGCATCATCGCCTTCGCGATCATCCGCTTCAAGAACTCGCCGAAGAAGCTCGGCCGGGGTTCGCGCTTCTCGGGCTCGCACCTGAGCGGCGCGTGGATGGTCCTGTTCATGATCTTCAACATCCTCTGGACGCTCTTCCTCGCCCGCGGCGCCGCCGTCGTCACCGGGAACTTCCCCTACGAGTCCGGCGCGTTCGCGTCCGAGACCGTCGCGAAGGTCCTGCCGACGGGCGAGTCGACCGCCCACGTGGTGGAGCAGGTCGCCCTGTTGCTGCACATCGGCTTCATGCTGGTGTTCCTCCTCATCGTGCTGCACTCCAAGCACCTGCACATCTTCACCGCGCCGCTGAACGTGCTCTTCTCCCGCCGTCCGGACGGCCTCGGCCCGGCTCCGGAGATGCGGATCGACGGCAAGGTCGTCGACTTCGAGGACGAGGACCTCGACGGTGACAAGCTGGGCCGCGGCAAGATCGAGGACACCACCTGGAAGGGCTTCCTCGACTTCTACACCTGCACCGAGTGCGGCCGCTGCCAGTCGCAGTGCCCGGCGTGGAACACCGACAAGCCGCTCTCCCCGAAGATGCTGATCATGGACCAGCGCGACCACGCCTTCAAGGTCGCGCCGTACCTGATGATGAGCGAGGAGCAGCGGGCGCACGCGGGCCAGGACGTGCTCGCGCTGCTGGAGAAGCCGCTGGTCGGCGAGGACGGCGTCATCCACCCGGACGTGCTGTGGTCCTGCACCAACTGCGGCGCCTGCGTCGAGCAGTGCCCGGTGGACATCGAGCACATCGACCACATCCTCGACATGCGCCGCTACCAGGTGATGGTGGAGTCGAACTTCCCCACCGAGGCCGGCGTCATGGTCAAGAACCTCGAGAACAAGGGCAACCCGTGGGGCATGTCCGAGATGAAGCGCCTCGACTGGGTCGAGGAGCTCGACTTCGAGGTCGAGGTCGTGGACGAGAAGATGCCCGAGGACACCGAGTACCTGTTCTGGGTGGGTTGCGCCGGCGCGCTGGAGGACCGGGCCAAGAAGACCACCAAGGCGGTCGCCGAGCTGCTGCACATCGCGGGCGTGAAGTTCGCGGTGCTCGGCCCGATGGAGGCCTGCACCGGTGACCCGGCCCGCCGCCTGGGCATGGAGTTCCTGTTCAACATGCTGGCCCAGCAGAACATCGAGACGCTGAACGAGGCCGGGGTCAAGAAGATCGTCGCGACCTGCCCGCACTGCTTCAACACGATCGCCAACGAGTACCCGCAGCTGGGCGGGACCTACGAGGTGGTCCACCACACCCAGCTGCTGGCCAAGCTGGTCGACGAGGGCAAGCTGGTCCCGGTCACCCCGATCGAGGAGAAGATCACCTACCACGACCCGTGCTTCCTCGGCCGGCACAACAAGGTGTACTCGCAGCCGCGCGACATCATGGCCAAGGTGCCCGGCGTCAAGACCCAGGAGATGCACCGCCACAAGGACCGCGGCTTCTGCTGCGGCGCCGGCGGCGCCCGGATGTGGATGGAGGAGCGGCTCGGCAAGCGCATCAACACCGAGCGCGTGGACGAGGCGCTGACCACCGACCCGGACACCATCTCCACCGCCTGCCCGTTCTGCCTGGTGATGCTGGGCGACTCGATCAACGAGAAGAAGAACGCCGGCGAGGCCAAGGAGACGCTGGAGGTCGTGGACGTCTCGCAGCTGCTGATCAAGTCCATCAAGGGCGAGCCGGTCGAGGCATCCTGACCGCCCTTTCTTGATCGGAAAGCTTGATCGAAAAGTCAGGCGCGACCCGTTTTTTGCGGGTCGCGCCTGACTTTTCGTAAGGTATCAATGAAAAGGGTGATGAGTCCGAAACAGCTCCGTATGCGACGCTCCACATAACGGGAAAATCACGGTAACCTCAACGTCGCGTAGCTCATTCGACGGGGAGGGGGCCGATGGTGCGTGCCGTCGTCACGGATGCCGAGGTCACCCTGGCCGACGTCCTCTCCCTCCGCTTGGCGGTCGACGATCCCCTTCCCGGCGAGGCCGGGCTGGTGCTCCGCCACCGGACCACCGGCGCCGAGCGCAGGGTGCCGCTGGGCGCCCCGGGCGCCCGGGCGCACGACGCGACGCTCGCGGTCTCGCTCGCCCCGCTCTCGCTGGGCCCCGGCCGCTGGGACGCCTACCTCGAGCAGGACGGTCCGCGCACGCGGCTGAGGAGCGTCGACCCCGGCTTCTCCCTCGACCGCCTCGACGCCTACGCGCTCGGCCGCCGCACCCGCGCCTACCGCGCCTACCGCACGCAGGGCGGCTATCTCGCCCTGAAGGTCGACGAGGTACGGCCGGCCGCCGAGGTCCGCGCCGTCTGGTTCCGGGAGGGCCGCTTCGAGGTCACCGGTCTGCTGGCCTTCACGGGCCTGGAGGACGACGAGTCCCGGCACGAGGCCCGCCTGGCGCTGCGCCGCGGCGGGCCGGGGACCGAGCTGTCCGTCACCGCGACGGTCCAGGGCGTGCGCTTCCACGCCGCGTTCTCGCTCTGCGACGTGATCGAGGCCGCCTCCGCCCGCCCCTGCCTCTGGGAGCCCGTGCTGGAGGTGGACGGCCTGCCCGGCCCGCTCCGCCTCGCCTCGCGCCTGGACGACGTGGACGGCAAGCGCCGCCGCCTGCACTACCCGGCCGCGCGCATCGACGGCGTGCCGGTCAAGCCCTGCTACACCGCCGACGACGAGCTGCGGATCGAGGTGGGCGTGTGAGGATCTGCCTGCTCGTCCCCTCGGTGGACGGCATGCGCGGCGACGTCCGCTCGGTCGTCAACCTCGCGGGAGAGCTGGCGGAGCGCCACGACGTCGAGATCATCAGCGTCCGGCGGCACCGGGAGCGGCCCTTCTTCCCGGTCCGCTCCAAGGTGCGGCTCTCCTGGCTGGTCGACGCCCGGCCCGGGGTGCGCCACCTGCTCCCGGCGGGGCAGATGCGCGCCGACGTCGCCCTCTGGCGGCGGCTGCGCGGCCTGCGGGCGGACGCGCTGATCACCACCAGGCCGGGGCTGAGCGTGCAGGCGGCCCGGCACGCCCCGCGCCGGACCGTGCGGATCGCCCGCGAGTGGGGCCGCCCGCCGGTGCCGGGGCCGATCAGGAGGTTCTACCCGCGCCTGGACGCGGTCGCCGTCGCCACCGAGACCGGCCGCGCGGACTGGGAGCGCCTGCTGGACGGGGAGGCCGAGACCCGGTGGGTCCCGGACGCGCTGCCCGCCGGGCCGTGGCCGCGCTCGCGGATGGACAACCGCATCGTCGCCGCGGGCGGGCGCTGGGTGCCGGTGAAGGCCTACGACCGGCTGATCCGGTCCTTCGCCGTCGTCGCCGGCAAGCGCCCCGACTGGCGCCTGAGGCTGTACGGCTCGGGCCCCGAGGAGAAGCGGCTGCGGCTCCTGGTCACGGAGCTGGGCCTGCACAACCACGTCTACTTCATGGGGAACACCCCCGACCTGGGCGGTGAGTTCGCCAAGGCGTCGATCGTGGCGGTGACCTCCCGGGCCGAGGTGCCCGGCATGACCGTGATCGAGGCGATGGCCAGCGGGGTGCCGGTGATCGGCTTCGACAGCGCGCGCGGCCCGGGCGAGTTCGTGGTGGACGGCCGCAGCGGGGTCCTGGTCCCCGAGGGGGGCGACGAGATCGGGGCCTACGCCTCCGCCCTGCTCGGTCTCATCGACGACGAGCGCAGGCGCAGGGAACTGGCGGCCGGCGCGTTGGAGGCCGCCGCCGTCCACGGGGCGCCCGCGGTGGCCGAGCGGTGGGAGAAACTGATCGCGGAGACCGCCGGCCGCGCCTGACGCGGGTACCGTTGGGCCATGCATGGGTACAGCGGAGACAAGCAGGCGTATCTCACCCGGTTGCGGCGGATCGAGGGGCAGATCAGGGGCCTGCAGCGGATGGTGGAGGAGGACGCCTACTGCATCGACGTGCTGACCCAGGTGTCGGCCGCGACCCGGGCGCTGCAGGCGGTGGCGCTCGGCCTGCTGGAGGACCACATCGCTCACTGCGTCGCCGAGGCCGTCAACACCGGTGGCCCGGAGGCCGAGCAGAAGGTCAAGGAGGCGTCGGCGGCCATCGCCCGGCTGGTGCGTTCCTGACTAGTCCCCGGCCGCTGCCGGGCCGTCATTTCGAACCACGTCCCGGACCCCCTCGGGGGAGTCCGGGACCAGGCCCTGCGGTTACTTCCCAGTGGCTTCAGCAGGTCGCCGAAGCGCTCAATCCGAGCGCGTTGTCGAGCTCCGCCAAGGTGAGGGGCCGTTCGCTGCCGGCGACGGCGGTAAGCACCTCGGCGTAGAGCGCGATCTCGTCCAACGCGACACGGTCGTGGACCCTGAGGTCCAGGTCGTCGTGCCCCACCGCGTCGTCCTTCCTTCCGCAGCCCACACCCACTTCGAGGGTACGGCGGGCGGTCTTGCGTGCCCATGGCCCATCGGGGCCATTCCCTCCGGCTCCGCCCCGTACCCTGAAGGGTCATTTCCCGATTGCGAGATCACGATTCAGGCAATCGTGCACCGCTCGGGGGAGGAGAAGGGTATAGGCCAAGTAAGGATGAAATAACCGGATAAGTAGTTTAAATCCACCCTTGTTATCGGAAGTGCTGCTGGGTGTGCGGGTGCGTCCCTTCGGGAGGCGTTCCGTGCGGGCGCGTCCCCTGGGTGTGCGGGTGCGTCCCGGACGGGTGGCCGGGCGGGTGCGGGGTCTCCGGGGCGGGGTCGTCCCGTTCGTGCACCAGCCGGTGCACCACGGCGGCCGCCGTTGCGAAGCCCCGTTCCGGCACCTCGGTCCCGGACAGGCGGCACCAGGCGAGGCCGGTCGCGTAGGCGGCGCCCAGGAGCGCCGCGGCCGAGCCCCGGTCCGGCGGCCGGAGCGCGGAGGGCAGCGTCGCCGCCTCCGGGAAGTACGGCACACCGCCCGGCCGGGGCCGGCAGCGCCGCAGCGGATGCGCCGGATCGGTGAGCACCTCGTGCAGCAGGCGGCGCAG
>NZ_JBHSBM010000009.1:102010-148980 GCF_042650625.1 Planomonospora corallina
CGGCGGCGTCCGGGCTCAGGCGGTCGGTGTGGATGCGCAGATGAAAGAACCCGGCGTCCGCGTGGGCCTCCAGGTCGGCGGCGAGCAGGGCGACCGCCACCGCCCGGGGATCGGCGCCCCGGGCGGCGACGAAGCCCAGCGTCTGGACCAGGTCGTAGAAGACGTGCTGGAAGTGCTCGCCGGGCGCCTCCTCCGCCAGGAGCGGGTGGGGCGGGCGGCGCGCCAGCCACGCCCGCCGCAGGTCCTCGTCGCCCCGGTGGGCCGCGGCGGTGTCGTCGCCGGTCCGGTGCAGGACCGGCTCGACCATGGCCAGCAGCGCCCGGGCCCTGGGCCGGAAACGGGGGTCGGACAGGACGGCCTGGGCGGTGCCCGCCATCACCGCCACCAGCCGCCGCCCCGCCTCGGGATGGCCCGCCCGCACGCGCTCGCCGTACAGGGCGGCCAGGTCGCCGAGGCGGGCGGGCGGCAGCCAGCGGACCCACTCGTCGCCCGGGAGCGGGCGCGCCAGGAACTCGCCGAACATCGACAGCAGCACCTCGTTGCCGTCGAAGGCGGGCGCGTAGGCGCACCACATGAGCGTCCCCCAGACCGCGGCGACCGTGCCGGCGACCTCGGGCGCGAAGAGCCCGGCGAACGCCCCGTGCAGCGGGAAGTCCTCCGGACGCCTGCCCCGCTGGGCGGCGAGCAGTTCGCGGATCCGCCCGGTGACGTGGTGCGGCACGTCCGGGCCGACGAACGCCTGGACCGACCCCCGGTCCGCGGTGAAGTCCGGACCGTCCGGGACGAGGTGGAACGGGAGCACCGAGGTGGCGTGCACCACGTGCGCGGAGGCCCGCAGCGCCGGCTCGGCGGGCGGCGGCGACGGGAACCAGCGGCCGTCGGCCGGATCCTGCCGGTACCACCGCGCGTGCGCGCCGAACAACCACCGGCCGCCGTCCGGGGTGACCAGGGTGCGCAACGCGACCGCCTGGGCGCGCGCGAGCGGTGGGAGCGACGGCCACCGGGGGTCGGCGACCACGGCGCGCACGTCCCCCTCGATGGCGTCGAAACCGTCCCAGTGCCGCACCGCGTCATGGTACCGGCGGGCGCGGCGCGGATCCCGGAGACGGCGGATCCCGGAGACGGGGAGGCGTCAGGCCCCCGGTACGGCGGGCAGCGGGGTGGCGGCGCGGTGCCGGGCGGCCTTGGCCGTGTAGTTGTCCGGGGTGCGGGCGAAGGAGGCGCGGTCGTCGTCGGTGAGCTCCCGGACGATCTTCCCCGGGACGCCCGCCACCAGGACCCCCGCCGGGATCCGCTTGCCGGGCGCGACCAGGGCGCCCGCCGCGACGAGCGTGCCCGCCCCGATCCGCGCCCCGCCGAGCACGATCGCGCCGATCCCGATCAGCGCCCCGGTCTCGACGTGCGCGCCGTGCACCATGGCCTTGTGGCCGAGGCTGACCCGGGGCTCCAGCACGGCGGGCTCGCCGGGGTCGGCGTGCAGGCAGCACAGGTCCTGGATGTTGCACTCCTCGCCGACCTCGATCGCCTCGTCGTCGCCGCGCAGGACGGAGCCGTACCAGACGTTCGCCGCGCGGCCGAGCCGTACGCGGCCCACGACCACCGCGCCGGGCGCGATGTAGGCGTCGGGATGGATGTCCGGGGCGGCGCCCCCGTCCAGGGCGGCGATGTGCGGCGTGAGGCTCATGGAGTGGATGTTACGGGCCGCGCGGCTGTCCGGTATTTCCGTAAGCATGTCGCGGTTCCGGTTGCGATTGCGGGTGGTTGGCAGCAGAGTCATGTCTGACGTCTCCTTTTCCGCCACGCAACCTCCTTGGGCAGCACGATGACGAACCAGCACGAGAGTTTTCCCGACCTGATGCATGAGGACTCGTTCGAGGTCGTCATGCGGGGCTACAGCCGCCGCCAGGTGCACGACTACATGATCCGCACGCGCAACCAGATCCGCGACCTGGAGGAGCGGGTCGCGCGGGCGATCGACCAGGCGGAGCAGAGCCGGCTGGAGCTCGCCGAGGCCCGGCGCAGGCTCTCCGAGGCGCCCCAGGACTACGACGAGCTCGGCCAGCGGCTCAGCCAGATCCTGAAGCTCGCCGAGGAGGAGGCGGCGGCCAAGCGGGAGGTCGCCGAGGCGGAGGCCGCCCGTCTGCGGGACGAGGCGGCGGCCGAGGCGGAGCGGCTGGTCGGCACCGCCCAGGAGCGGGCCGAGGGCATCCTGACGGCCGCGCAGCAGGAGGCCGAGCGCCGGATCACGGACGCCACCGCGAACGCCGAGCGGTTGCTCGCCCAGGCGGACGGGGACGCCGAGGAGAAGCTGGGCACGGCGCGCGCCGAGGCCGAGGAGACTCTCAACCGGGCGCGGGCCGAGGCGGAGTTCACGCTGAACCGCGCGCGGACCGAGGCGGAGCGGACGATCGGCTCGGCGAGGAGCGAGGCCGAGCGCACGCTGGAGAGCGCCCGGTCGGAGGCGGAGTCCACCCTGTCCCGCGCGCGGGCCGAGGCGGAGTCGGCCGTGTCCTCGGCCACGGCCGAGGCCCACGCCACGCTGAGCGCCGCCCAGCAGCGCGCCGCGATCCTCGACGAGAGCACCGGCCGCCGGGTCGCCTACCTCACCGAGACCCACCGTGAGGTCATGCGCCGCCTCAACGAGATGGGCTCGGTCCTCGGCGACCTCCTCCAGCGGGAGAGCGCCGCCGGCCCGCTGATCGACGAGGCCGCGGTCGTGCCCCCGGCCCCCGCCGCGCCCTCCGGCGCCCCCGCGGCGGCCGGGCCCGTCAACGTGCTTCCCGTGTTCCCCGCCGTGGGCGCCGTGTCCCCCGGCGCGGAGGCCGGACCCGCCGCCTCCGCGCCGCAGCGGCCCGGCCCGGACGCCGACCCCGGACCCGCCTCCGCCTCCGTCTCCGAGGACGACGTCGACGCGCTCCGGGTGATCGTCGAGGACGAGATCGGAGAGGCGCGGCCGGAGCACGAGGACGACGAGCGGCGCCCGCGCCAGGGGCGCCACGCCGTGGCCTCCGACGGCACCGCGCCGGACTCCGGTCAGGACTCCGGTCCGGAGTCCGGGCAGGGCTCCGGACCCGCTCCCGGTAGCGGGCCGGCGCGGGAGGGGGACGGCGAACTCGCCGTCCGCACGTAGAGGCCGCGCGCAGAGGCCGCACGTAGAGGTCGCAGAGGCCGCACGTAGAGGCCGCACGTAGAGGTCGCAGAGGCCGCGTAGGGGTCGTAGAGGCCGCACGCAGTGGTCGCAGAGGCCGCGTAGGGGTCGTAGGGGCCGCACGCAGCGGTCGCACGCGAGCCGTGCGCGGGAGTCCGGAGAAGGAGCGGAAGCCCTCGCCCCCGATAGGGTCGAGGGCTTCCGCGACCAGGGTCCGGTGACCGCTCACCGGGTGATCCATCAGGCAGAGGTCCCGCCGAAGAGCTCCTCCTGCTCACGCAACTGCCCGCGCAGTCCTTCCGGGTCGTCCGCGTCGACGGTCATCGCGCAGCCGGCCTCGCGCTGGGCGGAGCTCAGCGGGTGGTGGCGGGTGGCCCACCACCGCCCCGCGTCGCTCCGCCAGATCGTCCAGGCGGGAAACTCCCGGGCTATCTCCGCCAGATGCCGGTCGAAAGACATCCACGCACCCTTCCCCGAGCCCGGTACCGCTGTGACGTTCCACCTTCAGACGGTGCGGCACTTCTCTAGAGAAATCAATGATCGCGAAGGTCAGGTCAACCTACCGGTTGACAGCCGGGCTTGATCTATGCGTCGAAGTCGTACTGGAGTACATATGAGGCGGCGTCGAGGACCATCTCGTTGACCTCGACGGGGGTGCCCTCGGCGGTGTGGGCGGTACGCATGATCACGATGACCGGGGTGCCCGCGGGCAGGTCGAGCTGGACGGTCTCGTGCGGGTGCGGCATCCGGGCCCGTACCTCCTCGGTGAAGCGGGCCGGTGCGCTGCCGAGCTCGCGCAGGCGGGCGTAGACGCCGCCGGGGCCGGTGTCCTCCGCCACGATCGGGGTGCCCTCCACCAGGCCGGCGGGGAAGTAGGAGACCGAGAGCTGCACCGGCCGCCCGTCCACCGAGTAGCGCCGCCGCCGCACCCAGACGTCGGGCCCGCCCAGCACGCGGGCGATCTCCTCCTCCGCGGTCTCGCGGTCCACGTGGACCTCGTCCACGGTGTACGGCCGGCCCTCGGTGTCGGCGTCCCAGATGGCCCGGCCCCGGCCCCAGTGCCCGTGGGAGAGCCGCCGGGAGCCGTGCCGCCGGATGGGCCGGAACTGCCGGACGTAGACCCCCGAGCCGCGCCTGGGCACGGCCAGTCCTTCGTTGATGAGCACCGAGAGCGCCTGCCTGGCGGTCGCACGGGCGATGCCGTACTGCGCCATGAGGGCGTTCTCGCCCGGGAGCCGATCCCCGTCCCGGAGCTCGCCGGACAGGATCGCTTCGCGGAGCCCGTCGGCGATGCGCCGATAGATCGGGGTCTCGGGGGGTACCGGGGACTGCTGCACGTTTGATCACCCTCTGTCACCAACCGGGTTTGGCGTCTCCAGAGAACTTGCCCCGCCTTGTCCACGATCGCACAGATACAGAGGTTGGTACCGGGATTCTTTTGGGTGGATCGTGCCCGTGTGGTGATCTCCGGGGGTTTTCTTTGTCCTTTTCGGTGGAACGGTCCTGACCGCTATCCACGGTCCGGGTGCCGGCGGGCCCACCACCGGCGGGTGGCGAGGGCGGCGAGCACGGCGCCCGTGGTGTTGACGATCACGTCGTCGACGGAGCTCACCCGGCCCAGGCGGAGGCCGTACTGGAGGAGCTCGACGGTCGTGGAGGCGGTGGCGGTGACGGCCGCGACCGCGCGGAGCGAGGCCAGGCGGGGCGAGCGGACCGGGAGCAGCGCGCCGAGCGCGGCGAAGACTAAGAGGTTCCCGCCGACCTGCACGAGCGCCCCCTGCGGTGGCAGGTGCGCGAGCTGCCGGACCAGGTCGGCCAGCGGGACGAGGGCGACGCCCTGCCCGTTCCCCGGGGTGAGGATCATCCAGAGCCAGGGGGCCGTGCCGGCCGCCATGGCCACGTCGGCGGCGGCCGTGCGCCAGGGGGCCGGATGCCCGCCGCGGCGGCGGAGCCGGGCCAGGAGGAGCGCGGCGAGCACGACCGCCGGAACGGAGGCGAGCGCCGTGATGATGACATGTCCCCATGCGTCCCAGGTCTGCCGCATGGGGACATGATGCCGGGAGGGCGGCGGGAGCGCGCCGGGGCGGTCACGTGACAGGAGCGGGCCGGGCCGCCGGGTGACGGGAAGGCGGCGGGGGTGGGCCGGGCCGTCAGGTGACGGGGAGGTGGCGGGCGAGGAAGGCCGCCGTGTGGGCCCAGACGGCCCGGGCGGCCTCCGGGTGGTGGAACTGCGCCGCCTCGTGGTTGTGGAAGGCGTGCCCCGCCTCCTCCGCGACGTACATCTCGACGTTCGGCCGCACCGAGGCGGCCCCCTCGACCTTGGCGACCTGGTCGCGGGGGATGTAGGGGTCGTTGCCGCCGAAGACGAGCAGCGCCGGGCAGGAGATCTTCTCCATCAGCCCGACGGCGTCCGGCACGCCGGAGCCGTAGAACGACAGCAGCGCGTCCGTCTCCACCGAGGCGGCCAGGACGTAGGCGATCGAGCCGCCCAGGCAGAACCCGAGCACCCCGCTCCGGCCGGTGGCCTCCGGCAGCGCCCGCAGGTGCGCCAGCGCCATGGCGGCGTCGGAGACCGCGTGGGTGAAGTCGAGGCGGGAGGCGACCTCCATGGAGGCCAGGGTCCCGGCCTCGGTGTGCTCGGCCTCCCAGCCCGGCTCGATCCGCCAGAACAGGTCCGGCGCCCCAACCACGTAGCCCAGCGCGGCCAGGTCCTCGGCGACCTTCCTGATGTACGGCCCGACCCCGAAGATCTCCTGGACCAGCAGGACGGCCGGGCCGCGACCGCTCGCCGGGAGCCACAGGTGCAGGTCGAACGAGCCGTCGGCGACGGTGACCTTCTCGGTCCGAGCTTCCACGGGGCCCTCCTGGATCTTGATTTCAACGGCCAGGGTAGAACAGTGGAACAGCCGTCCCCGGCATCCGTTCCCCGTCAGCGAGTGATACGCGTGGTGCACGGGGAAAAGTGGAGTTTCACCTCCGTGCGGAGCACGTTCCGCCGACGACCACCCGGGGGCACCTTGACAGCCGAGCTCACCTACCGGCGGCGCATGGGCGTGCTGGCGATCTGCTGCATGAGCCTGCTGATCGTGAGCCTCGACACCACCATCCTCAACGTCGCCCTCCCGGCCATCCGGCGGGAGCTCGGCGCCTCCGTCTCCGGCCTGCAGTGGACGATCGACGCCTACATCCTCGTCCTGGCCTCGCTGCTGATGCTCGCCGGATCGACCGCCGACCGGGTCGGGCGCCGCCGCGTCTTCCAGACCGGCCTGGTGGTGTTCACCGCGGGCTCGGTGCTGTGCAGCCTCGCGCCGAGCCTCGGCTGGCTGGTGGCCTTCCGCATGGTGCAGGCGGTCGGCGGGTCGATGCTCAACCCGGTGGCCATGTCGATCATCACCAACACCTTCACCGACCCCCGGGAGCGCGCCCGCGCGATCGGCTTCTGGGGGTCGGTGGTCGGCATCAGCATGGCCGCCGGACCGCTGGTCGGCGGCCTGCTCGTGGACACGGTCGGCTGGCGCTCCGTCTTCCTGATCAACCTTCCGGTGGGCGTGGCGGCCCTGGTCCTCACCGCGCTCTTCGTCCCGGAGTCGAGGGCCGCCCGGGCGCGGCGGATCGACCCCGTCGGGCAGGTCCTGGTGGTCCTGCTGCTCGGTCCGCTCACCTTCGGGATCATCGAAGCGCCCGCCCTCGGCTGGACCTCCCCCCTGATCACCGGCTGCCTCGTGGTCGCCGGCTGCGCCCTGGCCGGGCTCGTGCTCTACGAGCGGCGCCGCGAGGACCCCCTGATCGACCCGAGGTTCTTCCGCAGCGCACCGTTCAGCGGGGCCTCGGCGATCGCGGTGTGCGGGTTCGCCGCGCTCGGCGGTTTCCTGTTCCTCAACACCCTCTACCTGCAGGACGTGCGCGGCATGTCCGCCCTGCACGCCGGGCTGTACCTGCTGCCGATGGCGCTGACGATGCTGCTGTCCTCCCCGCTCGCGGGCCGGCTGGTCGCCGCCCGGGGCGCGCGCCCGTCGCTGCTGGCGGCGGGGGCGGCGATGACGCTGGGCGGGGCGCTGCCCGCGGTGACCGGGGCCGGGGTCCGGGGGGCGGGGGACGGGATCCACGACGTGCTGCTGCTCGTCTCCTTCGTCCTGTTCGGGGTCGGCATGGGGCTGCTCAACGCGCCCGTCACCGACACGGCGGTCTCCGGGATGCCCGCCTCCCAGGCCGGGGTGGCGGCGGGGATCGCCTCCACCAGCCGCCAGGTCGGGCAGGTGCTGGGCGTCGCCGTCATCGGCTCGGTGATCGCCGCCGGGGTGGGCGGGGCCGTCGCCGCGGGCCCGGGGTTCACCGGCGCCGCGCACGCGTCATGGTGGATCATCACCGGCTGCGGGGCCGCCGTGCTCGTCCTCGGCGCCGTCACCACGGGCCCCTGGGCCAGGAGCACGGCCGAGCACGCCGGCGCCCTGATCGCGGCGGAGGAGGCCAGGGCGAAGAGCGCCGCGTGAGCCGGACGCCGGTTGGCCGGTTGGCCGGAGGGCCGGGCGGACAGCGGCAAGCCATATGGAAAGCCGCATGTCGCCTGGTAGCGGACATCTGCCCATGTGCCGGATTATGGACGGGTTGGTAAGGATCCAACCTGGAGATGATTCATGACGATCAGTCGTGCGGACTGTGCCGCCCTCGACGCCGACGACCCCCTGAAGGGCCTGCGGGACGAGTTCACCCTGCCCGAGGGCACGATCTACCTGGTCGGCAACTCGCTCGGCGCGCCGCCGAAGCGCGCCTCGGCGGCGCTGCTGCGGACCGTGGAGCAGGAGTGGGGCGGCCGCCTGGTCGGCGCCTGGAACGCCGACGGCTGGTTCGACCTGCCGACCTCCACCGGAGACCGGATCGCCCCGCTGATCGGCGCGGGTCCCGATCAGGTGGTGGTGGGCGACACCACCTCGATCGGGATCGTCAAGGCCGTCTCCGCCGCGTTCGGCCTGCGCCCCGGCCGCCGGGTGGTCGTCTCCGACCTGGAGAACTTCCCGACCGACCGCTACATGGTCCAGGGGCTCACCGAGGCGCTGGGCGGCTACGAGATCCGCGACGTGCGCGGCGCCGACGGCCTCGACGAGGCGCTCGCGCCGGGGGACGTGGCCTGCGTGCTGCTGTCGGAGGTCGACTACCGGACCGGCGACCGCCACGACACCGCCGAGGTGACCGCCCGGGTCCAGGCGGCCGGCGCGCTGATGATCTGGGACCTGTGCCACAGCGCCGGCGCCTACCAGGTGGACATGTCCCCGGCCGACTTCGCGGTCGGCTGCACCTACAAATACCTCAACGGCGGCCCCGGCGCCCCGGCGTTCGTCTACGTCCACCCCCGCCACCAGGCGGAGGCCCGGCACCTGCTGACCGGCTGGCACGGCCACGCCGCGCCGTTCGCGTTCGAGCCCGGCTACCGCCCGGCCGAGGGCGTGCGCCGCTTCGCGGTGAGCACCCCGCACGTGCTCTCCTTCGCCGCCCTGAACGCCTCGCTGGACATCTGGGAGCGGGTGGACATGGCACAGGTGCGGGCCAAGAGCGTGGCGCTCACGTCCCTCTTCATCGACCTGGTGGAGGAGCTGTGCGAGCCGTACGGGCTCACCCTGGTCACCTCCCGCGACCCGGAGCGCCGGGGCAGCCAGGTGAGCTTCACCCACCCGGACGGCTACCCGGTCATGCGCGCGCTGATCGACCGGGGCGTGCACGGGGACTTCCGCGCCCCCGACGTGCTCCGCTTCGGCTTCGCCCCGCTCTACCTCCGCCACGTGGACGTCCACGACGCGGCGGTCACGCTGGCCGAGGTGCTCGGCAAGGAGCTCTGGCGCGACGAGCGCTACCGGCGGCGGCTCGCCGTCACCTGACCGGCGGGGCCCGCTCCGGATCCCCGGGCCGCCCGGGACGGGGACGGGCGGCCCGGGGAGGGCCCGGCGCCCGGCGGTCCGGGGCGATCAGCACGGGTCGGTCCGGGGCGATCAGCGCGGGACGATCGGGAGCGTGATGTAGGAGTCGGGGAAGACCTTCTGGTGCTGGACGACCAGGTCGGCCTCGGCCGCCTCGGCGGCGGGCCGGCCGGTGCCGGGGTTGCGGTCGAAGCGGGGGAAGTTCGAGCTGGAGACCTCCACCCGGATGCGGTGCCCGGCCCTGAAGACCTGGCTGGTGGCGACCAGGTCGATCTCGAACGTGCCGGAGGACTCCCACGCCCGGACGATGCCGTCGACCACGCTCATCGCCCGCCCGTCGGGATGCACGTCCACGAGCTTGGCCGTCCAGTCGGTGGAGGCCGCCGAGGTCCCGGCGTGCAGGGTCACCGTGACCGGGCCGGTCACCTCGACGTCCGCGCCGAGCACCTCTGTGGTGTAGCAGAGCACGTCGGGGCGGAGCTCCACGTCGCGCTGGTCCTGGGGGCCGGTGTTGGCGGAGTCGGACAGCAGGGTCGGGCCGCCGGTCGTGGGGACCGGGTCGCGCGGGTCGAAGGTGAACGCGGCCGGCTCGGCCGCCGCGGGCGGGGCCGGGGAGAGCAGGCCGTCGGCGTGCAGGTGGTAGCGGGTGGGCACGGCCCGTTCCAGTGGCCAGGACTCCTCGGCCCGCCAGACGTTCTCGCCCATCACGAAGATCTGCACGGCGGGCCCGGTGTCCTCGCCGCTGAGGAAGGCCAGCTGCCGCTGCTCCAGCCGGATCGCCTGCCCGGAGGCGCCGGACCCGAAGTCCAGCCGCCCGGCGGCGGAACCCCCCAGCCCCAGGTGGGTCCAGGGGCCGATGACCAGCGGGCCGCCCAGGCGGCGGTGGTTCTCCAGCGTGCCGGCCAGGAACAGGTCGAACCAGCCCGCGACGTGCATGACCGGCACCTCGATCCGGTCGTGCCGGAGGGTCTCGGCCAGTTCCTGCCAGTACGCGTCGCGCTCGGGGTGGCCGGTCCAGTCGCGCCACCACGGGATGCCCGGGACGTCGCGCACCGGGAGCGTGCGCGCCGCCGCGTCCTGGTCGCCCAGCACGGGCAGCAGCGCGCCGAACCCGGCGCCGGCGTCCTCGCCCGCCTCCGCGGCGTGCACCAGCCCGAGCATCGCCTGCAGCGCGCCCCAGTTCAGCGCCGAGCCCAGCGCGAACGCCCCGCCGTGGTACTTCAGCCCGTCGTGGAAGTCGTGCGGCGTCACCGAGGCGACCACCGCCCTCAGCCCCGGCGGCCGGGTGGCCGCCGCCTGCAGCGCGCATCCGGCCAGGTAGGACATGCCGCTCATCACGACCTCGCCGTCCGACCAGGGTTGCGCGGTGATCCAGGCGATCGTGTCGTGGCCGTCGGCGCCCTCGTCCAGCCAGGGCCGGAACTCGCCGTCGCTGCTCCCGCGCCCCCGGCAGTGCTGCAGCACCACCGCGAACCCGGCCTGCAGCGCGGACCGCACCGGCACCGACCGGAACGTGCCCTCGCCGTACGGCGTGCGGACCAGCAGCGTGCGGAACGGCCCGCCCTCGGCCGGGCGGTGGACGTCGCCGCGCAGGACGGTGCCGTCGCGCATCGGCATGGGCACGTCGTGCTCGGCGGTGATCGCCAGCGGGGTGCGGTCGAGCTTAGGCATGGGGCTCCTCGGGGGAAGGGCGGGTGGCCGGGGCCGTACGTCAGGTCAGCGTGTAGGCGTCGTAGCGGACGGCGCCGGGGGTGCGGGCGCCGGAGGCCACGGCCAGCGTGCGGTTGAGCCACAGGTAGCGCTCGTCGCCGGTCTCGAAGCGGCAGAACAGCCTGAAGTAGTACTCCGAGGGGTCCACCTCCTCGCCCCGGGCCAGGCGGCCGAGGACCTGGGCGGGGCCGTGCCGCAGGCCGCTGGTGGAGATGTACAGGTGCGCCCCGTCGTGGGTGCGCAGCGTGTAGCGGGTGTCGATGCTGGCCATGCCGTCGGCGTGCACGACCTGCCAGTCGGCCCCGCCGGGCAGCACGGTCCCCGTCAGGCGGGGGCCGGTGAAGGAGCCGCCCGTGATGTTGATGACGCGGCGGCGGCCCCACTGCGAGTCGCCGAGGTCGAGGATCGGGTCGAGTTCCACGTGGAACGTGGCGAGCGGTTCGAGGTTCACGTCGGTGGCGCTCCGGGTGGGGGTCGGGGAGGTCGGAGGGCGGCCAGGGCGAGTGGGGCTCACCCGGAGGAGGCGCCGGGGCGGTGCGCGCCGGAGGGGCGCGGGGAGGGGCGCGGGGAGGGGCGCGGGGAGAAGCGCCGGGTGACGCTCCAGGAGGGGCGCTCGTTGAGGGAGGCCGGGTCGAAGCCCGCCGTGCGCTTGTAGGAGGCGGCGATCTCGGCGCGCTCCGCGTACGGGACGATCTCCTCGATGTCGTCGAAGCCGCCGGGCGCCCGCTCGTGGGCGAGCTTCATGACGACCTCGGGACCCATCCGGCGGTTCGACAGCTGCAGGGCGGTGGCGGCGGGCCGGCGCTGCTCCTCGTAGGAGGCCAGGTCCCCGCGGGCGAGGGAGTGCGCCAGCACCCGGGCGTCGATGATCGCCTGGGAGGCTCCGTTGGAGCCGATCGGGTACATCGCGTGGGCCGCGTCGCCCAGCAGGGTGACGTTCCCGAAGGTCCAGCGGGGCAGCGGGTCGCGGTCGACCATCGGGTACTCGTAGGCGGCCCCGGCCCCGGCGATGACGCCCGGCACGTCCAGCCAGTCGAAGCGCCAGTCCGCGAAGTGCCGGACGATCTCGGCCGGGTCCGCCGGGCGGTTCCAGTTCCCCCGGTCGGGGGCCTCGCCGTCCAGGGGCCGCTCGGCGATCCAGTTGATGAGCGTGCGCCCGCCGGTCTCGATCGGGTAGGCGACGAACTTCTGCGTGCCGTCCCCGGCCATGATCATGGATCGACCGGTCAGGAACGGCTCGCCGTACGTGGTGCCGCGCCACAGGACCAGGCCGTTCCACGGCGGCGGCCCCTCGCCGGGGTGGAGGCGGGCGCGGACCGCCGAGTGGATGCCGTCCGCGCCGATGAGCAGGTCCTCGTCGCCGGGGCCGGTGATCCTGCTCCCGGTCCGCACGGCGTGCGGGCCCAGCCGCTCGGTGACCGCCTCCAGCAGGAGCAGCTGCAGGCGCCCGCGGTGGACGGAGTACTGCGGCCAGGCGTAGCCG
This sequence comes from Planomonospora corallina, assembly GCF_042650625.1. Taxonomy (NCBI): domain Bacteria; kingdom Bacillati; phylum Actinomycetota; class Actinomycetes; order Streptosporangiales; family Streptosporangiaceae; genus Planomonospora; species Planomonospora corallina. The sequence continues at coordinate 114,261 of NZ_JBHSBM010000009.1, forward strand.
GCGGCCAGACCCCGGGGTTCGGACCAGATCGGCGTGCCGTACCGGTTGAAGTAGGCCAGCTCGGCGGTGGCGACGCCGATCGCCGCGAGCCGGTCGGCGAGGCCGAGCTCGGTCAGCTCCCGTACGGCGTGCGGCAGGAGGTTGACGCCCACGCCCAGCGGGCGGATCTCCGGCACGGCCTCGTGGACGGTCACGTCCTCGAACCCGGCGGCGTGCAGGCTGAGCGCGGCGGCCAGGCCGCCGATCCCGGCTCCGGCGATGACGATGCGCACGGGCGCCTCCCGGCTGTTCTCGCGGCCGTGACGGGAGATTGTTACGGCCGAAACAATATTCACGGCGAGTGTCCCGCTGCGCAAGACTTGACCGGTGAGCAGACCCGGCCCCGGCGCAGATCCCCGCACGGACTCCCAGGCGCCCCGAGCAGGGGACCCGGGTCCCGGCGCGCGGGCCGGTACGGGAGAGCGCGATCCCCGGACCCGCCCCGGGGAGGACGCCCGGGACCCCGGCGCGCGTCCCCGGGCCGAGGAGCTGTGGGCGGAACTCCGGGCCGGAGTCCGGTCCGGAGCACGGGCCGTCCAGTCCGGAGCACGGGCCGACGTCCGGTACGCCGAGTTCGCGCGCGAGCGCCTGGCGGCCCTGCCGCCCCCGGCCGACGCCGAGGCGTTCGCGCTCGCCTACAACCTGCTCCAGCTGGCCTACCTGCTCGTGACCGACCTGGAGACCCGCATCCACCGCCCGCGCGGCTGGACGCTCCCGGGCTTCCGGCTGATGTTCAAGCTCTGGCTGCTCGGCCCCGCCCAGCCCGCCCGGCTCGCCGAGATCTCGGCCATGTCCCGCTCGGCGGTGACCAACGCGGTCAACACCCTGGAGCGCGACGGCCTGGTCGAGCGGCGCCGGGTGCCGGAGGACGGCCGGGCCGTGGAGGTCGTGCTGACCGTCGCGGGCGAGGCGGCCGTGCGCGAGGCCTTCGCCGAGCAGACCAGACGGGAGCAGGAGTGGTTCGCCCCGCTGGAGGCCGCCGAACGGGAGCACCTGACCGGCCTGCTCACCCGCATCCTGGCCGCCCGCCCGCCCGGCACGCCCTGACGGGCCGGGGACGGACCCGGCGGTCAGGGGGCGCGGAGCAGGGGCGGGCGGCGGGCCCAGGTGGCCCAGCGCCAGAGCCACTCCAGCGGGCCCTGGCGGTAGCGGCGCAACCAGAGCGTGGACACCAGCCACTGGGGGACGAGGACGCCTCCCGTGATCAGGAGCACCGTGGCCGACGACCAGCCGTCCGGGGAACCGCCGACGACGCGGGCGGCCACCAGGACGAGGACGGTGGCGGACAGGTAGTTGGTCAGCGCCATCCGGCCCAGCGGGGCGAAGACCTTCTCCAGCGCGGGCCGGAGCGGGGTCGCGAGCAGGAGCAGCAGGGCGCACACGTAGACGCCCGCGATCAGCAGCCCGGCGAGGGCGAACCAGAGGTTGAAGGCCGCCCCGCCCACCGGCGTCCCGACCTGCAGCCACAGGGCGGGCACCGCCCCCGCCGCGAAGGCCAGGCCCAGTACGGCGGGGACGCGGACGGAGTGCTCCAACCGGTCGACCACGCCGTACCGGGTCAGCGCCGAGCCCAGCAGGAACAGCCCCGGCACCAGTGGAACACCGTTGCCGCCGAGGATCGGCGGCGCCGCGATGAGGACGGCGGCGAGCCCCGCGACGACCCGGCGCGGCAGCCAGGTCGAGGGCAGCAGCACCAGCAGGCCGACGACGGCGTAGACGGTCAGGATGTCGCCCCGCCACAGCAGGAACATGTGGGTCAGGCCCAGCGCGAGCAGGACCAGGAGCCGGCGCAGCAGCGCCACCCGCGGGCGCGGCACGCGATGTCCCGCGGAGTCCAGCAGCAGCGAGAAACCGACGCCGAACAGCAGGGAGAAGATCGGGAAGAAGCGCTGGTCGACGAGGAGCCCCAGCCAGGCGCCGTCCTGGGCGGCCACCGCGGACTCTGTGACCGGCGCGGTGCCGCCCAGGTGGGCGATCGGCTTGACGTTGGCGAGCAGGATCCCGCAGAGGGCGAAGCCGCGCAGCACGTCGAGCGCGGCGACACGTGGCCGGCCGGAGGAGGTCGTCCCGGGCCGCTCCGGTCCCCCGGCCTCCGGCGCCGGGGGGAGCGTTTCAGGTGACATGGGCCCGATCCTGCGGACTCCGGCCCGCCCCCGTATCGGCGGAAAGTGTGGAGAACGCGGAACGAGACGGTACTTTCGGCCGGTACGGGCCGACGGGCCCTCTCCTGGCCCGGACGGCGCGCGTGTTCCCGATCGGGCCGGGGCGGTGGCCACAGCGGGGGCGGCACGGCCGATGCCCGAGGCCCGGAGATCAGTCGTCCGGCGCGTCCAGCGCGGCGACGAGCTTCTTGGGGGCCACGGCCCGGTAGCTCTCCTCGATCCACTCGAGCAGCAGCTCGGTCTCCGGGAGCGGGCCCGTCAGCGGGACCGTCACCCAGCCGGCCTTGCCGAGCCCGTAGCCGGAGGGGCGGACGCCGTCGAGGGCCAGCGCGTGACCGTTCGACTCCGGGAGCTTCACCCCGAGGCTCGGGCTCCACTTCTCGGTCGGCTCCTCGACGCCGAGGAAGACGAAGATCTTCTTGTTGACCTTGACGACCGTCTCGTCCCAGGGGTGGTCCTCGTAGGCCCCGGGGAAACGGAGCGCGAACTCGCGCAGTGTCTCGCGGACCTGACGCCATTTCTCCATGCCGCCCATTGTGGGCGCGGGGCCCGACGTTTTCCCGTCGTTCCCCGTCACCCGTCGTTCCCCGTCACCCGTCGTTCCCCGTCACCCGGAGGCCGCGCCCGGACTCCGTGCCGCCGATGAGCCCGTCCGGCGGGCCCCGGTCGCCCGGCGGAGGTCAGCCGGTCCTCCCGCCGGCCGGTGCGCGCCAGGCGGTGAGCACCCGCTCCACGCCGTCCCGGATCCGGTCCCGCGCCTCGGCCCGGGGCACCCCGGCCATCAGCAGCCGGTCGTAGTCGGTGTCGAGATGCCGGACCGAGGCGACCACGGCCAGGGTGACCGCGTTCGCGTCGAGGACCTTGGCCGCGGCCGTACGGCCCACCCGGCCGCTGCCGCGCTGCGCGGCGTGCCGGGCGATCTCCCCGGCCCGCTCCGGCGGGCAGCCGGGGAACATCCGGACGATCTCCTCGGCCATCCGCGCCTGGAAGCGGAGGTCCTCGTCGGCCCGGCGCTCCCGGTCGCGCTCGCGGCGGCGCAGCCGTACCTCCTCGTCGGCCAGGCACTGCTCCTCGGCCCGGGCCAGCGCCGCCTCCTCGACCAGGACGCCCCGCCGCTCGTACCGCTTGCGCCGGGCGTTGAAGCGGACGACCACGGCGGCCAGCCCGCTCTCCTTCTTGGCCCGGCGGCTGAGTGCGGCGTTCCCCGCGGGCAGGAGGACCAGGTGGTCCAGGTCCGCGCAGGTCAGGCAGTGCGGCTCGCCGTCCTCCATGATCAGGTAGGGACCGGTGCCGCGGCAGCCGGCGCACTCCCACGGCCGCTCCGCCTCGACGGCCACCAGGTCGGGGGCCTTGGCCTGCCGCTCGGCCAGCTGTCTGCGCCGGGCCTCGCTCATGTCCGGCGAGATCCAGTGCACCCGGAAGGCGTCCTCGTCCCCGGCGGAGTCCCCGCCGGCCAGGAACCTCAGCGGCGCCCGGTCGCGGGACGCCGACACGTACGGGGTCTCGCTCGGGACGAGCCCCCGCTCGGCGGCCCACTCCCGCAGCGCCGCCACCGCGTCGGTCATCCGCGCGCCGTCCACGGCGGCCAGCTCCTCCAGGGCGGCCGCCCTGCCCTGCCGCCAGAGGTCGACCTGCCGGGCGCGCAGCCAGCCCAGTCCGGTCAGCACGTCGATCGCGGTCACGTACCTGCGCTGGGCGAGCGCGGCCTCCGCCGCCGACGCGACCCGCCGTCCGAGCTTCGACACGCCCCCAAGCCTGCCGTACGGCGCGGGCCTAGAAGTACCAGGGGAAGGGGCTCCAGTCGGGGTCGCGCTTCTGCAGGAAGGAGTCGCGGCCCTCGACCGCCTCCTCGGTCATGTAGGCCAGCCGGGTGGCCTCGCCGGCGAAGAGCTGCTGGCCGACCATGCCGTCGTCGGCCAGGTTGAAGGCGTACTTCAGCATGCGCTGCGCCATCGGGCTCTTGCCGTTGACCTTCCGCGCCCACTCCAGCGCGGTCCTCTCCAGCTCCGCGTGCGGCACGACGGCGTTGACCATGCCCATCCGGTGGGCGTCCTCGGCGGTGTAGGTGTCACCGAGGAAGAAGATCTCGCGGGCGAACTTCTGGCCTACCTGGCGGGCCAGGTAGGCCGAGCCGTACCCGCCGTCGAAGCTGGCCACGTCGGCGTCGGTCTGCTTGAACCGGGCGTGCTCCCGGCTGGCGAGGGTCAGGTCGGACACGACGTGCAGGCTGTGCCCGCCGCCCGCGGCCCAGCCCGGCACCACGCAGATGACGACCTTCGGCATGAAGCGGATCAGCCGCTGGACCTCGAGGATGTGCAGGCGGCCGGCCCGCGCCGGGTCGACCTGGCCGTTCTCGGCGTACTTGTAGCCGTCGCGCCCGCGGATGCGCTGGTCGCCGCCCGAGCAGAACGCCCACCCGCCGTCCTTCGGCGAGGGCCCGTTCCCGGTGAGCAGCACGCAGCCCACGTCGGAGCTCATCCGGGCGTGGTCGAAGGCCCGGTAGAGCTCGTCCACGGTCTGCGGGCGGAACGCGTTGCGCACCTCGGGCCGGTTGAAGGCGATGCGCACCGTCCCCTGGTCGACGGCCCGGTGGTAGGTGATGTCGGTGAAGCCGAAGCCCTCGACCTCCCGCCACGCCTGCGGGTCGAACAACTCGGAGACCATGCTCGCCACCTCTTCCCGGCCCGGTGCGCCGGCTACTGGGGAACCGTCAGTAGGGAAGAGCGTAGGGCGCGAAGCGCGGGGCCATGAACGGGGCCTTGAACTTGGCGTAGGCGACCGTCCCGACGTCGCCGTCGGAGGTGTAGCGCTCGTCGGGGTTGGCCTTCAGCCAGTCGAGCCAGGCGGTCGAGCAGAAGCGGTGGCACTCGTCCTTCTTGACCTTGTCCATCGAGCGGATGCGCGGCAGATCGACCGGGTCGAAGTCCTTGCTGAAGGGCGAGGCCGCCGGGGTGTACCCGGCGCGGAAGACGCCGCCGTAGGTGTAGGCGATGTCACCCGAGTTGCCCTTGAGCGCCCACGACGGCGTGCTCGGCTGGTTGCCGTACGGCAGCGCCAGCGACGCCGGCTCGGTGTTGATCAGCTTGATGATCAGATCGTGGCCCCTGGCGATCTCGGTCATCGCCTCCTTCTTGGACATGCCGAGGAGGTTGCGGTGGCCGTAGGTGTGGTTGCCGACGTCGAAGCCGTTCTCCCGCAGCCAGGTGAGCATCTGCGTCTGCTCCTCCGGCCTGGTCTTGCCGAACAGGTCGCTCGTCACGTAGAAGGTGCCGACCGGCCGGAAGCCCGGGTGCCGTTTGGCGACGTCCTGCAGGATGGCGACGGCGGTGTCCGGCATGGGCCTGCCCGACCCGTCGAGGGTGAGCTGGGCGGGGGAGGCGTCGTCGAAGGTCAGGACGACGGGGTGCTTGCCCGCCGGGATGCCGATGCGCCCGCGGACGTACTCGGCGGCGGTGATGGGGACGTAGCCCTCGGCGGCCAGCCGCTCCAGCTCCGCGCGGAACTGCTTGGGCGTGCGGTCGTCGGGGGCGGTCGGCTTGTCCACCACCCGGTGGTACATGAGGACGGGGATCTGGCCCAGCTCGTTGGCCTTGACCTTGGCGGCCCTGGCCGTCTTCTCCTTGCGGGCGGCCGCCTGGTCGGCCTTGCCGCCCTGTGCCTTGTCCGCGGCGGCCCCGATCTTCTTCTCCGGCTCGTCGTCACCCCACGGCATGCATCCGGCCAGCGCCGTGCACGCCACCACGGCGGCCAGAAGGGCCACGCTCGCCTTACGACAGCTCATCGCATCTCCCCGGAAACGTTGACAGTTGGTTCTTCGGAAGCCCGGCCGTCCGCGGCTCCGTCTCCGCCCGGGGCGGTGAGCCCCGCCGGGTACGGCCCACGGGCCGGGACGACGGCTCCGGGGGGTGGATCGCCGCAGGGCCGCGCCGGGCGGCCCGATGCCGGCTGCCGTCTTGTACGGGTGGTCTTCTTCGGTCGGTCTTCTTCGGTCGGTCTTCTCGAGGGTCTTCTCAGGGGTCTTTCGGGGGCCGCCGCCCCCGTGGACGGGGACGGCGGGCTCTCGCGCTATCGGGCCGCGCTACCGGGCGGCCGTGAGCGGCTGCTCCCGGTGGTCCTCCAGCACGGCCGCCCGGGTGATCTCGACGCGGTGGTCGCGCGGGCCCGCCGGACGGAGGTGCCCGCCGTGCTCGTCGTGGTGGTCGGCGTCGGGGTCGTCGAACCAGACGCCGCCCTCGGCGAGGTAGCGGAAGCAGATGCCCCGCTGCGCGGGGACGGTGACGGTGACCTGGTGGGTCCCGTCGTCGCCACGGCGCATCGGGTGGGCGTAGGGGTTCCAGCCGTTGAAGTCCCCGACGAGGGAGACGTGACCGCGCACCTGGTCGGCCGGCAGGATGAAGGTGAGTTTGACCTGCCCGTTCTTGGTGGGCTTACCACGCTTGATCACTGGTGTCCTCCTGAACTCGTTGCCTCATGGCCGTCGCGGTGACGGTCTTCTCACGGCCGCCGGACGGCGGGGCGCCGGGCGTCCCGTCTCGTCTCGGCTCGCGGACCTCCGCCGGGCAGGACGTGTCGCCTGCCCGTGCGGGGGCGTTGTGCGACCTGTCCGTGCAGGTCACGGCGGAATCAGGGATCCGTCCGGCTAATTGGTACAGACCACGAGAATCTCTATTTCTCGTCCCCATGGGGCGCTACGGACACACCGGGCATTAGGCAGGATTTACTGCCGCATGTCGCTATCCCGACGCGGTTTCCCGGCCTTCCATCGATGGCCGAAGGATGACGGAGGGTGACGGTCGGACGGGTGGCGGGTGTGGCCCGGTCACCGGAGGGTGACCCGTGCCGATACATACCGACCGTTTAGTATGTTCCTCTCGTCTCACCTAAGGAGTCACGTTGGATGCCGGAGAGGTCCGCGAGGAGGACGCGTTCGACGTCGCCGCCCTGCACGCCTGGCTGACGGACCGGGTGGCGGGCCTGGACGGGCCGCCGCGGGTACGGCAGTTCCGGGGCGGGGTGTCGAACCTGACGTACCTGCTGAGCTACGCCGACCGCGACCTGGTCATGCGCAGGCCGCCGCGCGGGCACAAGGCCGCCTCCGCGCACGACATGCGGCGCGAGTTCACCGTGCAGCAGCGGCTGCGGCCCCACTTCGGTGCGGTCCCGCAGATGGTCGGCTTCTGCGACGACCCCGGGGTGCTGGGCGGTGAGTTCTACGTGATGGAGCGCCTGAAGGGCACGGTCCTGCGCAGCGAGCTCCCGCCGGGGATGACGCTCGGGCCGGACGAGGCGCGGGCCCTGGGCCACACCGTGATCGACACCCTGGCCGACCTGCACACCGTGGACCCCGGGGCGGCCGGCCTGGCCGAACTGGGCAAGGGGCCGGGCTACGTGCGCCGCCAGGTGGAGGGCTGGTCCCGGCGCTACCGCGGCGCGCTGACCGACGACGTCCCCGACGGCGAGGCGGTGATGGCCTGGCTGGACGGGCGCCGGCCCGAGGACGCCGCCCTGCGGCTGATCCACAACGACTGGAAGCTCGACAACCTCGTCCTGGACATGAGCGGCCCGGCGCGCATCGTGGGCGTCCTGGACTGGGAGATGGCCACCATCGGCGACCCGCTGATGGAGCTGGGCTCCTCCATGGCCTACTGGATCACCGCGGACGACGACGAGCTCTACGCCCTCCTGCGCCGCCAGCCCACCCACCTGCCCGGCATGCCGACCCGCGAGCAGTTCGTGGAGCGCTATCTGGCGCGGACCGGCCTGAAGATGGGGGACTGGACGTTCTACGAGGTGTTCGGCCTGTTCCGGCTGGCGGTGATCGCGCAGCAGATCTGGTTCCGCTACCGGGCGGGGCAGACCACCAACCCGGCGTTCGCGATGTTCGGCGACGCGGTCCGGATCCTGGTCGGCCGCGCCTCGGCTCTGGCGGGCGTGCGCTCCTGACCCGGACGCCCCGCGAGCCCCGGGGGCGCCGTCTACGATCACCGGCATGACGACGGTGACGGTGCTGACCGGTGCGGGGATCTCCACGGAGTCGGGGATCCCCGACTACCGCGGTCCGGGCGGGCTGTGGAACAGGGATCCCGGCTACGAGAAACTGGTCACCTACGACTTCTACCTGGCCGACCCGGACATCCGGCGGCGCTCCTGGCTGTTCCGGCACGAGAGCCCGGCCTGGACGGCAGAGCCGAACGCGGCGCACCGCGCGCTCGCGGCCCTGCCGGACGCCTGGATCGTCACCCAGAACGTCGACGGCCTGCACCAGCGGGCCGGCTCCCCGCCGGAGCGGGTGCTGGAGCTGCACGGCAACATGTTCGGCGCGGTCTGCACGGAGTGCGGCGCCCGCTCGACCACCCGGGAGGCGATCGACCGGGTCCTGGCCGGGGAGGACGACCCCGCCTGCCGCGGCTGCGGCGGCATCCTGAAGACGGCCACCGTGATGTTCGGCCAGTCCCTCGACCTGACCGTGCTCGGCAGGGCGGTCGAGGCGGCCGAGAAGTGCGAGCTGTTCCTCGCGGTCGGGACCTCGCTCCAGGTGCAGCCGGCCGCCTCCCTGGTCCGCGTCGCGGTCGACGCGGGCGCCCGGCTGGTGATCGTGAACGGCGAGCCGACGCCCTACGACGACCTGGCCGACGAGGTGGTCGACGAGCCGATCGGCGTCGCGGTCCCCCGCCTCTGCACCTCCCTCACCTGATCCAGGGCGGCAGGACCCGCTCGTCGTCCCTGGGGGCCAGCTCGCACGCGCCGGCCGTGACGCCGTCCGGGTTGTAGGCCCGGCCGCCCGGGGGCGCGGTGACGATGGCGGTGAACCCGGTCCGCGCGTCGGCGGACACCTGCCGGGGCACGTCCGCCGGCATGACGACGGTGTCGCCGGCGGAGAGGTCGATCTTCTCTCCGTCCAGGTCGACGGTGGCGCCGCCCTCCAGCAGGGTCCAGATCTGCTCGGTCTCGAAGGCGTGCGGGGGGCCCTGGCGCCCCGGCTCCATGTCCACGCGCCACAGGACCTGCCCGGCGCCGCCCAGGGTGGGCGAGGCGAAGGTGGTCATGGCGGCGTTGGGCGTGGCGGTACGGCGGGCCTCGGCGGCACGGATGACAGGCATGGTCGCGTCTCCTAAGATGGTCAACGTCGTTGTCCATATAGTCAATCAGGTTGTCTATCGTGTCAAGTGATCCGCCCGGCTTCGAGCTGCCGCTCCGGCTCTTCCTCGCCTTCCGTGTCCTCATCGACGAGCTGCACGCCGAGCTCGCCCGGCAGGGGCACCCCGACGCGCGCCCCATGCACGGGTTCGTGCTCCAGGCGATCATGCGCGGCGGGGACACCGCCGTGGAGCTGGGCCGTACGCTCGGGGTCTCCAAGCAGGCGGCGGGCAAGACCGTCGAGACGCTGGAGCGCCTCGGCTACGTCGAGCGCGCCACCGACCCCCGCGACACGCGGCGCAAGATCGTGCGGCTCACCGCGCGCGGGTTCGACGTGCTGGAGCGCTCGGCCCGCATCTTCGACGACCTGCGCCGCCGCTGGGCCGGCGAGCTGGGCGAGGAGCGCCTGCGCGCCCTGGAGGCCGACCTGCGCAAGGTGACGCCGCCGGACGTCTTCCGCCTCGACGTGCCCGGCTGGTTCGCCGGGCAGTGACCGATGGGCAGCACCTCGGGCGCTGATCGCCCGCACATGTGGGTGCTGTGGATCAACGCCGACGGATCGGGCTCGGAGTTCGTCGTCCACGACGATCGGCCCGCCGAGGCCCTTGGTGACCGGCCGGATACGATGAGTTGACACTTCGGAGATCGCGAATATATCTTCGCTAAATGCGAAGTGTCGGGTCTCGGGTGGTCCCCATCTTCCGCACCGAGACGCAGGCGAGGCTTCTGGCGGCACTCTCTCTCCGTGCCGACCGGACGTGGACGCTCACCTCCCTCGCCCGGGAACTGGGAGTCAGTGTGTCCGGTCTTCATCCGGAAGTCCGCCGCCTGGAAGAAGCCGGGCTTCTGACCGTCACAGTGATCGGCCGGTCACGGGTGCTGGGCATCGATCAGAGCCACCCCATCGCGAAACCCCTGGCGGAGATACTCGGCTACCTCTACGGTCCGGAGGTGGTCATCGCCGAGGAGTTCGGTTCCATCCCGGAAACCGACCTTCTCCTCGTCTTCGGTTCCTGGGCGGCCCGTCACCACGGTGAGCCGGGACCCCCGCCCCATGACATCGACGTGCTGGTGGTCGGAGACGTGGACCGCGCCGAGGTCTACGCCGCAGCCGATCGCGCCCAGGTGCGCATCGGCATGCCGGTCAATCCGGTTCTCGCCTCCCCGCGACGCTGGCAGGCGGCGTCCGACGCCCTGATCCGCCAGATCAAGGCGAGTCCCACGATCGACCTCACCTCGGCCGGAGCCGAGCGGAAGGAACGTGACCGATGATGCGGTGGACGCGCGGCGAGGCCGATATCGAGCGCATGCTCTCCGCCAGGGAACTTCAGCGTGTCCAGGGCGATGCCACCGATGGAGCAGGCTGGCTGGAAAAGGCCGGAGTCGTCCTGGCGAGTGCGCGGGAGCTGGTGGAGTCCGATCCGAACTCGGCCTACACCCTCGCCTACGACGCCGCCAGATTCGCCTGCGCGGGACTCCTGGCTCAGCAAGGGCTGCGCGCCACCACGACCGGCGGCCACTACGCGGTCCAGCAGGCAGTGAGCCGCCAGTTCGGTTCCGCATTCGAACCCTTCGGTGTCATGCGACGGCGTAGGAACGAACTCGAGTATCCGATCTTTCCTGACGAGTCCGTGGAACAGGAGGAAGCCGAAGAGGCATTGGACATGGCGGGTTCCATCATCGAAGCGGCTCGCAAGGTGATCGATCACCTCGGCCTGTTCTGAGGCCTCGGGCGGTGACCACGGGCATGCCGGGCGCCGAGCATGGTGAGCGCCTGCGCCCTGGAGGCCGGCCTGCGCGGGGCGACGCCGCCGGACGTCTTCCGCCTCGACGTGCCCGGCTGGTTCGCCGGGCAGTGATCCCCGCCGGTCCCCGCCGGTCCCTGCCCCGCCGCGGGAGAGGCCCGGTCCGCTCCCCGTCCCGGAGACGGGACGTTCCGCTCCCCGTCCCGTGACGCGTCACCCCCTACACGTCCCCTACGCGTCGCCGCCCGGAAGCCCGACGGGCCGCTCGTCCCCGGCAGGCCGGAGCGAGCGCCAGATGCCGGGGCGCGGGTCCCTGCCGTCGAGCAGCGGGAAGAGCCACTGCCGGAACGGGGAGGCGGCGGCCGCCCGGGCGTACTCGCTCCGGCCCCAGCCCTCCGGGAGCCCGGCCAGGATCCGCCCGTGCTCCCGGCGCGCGCCCTCCTCGATCCGCTCCGCCTCGGCGCGCAGCCGCTCCGCCAGGTCGCGGACCCAGCCGTGGAACTCGTCGGGCAGGCCCTCGCAGATCCCGGCCACCGTACGGCCGGCGCCCAGGCGCTCCCAGACGACGCGGGCGTTGAGCCCGGACAGCACCCGGTGCAGGGCGAGATAGTCCGCCTGCTTGATCTTCAGCATCCGCCCGGAGTCCGTCAGCCGGACGACCAGGCCCTCGGCGCCGGGCCGGGGCGGGGCGGCGAGCGCGTCGGCGAGGGTCGGCAGGTCGAAGGAGGCGGCGACCGGCCCCTCCCAGCCGGGGATCTCGGCCGGGGCGAGGACCGTCCCGTCGGCGACGCGCACGCCGCCGAGGAGGAACAGGTCGTCGGTCTCGCCGTAGTCGCAGACGTTCCGGGTGCCCGGGCAGACGATCTCGAACAGCGCGGTGACGCCCTCCGGTGGGACGAAGCCGGCGTGACGCGTGCGCAGCAGCTCCGTGCCGTGGCGCGCCTGCTCGGAGGTGAACGACCCCCGGGTGGCCAGCGCGAACCCGCCGGGGACCGGGTAGGCGATCCCCAGGGAGCCGTCGAGCTTGTCGAGGACGGTGACCTTCGCCGACAGGTCGAGCGGCCCGGCGTTCGGGTCGCCGTGGTTGAAGAACTTCCGGAACGGGCGGGCCGCCACCCGGCCGCCGTCGTCGACGACCAGGCCGCGGCAGGTGAGGGTGGCCTCGTCCCACGCCTGCTCGGCCTGGGCCTTGTCGGTGTAGTTGAGGATGCGCAGCGGCAGCTCCGGGTGGGCCTGCTCGCGGACGAGGCCGCGCTCGATCGCGGTGCGCAGGAGGGCGGGGTCGAACAGGTCGGAGAGAAGCGGCGCGGTGGAGGTCACGCCCCGACCCTCGCACCCCCCGCTTGCCTCCCGCTTGCGGCCGGCTGCAGACCGGCCGCGATGACAGCCCAACCGATGGACTGAGGGCTTGTACGCGGGTCAGAGCTTCTCGGGTAGCAGGAGGAAGGCACCCCTGTGACGGGGACGGACAACGGTGAAGTGACGCCGGTCCAGTGTCGCCACTTCGGTGATGCCCAGGCGTTCGGAGATCGCGACCACAGACGCGTCGACCGCACCGAGCGGGAGGCTCGCATACCTTTCCACTAGGACGCCCATACGGGTCAGGTCTTCGCTGGTCAGATCCACGAGCGTCAGGCCTGAGCCGAAGGAACCGAGGAACGCCGCCTCCGCCTTGCTTCCCTGTCGTTTCTCGACAAGCTGGCAGACCTCGGTGAGTACTGTCGCTGGGACGAGCAACGGCCCCGGATGGGTCCGGAGAAGCCGGGCACAGGCATCGTGATGATTGTCCCGGCTGTTGACCGCCGCGACGAGGGGGCCTGAGTCAATGACGATCACAAAGGAGGATTGTCCTCCGAGCGGAGGATCTCCTCAGCGCGTTCGGCGAAATCCGGTTCCGCCTCCAGCATGCCGATGAACGGCAGGTCACGGACCACGGGCTGTTCGTCCAATTGCTCCCGGACCAGGCGGAGCAGGGGAGCCACCTTCTCCTCGGGCAACCGGTCCACCAGATGGTGGAGCTCCTCACGCATCACGCTCATGCATCGAGTCTAACCAGGGCGGTATCGGAGCCAGAAGCGGAAAGCGCAGCCGTACCATCCGCGGGAACTCCGCCTTCGCGACCACGGAGGTCACTCGAGCCACGTGCCCGGGGCAGTGCAGATTCTGGTGGCCGGGGCGGCGGCCTCCTCCGGAGTGTGCTCGATGATCCCGTTCTCCGCCATGCGGTCATCATGGCCCCTGCCTGTGAACATGAAGGTCCGCAGTGGCTGATCACCCTATGAGCCGCCTGGCTTCACCCCTTCCGGTTCAGCCTCCGCATCCCTGGTGGACAGACTGGGACCCGAGCGTGTGCGCGATCCCCGCGCTGTCGCGTACATCGAATCCAACAGGTCCCGCGCGGCACCCGCGGGCCGGCTCCTCCACCGGGAAGGGAAGGTCACGCCGAGTCGCGGACGACGAGGGTGGTGGGGAGGATCACCGGGCTCTCCGGCCGCTCGCCGTCGATGAGGGCGAGCAGCAGCCGTACGGTCTCCTCCGCCACCCGGGCCAGCGGCTGCCGGACCGTGGTGAGCGGGGGGTGGGTGGTGGCGGCCACCGAGGAGTCGTCGAAGCCGCCCACCGCCACGTCCTGCGGGACCCGGCGCCCGGCCATCCGGAGCGTGGACAGGGCGCCGGCCGCCATCAGGTCGGAGGCGACGAAGACGGCGTCGAGGTCGGGGACCCGCTCCAGGAGCCGGGCCATGGCGCTCTCCCCGCTCAGCTGGGTCCAGTCGCCGTGCTCGATCAGCTTCTTGGACGCCTTGCGGCCGAGCACGTCGGTGAAGCCCTCCAGGCGCTGGATGCCGCCGGGGGTGTCCATCGGCCCGGTGACGGTCGCGATCTTCTTGCGGCCCTGCTCCACCAGGTAGCGGGTCATCTGCCGGGCGCCCTCGCGGTCGTCGGCCGCGGCGTAGGGGATGACGTTCTCCCGGCCGATGACCGCGCCCTGCGCCACGGCCGGGACGCCGGTGTCCACCAGCGCGTCCACCATGCGGTCGCCCGCGTGGGTGGAGAGCAGGAGGACGCCGTCGGCGTGCCCGCCCCGCACGTAGCGGATCACCCGGTCGCGGTCGCCGTCGTCGCCCGCGACCATCATGACCAGCGACATGTCCCGCTCCGCCAGCATGCGTACGGCGGTGCGGATCATCACGCTGTAGTTGGGGTCCTCGAACAGCTTCTCGTGCGGCTCGGAGAGCACCATCACGACCGATCCGGTGCGCTGGGTCACCAGGCTGCGGGCGTTGCGGTTGACGACGTAGCCGGTCTCGGCGATGGCGCGCTCGATCGCGATCCGGGCGGTGGTGCTGACGTACCGGTCGCCGTTGAGCAGCCGGGACACCGTGCCCCGGGACACTCCCGCCGCCGCCGCGACATCGTGGATGGTGGGGCGTTTCATGCCCCCATTGTTCCGTCCGGAGATCCTTTCCCGCTTCACCTACTTCACGGCTCCGTCGGACAGGTCCGTGCGCCAGTAGCGCTGCATCGTCAGGAAGAGCGCGATCAGCGGGACGAGCGAGACGAGCGCGCCGGTGAGGATCAGGTTGAACAGCGAGGGCTGGTTGGCCCCGGCGGCGAGCATCGTGTAGAGGCCGACGGTCAGCGGGAACTTCTGGTCGTCGCCGAGCATGATGAAGGGGAGCAGGAAGTTGTTCCAGATCGCGACGAACTGGAACAGGAAGATGGTCACCATGCCGGGCAGCATGAGCGGCAGCGCCACCCTGCGCAGCAGCAGGAAGTGGCCGGCCCCGTCGATGCGCCCGGCCTCCAGCAGCGCGTCGGGGATGGCCGCGGTGGCGTAGATGCGCGCCAGATAGATGCTGTAGGGGTGGAGGATCTGCGGGAGCAGGACCGACCAGTAGGTGTCCGCGAGCCCGACCTCCGACAGCAGCAGGTACTGGGGGACGGCCAGGACCACGGAGGGCACCAGGATGCCGCCGATCAGCAGGTTGAAGATCAGGTTCCGGCCGCGGAAGCGGTACTTCGCCAGCGCGTAGCCGGAGACAGCCGAGACCGCGGTGGACAGCAGCGCGCCGCCGCCTGCGTACAGCAGGGTGTTCAGCATCCACAGCCAGAAGACGCCGTCCCGGTAGCCGGCCAGGTCGGCCAGGTTGGACAGCAGCCCGGTCCCGGGGGCGAAGGCCGCGGTGGAGAACAGCTCCGCCTTGGACTTGGTGGCCGCCACCACCACCCAGCTGACCGGGAACAGGCAGTAGAGCGCGCCGAGCAGCAGGATCACCGTCGGGACGGCGCCGATCGGCCGGCGCCGCCGCGGGGCCGCGCGGTGGCCCGCGGCGGGCCGGGCCGCCGGGGTCGCGGTGGGCGGGGTCGCGGTGGCCATCAGCCCTCCCCGAAGGCGCGCTCGCGCACGACGCGCAGGAAGCCGAACGAGAGCACGAGGGAGATCCCGGCGATGACGATCGAGGTGGCGGCGGCCGAGTACAGGTCGCCGGTGACGAACGCGTCGCGGTAGACCTTCATCAGGGGGCTCCAGGTCGAGCTGATCGTGTTGGTGAGCGGGCGGAGCGTGGTGGGCTCGGTGAAGACCTGGACGGTGGCGATGACGGAGAACACCGTGGTCAGGATGATCGCGGGCATCAGGATCGGGATCTTGATGCGGAGCGCGATCTGGAGCTCGCCCGCCCCGTCGAGGCGGGCGGCCTCGTAGTAGGTGCGCGGGACGGCCCGCAGGGTGGTGTAGAGCACCAGCATGTTGAAGCCGGTGCCGCCCCAGACGGCCACGTTCGCCATGGAGAAGGTGACGGTCCCGGCGCCCAGCAGGTCGACGTCGAGCACCTGGCGGATCGGGCTGAGGCTGGGCAGGTAGAGGAAGCCCCACAGCAGGCTGGCGGCCACCCCGGGCACCGCGTACGGCAGGAAGATCGAGATTCGGGAGAACCGCGCGAGCCGCACGTGGGCCGAGTCCAGCAGCAGCGCGAAGAGCAGGGCGAGCCCGAGCATGACGAAGAGCACCATCAGGCCGTAGCCGAGGACCCGCAGCCAGCCGGCCCACAGCTCCCCGTCGCCGATCGCGGCGGCGTAGTTGTCGAGGCCGGCGAAGACCTCGGTGCGCGCCCCTCTGCCCAGGCCCAGGCCGGAGACCTTGGTCCGCCGCAGGCTGAGGTAGACCGTGTAGCAGATCGGGACGGCCATGAAGAGGGTGAACAGCACCAGGGCCGGCAGGAGGAAGAGGTAGGGGGCGGCGCCCGAGGGGGCGCCGCCGCGGCGTCGGGTTCTCATGGCGCGAGCTGGAACCCGGACTTCTGCATGTCGGCGACCGTGGCGTCCTGCATCTTCCGGACGGCGTCGGCGAAGGAGGACCTGTCCTGGACCGCCTTGTCGAAGGCGTTCTTGAAGGCGTCGTAGGTCACGTTGACGTTGGGCCCGAAGGTGAAGCCCCGCGCGGTGGCGGAGACCGCCGCGGCCTGCTGCCAGAAGCCGGGCTGGTTGGAGAAGTACTCGGGGGCCTCGGTGAGCAGCTCGCCGCCCTTGGTGGCGGCGGGGTAGACGGCGGCCTCCTCGATCAGGAGGTCCAGCGCCTGCGGGTCGGTGTTCAGCCAGGTGGCGAACTTCACGGCCGCGGCCCTGTTGGGCGACTTCGCGGCGACCGCGGTGGAGGAGCCGCCCCAGAAGCCGCTGTAGTTCTCGCTCTCGCTCCACTGCGGCAGCGGGGCGATGGCCCACCTGCCCTTGCCCTTGGGGGCGTTGCTGGACAGCACGCCGGGGCCCCAGACGGCCGAGGGCCAGGTCAGCAGGGTGCCGTCGTTGAGGGCCTTGTTCCACTCGGGGGTGAAGTACGGCTGGTCGTCGATGACGCCCTCCTTCACCAGGCCGCCCCAGTAGTCGGCGACCTTGACGGTGGCGGGGTCGTCGACGGCGACCTTCCAGGCGTCGCCGCTGATCGACCACCACCGGGCGCCGGCCTGCTGGGCGAGACCGGCGAAGGAGCCGGGGTCCTTGCTGGAGAAGGTGCCGAGGTAGACCTCCGGGTCCTTCTTCCGCAGGGCGCGCGCGGCCTCGGCGTACTCGTCCCAGGTCCGGGGCACCTCGATGCCGTACTTGTCGAACAGGTCCTGGCGGTAGTAGAGCATCATCGGCCCGCTGTCCTGCGGGATCGCGTAGACGCCCTCGGTGCCGAGGGTGACCTGGCCCCAGGTGCCCTCGCTGAAGGCGGCCCTGGCCTGCCCGGCCTCGGCGGACAGGTCGGCCACCGCGTCGGAGGCGACGAAGGACGGCAGCATCTGGTACTCGGCCTGGACCAGGTCCGGCGGGTTGCCCGCCTTGGCGGCGGTGAGGAACTTGGCGGCGGCGTCGTCCCCGCCGGCCTGCTTGCTGACCGTGACCTGGATGGCGGGGTTCGCGTCGTTCCAGACCTTGACGATCTTGTCCATGTTGGGGGCCCAGGTCCAGTAGGTGAGCTTGACCGGCCCGGCGGGGGCCGAGCCCTGCGCGGCGGCGTCCGGTTCCGGCGCGGCGCCGGAACCGGCCGAGCATCCTGCGGCCAGGGCGGCGGCGAGGGCCGCGGCGGCTGCCGCCGTGAGCCGGTGTGTGCGCATACGTTCCTCCGGGGCGGGGGGTCGGGAGGGGCGAGAAGCCGTGTCTCTGTGAACGTTCACAGACTCAAATTCCGGCATCCCCGCTGTCAATGCCCGTTACGTTCTTGTTAACTGTCGCTTTCTACCTGCGGGATGACGGGAGGGCTTTCCGGAAGGCGGAGGTAATGGTCTACTGTGCACGTTCACAGACTGGATTCGAGGGGGAGACGTGCCCGGATATCCCGCCCTGCCGGAGGGCATCGCCTACGGCGGGGACTACAACCCCGAGCAGTGGCCGCAGGAGGTCTGGCACGAGGACGTCCGCCTCATGCGCGAGGCCGGCGTGAACCTCGTCAGTCTCGGGATCTTCAACTGGGGGCTGATCGAGCCCGCCGAGGGCGTCTACGACTTCGACCGGCTGGACCGGATCATCGGCCTGCTGCACTCCGCCGGGATCATGGTCAACCTGGCGACCCCCACCGCCTCGCCGCCGGTCTGGTTCCGCAACCGCCACCCCGGCAGCCGCCTCGTCGACGCCTCCGGGCGCGTCGTCGCGGGCGGCTCCCGGCACGGCTTCTGCCCCAGCTCCCCGGCCTACGCCGCCGCCTCCACCCGGATCGCCGGCAAGCTCGCCGCCCGGTACGGCGACCACCCGGCGGTGGCCATGTGGCACGTGCACAACGAGTACGGCTGGGCCAACGCCGAGTGCCACTGCCGGGCCTCCGCCGAGGCGTTCCGCGCCTGGCTGCGGGAGCGGTACGGCGACGTGGACACGCTGAACGCCGCCTGGGGGACCACCTTCTGGGGCCTGACCTACGGCTCCTTCGAGGAGGTCGAGCCGCCCGGCGTCGCCCCGCCCGGCCAGCTCACCGCCCTGAGGCTGGACTACGCGCGCTTCTCCGTCGAGGAGCACCTGGCGTGCTTCCGCCGCGAGCGCGAGGCCATCCGCCGGCACAGCGACCGGCCGGTCACCACCAATTTCATGATCCCCAACTGCAAGCCGATGGACTACTGGCGCTGGGCCGGCGAGGTGGACGTCGTCTCCAACGACCACTACCTGGACGCCGCCAGGGCCGACAACCACATCGAGCTGGCGATGGCCGCCGACCTCACCCGCGCGGTGGCCGCGGGGGAGCCGTGGATGCTGATGGAGCACTCCACCGGCGCGGTCAACTGGCAGCCGCGCAACCTCGCCAAACGCCCCGGCGAGATGCGGCGCAACAGCCTCGCGCACGTCGCCCGGGGCTCCGACGCGGTCATGTTCTTCCAGTGGCGGGCCTCCCGGCACGGGGCCGAGAAGTTCCACTCGGCGATGGTCCCGCACGCCGGGACCGACTCCGGCGTCTGGCGGGACGTGGTGGGCCTGGGCGCCGACCTGGCCGCCCTGTCCGGCGTCCGGGGCTCCCGGGTCGAGGCCGAGGTGGCGCTCGTGTGGGACTGGGAGTCCTACTGGGCGCTGGAGCTGGAGTGGCGGCCCTCGGTGGACCTGCGCTTCCGCGAGCGGATCGAGGCGTACTACGAGGCGCTCTGGCGCGAGCACGTCACCGTCGACTTCGTCCACCCCGACGCCGACCTCTCGCGTTACCGGCTGGTCGTCGCGCCCAGCTCCTACCTGCTGACCGGGGAGGCGGCCAAGAACCTGCACCGCTACGTCGAGTCCGGCGGGCACCTGCTCGTCTCCTACTTCTCCGGCATCGTCGACGCCTGCGACAACGTCCACCCGGGGCCGTACCCCGGCGCGCTGCGGGACGTACTGGGCCTGTGGGTCGAGGAGTTCCACCCGCTGCCCGAGAACGGGACCGTCGCCCTCGACGGCCCGGGGGCGAGCGGCCGGATCTGGTCCGAGCGGGTCCGGCTCGCCGGGGCGCGGGCCGTGCGGAGCTTCGCCACCGGCCCCGACGCCGGGCACCCGGCGGTGACCCGCCACGAGCTGGGCGCGGGCACCGCCTGGTACGTCGCGACGGCCCTGGACCCGGCCCCGGACGCGGCCGGGAGGAACGGGGACGACCTGCGGGCCCTGCTCGCGCCGGTGCTCGACCGGGCGGGGGTGTCCCGGCCGGCGGGCCTGCCCGACACCCTGGAGCTCGTCCGGCGGGGCGCCTTCCTCTTCCTCCTCAACCACGGCGACGCGCCGGTCGCGGTGGAGGGGATCGAGGGGGCCGCGCTGCTCGGCGCCGGCCCGGCCGCGGGGACGGTGACCGTACCGGCCGGCGGCGTCGCGGTCGTCGAGCGGGCGTAAGGGAATAGACGATCACAGATCGTCTGTTGTCCGTCACTTGCGGTCAATCCGAACGCCGGTGGCACCCGCCGAAGAGGGCTCGTGGCATCCGGCGCAGGGGAGTGGTGATGCCCGGACGACGACTCGTGCTCGGTGAAGGACCTGAACACGCCGCACGGCAGCTGGCGATGATGTGCGCGCTGCTCGCCGTCCTCTCCCTGGCGGAATCGCTGCTCTCGCCGGACGGGCGGCGGTGGGCGCTCCCGGCGGTCGGCGCGGTCTCCGCGGGGCTGGCCGCGGTGGCGTGGTGGTCCCCCTGGCCCCGGTACGGTCCCCGCGCGCCGCTGGTGCTGTGCGTCCCCCTGCTCGGGGTGTTGTGCGCCTGCGCGTGGGCGTTCGCGGGGTACGGCGTCGGCACGGCGCCCTTCCTGATGCTGCTGGCGGCCTGGGCGGGACTGCACTACACGGCTCGGACGGCGCTGGCGCTGGGCCCGTTCCTGCTGCTGGTCTACCTGCCGCCGCGGATCGCCGTGGGCCAGACCCCCGTCATGCTCGCCAGCGCGGCGCTGTTCGTCTGCATGTCGGCGGGCGTGGGCGTGCTGATCGCCCGGCAGGTCGCCTACCACCGCCGCGCCCGCGAGGAGGTCCGCCGGATGGAGCGCTGGCGGGCCGCGCTGACCGCGACCCTGGCCCACGACGTGCGCTCCCCGCTGACGTCGGTGCAGTTCGCCGTGGAGTGCCTGGCCGACGGCGAGGACGACCTGCCGCCGGCCCGCCGGGAGGCGATCGCCGCCACGGCGCTGCGGCAGGTGAACCGGATCCGGCGGCTGGCGGCCGGCCTGCTGGACGCCGACCGGGTCGACGCCGGCGGCCTCCGGCTCGACCTGGAGACCGTCGACGTGCGCTCCCTGGCGGAGGAGATCGCCGGCTACCTGAACGCCCCGGTCGCCGTGGAGGTCCCCGAGGGGCTGACCGTGCGCGCCGACCCGGAGCGGCTGGAGCAGATCCTCGTCAACCTCGCCACCAACTCCATCCGGCACGGCGCGCCGCCGATCGTCATCAGCGCCCGGCGCCAGGGGCGCGCGGTCTCCGTCTGCGTGCGCGACCACGGTTCCGGCGTGCCCGAGGACAAGCGGGAGATGCTCTTCTCCCGGTTCAGCAGCGCCGACACCAGCCCCGACTCGGTCGGCCTCGGCCTGTGGATCACCCAGGAGCTGGCCCGCGCGCACGGCGGCGCGGTCTCCTACGCCCCGGCCGATCCCGGCAGCCGCTTCACCGTCACCCTGCCCGGCGACGGCCCGGTCCCGGCGGAGCGGGCGGACGAGCGGGCCGCCCGGTGAGCGGACGGGGCCGCCGGGTGGACCGGCCGGTGAGCCGGGACGCGCTCAGCCGCGCCTGACGGCGGTCTCCCGCTGCGGTGGCGGCGGGTCGTGCAGCGCGATCGCGACGAGCAGGTCGACCAGGTCGTCGATCCGGCGCAGGTCGCGCCCGGTGCGCTCGCGGATCCGGCGCAGGCGGTAGTGGGCGGTGTTGGGGTGGATCCGCATGCGCTCCGCGGCGGCGCGCAGGTTCAGGTCGGCGGCGGCGAAGGCCCGGATCGTGTCGGTGAGCCCGCCGCCGCGCACCCGGTCCTCGGCCAGGAGCGCGGAGACCCGCGGGTCCACCAGGCGCCGGGCGGTCTCGTCCGCCCGCAGCGCCAGATACTGGAAGGGCGTGACCATGGGCAGCGCCGCCACCCCTCCTCCCTCGGGGAGGAACTCCAGCGCGGTGCGGGCCTCCCGGTAGGCCTGCGGGATCCGGGAGGGGCCGGAGACCACGGTGCTCACCCCCACCGCCAGGGCGATCTCCTCGCAGAGCAGGTTCTCCCGCACCGCCGCCAGCCGGTCGCACAGCTCCCCGGGGTCGCCGCCGGGGCCGAGCACGGGGACGGCCACGATCTCCGCCTGCCGTACGACCGCGAGCGTCCGCACGCCGTTCCCCCAGGCCCGGGCGATCGCCGCGCACGTCGCGTGCCGGGCGTCGGCCCCGCGGTCCGGCCCGCTCGGCACGGCCTGGCCGCAGGACCCGATGCCCGGCCCGCTCCACGAGGACCCGGGGTCCGGCCCGCTCCGCGCGGCCTGGCCGCAGGAGCCCGGGAACCGGGGGGACAGGACCGCGACCACCACGAGCAGCGGCGTGCGGCCCCCGGGGGCGAGGCCGTGCGCGCGGGCCGCGGCGAGCCGCCGGCCGCGGGCGGGCGTCTCCCCGGCCAGCAGGGTCTCCAGCAGGTCCCTGCCCTCGCGCACCGCCTCGGCCGCGGCGTACTGCTGGAACTCCATGTACGCGTTGGCCGCGTGCGTGCTGGCGAAGTCGCAGTAGCGCATCAGGGGGCCCGCCAGCGAGAGCGCGGCGTCGTGACCGGCGGGTGAGCGGCCGGCGCGCTCGAGCACCGACTCCCAGAAGACCTGCTGGCCGACGCGGAAGGCGTTGATGTAGTCGGCCAGGGCCACCCCGGCCCGGGCGCGCCGCCGCGCCGCCCGGCGGGTGAAGGCGACGTCCTCCGGGGTCACGGTCCGGTCGGCGAGCAGCACGGCCAGCTTGCTGTGGTAGTGCCGGGCCACCTGGTCCCGCACGTCGGTGTGGAACTCCTCGTCCAGCGCGGCGTAGGCGGGGATCTCGGCGCGCATCGTCCCGACCGCGACGGCGGCCAGCCGGTCCACGTCGGCGGCGAGCTCGGCGAGGATGCGCGCGCGTTCGGCGCGGACGGCCTCCGCGGCGGTGAGCGTTCCCGCACCGGGTCCCGTTCCCGTGACGGGTCCTGTTCCTGTGGCGGGTCCGGCTGCCACGCTGAAACCACGTGCCATGTCGGGATGATCCCTTTTCGTAGTCGGGTGGTCAACGATTCGTCACCGGTCTGACACCGGTGCTGTGCGCCGTGGACAACATCCCCGGCGCAAGGTTGGGGCGCCGTGCCCAATGCGGTCCCCGGGAGCGGAACCTACGCTGACCACAACCTCAGAACATTGTTCTTCCGCTTGCCCCGCCAGGAGGACGGATGCTGGAGGTACACGGGCTGACCGTCCGCTTCGGGGGCATCACCGCGCTGGACGGCGTGGGCTTCTCGGTGGCGCGCGGTGAGATGGTGGGCCTCATCGGGCCGAACGGCGCGGGCAAGACGACCCTGTTCAACTGCCTGACCCGGCGCCACGGCGCCGACGCGGGGCGGGTCCGCTACGAGGGAAGGGACCTGCTGGCCGTGCCGCCGCACGCGATCGCGGAGGCGGGCATCGCCCGGACCTTCCAGAACCTCGGCCTGTTCCCCCGCATGTCGGTCCGGGACAACGTGCTGACCGGCGCGCACCACCGAGGCGGGGCGGGCTTCCTGGCCGCCTCGCTCCGGCTGCCCCGGGTCCGCCGCGAGGAGGCCCGGCTCCGCGCCGAGGCGGACGACGTGCTGGACCGGCTGGCGCTGACCGGCGTCGCGGACCACCCGGCGACCGGCCTGCCGTTCGGCACGCTCAAACGGGTGGAGCTGGCCCGCGCGCTGGCCGCCCGCCCCAGACTGCTGCTGCTCGACGAACCCGTCAACGGGCTCAACTCCGCCGAGGTCGGGGAGTTCGCCGGCACCCTGCGCGGGATCCGCGAGGAGTTCGACGTGACGGTGGTCGTGGTCGAGCACCACATGGGCTTCGTCATGGGCACCTGCGACCGGGTCGTCTGCCTGAACTTCGGCCGGAAGATCGCCGAGGGGCCGCCGGAGGAGGTCCAGCGCGACCCCGCCGTCATGGAGGCCTACCTGGGGACGGCGGACCCCGGGCCGCCGGGAGGACCGCAGGGAGGGGAGGCCGGATGAGCGCCTCCGGCGCCTTCCTGGAGGTCACGGACCTGCACGCCGGCTACGGGGACGCCCGGGTGCTGCACGGGGTGGACCTGGCCGTGGGCCGGGGGGAGATCTGCGCCATCCTCGGGCCCAACGGCGCGGGCAAGACGACCCTGCTGCGGGCCCTGTCGGGCATGGTCCGGGTCCGCGGCGGCGTCCGGCTCGACGGGATGGACCTGACCCGGCGCCCGCCGGACGCGCTCGCCCGGCAGGGGGTCGCGCACGTCCCCGAGGGGCGCGGCACGTTCATGCCGCTGACCGTCGAGGAGAACCTGCGGCTGGGGGCCTTCACCCGCTCGGGGCGGCGCCGGGGACGCGCCGCGGTCGAGGCCGACCTGGAGCGCGTCTGCGCCTACTTCCCGGTGCTGCGGGCGCGGATGCGGCAGGCGGCCGGCAGCCTCAGCGGCGGCGAGCAGCAGATGCTGGCGATCGGCCGGGCGCTCATGCTCCGGCCCCGCCTGCTGCTGCTGGACGAGCCGTCCCTCGGGCTCGCCCCCATGGTCACCGAGGAGCTGTTCCGCATCGTGCGGACGATCAACGAGGAGGAGCGGACCACCGTGGTCGTCGTCGAGCAGAACGCCCACCTCGCCCTCGGCGTCGCCGGCCAGGCGCACGTCCTGGAGAGCGGCCGGATCGTCCTGTCGGGACCGGCGGAGCGCATCCGGGCGGACGAGCAGGTCGCCCGGTCCTATCTCGGATACCGGATCTAGCGCCATGACGGGGTTCCTGCAGCAGGTCGTCGAGGGACTCGGCGCGGGCGCGATCTACGCCGGCCTCGCCCTGGCCCTGGTGCTGATCTACCGGTTCACCGGGATCGTCAACTTCGCCCAGGGCGAGCTGGCGATGTTCTCCACCTACGTCGCCTGGCAGTTCACGGCCGCGGGCCTGCCGTTCTGGGCGGCCCTGCCGCTGACGCTGGCGGTGTCGTTCGCCGGCGGGACGCTGATCGAGCGGGTCGTCATCCGCCCCGTGGAGGGCGCCTCCCACCTGACCGTGGTGATCGTCACCGTGGGGCTGTTCATCTTCGTCAACGCCGCCGCCGGGTGGATCTGGTCCTTCCTCATCAAGGACTTCCCCAACCCGTTCCCCGGCGGCGCGGTCGAGGCCGCCGGGATCAGCGTGAGCCACTCGACGCTGGGCGTGCTCGCCGTGGTCGGCACGGTCATGGTCCTGCTGTACCTGCTCTTCCAGCACACCAGGATCGGGCTGGGCATGCGCGCCGTGGCGGCCGACCCCGTCTCCGCCCGGCTCGTCGGCATCCGGGTGGGCTGGACGCTCGCGCTCGGCTGGGGGCTCGCCGCCACCGTCGGCGCGGTCTCCGGCGTCCTGGTGGCCCCGCTGCTCTTCCTGGAGCCCAACATGATGGGCGGCGTCCTGATCTACGCCTTCGCCGCCGCGACCCTCGGCGGGTTCGACAGCCCGGCCGGCGCGGTGGCGGGCGGCCTGGTCGTCGGCGTCGCCGAGACGCTCGCCGGCGCGTACGTCGACGTCATCGGCTCCGACCTCAAGGTCGGCGTGCCGCTGGCCGTCATCCTGGTGGTCCTGCTGCTGCGGCCGCAGGGACTGTTCGGCCGGGCGGCGGTGGAGCGGGCATGAGCGGGCGGAGCGAGCGGATGAGGAGGTCCGGGGCGCTCGCCCGGGGAGGGCCCCGGGTGCGCCCGGCCGCCGTCCACCGGCGGTGGATCACGGCGGCGGCGCTGCTCGCGGCGGCCTGCGCCCTGCCGTTCCAGCTCGCGCCCTTCCACGTCTTCCAGTTCACGATGGTGCTGGTCTACGCGGTGGCGCTGCTCGGCCTCAACCTCCTCGTCGGCCACGCCGGGCAGATCTCCCTGGGCCACGGCGCGTTCTTCGCCGTCGGCGCCTACGGGACCGCGATCATGCTCGACCGGTGGGAGCTGCCGCACCTGCTGACCCTGCCGGTCGCCGCCGCGGTGGCGTTCGTGCTCGGGCTGGCGCTGGGCGTGCCCGCGATGCGGCTGCGCGGGCCGTACCTGGCGCTGGTGACGCTGGCCATCGCGGTCTTCCTGGTACCGCTGCTCAAGCGGTTCGAGCAGGTGACCGGCGGCTCCATGGGGCTGACGCTCGGCAAGCCGGTCCCGCCGGCCTGGACGGGGCTGGCCGAGGACCAGTGGCTGTACTTCCTGGCGCTGGCCGTGGCCGCGGCGGCCTTCCTGCTCGCCGGCGGCCTGCTGCGATCCAGGGTCGGCCGGGCCCTGCACGCCCTCCGGGACGACGAGGCCGCGGCCGAGGTCATGGGCGTGCGGCCGTCGCGGTACAAGACCCTCGCCTTCGCCTGGAGCGCGCTGTTCGCGGGCGCGGCGGGCTCCGTCTACACCTGGGTCATCGGGTTCGTCTCGCCCGACTCGTTCACGGTCACGCTCTCGATCACCCTGCTGGCGGGCATCGTCGTCGGCGGTCTGGGCTCGCTCGCCGGGCCGCCGCTCGGCGGGCTGTTCGTGATGTTCGTGCCGAGCATCGCCCAGGACGTCAACGACGCCGCCCCCGGCGTCGTCTTCGGTCTTCTGATCATCGCGGTGATGTACGTCGCCCCGGCCGGCCTCGCCGGTCTGGCGGGACGCGTGGCGCGCTCGGCGCGGAGGGTTCTCCGGAAGGGGTAGGAAATGCGGCTATCTGCCATCGGCCGTACGGCGGCCACGACGACCCTGCTGCTCGCCGTGGCGGCCTGCGGGGGACGGGAGGAGAGCGGAGCCGCCCCGGCGGCGACGGCCGAGGGGCGGTGCCAGGGCCAGCAGACCACCGGCATCACGGACACGGGCATCAAACTGGGCGGCATCTACCCGCTCTCGGGACCCGCCTCCGCGTACGGGGACATCCCCAAGGGCATCAAGGCGTACTTCGACTACGTCAACGCCGAGAAGAACGGCATCGGCGGGCGCAAGGTCGAGTTCCTGGTCCGCGACGACGGCTACCAGCCGCCCAAGGCCGTCGAGGAGGCCCGCAGGCTCGTCGAGCAGGAGCGGGTCTTCGCGCTCTTCCAGACGCTGGGCACCCCCTCGACCACGGCGACCTGGGACTACGCGAACCAGCGCAAGGTGCCGCAGGTCTTCGTCGCGACCGGCGCCTCGAAGTGGGGCACCGACACGGCGCACCCGTGGACCATCGGCTGGCAGCCGAACTACGTCTCCGAGGCCCGCGTCTACGCGCAGTACCTCCGGCAGGAGCGGCCGGACGCCACGGTGGCGGTGCTCTACCAGAACGACGACTTCGGCAAGGACCTGCTCGGCGGCTTCAAGAAGGCCGTCGAGGGCAGCGGGATCCGGATCGTCGCCGAGCAGAGCTACGAGGTCTCCGACCCGAGCGTCGACCCCCAGATGCGCAACCTCGCCGAGTCCGGGGCCGACGTGCTGCTCAACGTGACCACGCCCAAGTTCGGCTCCCAGGCGCTGGCGGCCGACGCGAAGAACACCGGCTGGAACCCGCTGCACATCGTCAACAACGTCGCCGCCTCGGTGACCGTGCTGCGGCCGGTGGGCTTCGAGAACGTGCAGGGCGTCGTCTCCGCGACCTACTACAAGGACCCCAACGACCCGCAGTGGGCCGACGACCCGGAGATGAAGCTCTACTACGCGAAGATGAAGCAGTACGCGCCCGGCGCCGACCCGGGCGTCCCCTACCACGCCTTCGGCTGGGCGGCGGCCTCCAGCTTCCACCGGACGATGGAGGCGGCGGCGTGCCCGACCCGCGAGGGACTGCGCGACGCCATGCGCGATCTCAAGGAGGTCGAGGTCGGCATGCTGCTGCCCGGGGTGACGATGAGCACCGGGCCGGACGACGGCTTCCCCATCGAGTCCATGCGGCTCATGCGCTTCAAGGGCGAGCGGTGGGAGCTGTTCGGCGACGTGATCGACACCCGCAAGGAGTTCGGCCCGCTCACCGAGTGAGACGGGTCATTCCCCGGCGAGCTCGGCCAGCAGCTCCTGCTTGCGCCCGGCGGGGACGAGGCGCCAGTCGGTGTCGGTGAGCGCGCCCTCCATCGCCCACAGGGCGTTCAGCGACAGCCCCGGGACGGCGGCGTCCTGCAGGCGCCGGTAGACCTCCACGGGGCCCAGCTCGGCGAGCCGCTCGGCGTCGTGGACGCCCACCCGCCCCAGCCACTCCTCGATCTTCGGCCCCAGGTTGCGCAGATCGCCGATCCTCATCCGGGCATTCTCCAGCACACCGGCGGCCGGGCGCATGGGCGCTCCGGCCCCGGGTAGGGCGGGCGTGACCGGGGCGTACGGCAGGCGGCGCCCCGGTACGGCGACGGCCGGGAGGGCGTGATGGGCGTCACGAAGGAGTACCACGGGACGCGTGTGCTGGGCGCGCTCGCCGAGGTGGCGTTCGGCACCGCGAGCGATCTGAGCCGGCTCGACCGCTGGCTCCCCGAGGAGGTCTCGGTCGTCCCGCTCCACGACGACGTCGTGGCGGCCCGGTGGCGGGCCGGCGACCGGGAGGGCGAGGCGCGCTGCACGGTCTCCGTCGTCCCGGAGCGGCTGCGCGTCGAGTGGCGGGCCGAGGAGCCGGCCGGCTCCTCGGGATGGCTGGAGGTCGAGGAGGCCGGAGCGGGCAGCGCCCGCGTCGACGTCTGCCTGCGGGCCGCCGGAGGCGGGACACCGGGCGAGGCGCCGGACGAGGAGGCCGTCAACGCGCTGCTGGACCGGGCGCTGCGCAACCTCGACCGCGAGGTCGGCGAGAACTTCACCGCGAGCTGACCCGGCTCCCGGGAGCCGCCGGGATCCGGTCGAGCGCGACCCCGAAGTGGTCGAGGTAGGCCGAGCGGAGTCCGTCCTCGTCCAGGACGTGTTCGGTGCGTTCGCCGTGCTCGGTGCGGATCAGCTTGGCGCCGCTGATCGTGGTCCGTCCGTGCGCCGTGCGCATCGAGCAGACCGTCGACCTGGTGAAGTGCGACTGCGGGGAGGTCGCCTGCCACCAGCACGTCGGGACAAAGTCCCTCAGCTCGTAGGGCCGCATGGTGAGCCGGTAGCCCTGATCGCCCTTGTGCAGGACGTCGAGGTCGCCGTGGTCCCCCGGGGCGGGCACGATCCGGAAGACACCGCCGCCGTCCTTCTGCTCCGCGCGCTCGTCGAGCCGGAGCGGCTCGTCGGCGAAGTCGCCGAAGCCGACGTCGACCAGCCACGGCCCGTCGAGGTCGACGCGGAGCGCCAGGTGGTCGAAGAGCGGCCCCGGCGTGGTGCCGTGGAAGACCCGGGCGGCCAGCAGCGTCACCCGGTATCCGAGGGCGGCCAGCAGTTCGGCGAACAACCCGTTCAGCTCGTAACAGAAGCCGCCGCGCCGGCGGTTCACGATCTTGTCGAAGAGCGCCCCGGGTTCGAGCGTGATCGGCTCGCCGAGGTGGATGCTCAGGTTCTCGAACGGCACCGCCCGCAGGTGCGCGAGCTGCAGGGCCCGCAGGCTCCGGACGTCGGGCTCCGCAGGCCGGGCCGCGCCGAGTCTCTCCAGATAACGGGTGATCTGTGATTCGTCCACGGGGCAAGCAAACCACGATCACGCGCACCGGCGGCACCGTCCGGCGCCGGAGCAACGCCCGGAAACTCCGGACCGGAGCCGGTGGTGCCCGTATGGATCCCGTCAACAATCCGCTCGGAGGCGTAGAGAACCCGTCAAGATGCGGGGAAGACACCGGTCGGCGCTGTTTCATGGGGTTCGGTCCTCCTTTCGGAGGATCTCGGTGCGTTCTCTGGAATCTGAGCGGTGATCGGCATGTCACGCGGGCGGCTGCGGGTCTACCTGGGTGCGGCCCCGGGCGTCGGCAAGACCTTCGCGATGCTGGACGAGGGGCGCCGGGCGGCGGAGCGCGGCAGGGACGTGGTCGTGGGCCTGGTGGAGACTCATGACCGCGCCCGCGTCGCGGAGCTGCTGGAAGGGCTGGAGGTCCTCCCCCGGAGGAAGGGGGCCCGCCGGGGCGTCGCCGGGGGGCCGGAGGCGGACTCCGGGACGGACTCTGGGACGGACGTCCGGGCGGGTACCGGAAGGGGCACCGAGGCGGACACCGAGCTGGACACCGAGGCGGTGATCGCCCGCCGGCCGGAGCTCGCCCTGATCGACGAGCTGGCTCACACCAACGCGCCGGGATCGAAGAACGCCAAGCGCTGGCAGGACGTCGAGGAGATTCTGGACGCCGGCATCGACGTCGTGTCCACGGTCAACGTCCACCATCTGGAGTCACTCGGCGACGTGGTGCGGCAGATCACCGGGGTGCCGCAACACGAGACCGTGCCCGACGAGGTCGTCCGCCGGGCCGACCAGGTCGAACTGGTCGACATGACCCCCCAGGCGCTGCGCCGCCGGTTGGCCCACGGCAACGTCTACCCGCCGGAGAAGATCGACGCCGCGCTCTCGAACTACTTCCGTGAGGGCAACCTGACCGCGCTGCGGGAACTGGCGCTGCTCTGGGTGGCCGGGAAGGTCGACGAGCAGCTCGACCGCTACCGCGCCGAACACGGCATCGCCACCACCTGGGGGGCACGGGAACGGGTCGTGGTCGCGCTGACCGGCGGCCCGGAGGGCGACACGCTCATCCGGCGGGCGGCCCGCATCGCCGGCCGGGCCAGGGGCGCCGGTCTGCTGGCCGTGCACGTCACCCGCGCGGGCGGCCCGGCCGGCGCCGACCCGGCCCACCTGGCCCGCCAGCGCACCCTGGTCGAGGACCTGGGCGGCTCCTACCACCAGGTGGTGGGTGAGGACGTCCCCCGCGCGCTGCTGGACTTCGCCCGGGGGGTCAACGCCACTCAGCTGGTGCTGGGCGCCTCGCGCCGACGCCGGCCGGCCCGGCTGCTCGCACCGGGCGTCGGTGCGGAGACCGCGGCGCTGTCCGGTTCCATCGACGTGCACATGGTCCCGCACGAGGAGTCCGGCGCGGGTCGGCGGCGCCCGCCGCGCTCCCGGGCGGCGCTCACCCGCACCCGGCGGACCGCGGGATGGTGCCTGGCCGCCCTAGGCGTTCCTGCCCTGGCCGCGGCGATGATCCCGCTGGACGGGCTGACCCTGTCCAGCAGGATCCTGCTGTTCCTGCTGATGGTCGTCGGTGTGGCGCTGGTGGGCGGCCGGTGGCCCGCGATCACCGCGGCCATGGGTGCCTTCGCGCTGCTCAACTGGTTCTTCACCCCGCCGCTGCGCACTCTGGTCGTGGCCCGGGCGGAGAACCTGCTCGCGCTCGTCAGCTTCGTGCTGGTCGCGGTGACCGTCAGCACCGTCGTGGATCTGGCGGCCCGTCGCAGCCGGGAGGCCGCCCGGGCCAGCACCGAGGCCGAGGTGCTGTCCACGCTGGCCGGGCACGTGCTGCGCGGTCAGGCCGCGCTGGCGTCGCTGCTCGCCCGGCTCCGGGAGACCTTCGCACTGACCTCGGTGACCCTGCTGGAGCGCACCGGTGACCCCGGCCTCGACGATCGCGGTGATCCCGAGGCATGGCGCATCCTGGCCGTCTCCGGCGGCCCGCCCTGCACCAGCCCGGACGCCGCCGACACCGATGTGATCATCGACGGCTCCCTGGTGCTGGCGGTGCGCGGGCGGCTGCTGGAGGCCGCCGACCGCCGGCTGCTGGAGGCGTTCGCCGCCGAGGCCGCCGTCGCCCTGCGCCAGGAACGCCTGCAGCAGGAGGCCGAGCGGGTCAGGCCGCTGGCCGAGGCCGACAAGATGCGCACCGCGCTGCTGGCCGCAGTCAGCCACGACCTGCGCACCCCGCTCGCCTCGGCCAAGGCGGCCGTCGACAGCCTGCGCAGCACCGAGATCGACTGGTCGGCGCAGGACCGTGCCGAGCTGCTCGCCACCGCCGCCGAGTCGCTGACCGGCCTGGACCGGTTGGTGGCCAACCTGCTCGACATGAGCCGCCTGCAGGCCGGCGTGCTCGGCCTGGTGCTGCGCCCGGTGGCGCCGGAGGAGATCGTGCCGCGCTCCGTCGACGCCCTGGGCCCGCTCCGCGACCGCGTCGAGGGTGACATCCCGCTGGACCTGCCCGAGATCGCCGCGGATCCGGCCCTGCTGGAACGCGTCCTGGTCAACGTGATGGCCAACGCGGCCCGCTACAGCCCACCGGAGCACAAGGTCCTGGTAACCGCCAGCAGGTACGGCGGGCGCGTGGAGATCCGCGTGATCGACCGCGGTCCCGGCATCCCCCGCGAGCTGCGCGAGGAGGTCTTCCTGCCCTTCCAGCGGCTGGGCGACCGCGGCGGCCACACCGGGGTCGGCCTGGGACTGGCGCTCGCGCGCGGTCTGGCCGAGGCCATGGGCGGCACGCTCACTCCCGACGAGACACCCGGAGGCGGCCTGACCATGATCGTTTCCATGCCGGTCTTCTCCCCTCGCGGGGACGTGCCGAAGGAGGACAGGTGACCCGCGTCCTGGTCGTCGACGACGAGCCGCAACTGCTGCGGGCGCTCCGCATCAACCTGGCCGCCCGCCACTACGAGGTCGCCCTGGCAGCTGACGGCGGTTCCGCCCTGCGCCAGGCCGCGCAGTTCCACCCCGACCTGGTCGTGCTGGACCTCGGCCTGCCCGACATCGACGGCGTGGAGGTGGTCCACGGCCTGCGCGGCTGGACGTCCGTGCCGATCGTGGTGCTCTCGGGCCGGGCAGGCAGCCAGGACAAGATCGACGCCTTGGACGCCGGTGCCGACGACTACGTCACCAAGCCGTTCGACATCGAGGAGCTCCTGGCCCGCATCCGGGCCGTCACCCGCCGCTCCTCGTCGCACGAGGCGCAGCCGACGCGGATCCGCGTCGGAGGCCACGAGGTCGACCTGGTCGCCAAGACGATCTCCGGTGACGTGCGGCTCACCCCCACCGAGTGGCGGATGCTGGAGCTGCTGCTGCGCAACCCGGGCAAGCTGATCAGCCAGCGCCAGATGCTCACCGAGGTGTGGGGCGCCTCTTACGCCAGGGAGACCCACTACCTGCGCCAGTACATGGCGCAGCTGCGCAGGAAGCTGGAGGCCGATCCCGCCCGCCCGGCCCACCTGATCACCGAGCCCGGCATGGGCTACCGGTTCACCCCCTGAGGATCAGGATGAACACGTCGATTCCACCGCGGACCGGCTCCGCGCACCGGGAGCACCGGGAGTCCGCACTGCGCAGGTGGCTGCTGCACGGCCTGCCGCGCACCGACGCCAGGACCACCGGCCCGCACCACGACGAGGCGCCCGGCCACCGGCACGCCTGGTGGCAGGTGATGTGCCTGACGGGGGTGGACTACTTCTCCACCCTGGGCTACCAGCCGGGCATCGCCGCACTGGCCGCCGGGGCGCTCAGCCCGGTCGCCACACTGCTGCTGGTGGCCCTCACCCTGCTCGGTGCGCTGCCCACCTACCGGGCGGTGGCCGAGGAGAGCCCCCACGGGCTGGGTTCGCTCTCGATGCTGGAGAAGCTCCTGCCCGGCTGGCGCGGCAAGCTGCTGGTGCTGTCCCTGCTCGGTTTCGTGGCCACCGCCTTCATCGTGACGATCACCCTGTCGGCGGCCGACGCCACCGCGCACGTGCTGCACAACCCGTTCGTGCCGGAGGTCCTCGCGGACATGCGGGTGCCGGTCACGCTGGTGCTGATCGCCGCCCTGGGCGGGGTGTTCCTGCTCGGCTTCAGCGAGGCGATCTCCGTCGCCGTGGTGCTGGTCGCCGTCTACCTTGTGCTGAACGTGGTCGTCGTGGGCGTCGCGGTCGAGCACGTGCTCACCGAGCCCCGCCTGGTCGCCGACTGGTACGGCGTGTTGACGGCCGAGCACTCCAGCCCGCTCGCGATGGTCGCCGTCTCGCTGTACGTCATGCCGAAGCTCGCCCTGGGCCTGTCGGGCTTCGAGACCGGCGTGGCCGTCATGCCGCTGGTCAGGGGCGACGTGACCCGGCGGATCGCGGGCACGAAGAAGCTGCTGACCACCGCCGCGCTCGTCATGAGCGTCTTCCTGATCGCCTCCAGCGTCGCCACCACCGTGCTCATCCCCGCCGCGGAGTTCGCCGAGGGCGGTGGCGCCAACGGCCGCGCCCTGGCGTACCTGGCCCACGCCTACCTGGGCGACTGGTTCGGCACCGCCTATGACCTGTCCACGATCGCGATCCTCTGGTTCGCCGGAGCCTCGGCGCTCGCGGGCCTGCTCAACATCGTCCCGCGCTACCTGCCCCGGTACGGCATGGCTCCGGACTGGTCGCGCGCCACCCGGCCGATGGTGCTGGTCTTCACCGCCGTCTCCTTCGCCATCACGCTGTTCTTCGACGCCGATGTCGAGGCCCAGGGCGGCGCCTACGCCACCGGTGTGCTCGCGCTGATCCTGTCGGCGGCGGTCGCGGTCACCCTGTCGGCGTGGAAGCGGCGGCGGGCCGCGGCGACGGCCGGCTTCGGGGCCATCACGGCCCTGTTCTCCTACGCCGCCGTCGCCAACGTCGTCGAGCGTCCCGACGGCTTGGTGATCGCCGCGTTCTTCGTCGCGTTCATCGTGGCCGTCTCCCTGGTCTCGCGGGCCACCCGTTCCACCGAGCTGCGTGTCACCCGCGTCACCCTGGACGACACGGCCCGGCGCTACGTCAACGAGGCCGGGGAGATCCACCTGGTCGCCAACGAGCCGAACGCGCGGGACTGCGCCGAGTACGTCGGCAAGACCCGGGAGGCGTGGGAGCTGCACCGGCTGCGCAGCGGCGAGGGAGTGCTGTTCCTGGAGGTGACGGTCCCCGACGCCTCGGAGTTCGCCGGCGAGCTGCGCGTGATCGGCGAGGAGCGGTACGGCTTCCGCGTCCTGCGCATGGAGAGCACCACGGTCGCCAACGCGATCGCCGCGCTCCTGCTCTACCTGCGGGACGAGACGGGCAAGACCCCGCACGTCTATTTCCACTGGGCCGCGGAGGGCAACCCGATCGGCGCCCTCCTGCGCTATCTGGTCTTCGGCGGCGGTGACATCCCGCCGCTCACCCGCGAGGTGCTCCGGCAGGCGGAGCCGGACCCCGCCCGCCGCCCGCTGGTCCACGTCGGTTGAGCCGCTCGGTGGTCCACGT
>NZ_JBHSBM010000009.1:149000-151700 GCF_042650625.1 Planomonospora corallina
ACCGGTGGGGCCCGGGCCGGGCCCCGGCGGGGCCGGTCAGCGGGCCGGGCCCAGCAGGACCGGCAGCTCCCGGTAGTCGTTGCCCATGAAGGACGGCTGCGGCGGCAGATCCTCCACCCGGGTGGCCAGGCGCAGCTCCGGGAAGCGGGTGAACAGGGCGGGCAGCGCGACCCGTCCCTCCAGCCGGGCCAGCGGGGCGCCCAGGCAGAAGTGGATCCCGTGCCCGAACGCCAGGTGCTGCCGGTCGGCGCGGTCGATGTCGAAGCGGTCCGGCTCGGGGTTGGCCTCCGGGTCGCGGCCGTGCGCGCCGAAGGCGATCAGGACCAGGTCGCCCTTGCGGATGGTGACGCCCTCGCCGAGGTCGATGTCGGCGGTGGCGTACCGGAGCGGCAGGTGCATGATCGGCGGGTGCTTGCGGATGGTCTCCTCGACGACGTCGTCCCAGCGGGCCGGGTCGGCGAGCGCCGCGGCCAGCTGTCCGGGGTTGGCGAGCAGCTCGACGACCGCGTGGTCGATCATCGAGACCGCCGTCTCCGACCCCGCCCCGATCATCAGGATCAGGGTGCTGATCAGCTCCTCCTCGCTGAGCCGGTCGCCGTCCTCCTCCCGCGCGTCGAGCAGGACGCTGGTCATGTCGTCGCCGGGCTCGGCGCGCTTGGTGGCGATGAGGGTGTGCATGACGGCGAACATGTCGTCGCGGATCTGCGCGGCCCGCTCGGGGGAGGAGCTGGTGTCCAGGACGGAGTCCATGACGCTCAGCATCTTCGGGCGCTGCTCGGCCGGGACGCCGAACAGGTCGCAGATCACCCGGGTGGGCACCGGGAAGGAGAATGCGGAGCGCAGGTCGACGGCCTGGCCGGGGGCCCCGGCCTCCCGCGCCGCCAGGCCGTCGAGCAGGTCGGTGACGATCGCCTCGACCGCGGGACGCATGGCCTCGATCCGGCGGGGCGTGAACGCCCTGGCGACCAGGTCCTTCAGCCGCTTGTGGTCGGGGTCGTCCGAGGTGAACATGCTGACGACGTCCACCCAGGCGGTCAGCCAGGGGTAGGCGCCGGGCCGGTAGTCGGGCCAGCTCCGGCGCGCGTCCTTGGAGACGTCCGGGTGGACCAGGAGCCGCTTGGCGACGTCTCCCCGGCTGACGGACCAGGCGACGAGGCCGTCGAGCATCTCGACGGGCACGGCGGGCCCGGCGGCGCGCAGCTTGTCGGCCTGCTCGTACATGAGCAGGCCGGTGGTGTCGAGAACGGCCGGGGCGACGGTCATGCGGTGGTACCTCCGAGGGGGGAAGGGGTTCCGACGGCGTCGGCCGCCCGGGAGCGGAAGGCGACGCCGAGGGAGGCGGGGCACTGGTGGAAGGGGCCGGGCCGGTTGGGCACGTCGGTCTCGGTCAGCCGCAGGTCCCAGAGCCGGTCCAGGAGCGTCTCGATCGCGGTCTGGGCGATGACGGCGGCGTGGCCGTCGGCCGGGCAGCGGTGCGGGCCGGCGGACCAGGCCAGGTGGGAGCGGTTGTCGTAGCCGAGGCCCGGCGGCAGGTCCGGGTCGGTGCCGGTGGCGGCGTGGCTGATCAGGATCGGCACGCCGGGCGGGATCGGGGCGCCGTGCAGCATCGTGGCGCGGCGGGCGTAGTGCACGCTGAAGTTGGCCATCGGCGAGCGGGTCCACAGCACCTGCTCCATGGCGCGCCGTACGGTGACCGCGCCGCCGGTCAGGTCGCCGGCGTAGGCCTCGTCCTCCAGCAGCAGCCGCAGGCCGGAGGCGATCCAGGCGGCGGTGGGGATGACGCCGGCGCCGACGAAGCAGTAGAGCTGGTGCAGGATCTCCTCGGTGGTGAGCCGGTTGGGGTGGGCGACCATCCAGGAGGTGAAGTCCGGTCCCGGGGCGTCCTGCTTCATCGCGATGAGCTCGGCCAGGCACTGCGCGAAGTCGGCCGCGGCCTGCATCGCGCCGTCGCCGGCGTTGATGATGCCGTGGCAGGCGGTGACCATGCGGCCGACCATCGGGGCGGGGCAGCCGAGGATGTCGGCGAAGACCAGCAGCGGCAGCGTGTCGGCGAAGTCCGCCATGAGGTCCGCGCGCCCGGCCGGGGCGAAGCGGGAGATGAGGGCGAGCGAGTGGCGCTGGGTGCTCTCCCTGAGCTCGTGCAGGTCGATGCCGGCCATGCAGTCTTCCAGCGCGACCCGCAGGCGCTCGTGCTCCTGGCCGTCGGCGTACAGCAGGTTCGGCCGGTAGCCCATCAGCGCCAGGACCGGGCTGTCGGGCGGGACCTGCCCGCTGTTCAGCGCGGCCCAGCCGCGGCTGTCCTTGCTGTAGGTGGCGGTGTCGTTGAGCAGGGTCACCGCGGCGCGGTGACCGGTGACGACCAGCGCGTACACGCCGGGTGCGATCTCGGCCCAGGCGACGGGGCCGCCGGCGC
Source organism: Planomonospora corallina (assembly GCF_042650625.1). Taxonomy (NCBI): domain Bacteria; kingdom Bacillati; phylum Actinomycetota; class Actinomycetes; order Streptosporangiales; family Streptosporangiaceae; genus Planomonospora; species Planomonospora corallina. The sequence goes on from NZ_JBHSBM010000009.1 coordinate 151,414, forward strand.
GCAGCGCCTCGTAGGCGTCCTGCGGCCGGGCGGCGAACTCCTCGCCGAACAGCCGGGGGATGTCGGGCGTGGTCGCGGACCGGGTCATCGGACGGGCTCCGGGCTGGTGCGGATACGGGGACGGGGACGAGGACGGCTGAGGATGTCGGCGACGAGGGCGATCAGCCCCTGCTTGGCCGAGGCGCGCTCGCGGGCGTCCAGCCAGACCAGCGGCCGGTCGTCGGCCATGCTCAGCGAGTCGCGCAGGGCGGCGTCGTCGTAGCGGGGGGCGCCGTCGAAGTGGTTGA
>NZ_JBHSBM010000010.1:0-21130 GCF_042650625.1 Planomonospora corallina
CGGATCGCTTCAGCGCCGGCGAGAACACCGGGCGGCCCGAGAGCGAGACGCTACGGCCCGCATGCGTACGAACCCGCAGAAGGCGTGGGGGCGGCCCGGCACGGGAACGCCGGACCCGTCCAAGAAGAAAAGGACCCGGCCGAACGACCCGCCGTACAGGAGACCCGGCTGAGTGCGGGTCAGGTCCGTTTCCAGTCGTGGCGTTCCATGAAGGCGCGGTTGTCGACGGCGTACTCGGCGAAGGCCTCCTGGACGGCCTTCAGGTCCTCCACGTGCGTGCGGTAGATGACGCCCCGGACGCTGTCCTTGTACTCCAGCTCGTAGCCGCCGGGCTCCGGGGCGGTCTGGATGAAGTGCTGGCCGAAGACGACCAGGGCGGTGAACGGGTTCTGCGGCGACATCGTGGCCAGCGCGTCGTGGACGAGCTGGAGGTCGGGGTCGACCAGGAGCATGCCGTCGCCGGTGTGCATCTGCATGCCGGGGTAGGCGCCCAGCGGCTCGCGGTTGTGCACCAGGTGACGCTGCGGGTCGTAGCAGACCAGCCCGCACTCCCGGGCCGCCTCGAAGGCCGCGCCCGCGACTTCGTCGGACCGCTCCAGCTCCACGGTGACGAGGGCGTACTCGGGTGCGATCTGCCGGGCCTCGGGCAGGCGCTCGGCGAACGCCCCCACACCGGGATGCGCCGCGACCGTTCCGGTCTGCCCGCTGCGGAGCGCCCGGAAGGTGCCCTCCGCGTGTTCCTTGGTGATCGGTTCGGGTTCGTGCCAGACGGCCAGTTGGAAGCTCACGCTTCCATCGTCCTACAGGTGGGATCTCGATCCGTCCGGCACACTCCGGGAACCGTGCCCCGCGCGTCGGAGCGGGCGGGGCCGGTGGCGGGGGGCCGTGGCTCTTCGTGGAGTGATCCGGCGCGGAGCGGGGCGGGACCGGGCGAAGGCAGACTCACGACGGTCGGCTCGCGCGGACGGCGCCGAGGCGGGGAGTGCCTCGGGGCCGTTGAGAGGTCGGCGCACCGGGGGCCAAGGGCTACCATCGGCGCAGTTCGGGAGCGAGGTGGCCGGGGTGGACTTTCGGGTGCTGGGGCCGGTCGGTGTGATCGGTGACGACGGGGAGCCGCTGGACGTCGGTCCCGCCCAGCAGCGGGCGGTGCTGGCCCTGTGCATGCTCGCCGTTCCCCGGCCGGTCGCCCCGGCGCGCATGATCGACGCGCTCTGGGAGGACGCTCCTCCTCCGGGGGCGGTCAACACCGTCCAGGCCTACGTTTCCAAGCTCCGGCGCGTCTTCGAGCCGGACCGGCGGCCCCGCACGCCCCCGGCCGTCCTGGTCAGCAGGCCCGGCGGCTACGCGCTCGCCATCGGCGAGGCCGACCTCGACCTGGCGCGGGTGCGTGCGCGCGCTGCCGAGGGGAGGCGGCTGGCCGCGGCGGGGGAGCACCAGGGCGCGGAGCGGGAGTTCCGGCAAGCGCTGGAGGAGTGGCGGGGGGAGCCGCTGGCCGACTTCATCGGTGCCTCCTGGGCGGAGGAGGAGAGAGCGCATCTGGCGGAGCTCCGGCTGACCCTGGAGGAGGACGCCGCCGAGGCCGGACTCGCGCTCGGCCGGGGGGAGGCGCTCACCGGAGGGCTGGCCCGGCTGGTGGCCGCGCACCCGCTCCGGGAGCGGCTGCGGGCGCTCGCCGCGCACGCGCTCTACCAGGCCGGACGGCAGGCCGACGCGCTGGCCGTGCTCACCGAGGGGCGCAGGCTGCTGGTGGAGGAGCTCGGGCTGGACCCCGGCCCCCGGGCACGGGAGATGGAACGGCGCATCCTCGCCCAGGACCCGGCCCTCACCCCCCGGGCGGAGGGGGGTCCGGCCACGGGCGGGGAGCGTGCGGCCGAGACCGGCCGGGAGGGAGGGGAAGACGCGCTCCGAACCGGCGGGGCGGGTGGCGGAGTCGTCGTGGACGCCGTGCCCGGCCGCGTGACGGCCCCGGTGCCCGGGGCGGGCGCGGATGAGAGGGAGGACGGCGGGGCCCGGCCGGAGGGCGGGTCTCCGCTGGTCGGCAGGGACGCCGAGATCGCCGTGCTCGACGGGGCGGTGGCCTCGGACGGTCACCGGGTGGTGCTGCTGGCGGGCGAGCCCGGCATCGGCAAGACGAGCCTGGCCGAGCACGCCGCGCGGACCGCGTGGGCGCACGGCCGCAGGGTGGTGTGGGGCCGCTGCTGGGACGGGAGCGGGACGCCGCCCTTCTGGCCGTGGACGCAGGCCGCCGCCGAGCTGACGGGCTCCGGCACGGGGCTGGCGAGGTCGGGAGGGCTCGCGGGGGTGGCGGGCCTGCCGGGACCGGAGGCGGTGGCGCGGGCCGGCGCGGGGGGGTCCGCGGGAGCGGGCCTGCCGGGACCGGAGGCGGTGGGCCCGGAGGGTCCGGGTGAAGCCGGTCTGCCGGCGGCCGGGGCGGGGAGGACGGGTGGAGCGGGACTGCCGGGGGAGGGCGGGCGCTTCCAGTTGTACGAGACCTTCGCCCGGCTGCTGAACGGGTACGGCCGGGTCCTGGTCGTCCTCGACGACCTGCAGTGGGCCGACGCCTCCTCGCTCCGCCTGCTGGAGTTCCTCGCCTCGACGCGGCTCTGCCCGGAGCTGACCGTGGTGGCGACCTACCGCGACACCGACGTACGGCCCGGCGGCCCGCTGGAGCGCGCCCTGGGTTCCCTGGTGCGCCTGCCCCACGTGCGGCGGCTGAAGCTGCGGGGCCTCGCCGAGGACGACATCCGGGAGTACCTCGGCCGGGCAGGCGGCGTGACCGGCCGGGCGGCCGAACTGGCCAGGCTGACCGCGGGCAACCCGTTCTTCCTCGGTGAGCTGCTCCGCCTGGACGGGACCCCGGCTGGTCCGGCGGACCTGTCCGACGTGGTGCGCGGCAGGCTGGCCGGTCTGCCGCCGGGGACGGAGGAGGTGCTGACCGCCGCGGCGCTGCTCGGCCGGGACGCGGCGACCGACGTCCTGCTCCGGGTGGTCGACCTGCCCGCCGAGCAGGTCTTCGACGTCCTGGACGCCGCCGTGCGCGCCCGGCTGCTGGCCGAGGGGGACGGGCCGGCCTGCCGGTTCGTCCACGACATCGTCCGCGACGTGCTGCGCGAGGCGCTGCCGCCGCTGCGGCGCGGGCGCCTGCACGCCCGGATCGCCGAGGTGCTGGAGGAGAGGAGCGGGACCCGCCTCACCGAGATCGCCCACCACTACGGCGAGAGCGTGCTGACCGGCCGTACGGCGGGCAAGGCGATCGGCTACGCCCGGCGCGCGGCGGCCCAGGCGGCGGCGCAGTTCGCCCACGAGGACGCGGTGGAGCACCTGGAGCGGGCGCTCGCCCTGGTGGACAGGCTGCCCCGCTCCGATGACGCGCTCCGCTGCGACCTGCTGCTGGACCTGGCCGAGGCGCGGGCGGCGGCGGGCATGAGCACGGCCGCGCGGCCCTGTCTGGAGGAGGCGGCCCGGATCGCCGAGGAGCTCGGCGACGAGGGCCGCCTGGCCCGGGCGGCGCTGGGCCTGTCCGACCAGATCTACCTGGCCATGTACGAGGAGGTGACCGGGGTCGAGCGGCTCGCCGGGCGCATCGACCGGGCCCTCGCCTCAGGTCTGGCGGAGGGCTCGCCGTGGCGGGCCCGGCTGCTGGCCGCCTCGGCGTTCATCGGCTCCACGGGACGCCCCCTGGCCCGGAGCCTGGAGCTCGCCGAGCAGGCCGTACGGCTGGCCCGCCGTACCGGGGACGACGCCGCCCTGGCCCGGGCGCTGATCTCCTGGGAGCTGCTGCTGCGCTCCGGCGGCGACCACGACCTGCGGCGTGCCGTCATCGACGAGATCGTGGAGACCGGTGTGCGCACCGGTGACCTGGTGACCGAGTGGATCGGCAGGGAGAGCGCGCACGTCGAGCGGACCGCCCGGGGGGAGCGCGGTGGCGCGGCCGGGACCCTCGCCTGGCTGCGGGAGACCGCCGACCGGCTCCGGCTCCCCTCGATGGCGGGTCTGGCCGCCTGGCAGGGCGCGGTCCACGCCTACCTGGACGGGCGGTTCGCCGATGCCCTCGAGGCGGCTGGGGAAGCCGCCGCCGCCCACCCGGAGGGAGCGCTCGGCCGTGGCGACGCGCACCTGCGGCAGGAGATGCTCCGGTTCCTCGCCCTGCGGGCCGGGGACCGGTCCGCGGCGGACGCGGGCGCGGACGGCCCGGCAGGGGACGCCCGCGCGGACGGCGGACCGGCCGAGGCGCTGGCGCTGGCCGAGGGGGTCCTCGCCCGGCGCGCGGGGCAGCGGCCCTGGCGGGTCCTGCGCTGCCTGGCCCTGACCGACCTGGGCCGGATGGAGGAGGCCCGCGCGGAGTTCGCCGTGCTCGCCCGGGACGGCTTCGCCGAGCTCCTGCCCGATCTCGGCTACCGGGCCGTCGCGGACGCGCTGAGCGAGCTCTGCGCGACCCTGGGGGAGGCCGAGGCCGCCCGGGTCCTGGCCGGTCACCTGGCGCCGCACGCGGGACGCCTGCTGGGCTGGTCGGTCACCGACCTGTGCCTGGCCCGGCTGGCCCTGCTGATCGGTGACCGGGAGGGGGCCGACCGGCACCTGAGGGCGGCCGAGGAGTTCACGGCCCGGGCCGGCGTCCGCGTCCACGGGCCCGCCCTGCGCCGCCTGCGGGAGCGGCTCTCCGGCTGAGGCCGAATCCGCCGCGGCTCCCGTCGCCGGAACATGCATGCCCCGGGGAGTACTGGGCATCTCCTCACCGCTGAAGGGCGGTGGAATGATCGAGATCTGGCCGGGTGACCCCTACCCGCTGGGGGCGAACTACGACGGCGCGGGGACCAACTTCGCGCTCTTCTCCGAGGTGGCGGAGAAGGTCGAACTGTGCCTGTTCGACGACGAGGGCGAGGAGAGCAGGATCGCCCTGACCGAGGTCGAGGGCCATGTCTGGCACGGCTACCTGCCCCGGGTCGGTCCCGGGCAGCGGTACGGCTACCGCGTGCACGGCCCCTACGATCCGGCCCGCGGGCAGCGCTGCAACCCCGGCAAGCTCCTGATCGACCCCTACGCCAAGGCCGTCGAGGGCGACGTGCGGTGGGACGAGGCGGTGTACGGCTACCGCTTCGGCCGGCCGGACAGCCGCAACGACGCCGACTCGGCGCCGTTCACGCCGCGCTCGGTGGTGGTCAACCCGTTCTTCGGCTGGGGCCACGACCGCCCGCCCGCCACGCCGTACCACGACACGGTGATCTACGAGGCGCACGTCAAGGGCCTGACGGTCAACCATCCGAAGATCCCGGAGCGGATCCGGGGCACCTACGCGGCCCTCGGCCACCCGGAGATCATCGACCACCTGCTGAGTCTGGGCGTCACGGCGATCGAGCTGATGCCGGTGCACCAGTTCGTCACCGACCACCCGCTGGCCGAACGGGGGCTGACGAACTACTGGGGCTACAACACCATCGGCTTCTTCGCCCCGCACAACGCCTACTCCTCCAGCGGGCAGCGCGGCGGCCAGGTGCTGGAGTTCAAGGCGATGGTCAAGGCGCTGCACGAGGCGGGCATCGAGGTCATCCTCGACGTGGTCTACAACCACACCGCCGAGGGCAACCACCTGGGCCCGACGCTGAGCATGCGCGGCATCGACAACGAGGCCTACTACCGGCTCGTCGAGGACGACCGGCGCTACTACATGGACACCACCGGCACCGGCAACAGCATGCTGATGCGCTCCCCCCAGGTGCTTCAGCTGATCATGGACTCGCTGCGCTACTGGGTCACCGAGATGCACGTCGACGGGTTCCGGTTCGACCTGGCGGCCACGCTCGCCCGGGAGCTGCACGAGGTGGACCGGCTCAGCGCCTTCTTCGACCTGGTGCACCAGGACCCGGTGCTCTCGCAGGTCAAGCTCATCGCCGAGCCGTGGGACGTGGGGCCGGGAGGCTACCAGGTCGGCAACTTCCCGGCCCGGTGGACCGAGTGGAACGGCCGCTACCGCGACACGATCCGCGACCTGTGGCGGGGCGAGCCCGCGGCGCTGCCGGAGTTCGCCTCGCGGCTGACCGGCTCCAGCGACCTCTACCAGGACGACAGCCGCCGCCCCGCCGCCTCGATCAACTTCGTCACCTGCCACGACGGCTTCACCCTCACCGACCTGGTCTCCTACGACCACAAGCACAACGAGGCCAACGGGGAGGACAACCGGGACGGCACCGACGACAACCGGTCCTGGAACTGCGGCGCGGAGGGGCCCGCGAGCCTGGCCATCGAGTCGCTGCGCGAGCAGCAGAAGCGCAACTTCCTGACGACGCTGTTCCTGTCGCAGGGCGTGCCGATGCTCTCCCACGGCGACGAGCTGGGCCGCACCCAGCGGGGCAACAACAACGCCTACTGCCAGGACAACGAGATCAGCTGGGTCGACTGGTCCGACGTCCGGGAGAACTGGCTGCTGCTGGAGTTCACCTGCAAGCTGGCGAAGCTCCGCGCCGAGCACCCGGTCTTCCGGCGGCGCCGCTTCTTCTACGGCCGGCCGGTGCGCGGCTCCGACGACGGGCTGAGCGACATCGCCTGGCTCACCCCGGCCGGGACGAGGATGACCGACGCCGACTGGAACGTCGGGTACGCCAGGTCGCTGGCCGTCTTCCTCAACGGTGAGGCCATCACCGAGCCGGACCGCCGGGGGCGGCGGATCACCGACGACTCCTTCCTGCTGATGATCAACGCGCACCACGAGACCATCAAGTTCACGATCCCGGAGGATTACGGCGACATGTGGGTCACGGAGATCGACACGGCGATGCCGATCACGCTGGAGGTCCCGCTCTGCCGGGCGGGTGAGGGAGTGCCGGTCGCCGGGCGCTCGATGCGGGTGCTGCGCCGTGTCTGAGCCCTCCTCCGTCCCCGCTCCGGGTTCCGCTCCCGCCCGCGCCGGGGTCTCCGATCCCTCCGGCGTCCCGTCCGGTACGGCTCCCGCGCCGGGTTCTGCGGAACGGCCCGGCCCCGGCGGCGGGTCCCGGCCCGCCGTCCCCGTGTCCACCTACCGCCTCCAGCTCACCCCCGACTTCGGCTTCGACCGGGTGGCCGGGCTCGCCCCCTACCTGCGCGACCTCGGGGTCAGCCACGTCTACCTCTCGCCGGTCCTGCAGGCCGACCCGCCGTCGCGGCACGGCTACGACGTCACCGACCACTCGCGGATCCGGGCCGAGTTCGGCGGGATCGAGGGCCTGCGCGCGATGGCCGCCGCGCTCGCCGAGCACGGGCTGGGCGTCGTCGTGGACATCGTGCCCAACCACATGACGGTGCCGGTGCCCGAGTCGGGCAACGCGGCGCTGTGGTCGGTGCTCGCCGAGGGGCCGGCCTCGCCGTACGCGCGGTGGTTCGACATCGACTGGTCGGGCGGGAAGGTCGACATGCCGGTGGTCGGCGACGGCACCGAGCCCGTCGTGGACGGCGGCGTGCTCCGCTACCACGACCACGCCTTCCCCTGGCCGGACACGCACTACCGGCTGGTCGACTGGCGGCAGGGCCCCGGCTACCGGCGCTTCTTCGACGTGTCCTCGCTGATCGGGCTGCGGGTGGAGGACCCGGAGGTCTTCGAGGCCACCCACCGGGTCATCCTGGACCTGGTCGCCGAGGGCGTGATCGGCGGCCTGCGGGTGGACCACCCCGACGGCCTGGCCGACCCGCGCGGCTACCTCGCCCGGCTGCGCGCGGCCTCGGGCGGGGTGTGGACGGTCGCGGAGAAGATCCTCGTCGGCGACGAGCGGCTCCCCGCCGACTGGGAGTGCGACGGCACCACCGGCTACGACGCGCTCAACCGGATCACCGGCCTGTTCGTGGACCCGGCCGGGGCCGGGCCGCTGACCGACCTGTTCGTCCGGCTGACCGGCATGCCCCGCGAGTACGCGCAGGTGGTCTACGACGCCAAGAAGCACGTGCTCGACCTGTTCTTCGGTGCCGAGCTCGGCCGGTTGCACGCGCTGGTCGGCACCGACCGCGCCGCGCTGGCCGAGCTGCTGGCGGCCATGCCCGTCTACCGGGCCTACGCGGTGCCGGGTGAGCCGGTGCCCGCGGCCTCGGCGGCGATCGTCGAGCGGGCGGGGGAGCTGGCCGCCGCGCGCCTGCCCGAGGGCGCCCCGGTGGCCGAGACCGTGGAGCGGGTGCTGCACGGCCCGGCCGAGGCGGTCGTGCGCTTCCAGCAGACCTGCGGGCCGGTGATGGCCAAGGGCGTGGAGGACACCGCGCTGTACCGGTGGTACCCGCTGTCGTGCCTGAACGAGGTGGGCGGGGAGCCGGACCGGTTCGGCGGGCCGGTGGAGGACTTCCACGCGTTCTGCCGCGGGATGTCCCCGGCCACGATGACCACGCTCTCCACCCACGACACCAAGCGCTCGGAGGACGTGCGGGCCCGGCTGGCGGTGCTGTCGGAGCTCCCCGGGGAGTGGGAGGCGGCGGTCACGGAGTGGTCGGCGAAGGTCTCCTTCGACCCGGCGCTGGACTACCTGGCCTGGCAGAACCTCATGGCGGCCTGGCCGATCGGCCCGGACCGCTTCTTCGACTACCTGTTCAAGGCGGCCCGCGAGGCCAAGACCGCGATCTCCTGGGCGACGCCCGACCCGGCCTACGAGGAGGGGCTGCGGGACTTCGTGGAGCGGGCGATCGGCGAGTGCGGGGCCTCGGTCGCGGAGTTCGCCGCCCGGATCGAGCCGTACGCCCGGTCCAACTCGCTGGGCCAGAAGCTGGTCCAGCTCATGATGCCCGGGGTGCCCGACGTCTACTGGGGCAACGAGATCACCGACTTCTCCCTGGTGGACCCGGACAACCGCCGCCCGGTGGACTTCGAGCTCCGCCGCCGCATGCTGGCCGGAGCCGGGACGGCCGGGGCGGCCGGGGCGGCCGGGGCAGGGTGGTCCGCCTGGGATGAGGCCAAGCTGCTCGTCACCCGGCAGGCGCTGGGCCTGCGCCGCAGGCTCGATCCGGCGGCGCCGTACACGCCGCTGGAGACCGGGGAGCACGCGCTCGCCTTCGCCCGCGGGGAGCGGGCCGTGGCGGTGGCCACCCTGCTCCCGGCCGGGCTGGAGCGGCGCGGCGGCTGGGGGAGCGAGACCCTCGCCCTGCCGCCGGGACACTGGCGTGACCTGCTGTCCGGCGCCGAGCACACCGGGCCCGTCCCCCTGGCCCGCCTGCTCTCCCGTAACCCCGTCGCGCTCCTGGAGAGGAACTGATCCATGTTCGAGGTGTGGGCGCCGGAGGCGTCGTCGGTCGAGGTCGAGGTCGGCGGGGAGCGGCACGCGATGCGGCCCGGAGCGGGCGGCTGGTGGTCGGCGGAGGTCCCGGGGGCCGGGCACGGCACCGACTACCGGTTCCGGCTGGACGGCGGCGAGCCGCTGCCCGACCCGCGCACCCGCTGGCAGCCGGAGGGGATCTTCGGGCCGAGCCGGGTCTACGACCACGGCCGGTTCGCCTGGAGCGACCAGGCGTGGACGGGCCGGGCCCTGCCCGGATCGGTCGTCTACGAGCTGCACATCGGGACCTTCACCCCGGAGGGCACGTTCGACGCGGCCATCGGCAAGCTCGACCACCTGGCAGGCCTCGGCGTCGACTTCGTCGAGGTCATGCCGGTGCCGCCGGTCCCCGGCGGGCGCAACTGGGGCTACGACGGGGTGGACCTGTGGGCCGTCACCGACAACTACGGCGGGCCGGACGGCTTCAAGCGGTTCGTGGACGCCTGCCACGGCCGCGGGCTCGGCGTGATCCTCGACGTCGTCTACAACCACCTCGGCCCGTCCGGCAACTTCCTGGCGCCCTTCGGCCCGTACTTCCACTCCTCCGCCGCGTCCTTCTGGGGGCAGGCGGTCAACCTGGACGGCCCCGGCTCCGACGAGGTGCGGCGCTACTTCATCGGCAACGCGCTGCAGTGGCTGCGCGACTACCACGTCGACGGCCTGCGGCTGGACGCGGTGCACGCGCTCCACGACGACCGGGCCGTGCACTTCCTGGAGGAGCTGGCGGCCGAGGTGGACGCGCTGTCGGCCGCGCTCGGCCGGCCGCTGACGCTCATCGCCGAGTCCGACCTCAACGACCCGCGGCTGATGACGCCGCGCGAGGCCGGCGGGTACGGCCTGGCGGCGGCCTGGAACGACGACGTGCACCACGCCCTGCACACAGCCGTCACCGGGGAGCGGCACGGTTACTACGCCGACTTCGCCGACGCCTCGACCGGCGCCCTGGCCAAGGTGCTGACCTCGGCCTACTACCACGACGGGACCTACTCGGCCTTCCGCCGCCGGTGCCACGGACGCCCGGCCCGGCACGTGCCCGGCCACCGGTTCGTCGTCTGTGCGCAGAACCACGACCAGATCGGCAACCGCGCCCAGGGCGACCGGGTCGACCCCGAGGCGCTCCGGCTGGCCGCCGGGCTCCTGCTCACCTCGCCGTTCACCCCGATGCTGTTCATGGGCGAGGAGTGGGGCACGCGCACGCCGTTCCTGTTCTTCACCGACCACGTGGAGCCGCAGCTGCGCGAGGGCGAGGCCGACCGGCGGCGCCGGGAGTTCGTCGGCTTCGGCTACGACGACTGGGCGGAGAAGGCGCCGGACCCCGGTGACGAGCTGACGTTCCTGAACTCCAAGCTCGACTGGGGCGAGCTGGAGCAGGACGCGCACCGGGCGCACCTCGACTGGTACCGGGCGCTCATCGCGCTGCGCCGCGCCCACCCGGACCTGTCGGACCCGCGCCTGGACCGGGTCCGGGTGGAGCACTCCGGCTCCTGGCTGGTGGTGCACCGGGGCGCGTTCCGGGTGGCGGCCAACCTCGGCCGCGCCCCGGTCGCCCTCCCGGTACGGCCGGCCGAGATCGTGCTCGCCTCCGACCCCGGCGTGCACCTCGACGGCGACGACCTGACCCTGCCCGCCCGCTCCCTGGCGATCCTGAGGGTCTGACCGTGCGCGGTCCCCGGCGGGGGGCCGTCCCGCCCGGGGACCGGGTCAGTTCTGCTCGGCCTTCTCGGGGCTGCGCCCGTTCTCGATCGTGCCGAGTTCGGCGCGGATGGCGGCCTCCCTCCTGGCATCCAGGATCCCCGCCCGGCGGGCGGCCGCCGTCAGGTGCTCCCGGAGCCTGAGGTCCGACTGGTGGGCGTGGATCTCGTCGGCGTCGCGGCGGACGCGTTTGCCCCGGTCCAGGTCGATCGTGTGGGCCTCCTCCCGGTCGGCGAGCTGTTCGGCCAGCCGCCGGTCGTAGGAGGTGGGGCGGCTCAGGAGCTTCGTCAGCACGGGGGAGCAGTCGATCAGCAGGAAGAGCAGCGTGAGGAAGACGTGCGCGAACATGATCGAGCTCTTCTCGGCGGAGAGCGTCGCCAGCGTCTCCATCCGCTCCAGCAGCCCAGGACTGTCCGGCCGGGCCTCCTGCTGCCTTCTCAGCTCCGCGTCGATCGCCGCGGTCACCCGGGCGTTGTACTCCGCGCCGGACTCCCGCTCCGCGCTGGAGAGCTCGAGGCGCTGCTTGCCCAGGACCTCGAGTTGCGCGGAGAGCTGCTCGATGTTGCTCGTCCTGCGGTACTCGCGCACGTCGGCGCGGAGCCGCCTGCAGTTGACCCCCGGGCCGGGTCGGCCGGTCAGTCCGGCCCCCCGGGTGCCGACGCATTCCAGACGGGCGGTGCGTGCCTTCCGGTCGAGGAGGCGCTGCTTCTCGTCCACCTCTTCGGTGAGGTCCGCGAGCCTCCTCTCCAGGGACTCCAGCGCGACCGCGTCGTTGGACTTCGGGAGGTTGAGCCTGAAGGTCGCGCATCTCTGCGGGTCCGCAGCGGGCTCGCCGACCTTCGGGTTGCAGGCCGTGTAGGTGCTGCGCAGGATCTTGTCGGCCTCCTGCTGGTCCTGCGCGATCCGCTGCAGGATCGCCGATTCGAAGATCCTGAGCGTCAGCGGCTCGGCGATGATCACGCCGACCACCACGGCGATGAGCAGACGGGGCAGGAGCATCCGGCGGCGCCCCCTGCCGACCACGCCGTTGACGCTGATGACCAGCCAGCTGTCGAGGATCCCGATGAGCGCGCCCCACGCCAGGGCGATCAGCACGACCAGGGGCCACGGCGCGTCGAAGACCGACTGGAGCGCGTACCCCATCGAGACCGCCGCCATCAGGGCGGTGGCCACCACCAGCGCGCCCTGGCGGGTGTAGCGGGCACGCTCCTCCGGCACGCGGGCGAGCAGCCCCTCGTCGACCCCGACGACGGAGCGGAGCAGGCGGCCGGCCCGCCCCCTTCCCCGCGGACGGCGGGTGCTCCGCGGAGGCCGCGGAGGAGGCCCGCCGGCCGGTCCGGTCACCTGGTCCACCGTCTCAGCCAATGTCCTCCTCCTTCAGCCGGGTGTAGTCCTCGTTCTCCGCGGGCGGGTCGTCGTCCGCCGCGGGCGCGTCCTGCGCTTCGGGCCGGGCGTCGTCACCGGTGATCTCCGCGCGGTCCTCACGCCGCAGGGGGCGTCCCCCTCCGGTGATCTTCTTGGCGAGCTGCTCCATGTAGTCGGTCATCTGCATCTGGTCGCTGTGCCCGCGCTCGACGAGGATCCGGAGGATCTCCAGCTGGGCGGCGACCTCCCTGTCCTCGATCTCCTCCGCGCGCCGCCGTGCCCTGGCGTCGGCCTCGGCCTTCCGGTCCTCCAGTTCCTGCGCCCTCTGCCGGGCCTCGGCCGCACGCCGCCGCCCCCACTGGATCTCGTCGCGGCGGTCGTCCCGTTCCCACTCGGCCCGGGTGACCGTCCACTGCCGGTCCCACCGGTGCTCCTCCTGTTCGGCCTCACGCCTCCAGCGGTTCTCCTCCGCGATGTCCTCCCGGCGCCGGCTCTCGCGCTCGTCGGAGCGGGAGAGGTGGTCGGCGGCGCTCAGACCGCCCTGGACCCGTGCCATCGCCTCGATCTTTCCGGGATCGTCCCCCACGGCCTCGTGCAGGCGCTGCCCCTCGGCGAGGTCGAAGGTGCGCTGCCGGTAGTCGCGCCGGCGCCGCTCCTCGGCCTCGTCGTACTGCATCTTCCAGCCGAACTCGTGCTCGACGATCTGACGTTCCTGGTCGAAGAGCATCCTCTGCTTCTCGAGCTCCTGCTGGAGCTTCTCGATGCGGGCCTGGGCCGCGATGTTCTCCTCTTCGAGAGCACGCTCCTTCTCCCGCTGCCTGCGGAGAGTCTCGTCCCGGCGCCGCTCCTCGAGAATCTCGGCGGGGGTGAGCAACTCCACGGCCGTCAGTTCGACGGTCATCCCGGTGAAGACGGGGGGCCTGGTCCTGACATAGGTGTCCAGCACCGACCGGAACCGCCGCTGCGCCTCCCGGACCGCCTCGATCCCGTACTCCATGCCGAGGTGCTGGATCCCCTCGCAGCCCTTGACGTGGGCGAGCAGCGCCTCCTGCATGTCGCGGCGGCCGCTCTCCGCGACCCGGACCGGGTCCCGGACGGTGCACGCGAACGTCACCCGCAGGGTGAACTCCTCCAGGCCGCCCTCGGCGGGCACCTGCATCTCCAGCGTGACGGGCCGGTCCCGGGTCATGTCGACGACGCAGTAGCTGGCCGCGTCCACCAGAGCCTGGTCGCGGTCCTTGGGAGCCACGTCGTCGGCGCGCACGAGCCTCCTGCCGATCCGCAGGACGACGACCTCGTGCGGGAGCGGGTACGGCACGGCGTCGGGCTCGTGCCGGACGGTGCTCCTCCAGAAGCGGTTCCGCCTGACGGCGGGCTTCAGCACGTCCAGAGCGGTGATCGGGTAGTCGGGCTGGGCGGGGGCCGGAGGGAGCGGTACGTTCCCGGTGGGGGCAGGCTGGGTCATCGGCTCTCCACGGTGCGTGGTCGGGAGGTCGGATCGAAGATCGAGAGCAGGATGGTGAGCAGCAGCCGGCCGGTGCCCTGCGGGTCTCTGCGGTGGCCGGCATACTGCTCGAACCCGCGGGTGAACGGCTCGTGCTCGTGCCGGGGAAGGTCGCCGGCCAGGGACTCCGCCAGGGAGCGCAGCGGTTCCTCCGGGGAAGGGGAGAGCACGCTCACGGCGTGCAGGACGTCGTAGAGGGATGCGAAGGCCGCGGCGCGGACCGGCCGGTTGACGATGGCGGCGCTCCAGATCTTCGCGAGCAGTTCCAGAGGCGCGCCGGGGGTCATCAGGTGACGGGCGGCGGCCGGATGCCCGGTGGTCTCGTCCCGGACCGACAGCACGGCGAGGGCCACGTGCAGCGTGCGCAGCAGCCGGGGGCTACCGGGACGCGGATCCCGCCGCAACCGCATCTCCAGGTCGTCGAGCACGATCCTGGCGTCCCGGTCCGTAACCGACACGAGTGAGGCGTAGAGCGCCGCAACGGCCTCACGCCCGCCGTAGGGCGGAGCGCTCTCCGTCAGACGCCACAGCTGGCCCAGGGCCTCGGCCGGGTAGCGCAGCCCGAGCTCTCCCTGGAACGCGCCGGCCGCGGCCTTCCTGCGGAGGGCCACCCCGCTGCGGGACCAGCGGATCGCCGTGCGCAGGGCCCGCGGCGCGGTCGCCTCGTCGAAGCACATGTGCCACAGGACGTAGATGGACGTCTCCCAGGCGCGCGGGCCGTGCTCCCCGGCGGACCAGGGCTGCAGGAACACCTCGCGGACCGCGTCGAAGGAGTCGTGCCCGCACAGCAACGCGAGCCCGGCCGCCACCTGGAGACGGGTCTCGAGACCTGATGTCCGGGCGGTTTCCAGCAGCCAGGCGAAGACGGGCTGCCAGAAGCGGTCGTCGAACTGCCCGCACAGTTCGGCGGCGACGTGGTGCCGGTACCCCGGCTCGCGGAACACCAGGCAGCGTCTCGGCGGTCCCGGGACGTCGATGTCCATCTCGGTCATCAGGTGGGTGACCTTGACGAGTGATGCCTCGTCGCGCCGCGGGCGGCGAGCGGAGAGGACTCCGCCGGCAGGGGCGGACTCCCCCGGTTCCCCGGCGGTGGACGAGATGTGCTCCCTGAGCCGGGCCAGGTGCGCCTCGAAACGGCGTTCGGGCATGCCGGCCATGAAGAGCAGCGCCGTGACCTCGAGGATCTCGTCGTCCGTACGGGCGTCGTCCTCGAACCACGCCGTCACGCGTCCGCTGAGGTCGAGCCCTTCGCGGGCCTCCTCCAGCGGCACACCCTGCGCCAGCCGCTCGGCGAACCGCACGATGTCACCGAGGTCGTGGACGGAGGTGAGCTCCCTCGCGGCGGTGGCGACCCGGTCCTCGGGGGCGACGCCGTGCGCGCGGAGCACGTCCTCATGGGGCGGAGCGCTCCAGGCGATGTGCGGCATGGTCGTGGAACGCGGGTCGGTGAGGGGGGCGGCGACCGTGAAGACCAGGTACGCGCCGGCCTCCTGCACCCGCCGCGTGATCTCACCCAGAGTGAAGTCCGTCAGCTCGGCATGCTCTCCGGAGTTCACCGGACCGCAGGCCAGGTAGCCCGCGTTCCCGGTGTACTCGCGTTGGGCGAGCCAGTCGAGCGGATCCGCGGGGGAGAGCGTCACCAGCGGGCCGTCGGTGACACTGCGGAGCAGGTTGACCGCGGAGGTCCGCTTGCCCAGGCCCGGGGCGCCGTACAGTGCGATCACCCGGTTCTCGCGCAGTGCGGTGAGGGCGCGCGCGTGGGAAGGCGGTGGCGCGTAGCGGTTCACCGCGGCGTCGATCACGGCGGGTGGGACCTTGCCCGAGGCGCGGCGGCTCCGGGCCTGTCCTCCGCCGGAGATGCCGATGGTGCCGTTCTGGGCGTACACGCTGCCCAGGAAGGCCTGGAACACCGTCTGCCCGGTCCGTCCCTCGGAGGTGGCTCCGCCGTCTTCGCTCCCGCGGTCCGCGGGAGCGTCGGCGGGGATGCCGTTGCGGGGTTCGCCGCCTGACGGCGCGTCGGATGAGGACGCTCCGGCACCGGACGGTCCGTCGTCCGCCTTGCCGTTCGCGGGAGCGTCGAATGAGCCTGATGAGGTCAACACAGCCTCGACTTGTGCAGATCAGAGATGTTTCCGGTGGTGCGCCGTCCGCGCGGTGACGGCGCGTGTCAGTGGTTGGAGATGCCGATGTCGCCACCGTGGGTGTTGACGGTGCCGTAGAACGTGTTGACGACGACCTGGGAGGCACGGGGCCCCTGGGAGGGGCGGGGGGTCTGCTCCCGGCCGGTGCGCTCCCGGGCGCTCTCTTCCCGTGGGTTCCGCTCCCGGACGTCACCACGCGGGGCACCGGCTCCGGGGACGAGGATCCACGCGTGTGCGGTGAGTTCTTTGACCTGGACGGTGACCCTGCGGAAGGCGCCGTCGTCCCAGGTGGTGTGGTGGCCGGCGATGGTGCCCCGGTAGATCTCGTCGGAGACGATGAGCGCGAGGTTCGCCGACTCCTCGGAGGTGATCGCCTCACGGAGCGGGGCGCAGTCGAGCAGCCGGCCGACGGTGACCGCGGCCGCTCCGGAGATGCCGTTGTCCGCCGAGCTGACAACGCCGAAGTGGATCGCGACGCGCAGTCTCATCCGGGCGGAGGGCAGGACGCCGGCATTGTGGCGGCCGAGTGCTTTGTCGAGCTGGCGCACGAATTCGTCGACGACCCGTGGCTCGGGCTCGTTGCCGGGGAGGACGGCGAACTCGCCGTCACCCGAACTCTGGGTGAACCACTTCCTCCTGTTCAGACCGGCGGCTGCGGCGGCGTCCTCCAGCAGGTGGAGGAAGTTCCGCTGAATGACGTGCTGGTCCCGGTCGTCCCGTGTCCCGTAACCGACGATGTCGGTTTTCAGCAGCAGCCGACGCCTGTGGTCTCTGGGCAAATCGGGTGCCTTCCTGGAAGGTCGTGAAGTCGTGGGCAGACAGTCTGCCACAGAGCGAGGGGATGAAAGCCGTATCGATACGTGATTGATGATTAGTGTCGCTTATTGGTGGTCATTTATGAATCTGGGTGTTTTTTCGGATATCTTCATACTTGCGTAGAGCTTCGAGATCGAGGACGGTAACCCCCCGGTACCCGCTGCGGATGAGCCCGTGGGCCTTCAGCCGGGCCACGGCCTTGCCGACCGCGTCCGGGCCGGCCGCGACGAGCCGCCCCAGCTCGGGCTGGGACAAGGGGACTCCCAGCAGGTGGCCGTCCCGCCCGGGAGAGCCGTGGCGGTCGACCAGTTCGGTCAGCACCCGAGCCAGTCGTTCGGCCACGGTGCCCTCGGCGAGGTCCAGTCGCCGGCGGTTGGACCAGTCGAGGCGCTGGGCCACCATCCGGGTGATCGCACGCCCCGCCTCCGGGTGCCGGTCGACGAACGCGTTGAACCGGTCCGCAGGGATGGAATGGACCAGGCTGGGGGAGCAGACGGTGACGGTGGCCGACCGGGGCGTGTCGTGTAAGGCTGCGAGTTCACCGACGAGATCGCCGGACAGGCGGATGCCGAGCAGCACCTCGGTGCCGTTCTCCGAGGCCAGGGTGACCTTCGCGCACGCCGGTCGGCTCGGGCCCATGGCCTGGAGAAGGTGGACCCGGCGGTCGTCGCGGTCTCCCTGCCGGATCAGCACCGTGCCCGGAGCGCACCGCCGTACGGATCCGAGACCGAGGAGCGCTCCGCCGGCGGTGGGCGACAGGTCTGCCATCAGCGTGCCGCAAGCCCAGTGTGCGGCGGCGCGGGTGTGTGCCGGACGGTGCATGTGGACCCCTCGGTTTCCGGACCGTGTCCAACCAGGCGCCCTGCGGCGGCCCCTCCGGGACGGTGAGCCTCTCCCGGAAGAGGCTCACCGTCCCGGCTCTGCCGGAGGATCCCGGCGCTCCGACGTCACTGGTACTGGGAGAGGATCCCAGCCGCGGCGACGAGGCCCGCTCCCCCTGCTGCCGTGTAGAGGGACTGGTGGACGCGTCTGTGCTTCACCCAGGCGATCCGGCTCATGTTCACTATTTGGCGGCACAGGACGGGCAGCGGATCGGCTTTGGTCAGCTCGTTCGCCAGCTCCCCCGGTTGCCAGTGCTGCAGATGGCCGAAATATATGAAATTCCGGGGGGATTCCGCCTTCACGTGTTCGGACCGCATGCGTGGTGCGACCACCGACAGTGCCAGGAGGGCGGAGGCCGCAAGGGCGGCCACCCCCAGCCAGAACGGAACGACCGCCCACCATTCATGCAGATCGGAGAAGCGCCGCCCGGTTCCGGAGAGTCCGATTACGGCGCCCAGGACTATAGATTCCGCCGTCAGGGCGAAAGACGCCTTGCTGTCGACCTTTCCGGTCCAGTCGCTGAGAGACTGATGGATTTTCCACGCGTTCTCGACCGGGTCGTATTTCGCCATGCCGTCCGTGCCCCTCCTGAACATGTGCGACACCGCTCCGATCTTCGATCCCGCGGCCGCTGTTCTCAAGGGAGGGGGCTTCTTCTCCTCATGATCGTTATGTCGGGGCGGTGGCGGGTGAGAGGCGGCGATCGTGCCGGGGCCGGCCGGAGGGCCGCGCCTCAGGGATCCCGGGGCTCCCAGTGGGCGAGCCTGTGCAGGGCGGTGGCGGTGCGCAGGAACTCCTGCCCGCCGAGGAGGGTCCGCAGCTCGTCGTTGAAGCGGTCGACTTCGGGCCGGGCGGCGCGGAGGGCGGCGGCGCCGTCGCCGGTCAGTTCCAGGACGACGGCGCGGTGGTCGTGCGGATGCGCCCGCCGGGTGAGGAGACCGGCCCTGGTGAGCCGGGCGACGAGCGCCGTGACGGCGGACTCGCGCAGCCCCAGGGTACGGGCGAGCTGCCGCTGGGTGGTGTCCGGCCGGTCCTGTACGGCGAACAGCGCGCCGAGCTGGGCCGTGGTGATTCCGGCGGCGGCCAGGCAGCGGCGGTCCGCGGCGGTGCGGAGCTGGTGCGCCGCCCGCTGCAGGAGGAAGAACAGGCGCAGGTCCGATTCGGGTGCGGGCTCTGGTGCGGGCCCGTGCCCGGGTCGTGCGGGCCGGGCGCACCCGTGTCGTGTGCCGCTGCGACCTGTCCACCGTGGACGGCGAGGGAGCGGAGACCCTGTGCGCCGTGGCGCAGGGCACGATCGCCGTGCAGGGGGAGCGGAACGGATCCTGACGCCCCGCCGGGTGGAACGGTTCCGAAAGGCGCGGCTCAGACGAGTCCGGACCCTCGGCCTCTCCCCCCGCGACCCGGCGGGCCGCTCCGTCCCGTCCGATCCGGTCCGGCGCGTGGACGGCGCCCGTCCGCGGGTAGGGGACGGGGAGGACGCAGGGACGGGGACGATGGTGACGACGATGGTCTGGATCGACGCCACGGGAGACAACCCGCAGGAGCGGTACGGCGAGCGGCTCCGCAGGTGGCGCCAGTCCTTCGCGGGGGCCGGCGGCGAACCGCAGGCGGGCGGCATCACCCTGGACCGGCTGCGCTACGCGCTGGCGGCCTGGGAGGTGGCCACCGGCCCGGTGGCCTACCCGCCGTACGTGCGGTTCCACCCGCGGGTGCTGGACGCGGCCTGCCACCGGCCGGAGGACGCGCGTGTCCTCCTGACGGTGGTCGAACTGGCCGCCCCGCCGCCCGTCCCGGTCCCGGACGGGTGGCTGACCTGGCGCGACGGTGAGCCGGGGCGGCCCTTCACGGCGCCGCCGTACGACGCCAGGGCCGCGCTGGGCGCGCTGGAGCTGCGGATCCCGATCGCCGAGGACCGGCTGCCGACGCCCACCCGGCCGGAGGCGGAGGGGCTGCCGAACCTCGGCGACGCCCAGGCGGCGCTGGAGGCGCTGGTGGCGGAGATCAACACGGCCGCCGCGCCGTTCCTACGCGACCTGGAGGGCGGCGCCTGACCGGCTCCGGGGCGCTCACCCGGTGGGGGAGGCGCCTGCTGGCCGCCGCGACCGGGGCCGCACTCGCCCTGACCCTCCCGCCTGCCGGCGCCTGGTGGTGGGCGTGGGTCGGGCTGGTCCCCCTCCTGGTCATGCTGGCCCGGGCGGGATCGTTCGGTGAGGCGGCGTGGCACGGCTGGTCCGCCGCCGCCGGGTTCTTCGGGACGCTGCTCCACTGGCTGCTGCCCTCCCTCGGGGTGTTCGCACCGCTCGCGGTGGCCGTCGCCGGGCTGTTCTGGGTGCCGTTCGGGCTCGTCGCCCACGGGTTGCTCCGGCGCCTCTCGCCGGCCAGGCTCCTGGCGGCGGTGCTGGTGCTGCCCTCGGCCTGGGTGGCGGTCGAGGCGGTGCGCTCCTGGAAGCACCTGGGCGGGGCGTGGGGGCTGCTGGGCCTGAGCCAGGGGCAGGTGCGGCCGGTGCTCGCGGTCGCCGCTCTGGGCGGCGTGTGGCTGCTGAGCTTCCTGCTGGTCGCCGTCAACGTGGGGCTCGCCGCCACGGTGCTCCGGGGCGTGGCCCCGCGGACCAGGGCGGTGGCGGGGGCCGCCGCCGTGGCGCTGGCCGCGGCCGCCGTCGTCCTCGGGGCGCTGCGGCCCGAGCCGGCCGCGGCGGGGACCATGCGGGTGGCGGGCGTCCAGCCGGGCGTCGTGCCCGGCCCGGAGCGGCGCCTCGCCGAACACCTCCGGCTGACCCGCGGGCTCGCCGGCCGCGCCCCCGACGTCGTCGTCTGGGGGCAGAGCAGCGTCGCGCTCGACCCCGCGCGGCGGCCCGGCGTGGAGCGCGCGCTGCGCCGGGCCTCCGCCGAGGCGGGCGGTGACCTGCTGGTCAACGTGGACGCCGCCGACTCCTCGGGCCGGATCACCAAGTCCACCCGCCACTACTCCGCCGACGGGCTCAGGGGCGTCTACGCCAAGCAGCGCCTCGTGCCGTTCGGCGAGTACATCCCGCTCCGGCCGCTGCTGGGCTGGCTCGCGGACCACACCGCGGCGGCCGGGCAGGATCGGGCGACCGGCGACGCGCTGACGATCCTGCCGGTCTCCGGCCGCCGGGTCGGCCCGCTCATCTCCTACGAGTCGACCTTCCCCGACATGCGGCGGGAGCTCGCCCGCCGGGGAGCGGACATCGTGATCGCCCAGGGCTCGCTCACCACGTTCCACGGCAGCTGGGCCCACGCGCAGCAGGCCGGAGCCGAGGCCGTCAGGGCGGTCGAGTCCGGCAGGCCCGCGGTGCTCGTGGAGCTCGACGGGACCTCGGCGGCGTTCGACGCCCGCGGCAGGCGCCTGGCCTGGATGCCGCCCGACCGGCGCGGGGCCTTCGTGGTCGACGTCCCGCTCTCCCGCGAGGTCACGCCGTACGTGCGCTGGGGCGACTGGGTGCCCGTCCTGTCCG
>NZ_JBHSBM010000010.1:21173-68029 GCF_042650625.1 Planomonospora corallina
CGCCGTCCGCCGGGCCGTTCGCCACCGGGGCGCTCACGGCTGGGGCGCTCGCCGCCGGACGGGGCGGCGGCGGCTCAGCCGATCAGGCTCAGGGCGCGGCCGGTGAGGCCGGCCGGGGCGGTCTTCGGCGAGCCCGCCGCGAACGGGGGCCGCGGGTCGTACTCGATCGCCAGCTGCACGGCCTGCGCGGTCTCCCGGTCGGCGGCTTCGGCCAGCAGGGCCAGCGCCATGTCGATCCCGGCCGAGACGCCCGCGGAGGTCACCACCTTGCCGTCCGTGACCACCCGCTCGCCCACGGGTTCGGCGCCGAAGCCGGCGAGGTGGTCGAGCCATCCCCAGTGGGTGGTGGCCCGGCGCCCGCGCAGCAGGCCGGCGGCGCCCAGCAGGAAGGAGCCGCTGCACACCGAGGCCGTCCACCGGGTGTGCTCGTGCGCCCGGGCGATCCAGCCGACCAGGTCGGGGTCGGAGATCGCGTCGAGCGTCCCGGGCCCGCCGGGGACCACGACCACGTCCGGGTGCGGCAGGTCGGCCAGGCGGGCGGTGGCGGCCAGGGACAGGGAGCCGCGGTCGTCGGCGACCGGCCCGGTCTCGGCGGCCGCGAAGGTGACCGTCCAGCCGGGTGCGAAGGCCAGCACCGTGTACGGGCCGACGGCGTCGAGCGCGGTGAAACGGGGGTACAGCGGGATGACGACGTGCACGGTCAACTCTCCTTGACGTGGAAGCGGCGGCGGTAGTCGCCGGGTGAGGTCCGCCAGTGCCGGCGGAAGAGGCGGTAGAGGGTCTCGGGGGTGCCCAGCCCGCACTCCCGGGCGACCCGGTCCAGCGGGTGGTCGGTCGTCTCCAGCAGGCGGCGGGCGGCGTCGGCCCGGCTGCGCTCGACGTACCGGCCGGGCGGCAGGCCGGTCTGCGCGGTGAAGACGCGGGAGAAGTGGCGCTCGCTCATCCCGGTCCGGCGGGCGAGGGCGGGAACGCTCAGGTCCTCGGCCGGGTGGGCGTCGATGAACGCCTGCAGCTCCCGCAGCGGCTCACTGCGGGGGGCCAGCGCCCGCAGCGGCGCGCTGAACTGGCTCTGCCCGCCGGGCCGGTGCAGGTACACCACCAGGCCCCGTGCCACGTCCCGGGCCAGCCGGTGGCCGTGGTCGTCCGCCACCAGGGCCAGGGCGAGGTCCACCCCGGCGCTGACCCCGGCCGAGGTCCACACGTCGCCGTCCCGGACGTAGACGGGGTCGGCGTCCACCTCGACGCCGGGGTAACGGCGGGCCAGCTCGCCGGCGGTCAGCCAGTGCGTGGTGGCGCGCCGGCCGTCGAGCAGCCCGGCCTCGGCCAGCAGCAGCGCCCCGTTGCACACCGACGCCGTCCGGCGGGCGGAGCCGGCCAGCCGGGCGATCCCGTCCACCAGCTCCCGGTCGCGCAGGCGCCCGGGCACGGACAGGCCGCCGACGACCATCAGGGTGTCGACCGGCCCGGTGATCTCGGCGAGGGAGACCTGCGCGGTGGTCGCGATGCCGTTGTGCGCCGGTACGGCGCCCGCCCGCACGGCCGCCACGCGCAGCCGGTAGCCGTCCGACCGGGTGCACAGGTTCGCGGTCGCGAACACGTCGGCCGGTCCGGCCAGGTCGAACAGCTGGAAGCCGTCGAAGATCACGAGGACGATGTCGCGGGGCACCCCTCCATGCTGGGCGCCGGCCCGCCGTGGCGGCAATGACACGATCATTGCGTTTCCTGCCACGCCGGCCCGGCACCGCCGGCCCGAGGGCGTCGGCCTCGGGCCGGCGGTGTCCTGACCGCGGCCGACTGCGGCCGCCGTCATGTCCGCCGGTGGACCGCTGCGCCGGGACTACCGGAACACCGCGGCGTTGCGCCGCGCCCAGGCGGTGTAGGTGCGGGGCGCGCGGCCGAGGACACGCTCGACGTCGGGGCTGACGCGCCGTTCGGCGGGGGTGGGGGCGCCGAGGATGGCGAGGGTGGTCTCGATCACGGGCTCGGGCATGAACCGCAGCATCCGCGCGCGGGCCTGCTCCGGGGTCTGCTCGACGAACCGGACGGGCTCGCCGAGGGCGTCGCCGATCGCCGCGGCCTGCTGCCGGGGCGTGACGGGGGCGGGGCCGGTCAGCTCGTAGACCTGCCCGGCGTGGCCGTCCTCGCGCAGGACCGCCGCGGCGACCTCGGCGATGTCGAGCGGGTCGACGACCGGCAGGCCGACGTCGCCGAAGGGCGCGGTGACGGTCCGCTCCGTGCGGACCGCCTCGGCCCAGGCGTAGGTGTTGGAGGCGAAGCCGCCGGGCCGCAGGATCGTCCACTCCATGCCCGAGCGCCGGACGGCGTCCTCGATGGAGCGCATGAGGGTCCCGTGGGAGGCCGACTCCGGCCGGGTCGCCACCCCCTGGGAGGACAGCAGCACCACTCGCCGTACGCCGCCGGCCTCGGCGGCGCCGAGGAGGGCCCGCGGGTCGAGCGCGTGCGCGGCGGCGCCGCCGCTCTGCAGGAAGAGGGCGTCGGCGCCGTCGAGGACGGGCCGCAGGCTCCCCGCGTCGGTCAGGTCCGCCCGCCGGTGCGCGACGCCCGGCGGCACGTCCGCGGGCGTGATCCCGCGGGAGGTCGCCGTCACCTTCCCACCGGCCGCTGCGAGCGCCCGCACGAGCGGACGGCCGACGTTCCCGGTCGCCCCGGTCACCACGATCATGTCGTTCCCCGTTCATTAGTTAGTTGGCTGACTTAGAAAGACGATAGCACGGTCCGGTGGCCGGTTGTCTATAGTCAGTCAGGTGACCGACTCAACACGGGCCTCGGCGCGGGGAGCCGGCAAGCGGCGGCGGCTGGCGGCCGCGGCCGCGGCCGTCCTGCACCGGCAGGGCGCCGAGCGCACCACCATCGCCGACATCGCCGCCGCCGCCGACGTTCCGGTCGGGAACGTGTACTACTACTTCAAGACCAAGGACGAGCTGGTCCAGGCCGCTCTCGCCGAGCACGCCGGCAACCTCGCCGAGCTGACCGGCGAGCTCGGCAAGCTCCCCGACCCGCTCCGGCGCCTCAAGGCCCTGGTCGAGGCGTGGGTCGCACAGCGCGACGTCGCGGCCCGCTACGGCTGCCCGACCGGCACCCTTGCGGTCGAGCTCGACAAACGCGCCGAAGGAGGCCTCGACCTGGAGGCGGGCAGGGTCATCCGGCTGCTGCTGGACTGGGTGGAGCACCAGTTCCGCGACCTGGGCCTGCCCGACCCCGAGGACCTCGCCCTCACGTTCGTCGGCGCCTACCAGGGCATGTCGCTCCTGGCCAACGCCCTGCGGGATCCGGAGATCATGACCCGTCAGGGGGCCCGCCTGACCCGCTGGCTCGACTCCCTCGACGGCGGCGGCACCGGCGCGCGCCCCGCCCCCTGAGCCGGACGGCCGCGCCGGACGGCGGGACCCCGCCCTCGGACACCTCCGCCTACGGTCGCCCCGCCCTCGGACGCCTACGGTCGCCCTCGCTCTGCGGGAGCCGTACGCCGAGGGCCCTGGTGCGACAGGTGTAACAGGACCGCGACGGGATAAGGGGGCTGCGGCGTGGGAGCGGAGCGGTGGCGGACCTCGGGGGTGGGCGGGTGCGGGGCCTGAGTGCGGCGGTGTGCGGACGGACCGGTAAATGGGTCGTCCTGGCGGTCTGGCTGCTGGTCGCGGCCGGGGCGGGCCTCCTCGGCGGGAGGCTGGAGGAGGCGCAGACCAACGACGCCTCGTCGTTCCTGCCGGGCTCGGCCGAGTCCACGGTGGTGCAGGAGGCGCAGCGCGCCTCCCGGGCCGGGGACCAGGTCCCGGCGATCGTGGTCTACGAGGGGCGGCCGGTGGCGGAGGCCGCCGCCGACGCGGAGCGCTTCGCCGCGCTGGAGGGGGTCGCCGGGCGGGTGTCGCCGCCCGTCCCGGCGGAGGGCGGCGGGGCGGTGCAGGTGGTCGTCCCGCTCGACGGGAGCGACTACGACACGCTGACCTCGGCGGTCGGGAAGATCCGCGAGATCACCGGCGGGCGCGCGTACGTGACCGGCCCGGCCGGGCAGAGCACCGACACGATCGAGGTCTTCGGCTCGATCGACGCGACGCTGCTGGCCGCGACCTCCGCCGTGGTCGTCCTGGTGCTTCTGCTCACCTACCGCAGCCCGCTGCTCTGGCTGCTCCCGTTCCTGGCCGCGGGGGTGGCGCTGGCCTGCTCGCGGGCCGGCAACTACCTGCTGGCCGAGTACGCGGGCCTGACCGTGAGCGGGCAGAGCGGCGGCATCCTGATGGTGCTGGTCTTCGGCGTCGCCACCGACTACGCGCTGCTGCTGGTGGCCCGCTACCGCGAGGAGCTCGCCCGGCACGAGGACCGGCACGAGGCGATGGCCGTCGCGCTGCGCCGGGCCACCCCGGCGATCGCGGCCAGCGCCGCCACCGTGGCCGCCGGGCTCTGCTGCCTGCTGGTGGCCGAC
The DNA here is from genome assembly GCF_042650625.1 of Planomonospora corallina. NCBI lineage: Bacteria > Bacillati > Actinomycetota > Actinomycetes > Streptosporangiales > Streptosporangiaceae > Planomonospora > Planomonospora corallina. The sequence goes on from NZ_JBHSBM010000010.1 coordinate 25,612, forward strand.
CAGAACGCCACCCGGGGCCTGGGCCCGGTCTGCGCGGTGGGCGTGGCCTGCGCCCTGGCCGCCATGCTGACGCTGCTGCCCGCGCTGCTGGTGATCTGCCCGCGCGGGGTCTTCTGGCCCAGGGTCCCGGTGTACGGCGAGGCGGCCGAGAGCGGCTCCCGCCTCTGGGACCGGGCCGGCGCCGTGATCGCCCGCCGCCCCCGGCTCACCTGGATAGGCACGGCGCTGGGCCTGGGCGCGCTGACGCTGACGCTGACCGCCACGGCCGTCGGTCCGCTGGCCGAGGCCGACGCCTACCGGAGCGCGCCCGAGTCCGTGCGCGGCGCCGAGGTCCTGGACCGGCACTTCGGTACCGGGCAGGAGGGGTCGCTGGTGGTGCTCGCCCCCGCCGGCGAGGCCGGGCGGGTCACCGCCGCGGTCGCCGCCGACCCGGGCGTGGAGCGGATCGGGGCCCGGGGCGCGGGCGGCCGGCCCGGAGGCGGCGTCCCCGAGACCGTGGACGGGCAGGTCCTGCTCCGCGGCGCGCTGAAGGACGCGCCGGACAGCCAGGCCGCCTACGCGACGGTCGAACGGCTCCGCGAGATCCCCGGCGCGACGGTCGGCGGCACCGCGGCGGTCAACCTGGACGGCACGCGCGCCTCCGAGCGGGACCTGCGCGTGGTCGCCCCGCTGATCCTGGCGGTCGTCTTCCTGGTCCTGGTGATCCTGCTCCGCGCGCTGGTCGCGCCGCTGCTGCTGATGGCCACGGTCGTGCTCTCCTTCGCGGCGGCGCTCGGGGTGAGCGGCCTGGTCTTCACCGGGCTGTTCGGCTTCGCCGCGGTGGACACCGGGGTGCCGCTGCTGGCGTTCGTCTTCCTGGTGGCGGTCGGCGTCGACTACAACATCTTCCTGATCACCCGGATCCAGGAGGAGGCGGCGGTCCACGGCACCCGCGGGGCCGCCCTCATCGGGCTCTCCGCCACCGGAGGGGTTATCACCTCGGCGGGCGTGGTGCTCGCGGCGACCTTCGCGGTGCTGGGCGTGCTGCCCCTGGTGGTCCTCGCCGAGCTGGGCTTCGTCGTCGCGTTCGGCGTCCTGCTGGACACCTTCGTGGTCCGTTCGGTGCTGCTGACCGCGCTCGCCCTGGACGTGGGCCGGTGGATGTGGTGGCCGAACCGGCGGCTGCTGAGGGAGGACGGCACCGAGGGCGCGGCCGTGCCCGACCTGGCGGGCAGCCGGCCCGCGGGCTGACCCGGGCGCCGCTCCCCGGGCCGGGGCGGTCCAGGAGGTGATCGACGTCCTGCCGGGCGCCGCTGAACGCCGTTCCCCGGGCCGGGGCGGTCCAAGGCGGTCCATGGAACGGTGTCCGGATCGTTGCCGGATGGCCCTTCGTGGGGGGTGATGTGCATCACTAGTATCCCGGCATGCCGGATCTTCCCGATGTCGTGTTGTGGTCCATCCCCGCCTTCCTCGTGCTGCTGGCTGCCGAGGCGGTCTCCTACCGGCTCCACCCGGACGACGACGAGCTCGGCTTCGAACGGAAGGACACGCTGACCAGCCTGGCCATGGGGCTCGGCAGTCTCGGCTGGGACCTGCTCTGGGCTGTGCCGATCGCGGTGGTCAACGCCGGGGTGTTCGGCTGGCTCTATCTCGCCGCCTCCTGGGAGATCCCGGTGACCTGGCCGTGGACCCTGGCGGCGGTCGTCGTCTACGACTTCTTCTACTACTGGTCGCACCGGGGCCACCACGTGATCCGGCTGCTGTGGGCCTCGCACGTGGTCCACCACTCCAGCCGGCGTTTCAACCTCTCCACCGCGCTCCGGCAGCCCTGGACCGGGTTCACCGGGTGGATCTTCTACGTGCCGATGGGCGTGGCGGGCTTCCACCCGGCGGTGGTGGCCTTCGTCGGCGGCGTCAACCTCGTCTACCAGTTCTGGATCCACACCGAGCGGATCGGCCGGCTCCACCCCTGGTTCGAGTTCCTCTTCAACACGCCCTCCCACCACCGGGTCCACCACGCCTCGCAGGGCTCCTACCTGGACCGGAACTTCGGCGGGATCCTCATCGTCTGGGACCGGGCGTTCGGCTCGTTCGCCCCCGAGACGGAGCGGCCCGTCTACGGCCTGACCAAGAACATCGAGACCCACAACCCGGTGATGGTGGCCTTCCACGAGTACCTGTCCATCGGCCGCGACGTCGTGCGCTCCCGCGACTGGCGCGAGCGCCTGGGCCGGGTGTTCCGCTCGCCGGGCTGGCAGCCGTCCCGGCCCGTCCTGCCGGAGGAGGTCTCCCGGTGAACCCGTCCGCGAGCCTTCTCCCGCGGCTCCCGTCCGCCGCGCTCGCCGCCTTCGCGGTCTGCTCGGCGCTGCACCTGGCCGCGGTCGCCGCGGACACGGGCCTGCCCGCCTCGGTCACCAAGGCACTGCTCATGCCGCTGCTGGCCGCCTGGCTGCTGGCCCGGGGCGGCCCCCGGCCCGTCGTGGCGGGGCTGCTGCTGTCCACCGGGGGCGACATCGCCCTGGAGTTCGAGGGCACCGGCCCGTTCGTCACCGGCATGGCCTTCTTCGCCGCCGCGCACGTCTGCTATGTGGTGTTCTTCCTCCGCGGCGGTGCGGTGGCGGGCCTGCGACGCCAGTGGATCGTCCCCGTCGCCTACGGGGTGGTCTGGGCCGCGATGGTGGTCGCGCTCTGGCCCGGCCTGGGCGCGCTCCGCATCCCCGTCGCGCTGTACTCGCTGCTGCTCACCGCGACCGCGGTGACCTCCGCCGGGTACGGCCTGCGCGCCGGGATCGGCGGTTGCCTCTTCCTCGTCTCCGACGCCCTCATCGCCCTCGGCCTGGCGGGGCTGCCGCGCCCGCCGGTGCCGGGGCTGTGGGTGATGGCCACCTACATCGCCGCGCAGTACCTGATCGCCTCCGGGGTCCGCGCCGCCGGGGGCGGGACGGAACCGTAGCCGGGACGCGGCCCGCACGCAGTGCTCTCCTCGCCGTCCCCCGCCTTCCGGGGAGGGCGGCGGCCCGGCGCGGGGCCGTTCAGGCGGGGACGTAGTTGCGCAGGCGGAGCCGTTCGGGGTACGGCGCGAAGTACGTCTGCTCCATGACGTAGGTGGCGGCCTCGCCGCGGGCGTCGTGCCGGATCAGGGCCACCGGCACGCTGAGCGGAACCAGCCCGGCCGCGTAGGAGGCGATGACCTCGGCCAGGTCCGCGCGGCGGACCCGGTCCAGCGCCGCGCCCACCATGCCCGCGCAGTGCTGGAGCACGTTGACGTGCCGGCCGGGGCTCGCCTTCCTGGCCAGAGCCGTACGGAAGACCCGGGCGTACTCGGAGGCCAGCTCCACGCGGCCGAGCGCGCCCGCACGGGCCACGATCCGCCCGGCCTCGCGGTAGAGGTCGGGGTCGTGGGCGAGGATCTGCATCTTGTGGCGGGCGTGGAAGGCGACCAGGTCGCGCGGGTGCCAGTCGCCCGCCAGCAGCGCCCGGAGCCGGGCGGTGGCGAAGATCCGCTCGACGAAGGTCTCGCGGAGCAGCGGGTCGTGCAGCCGTCCCTCGTCCTCCACCGCCAGCAGCGGGTGGGCGTCCATGATCGGGGCCGCGAACACGCCCCGGCTCCTGCGGCCCGCGGGGGCGCTCCCCTCGTGGACCGGGACGCCGTGGACGCCGCAGCTGGGGCTCTTGGACTTGAAGACGTAGCCGTCGACGTCGTCGAGGGCGCGGGCCCGCTCGGCGGCCAGGGCGGCCATCGGCCCGGTGAGGTCCCGCCGGGTCTTCCGGGTCACCAGGTGCGGGCCTTCAGGGGCGTTCTCCAGACGCAGGGTCTCGCGCGGGGCGCCGAGGCCGAGCGCGATCTCCGGGCAGAACGGCACCCAGTCGACGTAGGGGTCCAGCTCCCCGCTGAGGAACCTGTCCCGGCTGTGGCCGCCGTTGAAGCGGACCGGATCGCCGAGCAGGCAGCTGGAGACCCCGACCCGGGGGCGGACACCGTCATCCATGTCTGGATTCATGGCTGTTGTCTGGTTCTTGTCCATGTTCTCCATGTTCGTCTCCTGCCACGAGGGCCACGAGTCATGCCGCGGCCGGAGTAAGGGCGTCGGAGAGTCTGCGCAGGCCCCGGGCGGTGCGCGCTTTGACGGTGCCCAGCGGCACGTCCAGCAGTTCGGCGATCTCACGCTGGGTCAGGTCGGCGTAGTAGGCCAGCCCGATCGCCTGGCGCTGGGGCGCGGGCAACCCGGCCAGCGCCCGGCGCACCGCGTCGCGGTCGGCCAGTTCCTCGCAGGGGACCGGGTCCGTCGGGTCGGCAGGGCGGGCCGCCGTCTCCAGCGGCACGGTCACGGGCCTGCGCGCCCGCAGGTGGTCCACCGCCCGGTTGTGCGCGATGCCGAGCAGCCACGCGGGGAGGCTGCGGAGCGGGTCGAAGCGGTGCCGGGACCGCCAGATCTCGGCGAAGACCACCTGCTGCACGTCCTCCACGTCCTGCGGTGGCACGAACCTGCGCAGATAGGAGCGGATCAGGGCCCCGTGCGCCCGTAGGCACTCCTCCAGGGCGGCCTCGTCGCCGGCGGCGAGGCGTGCGTTCAGAGCCGGGTCCTGGATCTCTGCCGTCATGGCCGCCTTCTCTCCGAGATAAGCTATTCAAAACTTATTCATATGCGTTCGAATGCGGTGATCGCAAGTGACCTGCGGAGATCCGGGCCCGTCAGCTCGCGGGGGAGCGGTGCAGGGCGGCCGTGATGCGGGCGAGGGCGTCGCGGAAGGAGGTGACGTGCGGGACGGCCGGTGGCAGTCCCGCCCTCCAACCGGGACCGCCCGCCATGATCAGCGCCGGAGGGCGGAGCACGGGCAGCGCGGCGAGCGGCGCCGGATCGCCGGTCGCGGCCATCTGGGACCAGACGAGCACCACCGCCGGGCCGAGGCGGCGCATCGCGTCCCCCAGCGCCGGGTACGGCGTGCGCGCGCCCAGCACGCGCGTCTCGGCCCTGTGGTCCAGGGTCAGCACGGCGGCCAGGGCGTGGAGGGGCAGGCTGTGCTGCTCCTCCTGCGCGCAGGCCAGTAGCACCGGCCGCCCGTTCACCGGGTCCCGCGGACGCCGGACGAGCGGGGCCAGCGCGGCGGTCAGCCGGTCGGAGAACAGGTGCTCGACCTCGATGGCCGCCCCGGTGTCCGACTGGCGCCGGGAGATCCTGGCGAACACCGGCAGCACCAGCCGCTCCCAGGTCCACAGGACGCCGTGCCGCTCCAGGGCGGCGCCGAGCCACTCGGAGACGGCCTCGCCGTCCAGGGCCGCCGCGGCCCGCGCCAGCATCGCCGGGCTCGGGATCTGCGGCCGGGGCTCCGGCGCGAGGGCCCGGGCCCGCGCAGGAATCCCGGCCCGGGCCCGCGCAGGAATCCCGGCCCGGGCCCGCGCAGGAATCCCGGCCCGGGTCTCCGCGGGCGCTCCCGCCGGGAGCTCCGCCGCAGAGCGCGGAGGGGCCGGCGGGGCTCCGGCGGGGGCGTGCGGGGCGGCCCGCGAGGTGACCCCGGTGGAGGCCCCGGTGGAGGCCCCGGTGGGGGCCCCGGTGGGGGCCTCGGTGGAGGTCCCGGGCTGGGCGGTCCCGGCCCCCGGCGGAGGGTGGGCGCTCAGCACGAGCCGGGCGGCGTCCGCGGCCGGGACGCCGGAGCGGATCAGCCGGTTCATCTCCTCCAGGCGCCACAGGTCCGCCGAGTCGTAGCGGCGGTGCCCGCCGGGACTGCGCCGGCTGGGACCGAGGCCGTAGCGGAGGTTCCAGGTGCGCAGGGTCGGCGCGGGCACGCCGAGCCGCCGTGAGACGGCTCCGATGCCGTAATCAGGACCGTTCCCCGTGTTCACCGCTCACCCATCTCCTCGTGCCTCCCGTCCCAGCCTGCCGGCCGGGGCCCGTACCCGGTCCCTGACGGGTTCTTCGTGCCGGAGGCCCGCATGGATGCGGCCGCTGTGGAACGCGCGGGGGACGCGGGTCCGGTCTGTAATGGAAAGCAGGAAAAGAGAGCAATGTTCGGGATGTCGGTCGTGGTGATGATCATTGGGCTACGATCTACGGAATCCGCCGATCCACGGTGAGCGGGACATCAGGGCGAGGTGCGGCGATGAACGAGCGGAACCCCTACGGCATCGACGTGAGCACGGCCAACGTCGCCCGGATCTACGACTTCATGCTCGGCGGCAAGGACAACTTCGCCGCCGACCGCGTCGCCGCCGAGCAGATCCTCAAGGCGTTCCCCGAGTCGCGCGACGGCGTCCGGCTCAACCGGCGCTTCCTCGGCAACGTGGTGCGGTACCTCGCGGAGGAGGAGGGCGTCCGCCAGTTCGTCGACATCGGCGCCGGCCTGCCCACCCAGAAGAACGTGCACGAGGTGGCGCACGCGGTCACCCCCGAGGCGCGCACGGTCTACGTCGACAACGACCCGGTCGTCTGCGTGCACGGCAGAGCGCTGCTCGCCAACACCCCCACCACCGCGATGGTCGAGGGCGACCTGCGCGCCCCCGGCGAGCTCTGGGACAAGGTGGTGGCGACCGGCCTGATCAAGCCGGACGAGCCGGTCGGCGTGCTCATGGTGGCGACCCTGCACTTCCTCGACGACCCCTACGCCGAGGTCGCCGCGGTGCGGGAGGCGATGGCGCCCGGCAGCTTCCTGACGATCACCCATCTGTCGATGACCGAGCGCCGCGCCAGGGACACCGACACGGTGAAGGACGTCTACTCCCGGGCGAGCTCGGGCGTGACCCCGCGCACCATCGAGGAGATCAAGGCATTCTTCGGCGACTTCGAGCTCCTGGACAACGGGCGCTTCATCGACCTCAAGGTGCTGGAGCGCATGGAGATCCTCGGCTGGGGCGGAGTCGGCCGCAAGCCCTGACGGCGCGGGAGGCGGCGCCCCCGGGCGCGAAGCGCGGCCCTGGACGCGGGCGGGGCCGGACAGGGGCGCCGGGCGGGGGCGGGCGCGGGAAAGGGCCGCATCCGCGCCGGCTCCCGGAGGCTCCGCCGCACCCCCTCGCCGGGAGTGCGGTGCGGCGGGTCCTCCGGAACCCGGAATGCGGGTGCGGCCCGTCAGGCGTCCGCGGGCCGGTCGGTGACCGGCGCCCCGTCAGTGGCCGTGGCCGTGGTGGTCGTGCTCGTCGTCCTCGTCCTCGTCGGACGGGCCCTCGGAGGGCTCGACGCTCAGCACGGCCTCACGGGGCTCGATCTGCTCGATGTGCTCGATCAGCGACAGGACGTGGTCCGGCTCGATCAGCCACTGCAGCGCCGTCGCGCCGCTGTCGTCGGCGGAGACCATCTCCGCCTGCTCCTTGCGCTCGTCGTCGTCCAGGTCGGCCTCGGGGTGGTTGATCTCCTTCAGCGCGGCGGCCTGGAGCGCGCCGGTGTCCAGCACCTCCACCGTCAGCTCGACCGTCAGACGCAGGTAGCGCTCAGTGCCCGATTCATCACTCATGGTGAAGAATCCTAGCCCCTCCGGGGAGCCCGATCAGTCTAGGGGAGTTTCCAGTCGACCGGGCTCGTGCCCTGCTGCTCCAGCAACTGGTTGGCACGGCTGAACGGGCGGGAGCCGAAGAAGCCGCTCCGGGCCGACAGGGGGCTCGGGTGGGCCGACTCGATGCGGGGCACGTCACCGAGGAGCGGGGCGAGCGAGCGGGCGTCACGGCCCCACAGGATCGCCACCAGCGGCTTGCCCCGGCCGGCGAGCGCCCGGATGGCCTGGTCGGTGACCTCCTCCCAGCCCTTCCCCCGGTGCGAGGCGGGCTTGCCCGGCATGACGGTGAGCACCCTGTTGAGCAGGAGCACGCCGTGCTCGGCCCACGGGGTCAGGTCGCCGTTGCCGGGCATCGGCAGGCCGAGGTCCTCGGTGAGCTCCTTGAAGATGTTGCGGAGGCTGCCCGGGATCGGGCGCACGTCGGCCGCCACGGAGAAGCTCAGGCCGATCGGATGCCCCGGCGTCGGGTAGGGGTCCTGGCCGACGATCAGCACCTTGACCTGGTCGAAGGGCTGTTTGAAGGCGCGCAGCACATGCTCCCCGGCGGGGAGGTATCCCCGGCCCTCGGCCACCTCCTTCCGGAGGAAGTCGCCCATCTCGGCGACCTTGCCCGCCACGGGCGCCAGGGCCTCGGCCCACCCGGGTTCCACCAGTTCGTTCAACGGACGTGCAGCCATGGTCGGCACCCTATCGAGATCAACCGACATTACGGGCGTCATCGCGCGCAGGCGCGCGGGGTCCTCCGGGACCCGGCTCCGGAGGGCCGCCGGAGCTCCCGGCCGGGAGCGGGTGCGGCCCGGTGAGGCCCGGTGCGGCCCGGTGCGGCCCGCGTGCGGAACACGGGCCGCACCGGGCCTGCCCCCTTCTCTTCAGGTGGTCCTCACTTCACGGAACCCGCCAGCATGCCCTGCACGAAGTACCGCTGGAAGGCGAAGAACAGGATCAACGGGATGATCAGCGACAGGAAGGCGCCCGGCGCGAGGATGTCGACGTTGGTCCCGAACTGCCGCATCTGGGACTGCAGGGCCTTGGTCATCGGCTGGTTGTCGGTGTTGGCGAAGACCAGGGCGACGAGCAGGTCGTTCCAGACCCAGAGGAACTGGAAGATGCCGAGCGAGGCGATGGCCGGCTTGGCCAGCGGGAACACCACGGTCGAGAAGATCTTCCACTCGCCCGCGCCGTCCATCCGCGCCGCCTCCAGCAGCGAGCGCGGGATGCCCGCGAAGAAGTTGCGGAGCAGGAAGATGGCGAATGGCAGCCCGAAGGCCACGTGGAAGAGCACCACGCCGGGGATGGAGCCGAAGACGCCGAGCGTGCCGTACAGCTTCGCGATCGGGATGAGCGCGATCTGGATCGGCACGACCAGCAGGCCGACCACCACCAGGAACAGGGCGTCCCGGCCGGGGAACTCCATCCAGGCGAACGCGTAGGCGGCCATCGCCGCGATGCCGATCACCAGGACCGTCGCGGGCACCGTGATGAGCACGGTGTTCCAGAACGACGCGGTGAACCCGGAGGCCAGCAGGTCGGCGTAGTTCTTCAGGGTGAACTCGGCCGGCTTGGTGAACGCCGTCCACCAGCCGCTGGCGTTGTTGGCGGTCTCCTGCCGGACCGAGACCACGAACAGGCCCAGGGTGGGGACCAGCCAGAACACGCCGATCAGCACCAGCACGGCCTGGACCAGGCCGCCGCCGAGCCGGTCGGCGATCCGGCCCAGGGCTCCGCGGCGCGGCGCGCCGACGGAGGAACCGATGGTGGAGGTCGTCACTGGCTCTCCCTCCTGAAGCGCCGGATGTTGAGGATCATGAAGGGCAGGACGAGGACCAGCAGGAAGATGGCCAGCGCGCTGCCCAGCCCCTGGTGGCCGCCGCCGCCGAAGGAGACCCGCCACATCTCCAGCGCGATCACGTTCGCCTGCGGCTGGACCGATCCGGGTGCGATCACGAAGACCAGGTCGAAGACCTTCAGCGTGTTGATGATCATCGTGACGAAGACGACGAGCAGCACCGGGGAGAGCAGCGGGACGGTGATCCGGCGGAACACCTGCCACTCGCTCGCGCCGTCGATGCGGGCCGCCTCCAGCGCGTCCCGCGGGATGGCCGAGAGTCCCGCCGCGATCATCACCATGGCGAACCCGGCCCACACCCAGACGAACGCGCCGATGATCGCCGGGGTGATCAGCGTCGGGCCGAGCCAGCTCAGGCCGTTGAAGGGCGCCTCGAAGTTCGACTGCGGCAACCGGACGACGTAGTCGCCCGGGGCGAGCCCGGTCAGGCGGAAGGTCCCGTCGGGCTCGGTGACGGCCGTCGCCCCGACCGCGTCTCCGCCGCCGCGCCGCACCGCCTCGACGGTCACCCCGGCCAGGCCCTTCTCGGTGCCGTCCACCTGGCCGGCCTGCCCGCCGCCGCCCTGGGTGAAGTCCACCCAGACGGTGCCGGTGATGTCGCCGGGGCCCGGCGGGGCGGCCGTCCGGGCCGTCGCGGCGCCGGCGAGGTCGGCGGGTTTCACGCCGACCAGCGGGACGAGTACGGCCTGGCCGGGCCGGACGGCCTCCTTGGTCACCACCGCGCCCCGCTCCGCGGTGACCGGGGACCGCTCGTTCTCCCGCGGCCGGGCGTCCGGGTGGCCCTCGGCGGAGCCGAAGGCGTCGCGGACCGAGGTGAGGACGGCGTTGGCCACACCGCGGTCCGGGTCCTGCTCGTAGACCAGGCGGAAGATCACGCCGGAGGCCATCAGGGAGACCGCCATCGGCATGAACACGACCAGCTTGAACGCGGTCGCCCAGCGGATCCGCTCGGTCAGCACCGCGAAGACCAGGCCGAGCGCGGTGACCGTCGCGGGGGCGAAGACCACCCAGATCAGGTTGTTCCTGACGGTGGTCAGGGTCGAGGGGTCGGAGAAGATCGCGGTGTAGTTCGCGGCGCCGACGAAGGTGTCCCCGCCCGCGTCGTAGAGGCTGCGGACGATCGAGTAGACGATCGGGTAGATCACCATCGCGCCGAGCAGGACCGCCGCCGGGAGCAGGAAGGCCACGGCCAGCGTCGGCGACGGGCCCAGCCGGGGGCGCCGCGCCGGTGTCGTCTGGGGGGCGGCGCGGCCCGCGGCCACGCTCGGGGGCCCGGCGGGGGACCCGGCGGCGGCGTCGCCGTCGCGCGGGTCCCGCGGGCCGTCGAACCGGTCGGTCACGGCCTGCCCCTTCCTACTTCCAGGCCTTTTCGGCCTCGGACTCGAGCTGCTCCTGGATGTCGGAGATCTTCGACGGGTCGCGGACGAAGTCCTGCAGGAGCTTCCACTCGCCCTTGCCGTCGGTGCCGCCGAAGGCGCTGGGCGCCAGGTCGGACATGTCGTAGCGGACCGACTCGCCCGCGGAGATGATCGTCTGCGCGAGCTGCCTGGTCAGCTCGCTCGGGTAGTTCTCCGGGGAGACGTTGCGGTTGGGGGACAGGTAGCCGGGGAGCTTGGCCCAGACCTCGCCGCCCTCCTTCGAGGCGAGGTACTCCAGCAGCGCCATGGCGCCCTTCGAGTCCTTCATCGCCACCGCGATGTCGCCGCCCAGCACGACGGGGACGGTGTCACCGCTCTTCGGGAACGGGAAGTACCTGGCCTCCTCGCCGAGCTTGGCGCCCGACTCCTCGGCCGTGGTGCCGACGAAGTCGGCCTCGATGACCATCGCGGCCTTGTCCTGGCCGTACACCTGGGTCACGCAGGTCGGGAAGTCGGTCTGCAGCGCGCCGGAGGAGCCGCCGAGCAGGAACTCCTGCTTGCCGGCGATCTGCGCCATCTTCTCCAGCGCGGTGGTCACGCTGGGGTCGGTCCACGGGATCTCGTGCTTGGAGAGCTTGTCGTAGTTCTCCGGGCCGGCCGAGGACAGGTAGACGTTCTCGAACAGGTCGGTGAGGGTCCAGCCGGAGGCCCCGCAGAGCGCGAACGGCGCGGTGCCGGAGTCGGCGACCGTCTGGGCGGTCGTCACCAGCTCGTCCCAGGTGGCCGGGGGCTGCACCCCGGCGTCGGCGAAGGCCTGGTCGCGGTACCAGACGAGCGACTTGTGGGCCGCCTTCACCAGCACGCCGTACACCTCGCCGCCGGCGGAGCCGAGCTCCTTCCAGTACGGGGTGTAGTTCTCGTCGATCTGCTTGATCACCTCGGGGGTGAGCGGCTTGAGGGCCTTGTCGTCGGCGTACTGCTGGACCAGGCCGGGCTGGGGCAGGATCGCGACGTCGGGCGGGCTGCCGGCCTGGATGCGGGGGCCGAGGTAGGCACCGGTGTCCTCCCCGGTGGAGGCGTAGGTGACCTTGGCGCCGGTCTTGGCCTGGAAGGCGTCCAGGACCTTCTGGAAGTTGGCCTGCTCGGCGCCGGTCCACTTGGCGGCGACCTCGATGGTCACTCCCTCCAGGGACCGGGCCCCGGTCGGGGAGGCGGCGCCGGTGACGCCGCCGGTGGGCTGGGTGGGGGTGGACTCGCCGCCGCACGCGGCGAGCGCGAGCGCGAGTCCGGCCGTCGTCACGGCGGCGATGGCTTTACGCATGTCCGAAGACCTCCTGTGTCTTTCTCAAACCCCCGAGGTTCGAAAGGAAGCGGGATGGGATGACGGCTCCGCCCGGGAGGGTCGCCCCCGGTCACGGAGCCCGGATGATCTCGTCGAGCTGTCCCTTCAGGGAGGCGGCGACGTCGGCGCTCGACTCCTCGAAGGGCGGGTCGAGGGCGCCGGAGACCGCGCTGGCGATCACCAGGCTCACCTGGTTGTAGTCGGCCCTCGCCGGCCGGGGCCGGGCGGACAGGATGCTCTTCTTGAGGACCGGCAGGTACGGGAAGCGTTCGATGAGGCCGGGGTCGTCGTAGAGCTCGGTCCACACGGGCGGGAACGAGCCGTCGGTGAGCACCCGGCGCTGGTTCTCCAGTCCGGTGAAGTAGCGGATGAACTCCACCGCCGACCGCTGGTGCCTGGAGAAGGCGCTGACGGCGAGGTTGGTCCCGCCCAGCGTGCTGGACCCCGGGCCGTCCAGCCCGGGGAGCCGGGTGACCGCGAACCTCCCCGCGAGCGGCGACCGGGCGGCCGGGCCGTAGGCGTGCGGCCAGTTGCGGGCGAAGGCCAGCCGGCCCTCCTGGAAGGCCAGCCGCGACTCCTCCTCCTTGTAGGAGAGCGCCTGGCGTGGGATCCACCCCTCCCTCAGCCCGCCGCGCAGGAAGTCCAGGGCGGCCTCGGCCCGGCCGGCGTCCAGGGTGACGCGCGTGCCGTCCGGGCTGAGGATCCGCCCGCCGCCCGCCGACTGCACGGCCTCGGCGAAGTTGACGGTCAGGCCCTCGTAGGCGAGGAACTGCCCGGCGTAGCCGTCGACGCCGTACCCGGCGCGCAGCGCCCTGGCCTGCTCGCGCAGCTGCGCCCAGGTCGCGGGCGGCTCGAAGCCCTCCTTGGCGAGCAGGTCCCTGCGGTAGTAGAGCAGCCCGGCGTTGCTGGTGTACGGCACCGCCCAGAGCTTGCCCCGGTAGACGGCCGTGTCCACCACCGGCGGCAGGAACCGGTCGAGGGGGAACATGCTCCGCTCCAGCGGCACGATCCAGCCGGCGTCGGCGAACTCCGCCGTCCAGACCACGTCCAGGCCGAGCACGTCGTAGCGGTCGCTGCGGGCCTGGAGGTTGGCCACCATCTGGGCGCGCTGCTCGTCGGAGGCCTCGGGCAGCTCGAGCAGGGTGACCCGCTCGCCGGGATGGGCCTGGTTCCACCGCTCCAGCAGCGGCCGCAGGTAGCCGGTGGTGTCCCGCCCGATCGCCAGGGTGATCGGGCCGCTCCCGTGCCGGGAGCCGGAGCCCTCCGCGTCACCGGCCCCCGCCGTGCATCCCGCCGCGCACCCCGTCAGCGTCAGCGTCACCAGGGCGAGGGGGAGCAGGCGTGGCACCCGTGACCTCCACGTTTCAGGCCGTTTGCATACATGTTAGGTAGATGCATTCATGTTATGCACAGCGTTAATGTGGACGTCAACGGATGAATCCGTAACGCTCGCATAACACGGGCACGATGAGGAGGTGGGCGTGCGCCCGTTCCTGCTGGCGCTCCTCGCGAAGGAACCTGCCCACGGATACGAGCTCAAACAGGCTCTCGAGCAGACCTTCGGCAGCGCCTACCCCTCGCCGAACATCGGCCAGATCTACGTCACGCTCGGCCGGCTGGAGAAGGACGGCCTGGTGCGCGCGGTCGGCGTCGAGCAGTCCAACCGGCCGAACAAGAAGGTCTACTACCTGACGGCCGCGGGCCGCGAGGCCCTCGACGCGTGGGTGGACGAGCCGACCGAGGGCCCCCGGGTCCGCGACGAGTTCTTCATGAAACTCGTCCTGGCCCCGATGACGGGCGTCGCCGACCGGACGGCGCTGATCAACCGCCAGCGCCGCCACTACCTGGGGCTCATGCGGGACCTCAACGACCTGGCCGAGCGGACCGACCCGGGCAACCGCGTCGCGCTCCTGCTGATCGAGGGGGCCATGCTGCACCTGCAGGCCGACCTGGAGTGGCTCGACCGCTGCCAGGAGGAGCTGGGATGAAGACACCCCCCGTGGTCGACACCGTCAATCTCGTCAAGATCTACCAGGACGGCGGCGTGCCGGTGCCCGCCGTACGGGGGGTGGACCTGCGGGTGGAGGCCGGGGAGTTCGTGGCGATCATGGGTCCCTCGGGCTCCGGGAAGTCCACGCTGGTGCACCTGCTCGGCGGCCTGGACACCCGCACCAGCGGCGAGATCTGGCTGGACGGCAGGCGGGCCGACACGCTCGGCGAGAGCGCCTGGGCGCTGCTCCGCCGCGAGAAGATCGGCTTCGTCTTCCAGTTCTTCAACCTGGTCGCCAACATGACCGTCGCCGACAACGTCGAACTCCCGGCACTGCTCACCGGGGCCTCCCCTCGTCAGGCCCGCGAACGCCGCGAGTACCTCCTGGACGCGCTCGGCCTCGCCGACCGCGCCGCCGCCGCCCCCGCCCAGCTCGCCGGAGGGGAGCAGCAGCGGGTGGCGCTGGCCCGAGCCCTGGCCAACCGGCCCCGGCTGCTCCTGGCCGACGAGCCCACCGGCAACCTCGACAGCCGCAACACCCGGGACGTGCTGAAACTGCTCGGCGAGGTCCACCGCGAGGGCCAGACGATCGTCCTGGTCACCCACGACGCCCGGGTGGCCAGCCTCGCCGACCGGGTGGTCTCCCTCCTCGACGGCCAGATCGTCGACGACGGCGCCGTCGCCGCGCCCCGCCGCCGCCCGAGAGGCGGCGTCGGCGGCGTGGTGGAGCTGCGGGGGTAGGGCGGGCATGGGCACGGTCCGGGCCTCGGCCCGGTGGATCCGGGCGGACCTGCGGGCGCGGCGCGGGCAGGCGCTGCTCACCGTCCTGTCGGTGGCGGGCATCGTCGCCGCCCTCGTCGCCTCGGCGACCCTGCTGGAGGACGGGACCAACCCCTGGCGCGGCCTGTTCGAACGCAGCCGGGGCGCGCACGTGTGGATCCACACCGGCGCCGCGCCCGACGCCTCCGCCCTGCGGGGCCTGCCCGGTGTGACGGAGGTGGCCGGGCCGTACCGGACGGCGCCCGTGACGCTCACCCTGGACGGCCGGAGGTCGCCGGTCGCGCTGCGCGAGGCGGGCGCCGACCCGGGCCGGACCGCCGTGCCGCTGGTGCGCGAGGGGCGGTGGCTGCGCGCGGGGGACGGCGGCGCGGTGGTCGTCGAGAGCTCCTTCGCGAAGGCGCTGGACCTGCGGGTCGGCGACCCCTTCCCGGTCACCGCGCTCAGCGGCGCCTCCCACCCGCTCACCGTGGTCGGTCTCGCCGGTACCGCCGAGGTGGGCTTCTACCCCGAGTGGACGCCCGGCCTGGCCTGGACCCTGCCGGAGACCCTCGCCCGGATCGAGCCGGCCCCCGGCCGGAGCGAGTCGGTCACCGGCCTGCGGCTCGCCGACGGCGAGGACACGCTCCCGGCCGTGCACGGCGCCGTCACCCTCCTCGACGAGCAGGTCCGGCGCATGTCCACCTGGCGCGAGGTCCGCGCCTCCATGGAACTCGACAACCGGCTGCTCGGCCTGCTGCTGGCGCTGTTCGGCGCCGCCGGCCTGGTCGCCGCCGCGCTGGCCGTCGCCAACGTGGTGGGCGGCCGGGTGCTCGCCCAGACGCGGGACATCGCCACGCTCAAGTCCCTCGGCTACACCCGGGGCCAGATCGTCGCGCTGCTCGTGGCCGAGCACGGCGCGCTCGGCCTGGCCGGCGTGCTGTCCGGCCTGGCCGGCGGCCAGCTCGCCGCGGCGCTCACCCTGGACGGCCTGCCGTTCCCGCCGCTCTCGCCGCTGGCGCTGCTCGCCATCGCCGGCGGGACCTGCGCCGTGGTCCTGGTCGCGGTGGCGCTGCCCGCCTGGCGGGGCGGGCGCACCCCGCCCATCCCGGCGGCCCCGGCCGCCCCGCCCCGCGGCCGGCTGTCGAGGCTGGCCAAGCTCGCCCTGCTGGCACGGCTCCCGCCGGCGCTCGTCCTGGGCACCCGCGACGCCTTCACCCGCCGCACGCCCGCCTTCCTGAGCATCGTCGGCGTGGCCGTCCCGATGATGATGATCACCATCGGCCTCGGCTGCTGGGCCACCCTCGACGACTTCCTGCGCCGCCCCGAGCGGGTCGGCCAGGCCGCCGCCCTCACCGTCCACCCCGGCAGGCTCGCCCCCGCCGAGGCCGCCCGCCTCGCCCGGGCCGACCCGCAGGTGGCCGCCGTCCACCCCGGCAGCGAGGTCTCCGCGCTGGAGCCCGAGCAGACCCGGAGCGTGCTGGTCCGCGCGCTCGGCACGTCCGCCGCGCCGTACCCGCTCACGGTCGTCGAGGGCCGGATGTTCGCGGCGAGGGGCGAGGCCGTCGCCGGGCAGGGCCTGCTCGACCTGCTCGGCGCCCGGATCGGCGACCGGGTGCGGATGACGGTCGGCGGCACGCCGCTGATCGTGCGCATCGTCGGCCGGGTGGTGGAGCCCGACCAGGACGGCCAGGTGCTCTCCACCGGGCTGGACACCCTCGCGGCCAAGGACGCGGCGCCGCCCCAGTTCTACCGGCTGGTGCTGGCCCCCGGAGCCGATCCGGAGGCGGTCCGGGCCCGGCTGCTGGTCGCCTCGGGCGAGGCCATGGAGGTACGGCGGGCGGTCAACCCGGCCGAGCGGCTCGCCGTCATCCGGGTGGTGATCGTGGCGCTGACCGCCGTGCTCGCGCTGCTGGCGCTGGCCAACCTGCTGACCGCCAGCGCCCTGGGGCTGCGCGACCACGCGGCGGACCTGGCGGTGCTCAAGGCCATGGGGCTCACCCGGAGGCAGGTGGCGGCGACGCTGGTCACCGGGACCGGGCTGCTGGTCGTGCTGGGCGTGGCGGCGGGCACGGCGGCCGGGGCCTCGGTGGTCGCCGGCCTGGTCGACCTGCAGGGCCACACCAGCGGCGTCGGCGCGGGCATCGGCCGTCCGCCGTCCGCCCCCGCCCTCGCGGTCGCGGCGGGCACGGCGGTCGGCGCGGGCCTGCTGGTGGCGCTGATCCCGGCGAGACGGGCGGCGCGGGCTCGGGTGCCGGTGACGGCGAGGTAGACGGCGCCGGTCATGCCCGGCCGCACCGGAAAGGGCCGCGCCACCGCCCCGGTGGGGCGGTGGCCCATGAGGTCGAGGGCGGCCAGGACGTTCTCGCCGCGCCCGCGCCCCGGTGGGGCGGGGTGCTCCGGTCCCCGGGCGGGGCCGGGGACCGGAGCTCCGGGTCAGCGCCGGGACAGGGAGAACCAGTAGAACCCGTGGCCCGGCAGGGTCAGCAGGTACGGCAGCTCGCCGATGACGGGGAAGGGCACCCCGCCGCGCGCCTCGACCGGCGTCATGCCCTCGAAGCGGCGCAGGTCCAGCTGGACCGGCTGCGGGTACTTCGACAGGTTGTTGACGCAGAGCATCACGTCGTCGGCGTCCTCCCGCAGGAAGGTCAGCACCGCCGGGTTGTCCGACCACAGCTCGATGTACTCGCCGGTGCCGAAGACCGGGTGCCGCCGGCGGATCTGCAGCATCTTCCGGGTGAAGTGCAGCAGCGACGACGGGCTCTTCTGCTGCGCCTCCACGTTGACCGCCTGGTAGCCGTAGATCGGGTCCATGACGACGGGGAGGTAGAGCCGGCCCGGGTCGGCGGCGGAGAAGCCGGCGTTGCGGTCGGGGCTCCACTGCATCGGGGTGCGGACCGAGTCGCGGTCCTCCAGCCAGATGTTGTCGCCCATGCCGATCTCGTCGCCGTAGTACATGACGGGCGAGCCCGGCAGGGAGAGCAGCAGCGCGGTGAACAGCTCGATCTGGTCGCGCTCGTTCTCCAGCAGCGGGGCCAGCCGGCGCCGGATGCCGAGGTAGGCGCGCATGCGCGGGTCCTTGGCGTACTCGGCGTGCATGTAGTCGCGCTCGTCGTCGGTGACCGTCTCCAGGGTCAGCTCGTCGTGGTTGCGCAGGAAGATGCCCCACTGGGCCTTCTCCGGCAGCTTCGGCGTGCGCGACATGATCTCGGAGATCGGCTCGCGGCTGCCCCGCCGCACCGCCATGAAGATGCGCGGCATCAGCGGGAAGTGGAAGGCCATGTGGCACTCGTCGCCGCCGGTGGCCGGGTCGCCGAAGTACTCCACCACGTCCTCGGGCCAGCCGTTTGCCTCGGCCAGCAGCACCCGGTCCGGGTAGAGGCGGTCCACCTCGGCGCGGACCTTCCTCAGGTAGGCGTGGGTCTCCGGCAGACCGGAGCAGATCGTGCCCTCGCGCTCGAACAGGTACGGCACCGCGTCCAGCCGGAAGCCGTCGATGCCCAGGTCCAGCCAGAAGCGCAGCACCTCCAGCATGGCCTCCTGGACCGCCGGGTTGTCGTAGTTCAGGTCCGGCTGGTGGTGGAAGAACCGGTGCCAGTAGTGCTGCTTGCGGACCGGGTCGTAGGTCCAGTTGGACTCCTCGGCGCCGACGAAGATGATCGGCGCGTCGGGGTAGCCGGACGGGTCGTCCGACCAGACGTAGAAGTCGCCGTAGGGGCCCTCGGGGTCGTGCCGGGAGGCCTGGAACCACGGGTGCCGGTCGCTGGTGTGGTTCATCACCAGGTCGGTGATGATGCGCATGCCCCGCTGGTGGGCCTGCTCGACCAGCTCCACGAAGTCGGCCAGGTCGCCGAAGTCCGGCAGGATCTTCATGTAGTCGGAGATGTCGTAGCCGCCGTCGCGCAGCGGCGAC
This sequence comes from Planomonospora corallina, assembly GCF_042650625.1. NCBI lineage: Bacteria > Bacillati > Actinomycetota > Actinomycetes > Streptosporangiales > Streptosporangiaceae > Planomonospora > Planomonospora corallina. The sequence goes on from NZ_JBHSBM010000010.1 coordinate 44,278, forward strand.
TCGTACAGCGGGAGCAGCCACAGGCAGTCCACGCCGAGCCACTGCAGATAGTCGAGCTTGCCGATCAGACCGCGGAGGTCGCCGGTGCCGTCACCGTTGGAGTCGGCGAAGCCCCGTACGAGAACCTCGTAGAAGACCGCGCGCTTGTACCACTGCGGATCCGCCGAGACGAAGTCCTCGGCAACGGATTCCGGGCAAGGGGATGCACTCATCTTGTACTCACTCACCAGGAGAAGGGCAGGACGAAGTCACCGGGTGCCCCGGCTGAACGTGTTTGGTGACCGCGCCGGCGGGAGCCGTCATCCCCACGTGCTCCATGCCCCCGGACGGCCCGAATTCGTGGTTCGGCACCGACCGTTGCAGCGCTAATCTGCGGCGAACACTATCAGCCGGTCGCCCTCCCGGAAGCCCGATCAACATCTCCGTCCGGGCCCTCGTCCCGGAAGTCGCGGAGAAGCCTCGTAATCGCCGTGTCACCTGGTGTTTCCGCCGCGGAAACATCCCAGCTGAACCCTCCCCGGCGTGTCCGGGACCATCTCATCCGCCTCGCCGTGCGAGTGTCCCGGCCGGTGGGTCGCCGACTGACCCCGGCGGGAGACGGCCATCGCCCTCTGTATTGAACCGTATGCTGAGAGCAAAGCGGTATGGCAGTATTGCTCCATGGGTATGGGTCACCATATGAAGACGACCGTCGATATTCCCGATGGCTTGCTGGGCGAGGTCCGGCAACTCGCCCGCCGTGAGGGGACCACACTGAAGGCGCTGATCGAGGAAGGGCTGCGTTCCGTCCTCGCGCGCCGGACAGAGATGGAGGGATACACGCTGCCCGACGCCTCCGTGGGAGGCCGTGGTCTGCACCCGGGGGCGCGTGACGTCTCTTGGGAGGAACTGCGGGCCATGGCCTATGGGGATCGCCTGTGATCGCGGTCGACACGAACATCCTGGTCTACGCCCATCGGAAGGACAGCGAGTTCCACAGCTGCGCGGCTCCGAAGGTGAAGGCGCTGGCAGAGGGCCGGGCGGCGTGGGCGATTCCCTGGCCGTGCATCCACGAGTTCTTCTCGATCGTCACCCGCCCGCGGGTGTACAACCCGCCGAGCAGTACGGCGGAGGCGATCCGTCAGATCGACGCCTGGCTGGGATCGCCTTCCCTCGTGGTTCTCGGCGAGGCCGAGAACCACTGGCAGGTTCTCCGGAATTCGCTCGAGGAGGGCAGGGTGGTCGGTCCGCTGGTCCACGACGCGCGGATCGCGGCCCTGTGCGCCACGCACGGAGTGCGCGAACTGTGGAGCATGGACCGTGACTTCAGCCGCTTTCCGGAGTTGGCCGTCCGCAACCCGCTCCGGAGTTGAGTCCGGGGCGGGTCCCCTTCTTTCTACAGGCCGTTCCCCGTTTCGGATGACGGGTCACCCCTCCCACGGCGGGGTGAGGTCGGCCAGGCGGTCGCCGTGGTCGCCGAGCCAGGCGCCGAACAGGACCAGGCCGCGGACCCAGAAGCGGTCGTTCCAGCCGTTGAAGCGGGCCAGCGCGTCCGGGCCCTCGGCGATCACCCCGTGCAGGTGCTCCGAGAGCAGCGACGGCACCGTCCGCGCGACCCGGGTCAGCATCGCGTGGCCGTAGGCGCGGGCGGGCGCGGCGGCCGAGCGGAGCGGGACCCGGCGCAGCGGCTGCTTGACCACGTTGGTCGAGGGCAGCGCGGCCACCCGGGGGTTGGCGGCGTGCAGCAGCTCCCGGTAGAAGCGCCCCGCGTCCTTGCGGGCCACGCCCACGGAGAGGGCGGCGTCGAAGAAGTCGGGGTGGATGAACGGCGCCGTGAACGACACCTCGGGGCCGACCAGGTTGACCGGGGAGCGGGCGATGCCCCGGGCGGTGCGGGTGTGCAGGACCGACAGGGGCAGCTCGGCCCGGTGGCCGTTGAGCATGGAGGTCGCCTCGGCGAACGCCGTGCGGACCGAGTCGGACGTCCACGTGTCGGCCCGCTCCGACAGGAACGGAACCGAGGGGGTGCCGAGGGCGAGCGAGCCGAGCAGTGCGGCCTTGCGCCCGGCCTCGCTGGACGCCTCCAGCGCCGCCCCGCTGACCATGAAGTTCTTCAGCAGCGGCCCGCCGGCCAGGCCGTCCACCAGGGTTCGCCCGGCCCGGTGCACCTCCCGAGCGAACGGGGCGTACCAGGCGTGGTGCGGGGTGAGGAACTCCAGGCGGCGGGCGACGGCCAGCGCGTCGGAGGGGTAGGCGGCCGGGTCCTGCGGGACGACCCGGTGCCGGACGCCGAGCTCCCGGGTGATCGCCTGGGCGAAGGGGATGTCGGTGTCGGTGCCGTCGTCCGGGCTGGTCGTCCACGACTCCACGTCCGCGCCGCGGGCCACGGCCACCGAGCAGAGCAGCCGCGAGTCGTAGCCGCCGCTGACCGGGACCAGCAGCGGCCGGGAGTCGAACTCCTTGTAGACCTCGTGCAGGATCGCCAGCAGGTCCTCCGCGCTCACCCCGGCCTCGTACGGCTCGGTCCGCAGCCAGCGGGGCAGCCGCCGTTCGGCGGAGATCCGGCCGGTGGCCCTGTCCAGCACCAGCGCGCCGCCGCCGGACAGCCGCCTGACGCGGGTGTAGGGGGTGTCGTCGCGGAGCGGGAAGGTGAGCCGGACGATCGCCGCCCAGGCGTCCCAGTCCACCTCCTGCGGCCCGCCGGCCAGCGCCAGCAGCGGCTCCAGCAGAGAGGAGAAGTAGACCGCCTCGCCGGTGGAGACGTAGTAGACGTCCACCAGGCCGAGCCCGCCGGCGTGCAGGACGACCCGGGTCCCGTCGTCGATCAGGCCGGGCGTCTCGTAGGTCTCGGCGACGGTGATCCACGGCGCGGGCCCGGCCGGCCGGCGCTCGCCCCAGGCGAACGCCCAGGTGCCGGTCTCCCGCTGCCCGGCCGCGGGCCCCGCGCCGTCCTGGTGGCCGGCCGGGCCGGGCTGCTCGGACGGCCCGAACTGGCCGGGCCGCTCGGCGCCGGGACGGGTGGAGCGGTGGTAGGGCGGCAGCGGGGAGGAGCTGAACAGCGCCGCCTCGGCGGTCCGCAGCGCGGGCCGCACGCGCGGCCCGGCCTCGCGCAGGGCGGTCAGGGCCGCCTCGTCGAGCCGGCCGATGCCGCCGCAGACGTACGGCCTCACATTGAACGTCGGCCACTGCACCGTGCTGACTCCTCTGTGTCGCGATTGACCAAAGGGTATCCTTTCGCCCGGCTCATGAATCGGAGGACGACGTGGCGAGCGAGCGACTCGAGAGCACGCAGCGGGCGCTGCGGGAAGCCATGGCCCAGGCGGAGCGGACCGCCGAGCTGGCCCGGTTGCTCGACGCGGCCCAGGCGAGGATCGCCGAGGCCGAGCGGGCGGTGGGGGAGCTCCGCGACGTCCGCGAGCGCCTGAGCGAGGCCCAGGAGGACCTGGAGCGGGCCCGCGCCACCGAGGAGAGGCTCCGCAAGGAGCTGGCCGAGCAGCGCTACCAGGCCGAGGTGGCCCGCTGGAAGCTCTCGTCGGTGCAGATGGCCCGCTGGTCCCGGCTCGGTGACGCGATCAAGACGGGCAAGACCAACCCGGTACGGCTGGCCCGCGGCCTGCGCGGAGCGGCCAGGCCCGCCCAGCGCCCGGCCGCGCCCAAGCGCCAGCCGGTCCCGCAGGCCCCCGAAACGGCCAAGCCCGTGCCCGGGGCGGCCTTCCAGGCCACCGCGTCGACCCGGACGCTCGACGGGGTCTCCTTCCGGCTCAAGCCGTTCCGGGTGCCGACCGGCCCGAACACCCGCCCGCACCTGACCGCGGCCGTGGTCGCCGGCCCGCACGCCGAGGCGCTGCTGCGCTACGAGTGGCGGCAGACCGCCGGCTTCACGCCCCGCGACTTCGCCCGCGCGCTGGCCGCGGAGGTGCCGCACCTGCTGCTGGTCGAGTCGGTCGGGCAGGGTCCCTGGGCCGAGGAGGTGCGCGAGGGCGGGGACGGCCTGCGCGCGCTGCTGGCCTGGTGCGCCGAGCGGGGCATCCGCACGGTCTTCTGGCACACCGGAGGCGAGGTGTCCGAGTGGGCCGCCACGGCGGCGCTGTTCGAGCACATCGTCACCGCCCTGCCCGCCTCGGTGCAGGCGTGGGGGACCGCGCTGGCCTCGGCGGAGCGGGCCTCCGGCCGCCGGGAGCCCTCCCTGGGCCTGCTGCCCTTCGCGGTGCAGCCGCGCGTGCACAACCCGCTGCCGCTGTCCTCGGGCAGGTTCGACCGGGCCCTGACCCTGGCGGAGCTGCTCCCCGGCCACCTGTCGTACCCGGACGTGCTGACCTCCTACCGGTGGCCGAAGGCCGTGGACTGCCCGCCCGGCACCGAGCCCTGGCGCCTGGCCGAGCTGGCCGCCTGCGGCACGCCGATCGGCCTGCCCGCCGAGGGGGAGGAGCCCGACCTGCGCCGGGCCCACGCGGCGCTCCGGCAGGCCTACGCCGCCGGCACGATGACCGACAGGGTCGACGAGCTGCTGGACGCGATCGGGCTGCCCAGCGCCCGGCCGACCCTGGGCATCTCGGTGATCATGCTGGACCGGGGCGACCTCGGTGGCGCGCTGGAGCAGGTCGCGCGGCAGCGAGGACAGGGAGGACAGGGAGGACAGCGGGGACAGGGAGGACAGGGGGAAATCGTGCAGCTGGTGCTGCTCTCGCAGGCCGTCACCGACGCGGCCTCCGCAGAGGAGGCGGAGAAGCGGGCGCGCGCCGCGCTGGGCCCGCACGTGGACGTCGCGGTCCGCTCCGCCGACCCGGCCCTGACCACCGGGGCCCTGCTGGACCGGGCGCTGGACCTGTGCGAGGGCGACCTGGTGGCGGTCATGGACGGCCGCGACACCTACGGCGAGCACTACCTGGCCGACCTGGCCCGGGTCTTCACCTTCACCACCGCCGACATCGCCGGGAAGGCGGCCTACCACGCCCACCTGGCCGACGTCGGCGCGACCGTGCTGCGCCGGCCCGAGGCCGAGTACGCCTACCTGCCGGAGGTGGCCGGGGCCACCCTGCTGGGCCGCAGGACCGTGCTGCGCTCCCTCGGCTTCGCCGACCTGTCCGAGGGCTGGGACGAGGTCCTGATGCGGCAGTGCCGTACCGACGGGGTCAAGGTCTTCTCCGCCGACCGCTACGGCTACGTCTGCCGGCGCGACCACGACGCCGGGCTGCTCGGCTCGGCCCGGCTCGTCGAGTACGGCCCGGCCGAGCCGCACGCGCTGGTCTGAGCCGTGACGGGGGCGGGCCGGTGACGCCGCGCGGGCTCGCCGAGGTCCTCGGGACCCCGCCGGCGCCCCGGGGGACGTGGGAGCACGAGGCGCTGTACGTCTCGACGGCCGCGCTGCGCCGCGGGGAGCCGCCGCAGGAGCTGGCGGAGCGGGTGCGCGCGCTGCCGGGGATCGCGGAGGTCAGGCTGCGTCCCGGCGCCTTCCTGGAGATCGTGGTGGCCGTGCCCGGCGAGCTGGTCGAGGACGTCGGCGCGGTGCCCCCGCCGCTCCCGCCGGCGTCTCCGGCGTCCCCGGTGGGCGCGGCGCCCGCCGGGCCCTCCGCGTCTCCGGCGTCCTCCGGGTCTCCGATCTCCTCCGCGTCCCCGGTCTCCGCGGGCCGGGGGGAGAAGGCCGGGCCGCGCTGGGCGGCGGGCCCCGCCTCCCCGTGGCGACCGGGGACGTGGGACAACCCCGGGTTCGCCGTCGGGTACGCGCACGCGCGGGCGGTCGCGGTGGCGCGCTGGGCGGCGGAGCTGGGTGTGGCGGGGGAGTTCCGGCCGGAGCTGCTGGCCTGCCGGCGGGACCGGGCGGTGCTGCGGGCGCTGGCGGAGGCCCCGGGGCGGAGGGTGAGCCGCGATCCCGGGTGGGCTGCCTACGCCGAACGGCTGGCGCTGGTCTACCACGACGCGTTCGAGCGGGCGCCCGCGCTGCCGAAGGGGGATGAGGAGCCGTCGGCGCTGCACGTGGCGCGGGTACGGCTGGCGGGCGCGGTCCGGCAGGTGCTGGCGGAGGCGCTGGTGGCGATCGGTCTGATCCCACCGGATAGATTGTGAGGAATCAGCTGAAATGCCTCGGGGAGGGTGAGTGAGCGGTCCGCGGGACTGGTCCCCGCACGAGCCCCGGAGGCCCGGGGTGGTCCGGCGGACGCTGCCGATCGTCCTCGCCGTCGCCGTCGTCGTGGCCGGGCTGATCCACTTCCGGGACGACCTGCGGGAGCTGATCGGGACCGCGCCCGGCTCGGGGCGCTCGGCCCTGGCCACGCACAGCCTCTACGAGGCGGCCACGCCGGTCGGCCGCCGCTGCGCGGGGCTGCCGAAGGACCTCGACGCCGACGGCGAGGCCACGCTGCGGACGCTGGCCGGCTGCCTGGACCGCATGTGGAGCGCCGCGCTGGAGCGGGCCGGCTTCGACTACGAGCCGCCCGCGGAGACCCGGCTGGTCGGCACCCCGGAGGAGGCGGCCTGCGGGATCGACGACTTCGACTGGTCCGGTATCTACTGCTCGGGGGATCGCGTCGTCAACGTCCTGGTCGAGCGGGGCGGCGAGGAGCGCGAGACGTTCCCGATGATGTTCACCCTCGCCCACGAGTACGCCCACCACGTCCAGCAGATCACCGGAATCGCCGACCAGAGCGGCCCGGAGGTCTTCGACGAGGCGTGGTCGCGCCGCCTGGAGCTGCAGGCCGACTGCCTGGCCGCCGCGACGCTCCGCGACGTGCACCCGTACCTGCTCAACGACCTGCGCCGCTCCGCGGCCGCCCAGTCGTCCGCGACGCAGGAGCAGGCCGAGGTCTACCGCGACTCGCACGGCTCGGGCGCCAGCAGCGCCCGCTGGATGCTGCGCGGGCAGAAGGAGGGCACGGTCGCGTCCTGCAACACCTGGAAGGCCCCCGCGGAGGAGGTCTCCTGACCTCGGCGGAACGGCGAAATCCTCCGGCGGAATGCGCCCTATGCGCAAAAAGTTCACGTATCGGCGGACGATTCCGTCTCGACAGGTGGGCAGGCGTCTCATCTGGATCTGCGGGTCCGATAGCCTCTTTTGGGTGAGTCGATTCGTCCACCCCGCCGGTGACCGGCACGCCGAGATCCTTCCCGAGGACCGCCCGCCGCAGGCGCCCGCCGACCTCAACACGCTCGATCCGACGATCTGGCCGCGAACGTCCAGCCGCGCCGACGGCTCGATCACGATCGGCGGCGTGGACGTCCGGGACCTGGCGGAGCAGTACGGCACGCCGCTCTACGTGGTGGACGAGGAGGACTTCCGCTCCCGCTGCCGCGACTACCGCTCCGCCTTCGAGGGCGGGGAGGTCCACTACGCGGCCAAGGCGTTCCTGTGCCGGGAGGCCGCCCGCTGGATCATGGACGAGGGGCTCGGTCTCGACGTGTGCAGCGCGGGAGAGCTCGCGGTCGCGCTGAGCGTCGGCTTCCCGCCCGAGCGCATCACGATGCACGGCAACAACAAGTCGCCCGCCGAGCTGGAGCGGGCCGTCCAGGTGGGCGTCGGGCACATCGTGGTCGACTCCTTCGAGGAGATCGCGCGGCTGGGCTTCCTCGCCGACAAGCACGGCGCGCGGCCCAAGGTCATGATCCGCGTCACCGTGGGCGTGGAGGCGCACACCCACGAGTTCATCGCCACCGCCCACGACGACCAGAAGTTCGGCCTCTCGCTGAGCAGCGGAGCGGCGGCCGAGGCGGCCCGGCGGATCCTCGCCCTGCCGCAGCTGGAGCTGGTGGGCCTGCACTCCCACATCGGGTCGCAGATCACCGACACCGCCGGCTTCGAGGTGGCCGCGGGCCGCCTGGCCAAGCTCATGGTGCAGATCCAGCAGGAGCACGGCGTCACCCTCCCCGAGCTCGACCTCGGCGGCGGGTACGGCGTCGCCTACGTCGAGGGCGACGAGGCGCCCGACGTGAAGGAGATCGCCGACAGCCTGCGCGAGATCGTCACCAGGGTGGCGCAGGCCGCGGGGCTCCCGGTCCCGAAGCTCACCGTCGAGCCCGGCCGGTCCATCTCGGCGATCGCGGGCGTGACGCTCTACGAGGTCGGCACGATCAAGGACGTGGAGGGCCTGCGCACCTACGTCAGCGTCGACGGGGGCATGAGCGACAACGTGCGCACCGCCCTCTACGGCGCCGAGTACACCGCGCGCCTGGCGTCCAGGGCCAGCGACGCGCAGCCGATGCTCTCCCGCCTGGTCGGCAAGCACTGCGAGAGCGGTGACATGGTGGTCCGCGACCTGTGGCTCCCGCAGGACCTCGCCCCCGGCGACCTGATCGCGGTGGCCGGCACCGGCGCCTACTGCCGTTCGCTGGCCAGCAACTACAACTACCTCCCCAAGCCGGCCGTGGTCGCGGTCTCCGGCGGGGCGTCCCGTGTGATCGTCCAGCGGGAGACCGAGGACGACTTGCTGAGAGGACAGCTGTGAACCAGGTTTCAGGGAAGAAACTGAAAGTCGCGCTCCTCGGCTGCGGTGTGGTCGGATCCCAGGTGGTCCGGCTCCTGCGCGAGCAGGCGGACGACCTGGCCGCCCGGGTCGGCGCCCCGCTGGAGCTGGCGGGCGTGGCCGTGCGGAGGCTGGGCCGGGCCCGGGACGTCGACGTGGACCCCGCGCTGCTCACCACCGACGCCGAGGCGCTGGTGACGCGGGACGACGTCGACATCGTCGTCGAGGTGATCGGCGGCATCGAGCCGGCGCGCTCGCTCATCCTCGCCGCCATGCGGAGCGGCAAGTCCGTCGTCACCGCCAACAAGGCGCTGCTGGCCGAGGACGGCGCGACGATCCACGCCGCCGCCAGGGACGGCGGGGCGGACCTCTACTTCGAGGCGGCCGTCGCGGGCGCGATCCCGCTCATCCGGCCGCTGCGCGAGTCGCTGGCCGGCGACCACGTGCACCGGGTGCTCGGCATCGTCAACGGCACCACCAACTACATCCTCGACAAGATGGACTCCTCCGGGGCCTCGTTCTCCGACGCGCTGGAGGAGGCCCAGGCCCTGGGGTACGCCGAGGCCGACCCCACGGCCGACGTCGAGGGCTTCGACGCCGCCGCCAAGGCGGCGATCCTCGCCGGCATCGCCTTCCACAGCCGGGTGACGGCCGCCGACGTGTACCGGGAGGGCATCACCGAGATCACCGCGGCGGACGTGGCCAGCGCCAAGGCCATGGGCTACGTCATCAAGCTGCTGGCGATCTGCGCCCGCTCGGAGGACGGCCGCTCCTTCGGCGTCCGGGTCCACCCGGCGATGATCCCCCGGGACCACCCGCTCGCCGGGGTCCGCGAGGCCTACAACGCGGTCTTCGTCGAGGCGGAGTCCGCCGGGCGGCTCATGTTCTACGGCGCGGGCGCCGGCGGCGCGCCGACGGCCAGCGCGGTGCTGGGCGACATCGTGGCCGTGGCCCGCAACCGGGTGTCCGGCGCGCGCGGTCCGGAGGAGTCGACCTACGCCGACCTGGCGGTCCACCCGGTGGGCGAGACCGTCACCCGCTACCACGTCTCCCTGGACGTCGCCGACAAGCCGGGTGTGCTCGCCCGGGTCGCCGACATGTTCGCCAAGCAGGACGTCTCCATCCAGACCGTCCGCCAGGAGGGTCTCGGCGCCGACGCCCAGCTCGTCCTGGTCACGCACCGGGCCACCGACGCCGCCCTCTCGGCGACGATCGAGGGCCTGCGCGAGCTGGACATCGTCCGCGACGTGGTCAGCGTCATGCGGGTGGAGGGCGAGGACGCCTCGTAGTCCTCCGGCCGGGGGCGGTGCGCGGCCTCGCCTCGTAGTCCTCCGGCCGGGGACGGTGCGCGGCCTCCCGCCGGAGGCGGTGCGCGGATCCCCCTCCGCTTGGACGGCGTGCGGCCATAACGTCTCGGTAAAAGGCGGTTCAACGACATATAGATCGGTATGGTGCTTTTCAGTGCACCGGTCTGTTTCACCGTGAGGCCGGTCCGGACCGTCGTCCGGATCGGCCTTCCGCTTCCCCCGAAGGGACACCGCCCCCGTGAAGACCTCCGCGCGCCTGAAGGCGTCCCTGGCGGCCCTGACGGCGCTGGCCCTGGCCTGGCCCGCCCTGTCCGCCCCCGCGGCGAACGCCGCGCCGAAGAAGCCGGCGAAACCGGCGCGGGCCACGACGGTCGTGGTGCTCACCTTCGACGACGGGGACGCCAGCAACGTGACGGCCGCCCGCATGCTCCAGCGGCACGGCATGCGGGGGACGTTCTACGTCAACAGCGGGACCATCGGCGACGAGGGCAAGCTCACCTGGCGCCAGCTGGCCGCGCTCGCCAAGGCCGGCCACGAGATCGGCGGGCACACGGTGGACCACGCCCGGCTCGACGAGCTCCTCCCGGACGAGCAGCGCGCCCAGATCTGCGACGACCGCCGGGCGCTGATGAAGAGGGGCCACCGGGTCACCACCTTCGCCTACCCGTTCGGCGCGGTCGACGCCGACGCCGAGCGCACGGCCAGGCAGTGCGGCTACAACGCGGCCCGCACGACCTACGGCCTGCGGCACTGGGGCTGCCGCACCTGCCCCGCCGCGGAGACCCTGCCCCCGGCGGACCGCTGGGAGCTCCGCGCGCCGAGCTCGGTCCTCGACAGCACGCCGGTCCGGCACCTGAAGCAGCAGGTGCTCGACGCGGAGAAGGCCGGCGGCGGCCTGGTCCCCATCATCTTCCACCTGATCTGCGACGGCTGCGGTCAGTACTCGACCACGCCGGAGCGGCTGCAGGAGTTCCTCGGCTGGCTGGAGAAGCGCAGGAGCCGGGGCACCGTGGTCCGGACCATGGACCAGGTGGTGAGGGGCAAGGTCAGGCCGCTGCCCGAGGAGTGACCGGGCGCCGGCGCCGCTCCGCGGCCCCGAGCGGGAGGGACACCCCGGCGGCGGTCCGGCGGGGGAGGGGCGCGCCGCGAGCCCTCCGGCGCTCCCCGCCCCCGCGCGCGGCCGGCCGGGGAAGCCGGACGGACCCGGTCAGCGGCCCTCGCGCAGGCGGCGCAGGCGCCTGCGGGCCCGCCGGAGCAGGGTGCGCTCCATCGTCCTGCGCAGGTCGGCCGCCTCCTGACGGCGCTGCTCGGCCTTCTCGCGCCAGCGCTCCGTGTCCCGCAGGCCCTTGGCCGCGGCGGCGCGCAGCCGCCTCAGCTCGGTCTTGAGCTCGGCGACCTGACGCCGGGCGCGTTCGGCCTCCTTCGCGCGGGCCTCGGCCTCGGCCCGCCACCGGGCGGCCTCGCGGTTGCGGTTGGACGCCCAGGAGGGGAAGGCCCGGTGGGCCGGCCGGAACGTCCAGGACTCCCCGTCGAGCCAGGCCGCGCCGTACAGCTCGGCGACCACGTCGTCCAGGGGCTCGCCGTCCCGCGCCACGAGCAGCGCCCGCGCGAGCGCGGCCGTCCGCTCCAGCCGGGCGGCCACCACGCCGGAGTCGTCCTCGTCCAGGGCCAGGAGCAGCAGCCCCGCCCCCTGCCGCTCGGCCTCCTCGACCAGGAGCCGGAGCGAGTCCGCCCCGGGCACCCAGCCCGCCGGGCAGACCAGGCGGAACGGCGCCGGCGCGGAGGTCGGCGCGATCGTCTCGGCGAAGGAGACGCGCCCGTCGTGGGCGTACTGGGCGCGCAGCAGCCGCAGGTCGAGCAGGGGGTCGTCGAGCAGGGCGCGGCGGGTGGAGGCGAGCGAGGACCACGGTCCCGCCACGGTGACCGCGACGTCGGGCAGCGTGCTCGCCAGGGCCCCGTCCACGCTCGCCCGCACGTCCTCGAAGGAGGCGCCGGCGGCGTCCACCACGACGTCGACGTACGGCACCAGCCACTGGCGGCCCGGGTCCGTGCGGAGCCGCCGCCGGCAGGGCACCCGGTCGGCGATGAAGGGCTGGTTGTGCCGTCTGACCTCGGCGCCGCGCCGCACGGCCGTGGTCGTGCCCAGGTGCCAGGCCACGGCCTCGCCCTCCGGGACGAACACCGCCCCCGCCTGGGTGAGCCGGTAGCCCAGCTCGGTGTCCTCGCCCAGCGGGAGCGCGGGGTCGTAGCCGCCCGCGGCCCTCAGCAGCCCGGCGGGGGCCGAGACCGTCGCGCCGAGGTGGATCCGGTGCAGGAGCGCGGGGGGCGCGTCGCGGAAGCCGCGGTGGGAGGCGACGAGTTCGTCGAGCCAGTCGTGGCCGGAGTCGGGGGCGGGGTCGAAGAGGGAGGCGGCCCGGCCCGCGGCGACGGCGGCGCGGACCTCGCCGGGGGCCGGCGGGGTCCTCTCCAGCGCGGTGAACCGCAGCCTGCCCGTGACCACCAGGTAGCCGGCCAGGTGGTGCCAGCGCAGGTGCGCCTCGAGATGGTCCCGGTAGGGGACGACGTCGGAGTCCAGCCGGAGGATCACCCGGCCCTCCGCGGCCGCCGTACCGGACTGCATGGCCCAGGCGATGCCCCAGCCGCCGGGGGCGCTGCGGACGAGGCGGGTGCGCTCCGGTGCGATCTCCGGCAGGCGGAGCGGCGGCTCGCTGCCGTCGTCGACGACGACCGCCTCCACCAGGTGGGCCGGGTAGGACTGGGCGGTCAGGGCGGCCAGGACGAGGTCGAGTCGCTCCTGGCCCCCGTGGGCGGGGATCACGACGCTGACCGTCAGGTGCGGGGACCAGTCGCCGAGCGCGGGCGCCTCCAGCACCCCGTAGTCGTTGCCGGGGACACGCGGCTCGGGGGCGCGCGCGCCGGAGGCGGTCGTCCCGGGCGCGGTCGTCTCGGGTGCGGTCGTCTCGGGTGCGGTCACGGCGTCCCCTCCGGCGGTCCTGTGAGCGCGTCCGGCCTCCGCGGCGGCTCCGTGAGCGGGTCCGGCCCGTGGACCGGCTCCGTGGGCGCGTCCGGCCCCTGCGGCAGCTCCATCAGCGCGTTCGGCCGGAACCCCCGCCACTGGCGCTTGTTGCGCCGCAGGAACGTGCCGATCGGCTCGCGCCACGTGTGCCCCGTCACCTTGCCGCGCCGCAGGATGTAGCCCAGCCCGTGGGTGCGGTAGATCTGCCCGCCCGCCGCCTGCACGGCGTGCTGGAACTGGGCGTCGATGGCGCGCGGCAGCGGCCGGAAACCGCCCACGGCCTCGAACGCGGAGCGCTCGGCGAAGATCGTCCCTCCGGCGATGAAGTTGGTGATCTGCTCGGTGACCTGCTCCCGGTGGACGGTCACGTCGATCGGCGCCAGGTAGACGAACTCCGGGACCGTGCCCACGACCTGCGCCCCCGAGTAGGAGTGGGCCAGCAGCAGGTCGGACAGGAAGTCCGGGCCGTACCAGTCGTCGTCGTCCATCTTCAGCAGGTACGACCCCGACGCCCGGGCGGCGGCCTCGTTGAGCACCTGCCCGAAGACGGTCCGGGAGTCGGCCTCGAACACGGTGACCGGGCGGTCGAAGGACGCCAGCGCCTCCTTCACCTCCGGATGGTCGGCGGGCACGCCGTGCAGGGCGAGGACCAGCTCCAGCTCCGCGCCCCGCTGCCTGCCGACCTGCGCGAGCGCGAAGCGCGCCAGCTCCGGGCGGCGGGTGGCCAGCAGCACCGAGGTCGCCGGGGCGGGCGGACGCGGGGCGCCCAGCTGCTCCCAGCGCGCCCGCACGCCGTGGGTGCGCAGGGCCTCGCGGCGGAGCCGGACGCTGTACTCCTCCCGGCGCAGGTCGTCGGCGAGGTCGGCCTCGCCGACCGAGGTCATCAGCCGGACCAGCTCCGCGCCGAGCGCGGCCGCCCAGGGCGGCACGGGACCCGAGACGAGCGGGACGCCCGCCGCCGCCAGCCCGGCCACGACCCGGAGCGCGGCGAGCGGGCCGCTGTGCGCGCGCCGCCAGTCGACGCGGATCCCCCGGACCCTCCTGATCCGGTGGACGTCGGTGTCGGTGACGCACCCGGAGGAGGCGAACCGGGTGAGCGTGCCGTTCTCGCAGACGACCGTCCACCGGCCGGCCTCCGGGCGGAGCTCGGCCATGCCGAGGGCGGGCACGGTGACGAAGCCCATCGGGTTGACCGAACGGTCGTCCACCGGGGGCAGCGACCGGGGGTCGGACAGGTCGGCGAGATCGCCGCCGAGGATCGCGGCGCCGCCGGGCTGGCCGAGCCGCTCCCAGCTCAGCAGCTCGGCCACCGGGCGCTCCAGCGGGCTCTCCGCGCCCGCCCACGGCTCCGGGTCCGAGCCGGTGACGCGCAGGACCAGGTCGCCGCCCCGCGCGCCGAACCGCTCGGGAACGGGCCCGGCGGAGGCGGCGGGGGCCGCGTTCGGATCGCCGGGCCGCCAGTGCGCGGCCCCCGGGCCGGCCAGTCCGGCGACGGGCGCGGTGACGGCGTCCAGCCGGTGCCCGGCGAAGGCCCTGGCCGTGGCGGCCACGGTGCGGCCCGCGGGCACGGGCTTGCCGAAGCGGGCCTCCACCGCCCAGGAGGCCCCGTCCGGCCGGTGCACGCGCAGGTCGGTCAGGGCCCGCCAGCGGTGGGCGGGGGTGGGCGACAGGACCGGCGCGGTCCAGGCGGGGGGCGTCTCGGCCACCGCGACGACGACCCGCTCGGCGGCCGGGAGCAGCGACTGCAGGGTCGCGGCCCGGCGCAGGTCGGTCGGGGTCCGGGCGAGGAGCAGCACCTCGGCGGCGCTCTGGCCGGGGTCGGGCGCGCCGGACAGGTCGCCGTCCAGGTCCACCACCGGTGCCGTGCGGGACGGGCCGGAGGAGACGGAGGGAGCGGAGGAGACCGGGGTCCCGGGGACGCCGGCAGTGCCGGTGGGCTCGAAGCCGGCGAGGTAGACCAGGACGCGCCGCCTGGCGTCGCCCGCGTTCCGGTCGAGCGCGGCGCGGACCAGACCGGCCAGCGGACCGGCCCGCAGGACCTGCGGAGTCTGGGGGGACCCTGCGGAGGGAGCGGCCGGGCGGGCCTGGGCCGCCGGAGCCGCCGGAGCCGCGACCGCGGTCTTGGCGGGCTCGGTGGCCTTGCCGGACTGGGCGGGCTTCGGCGCCTTGGGCGTCTGAGGGGCCGGCTCCGCCTTCCCGGCCTTCCCGGCCCGCGCCACGCCGGACTGCTCGCCGTCCGTCCAGAAGGAGCCCCACAGCTCGTGCACCAGGCCGTCCAGGTCCTGGGCGCCGTCCGGCCCGGCGGCCAGCGCGGCCCGGGCGAAGGCGGCGGTCCGCTCCAGCCTGGCGGCGAGGACCCCGCCGGCGTCCTCGCCGAGCGCCACGCCCAGCAGGCCGTACTCCTCACGCCGGGCCAGCTCCGTCATCCGGGCCAGGGCGTCGGGCGCGAGCGCCCATCCGGCGGGCAGACGGAGGCGGAACGGCGTGGGCGCCGAGGTGGGCGGGAGCTCCCCGGCGAAGGAGACACGGGGCTCGTGCCCGTAGAGGTTGCGGACCAGCCGCAGGTCGAGCAGCGGGTCGTCCAGGGCGGAGCGGCGCTCCCCGGTGAACTCGTGCCACGGTCCGAGCAGCGTGACGGCGGCGTCGGGAAGGGTGCCGGCCAGCACGGAGTCCACGCTCGCGCGGACGTCCTCGTAGGAGGCGCCGGCAGCGTCCACCACGACGTCGACGTACGGCACCCGCCAGGTGCGGCGCGGGTGGGAGCGCAGCCAGCGCAGGTCGGGGATGAGGTCGGGCAGCACCGACCAGTTGTGCCGGTGCACCTCCTTCTCCCGCAGCATGACCGTGGACGGGCCGAGGTGCCAGCTGCGGGCCTGCGGGTCGGGCACGAAGACCGCGCCCGCCTGGGCGAGGCGGTAGCCGAGGTCGGTGTCCTCGCCCATGTGGAGGGAGGCGTCCACCCCGCCGGCCGCCCGCAGCAGGGCGGCGGAGACGGAGGTGGTGGCGCCGGTGTGCAGGTGGAAGGCGCCGCCGCCGGCCTCGCGCAGCCATCCGGTCCGCGCCAGCAGGTCCGCCCGGTAGGCGTGCGGGGCCGCGGAGGGGAACAGCCCGGCCGCCCTGCCCTCGCCGACGGCCGGGAAGATGTCCGCCGGGCCCGGCTCGGGGCCGGCGGGGGTGAACAGGACGTCGCCGAGGACGACCACGCAGGGGGAGAGGTGGTGCCAGCGCAGGTGCGCCTCGACGTGCTCGCGGTCGAGGACCATGTCGGAGTCGACCCAGTGCACGACCTCGCCCTCGGCGGCGGACGAGCCGGTCCGGCGGGCCCAGCCCCGTCCCCACCGGCCCTCGGGCACGCGCACGATCCGGGTGTTCGCGGGGGCCAGGGCGGGCACCCGCAGGGCGGGGGAGCTGCCGTCGTCGGCGACGACCACGTCCATCAGGTGCGCGGGGTAGCTCTGCGCGGCCAGCGCGGCGAGGGTGCGGTCCAGCGCCTCCTGGCAGTCGCGGGCGGGGATCACCACGCTGACCGTCAGGTGCGGGGACCAGTCGCCGAGGGCGGGGGGCCGCAGGCAGGAGTAGTCGTTGTGCCTGACCAGGGTCCCTGGCGACGGTCGCCCGCCGCGGCCGGGGCCCGGACGGGCCGCCGTCACGTCCCGCTCTCGGCGGAGGCCGGCCGGAGGGCGGGGGCGGACGCCGGGGAGGAGGGCGCGGGGAGGGAAGAGGGCGCCGGGACGGCCGCGGGCGCGGGGGGTCCGGCGGGGTGCGGCAGCAGGCCGGCCAGGCGCGCCACCTCCTGCCGCAGGGCCATCGCGTTCAGGCGGTCCTCTCCCAGGGACGCCAGGATCGCGCGCAGGTCCTCGTCGTGCGCGAGGCCGCGCTCGGAGAGCAGCGCGGCGACCTCGTCGAGCCGGGCGCCGATCCGCTCGGCCGCCGCGGTGAGCTCGGCCAGCCCGGTCTCGCAGCGCTTCGTCCGGGCGTCGACGCGCTGCGCCTTGCCGTCCGTCCGGCGGACCGCGAGGAGGACGAGCGCCTGTGTGCCCAGCAGGAGCACCACCGCGCCCAGCAGGACGGCGTCGGAGGCGGGGACGGCACCGCTGACCACCAGTGCCACCAGGGCCAGGCAGCCACCGGCCGCGGCCGGGAGCACCAGTTGTCGGGGCGTGGGCATCCGTACGTACCTTCCGTGTGTCGTCGTCATCCGCCGGTGGCGCGCGGGGGCACCGGCCATCCGGATGCGGAGCAGAATGTAACGTTTGGAACTCAACGGAAGCTTAGTGCTTCCTGGGGGTTACCTTGCCCTTCCCGGCATTTCGGGTCGTCCAAGGACGGCCTCGGCGCGGACTCTCCGGCCGGACGCTCCGGAGGACCACTCCGGCCGACCGGTGTCCGCCGGGGGCCGTGCCCGGCGGACACCGGTCTCCACCTCGGGTCCCGCGGCGTGTGCGGGGCGGAGCGGTCCGGCGGCGTGCGTGGAGCGGAGCAGTTCCGCGGGAGCGCGGAGCGGAGCGGTCCCGCGGCGTGCGTGGAGCGGAGCAGTTCCGCGGGAGCGCGGAGCGGATCAGTTCTGCAGGAGCGCGGAGCGGATCCGGGAGAGCAGGGTGCGCGGCTTGCGGGGGGCCGGACCGGTGGGGGCGCGCCGCTCCGCCTCGCCCTTGCCCGGTCCCGGCCTGCCCGGTGTCTTCGGCGCGGGCCGCTCCTGTTCCGGTCCCGGCACCGTCCTGCCCTGTCCTGCTCCCTGCCGCTGCCCCGCCTGCCCGGCCGGCCAGAACTCCGCCCGCTGCGCCCTCCGCAGGCCGTGGGTCGCCTCGACCGAGGCGGCCACGGCGGTCGCTCCGGTGGCCCCGAGCAGCCGGGCCCGGCCCAGCGCCTCGGTCCGCTCCAGGGTGGCCGTCCGGCCGCCGGCCAGGTCGGCGACGAGCATCCCCAGGCGGTCGCGCTGGACGGCGTCGATCATCCGCTCCAGGGTCCGCGGGGCCGGCGGGACCGAGACCGGGCCCGTGTAGCGGAACGGGATCGGCGCCGGTGTGGCGGAGACCCGGGCGGCCAGCCGTACCCGGTCGTCGTGGGAGAAGTGCTCGCGCATCAGCCGCAGCTCGAACGCCGGGTCGCCGAGCGCCGGCCGGCGCTCGGCGGACGGCTCCGGCCACGGCGCGACCAGTGTGACCACCACGTCGCCGACCGATCCCGACAGCGCCGCCCCCACCGCCTCGCGCACCTGCTCCAGCCCGGCGCCGTCCACGTGGAACACCACCTCCACGTACGGCACCAGCCAGCGCCGCCCCGGGTCCTTGCGCAGGTCCCGGCGGAGCGGTACCCGGTGGGCCAGGTAGGGGGCCACCAGCCGGACCGCCCGTTCCGGGGCGAGGCGCTGCGCGGGGAGCCCGAGGTGCACCGCCTCGGCGGCCATGTCCGGGACGAACACCACGCCGTGCTGGGCGAGCCGGTAGGCGAACTCGGTGTCCTCGCCGCGCGGCACGGCCGGATCGAGCCCGCCCACGGCGTGGAAGACCTCCCGCCGCATCGACACCGTCGGTCCCGTGCACACGTGGTACGGGTTCCGGCTGGCCTTCAGGCCGTCCAGGCGGGCGATGGTCTCCTCGGTGGAGCTGGGCAGCGCCGCCGACAGGTCGAAGGCGTCCGCCAGCGAGCCCCCGCGCACCGCCTCGTGGACGCCGGCGGGCGTCACCGGCGGCTCCTCGATGAACTTCTTCGCGCCGATCGCGACCACGTGGTCGCAGAGGTGGTGCCAGCGGGCCAGCGCCTCGATGTGTTCACGGCAGACGACCATGTCGGAGTCCAGCCGCTGCAGGACGGCGCCGCCGGCCACGGCCGCGCCGGCGTTGACCGCGTGCGCGGGGCCCCAGCCCCCGGAGGGCGCGGTGACGATCCGGGTGTCCGGCGGGGCGATCTCCGGCAGGCGCAGCGGCGGCTCGCTGCCGTCGTCGACGACGATCACCTCCAGGAGGTGGTCCGGGTAGGTCTGCGCGGACAGGGCCGCCAGGACCAGGTCGAGCCGGTGCTGTCCACC
Source organism: Planomonospora corallina (assembly GCF_042650625.1). NCBI lineage: Bacteria > Bacillati > Actinomycetota > Actinomycetes > Streptosporangiales > Streptosporangiaceae > Planomonospora > Planomonospora corallina. The sequence continues at coordinate 63,061 of NZ_JBHSBM010000010.1, forward strand.
GTGCGCGGGGACGACCACGCTCACCGGCAGAGAAGGCTCCCAGGCGCCGAGTGCCGCGGGGCGCAGGGGCGAGTAGTCGTTGTGCCGGATCGGGGGCAGACCGATCGCCGCTCCGTCCGTCATGAGAGTTGCGTCTCCTTGTCAGATCGTCCGGGGTCCCACCTGTCAAGTCGTGTCGACCATACCTGCCGTTTCTGGATGTTCACTGAGGACTTGCCCGGGGATGTCCACGGGGTCTGTCCCGGATTGTCCACGTGGTGGACGCCGGATCCCCCGGGGCGGGCCGTTGGCCGTAGACTCGGTGCCCAACACCGCAGGTAGCGCGCGTGGCATGGGATCACGTGCGGGAGGAGCAATCATGGCCAGGGCGTGGCGTGGTCTCATCGAGGAATACCGTGACCGTCTTCCGGTCACCGAGGAGACGCCCGTCGTCACCCTGCTGGAGGGCGGCACTCCGCTCGTGCCGGCGCGCCGGGTCTCGGCGCTGACGGGCTGCGAGGTCCACCTGAAGGTCGAGGGGCTGAACCCGACGGGCAGCTTCAAGGACCGCGGCATGACCATGGCCATCAGCAAGGCCGTCGAGGAGGGCGCGAAGGCCGTCATCTGCGCCTCCACCGGCAACACCAGCGCCTCCGCCGCCGCCTACGCCGTGCGCGCCGGGCTCACCTGCGCGGTGCTCGTGCCGCGCGGCAAGATCGCCATGGGCAAGCTGGCCCAGGCGCTGGTCCACGGCGCCCGGCTGCTCCAGGTCGAGGGCTCCTTCGACGACTGCCTGGAGATGACCAGGAAGCTCTCCGACAGCTACCCGATCGCGCTGGTCAACTCGGTCAACCCGTTCCGGCTGCAGGGCCAGAAGACCGCGGCCTTCGAGATCGTCGACGCGCTCGGCGACGCGCCGGACATCCACTGCATCCCGGTCGGCAACGCCGGCAACATCTCCGCCTACTGGATGGGCTACACCGAGTACGCCGCCGACGGCGTCGCCACGAAGACGCCCCAGATGTTCGGCTTCCAGGCGAGCGGCGCCGCGCCGATCGTCAACGGCGCCCCGGTGACCCACCCGCACACGATCGCCACCGCGATCCGCATCGGCAACCCCGCCTCCTGGAAGCTCGCCGAGGCCGCCCGCGACGAGTCCGGCGGCGTCATCCAGGCCGTCACGGACCGGCAGATCGCCGCCGCCTACAAGCTCCTGGCGCAGGAGGAGGGCGTGTTCGTCGAGCTCGCCTCCGCGGCCAGCGTGGCCGGTCTGCTCCAGGCCCACGAGCAGGGCCTCGTCGAGCCCGGTCAGCGCATCGTCTGCACGGTCACCGGCAACGGCCTGAAGGACCCCGACTGGGCCATCTCCGGCGCGCCCGCCCCGATCACGATCCCGATCGACGCCCACGCGGCGGCGAGCGCCCTCGAGCTCGCCTGACCCCCCTCTCCTCTCCTCTCCCGCGAAGGAAGGCATGACCGACAGCACGGTGGTCGTCCGGGTCCCGGCGACCTCGGCCAACCTCGGCCCCGGGTTCGACACGCTGGGACTGGCCCTGGCCCTGTACGACGAGGTGGAGGCCACCCTCCACGACCCCGGTCCGGACGGGCCGTCCGCGGAGGTGTCCGTGGAGGGGGAGGGGGCCGGGGAGGTCGACCTCGGGGAGGGCCACCTCATCGTCGCGACGATGAGGAGGACCTTCGACCGGATGGGACTGCCGAGCCCGCGGGGCATCCGGCTGCGCTGCGTCAACCGGATCCCGCACGCGCGCGGCCTCGGCTCGTCCTCCGCGGCGATCTGCGCCGGGATCCTCGCCGCCCGGGCCCTGGCGGCAGGGCCGTACCCGGCGGTGCCCGGCACGGGGGGCGGGAGCGGTACGGACGCCCGCCGGCGCCCGGACGGGCCGGTGCCCGGAGCCGCGGGGAAGACGCGGGAGTTCACCGACGACGACGTCTTCGCCCTGGCCACCGAGATCGAGGGCCATCCCGACAACGTGGCGCCCTGCCTGGCGGGAGGGCTCACGATCTCGTGGACGGAGCCGGACGGGGTTCCGCGCATGGCGAAACTGCTCCCGCACGCCGACGTCCGTCCCGTGGTCCTCGTCCCCTCCTTCCGGCTGTCCACGGAGGTCGCCCGGGGGCTGCTGCCCGCGACCGTCCCGCACGCCGACGCGGCGGTGAACGCCGGACGGGCGGCGCTGCTGGTCGCGGCGCTGACCGGGCGGCCGGAGCGGGAGCTGCTGCTGGCGGGGACGGCGGACCGGCTGCATCAGGACTACCGGGCGCCGGCGATGCCCCGGACGGCGGAGCTGGTGCGGCGGCTGCGCGGGATCGGGATTCCCGCGATCGTCTCGGGCGCGGGTCCCACGGTTCTTGCGTTTTCGACAGGGGATACGCAGGATTTGATCGCACCAGAAGTGGGTAATGACTGGCACATCCGGCCACTGGATGTCGAAACCCGTGGTGCGTGCGTCGTTTCTCCCGAGACACGTTGACGCCTCTTCGGCCTTCAGGGAATAGCTGTGTGCGCTGGTGATGTTAGGCTGATAGCCGCACCAGATGCCCCCGTGCTGGGTGCGTGCTTGTCAGCCACACATCGTTGCCTCACGTCTTGTTCCACGAGGCGTGATCGCCGCAGTGGCTTCCCCGAATCCGCCGCCTCCGAATGGTCCACATTCGAACGGGGCAAGGAGAGGCGGCGTTTCAGGGGACATGCGCGTTCGAACCACCTCGACATCTGGTTGCCGGTAGCAATCCGGGGGGTGTCCTCCGTGCCCCACCGTCGGCGGGTCTCGACGGTGAAGCGCGGATGTCCCCTTCTCCGACAGTGGCGGCGGCCCTCCGGGGCCGCCGGGGATCGCAACAAGATCGCAACAGGATCGCGACAGGACCACAACGTGCAACCTGACCCGGTCTGTCCCGCCGGATCGATCGCACCACCGGGACGATTGGCCGATCGTGGCCACGCCCGACCCCTGGGAAGGACCCATTAGTGAGCGACACCACCGAACTCCTCTCCGACGCAAACGGCGCACAGCCTGCGGCCGGCGACACCCCCACCCGCGCCGCGGCGAAGACGCCGCGTCGTCGCTCCGGCACCGGCCTGTCCGCCATGGTGCTGCCCGAGCTTCAGGCCATGGCGTCGGGTCTCGGCATCAGCGGGACCGGGCGGATGCGCAAGAGCCAGCTGATCGCGGCCATCCAGGAGAAGCAGGGCGTGACCGCCGAGGGGGCCGCCGCGCCCGCCGCCGCCCAGGAGGCGCCGGCGGCTCCGGTCGCCGCCGAGCCGGCCGCCGAGCGCCCCGCCCGCGGACGCAGGGAGCGTTCCCGCGCCGCGGCCCCGGCCGAGCAGCCCGCCGCCGAGCCGGTGACCGCGCCCGAGCCGGTGGCCGCCGCGGCCCCGGCCGTGGAGGCGCCGAGTGAGACCGCCCCCGCCGAGGGCCGCGCCGAGCGCGGCGAGAGCCGCCGCGAGCGCCGCAGCCGTGAGCGCGGCGAGGGCCGCCGTGAGCGCGTTGAAGGCCGTGAGCGCGGCGAGGGCCGTGAGCGCGGCGAGGGCCGTGAGCGCGGCGAGCGCGGTGAAGGCCGTGAGCGCGGCGAGCGCGGCGAGGGCCGCGCCGAGCAGCGGGCCGCCGACTCCGGTCAGGGCCGCGCCGAGCAGCAGGGCCGCGGCCAGCAGGGCCGCGGCGACCAGCACGGCACCGAGCAGGACGACGACCGCCGCGGACGTCGCGGCCGCTTCCGGGAGCGCAACCGCCGCGGGCGCGACCGCTTCGAGGGCGGCGAGCCCGTGGTCGGCGAGGACGACGTCCTCATCCCGATCGCCGGCATCCTCGACATCCTCGACAACTACGCGTTCGTGCGCACCAGCGGCTACCTGCCCGGAGCCAACGACGTCTACGTCTCCCTGGCCCAGATCCGCCGCAACGGCCTGCGCAAGGGCGACGTCGTCACCGGCGCCGTCCGCCAGCCGCGCGAGGGCGAGCGGCGCGAGAAGTTCAACGCGCTCGTCCGCCTCGACACGGTCAACGGCATGGACCCGGAGCAGGCCCGCCAGCGGCCCGACTTCAACAAGCTCACGCCGCTGTACCCGCAGGAGCGCCTGCGCCTGGAGACCGAGCCGAACGTCCTGACGACCCGGATCATCGACCTGGTCTCCCCGATCGGCAAGGGCCAGCGCGGCCTCATCGTCTCCCCGCCCAAGGCCGGAAAGACGATGGTGCTCCAGTCGATCGCCAACGCGATCACCCGGAACAACCCCGAGTGCCACCTGATGGTCGTCCTCGTCGACGAGCGTCCGGAAGAGGTCACCGACATGCAGCGGTCGGTGAAGGGCGAGGTCATCCACTCGACCTTCGACCGTCCCGCGGAGGACCACACCACGGTCGCCGAGCTCGCCATCGAGCGCGCCAAGCGACTGGTGGAGCTGGGCCACGACGTCGTCGTGCTGCTCGACTCGATCACCCGCCTGGGCCGGGCCTACAACCTCGCGGCCCCGGCCTCGGGCAGGATCCTGTCCGGTGGTGTCGACTCCACCGCGCTCTACCCGCCGAAGCGCTTCTTCGGCGCCGCCCGCAACATCGAGAACGGCGGCTCGCTGACGATCCTCGCCACGGCGCTGGTCGAGACGGGCTCCAAGATGGACGAGGTCATCTTCGAGGAGTTCAAGGGCACCGGCAACATGGAGCTCAAGCTCAACCGGTCCCTGGCCGACAAGCGGATCTTCCCCGCGGTGGACGTCGACGCGTCCGGCACCCGCAAGGAGGAGATCCTCATGTCGAAGGACGAGCTGAACATCGTCTGGAAGCTGCGCCGGGTGCTGCACGCGCTGGACATGCAGCAGGCTCTGGAGCTTCTCCTGGAGAAGATGAAGGAGACCAAGTCCAACGCGGAGTTCCTGCTCCAGGTGCAGAAGACGACCGTCAGCTCCGACCGCGACTGATCCGCACGGGGCCGCACGGTCCGTACGAGCCGTACGGGCCGTGCGGCGCCGTCG
>NZ_JBHSBM010000010.1:68047-83753 GCF_042650625.1 Planomonospora corallina
CAGCCCCGCTTCCCGCCGCACGCTCCCGCGCGCCCGCCGTGCCCTCCCGCGTGCCCGCCGCGTGCCCTTCCGTGCCCTTCCGTGTTCTTCCGTGCCCTCCGCGCCGTCCCGGGCGTCCCCGGGCGCCCCGTACGGTCCCTCCGGCCGCATCCCGGCCCGTGCCGGGCGGGGGAATGTCCGGTGGCCTGGGATGGTTGAAGGATCTGGCACACTGGTAGCCGAACCGCAGCGGTTCCGGTTCCCGCCCACTCGCATCACAGGTGGTCACCCCGCGCCCGCGAGGCGGCCCCCGGCGACCCGGCGACCGCGCCTTGGAGAGGACGACAGTCATGAAGCCCGACATCCACCCGGAGTACGTCACCACTCAGGTGAGCTGCACCTGTGGTAACACCTTCACCACCCGCAGCACCGCCAAGAACGGCGTCATCCACGCCGACGTGTGCTCCGCCTGCCACCCGTTCTACACGGGCAAGCAGAAGATCCTGGACACCGGCGGCCGGGTCGCGCGCTTCGAGAAGCGCTTCGGCAAGAAGACCGCGGGCAAGTAGCCCATCTCCCGACGCCGGCCCGGAACCACTCCCGTTCGCGGTGGGTGCGCCCGGGTCGGCGTTCGTGGTGAGAAGGCAGGCCACGCAGGGCTTTTGACGAGAAGAAGGACGTACGGTGAACCTCGACGAGCTGATCAGTGAGTACGCCGAGCTGGAACTCAAGCTCGCCGACCCCACCGTGCACGCCCACCCGACGCAGGCGCGCACGTTCGGCAGGCGCTATTCCGAGCTGACCCCGGTCATCGCGACCTACCGGGAGCTCGAGGGCGTCCGCAGCGACCTGGCCGCCGCGCGGGAGCTGGCCTCGGAGGACGAGGCATTCGCCGAGGAGGCCAAGGAGCTCGAGGCGAGGATCCCCGAGCTGGAGGACAAGCTCCGGCACCTGCTCATCCCGCGCGATCCCAACGATGACAAGGACATCATCATGGAGATCAAGGCGGGCGAGGGCGGCGAGGAGTCGGCGCTGTTCGCCGGCGACCTGCTCCGGATGTACCTCCGCTACGCCGAGCGGATCGGCTGGAAGACCGAGATCATCGACGCCACCCCCTCCGACCTGGGCGGCTACAAGGACGTCACGGTCGCGGTGAAGGCCAGGGGCGACGACGGCGTCTGGTCGAGGCTCAAGTTCGAAGGCGGCGTGCACCGCGTCCAGCGCGTGCCGGTCACCGAGTCGCAGGGCCGCATCCACACCAGCGCGGCGGGCGTCCTGGTCTATCCGGAGGCCGAGGAGGTCGACGTCCAAATCGACCCGAACGACCTGCGCATCGACGTCTACCGCTCCAGCGGCCCCGGCGGCCAGAGCGTCAACACCACCGACTCGGCGGTGCGCATCACCCACCTGCCGACCGGAGTGGTCGTCTCCTGCCAGAACGAGAAGAGCCAGCTCCAGAACAAGGAGTCGGCCATGCGCATCCTGCGGGCGCGCCTGCAGGCCCTGGCGGAGGAGGAGGCCAACGCCGCCGCGATGGCCGAGCGCAAGTCCCAGATCCGCACGGTCGACCGCTCCGAGCGCATCCGCACCTACAACTTCCCGGAGAACCGCATCTCCGACCACCGCACCGGGTTCAAGGCCTACAACCTCGACCAGGTGCTGGACGGGGACCTGTCGGCCGTCATCCAGTCCCTGCTCGACGCCGAGATGGCGGAGAAGCTCGCCGCCCACGCCTGAAACCTGCCATGACCTTCCTGCTGGACGAGATCGCCCTCGCCACCGCCCGGCTCGCCGAGGCAGGTGTGCCGTCGCCGCGCACCGACGCCGAGGAGATCGCCGCCCACGTCCACGGCGTGCGCCGCAGCGAGCTGCACACCGTGGCCGACGCGGACTTCGACGCGCTCTTCTGGGAGGGCATCGCCCGGCGCGAGGCACGCGAGCCGCTCCAGCACATCACCGGGCGGGCCTACTTCCGCTATCTGTCGCTGGAGGTCGGCCCGGGCGTCTTCGTGCCCCGGCCGGAGACCGAGGTGATGACCGGCTGGGCCATCGAGCGGCTCCGCGAGATGGACGTCGCGGCCCCCGTCGTCGTGGACCTCGGCACCGGCTCCGGCGCGATCGCGCTCTCCATCGCCCAGGAGGTCGCGCTGGCCACGGTCCACGCGGTCGAGGTCGACCCCGACGCCTACCGGTGGGCCAAGCGCAACATCCTGGAGCAGGGCCAGGGCCGCGTGCACCTGCACCCCGAGGACCTCGCCGACGCGCTGCCCGAGCTCGCCGGGCAGGTGGACCTGGTCATCTCCAACCCGCCCTACATCCCGCCGGGCGCGGTCCCCCGCGACCCCGAGGTGCGCGACTACGACCCGCACCGCGCGCTGTACGGCTCGGGCAGCGACGGCCTCGACGAGGTCAGGGCCGTGGAGCGGACCGCGCGCCGGCTGCTCCGCCCGGGCGGTTTCCTCGCCGTGGAGCACGCCGACGAGCAGGGCACCCCGGTCTTCCTGATCTTCTCCGAGGAGAACGGCTGGCGCGACGTGCGCAACCGTCAGGACCTCACCCGCAGGGACCGCTTCGTCACCGCACGTTTCGGCCAGGAATAGACCAGGAACAGGCCAGGAATAGGATGGACCGCCGTGAGCAGACGCTACGACTGCGCTGACGCAGAGCAGAGAGCCGCGGGTCTGACCGACGCGGCGTCGGCCGTGCGGCGGGGCGAGCTGGTGGTGGTCCCCACGGACACCGTCTACGGCATCGGAGCGGACGCCTTCACTCCGTCCGCGGTGAACCTCCTGCTCGAGGCCAAGGGTCGCGGCCGGGACATGCCGGTGCCCGTGCTCGTCGGCACCGTGCGTGCGGCGAACGCGCTGGTGGAGAACCTCGGACCGTACGGTCAGGACCTCGCCGACTCGTTCTGGCCGGGTCCCCTCACCCTGATCTGCCGGGTGAACCGGTCGCTCTCGTGGGACCTGGGGGAGACCAAGGGCACCGTCGCCCTGCGCATGCCGCTGCACGCGGTCGCCCTCGAACTGCTCAAGGACACCGGCCCGATGGCCGTCTCCAGCGCCAACCGCTCCGGCTCCCCGGCCGCGACCACGGCGGAGGACGCCGAGAAGCAGCTCGGCGAGGCGGTCTCGGTCTATCTCGACTCCGGTCCCTGCGCGGACCCGGTGCCGTCCACGATCCTCGACCTGACCACGGCCGTGCCCCGGCTGCTGCGCCGCGGCGCCGTACCGGTGGAGAAGCTGCGCGAGGTGATCGGCTACGTGGCGACCGACGCGGACCCCGAGCCCGGCTCCGGAGCCTGACCGCCGCGGCCGGGTCTTTCAGGACCGGCTCATGACCCGGGTCCGGGCCGTGCTCCGGCGCGGCGGGCGGATCCGGCGGGAATGCCGCCGGTGATCGATACCGGCTGGTTATCACCGTGACGCGGGAGCGTCTCCCCGGTACCGTGAATTCGGCTGCCGACTCCCCGGGAGACGCCCATGGGCAAGTTCGACGGAATGGACCCCGAGCTGGTCCGAGGTCTGCTGGCAGAGGTGAAGCAGGCCGCCGAGCGGATGCGGACGATCGAGGGCCGGGTCACCCGGCTGATGAGCGCGGCCGGACTGTCCTCGCAGTCCGCGCACCGTCCCGTCCGGATCGCCGACGAGTGCGACACGATGGTCAAAGACGTCTCCGCCCGGGTGGCCCTGCTGGAGAAGAAGATCGAGCAGAACGGGAAGCCCGGCCCGGGATCCGAGGCTGCCGACCCGAAGGCGGGGACGCCGGCGCAGGAGGCGCCGAAGGCGGCGGAGAAGGACGGCGCGAAGACCGATGCCCCGAAGGGGGACACCCCCGAGGGCGAGGACCGGAAGGGGGAGACGTCCAAGCCGGACGCTCCGAAGGCGGAGGACCGGAAGCCGGACGCTCCTAAGGATGGTGATCGGAAGCCGGACGCTCCGAGGGAGGAGACGCCCAAGGCGGAGGACCGGAAGCCGGACGCTCCGAGGGAGGAGGACCGGAGACCGGACGCTCAGAGGAGCGAGACGCCCCGGGCCGGAGACCTGCGGCCCGCCGTACCGGACAGCGGCGCCGCCGGGGACGGGACCGGGCGGGGGACGGGGCCCGAGAGCGGGGCGGGATCCGGCGAGACGAAACCGGAGAGCGGTTCCAAGGGGGACGACAGGTCGCCCCGGGCCGAGGAGAGCGGCCGGGACGCGCCGAGGACGGAGCAGGACTCCACACCCGACCGCAAGCCGGAGACCGACGCCAAGGGGGACGAGCGCTCGCCCCGGGCCGACGGCGGCACCCCGGACGGCGGCACCCCGGACGGCGGCGCGCCGGGCGGGAACGGGGCCGCGGAGCCGGTTCCGGACACGCCGGCGAAGGACCACCCCGACGACGTCGACCAGGGCGGCGAGCGCAGGCCGCAGGTCGTCGAGGTGGACGGGGTGAAGGTGCTGCAGATCCCGCTCGATCCGCCCGCCGCCGAGCAGCTCGAGGAGCTGCTGGAGAACATCGAGGACGTCCCGCCGGCGGACATGCCGTCCGTCGACGGCGTGTCCTACACCGAGGACACGCGTCCCGGCCAGGTCGAGCCCCACGAGCCGCTGCCGTCCGCCAAACCCGACGTGCCGCTCCTCGACACCGCCGAGCCCGCCGAGGGCCAGACCGTGCAGCCGCCGGGCACGGGTGGAGAGACGGAGCAGAGGACCGCCGCCACGCCGGACGGCTCCGGCGGCTCCACCGGAGAGTCCGGCGGGTCGGCGAAGCCCGGCGGTTCCACCGGATCCGGGGAGTCCGGGAGGGCGGACGGCTCCGGAACGGCGGATGACTCCACGCGCTCCGGAGAGTCCGGAGGGAGCGGGGAGCCCGCGCAGCGGCGGCCGGCCGGGGACGAGGGGGTCTCGGTCCAGGTCGAGGGGGACGTGATCTCGGTCCGGGTCGAGCTGCCCGATCTGGAGGCGATCAGGACGCTCGCCGAGAACGCGCGCGCCGTCGAGCCGCTCGAGATGCCGGGCGTGCAGGTACCCGAGGGCGAGGCGTGGGGCGAGGGAGCCTGGCGGCCGATGGACGTCGGCCCGGACGGTCCGGCGGGCGAGCTGGACCCGCAGGACCCGCGCAGGCCCATCCCCCCGCCGGGCGGGTCGTCGGTGTGACCAGGCCGGGAGTCCTCGTGGAGATCCGCTCGTAAGGAGGCGTCGACATGTACGCAGACCCGCCCGCCCCGGTGCCGCTCCAGCCGGGGGAGACCCCGCCGACGGCGGGCGGTCCCGGCCTGCCCACCCCGGACACCGCCACGGCCTGGGAGTTCAACCCCGAGTACCAGCGCCTGGTGGCGCTGTGGAACGAGGTGATGCCCCAGCTGGAGGCGTTGACCGCCTCGCTCGACAAGGCCTACCAAATGGCCAGGAGCCGTGACGTCTGGGACGCCCCGGTCGGTGAGCGCTACGTCAAGGACGTGGCGGAGTGGCGGACCCGCCTCGCCCAGTACCGCCAGGCGGTGCTCACCTCGATCAGCGACCAGGCCGCCGACACGCCCCGCTGGGTGCCGGTCAACGCCGGGGCCCCGCACGCCTTCTCCTGAGGTTCTCCCTCCTGAAAGCCCTCCTGACGTGGGAAAACGGGGGCCTCCGGCTTAGAGTGGAGAGAACCGCCGTCTTCCCGGCCGGGCGCACACCCCACGCGGGACGCTTCGCAGCGGTCCTGCCCGGGAAGGGGACGGAAAAGCACGGCGACCTGGTGGCGGCGCGCGGCGCCGCGGCCGGGGCGGGGAGAGCCGCCGGTCGCCCGCGCCCGAGCCGCTGAACGGAGTGAGGCGATGAGCTCTGTGCCCTACTACGGCCCCGACTACGGTCTTCTGCTCAGGCAGGATCCGGAGATGGCGGAGGTCCTCATCGGGGAGCTGGAGCGGCTCCGCGGCGGCCTGCAGCTCATCGCGAGCGAGAACCTCGCCTCGCCCGCCGTCCTGGCCGCGCTCGGCTCCACCCTCACCAACAAGTACGCCGAGGGCTACCCGGGCCGGCGCTACTACGGCGGCTGCGAGGTCGTCGACCGGGCCGAGCAGCTCGCGATCGACCGGGCCAGGCGGCTGTTCGGCGCCGAGCACGTCAATGTGCAGCCGCACTCGGGTACCTCGGCGAATCTCGCGGCCTACGCCGCGCTGCTGCAGCCAGGCGACGTCGTGCTGGCGATGGCGCTGCCGCACGGCGGGCACCTCACCCACGGCTCGCGCGTCAACTTCTCCGGCCGGTGGTTCGACGTCGTGGCGTACGGCGTGCGCCGCGACACCGAGATGATCGACTACGACGAGGTCAGGGAGCTGGCGCTCCGGCACCGGCCGAAGATGATCATCTGTGGGGCCACGTCCTATCCGCGGACGATCGACTTCGCCGCCTTCCGGGGCATCGCGGACGAGGCGGGCGCCTGGCTGCTGGCCGACGTCGCGCACACCATCGGGCTGATGGCAGGAGGGGCCGTGCCGTCGGCCGTGCCCCACGCCGACGTGGTCACCTTCACCACGCACAAGGCGCTGCGCGGCCCGAGGGGCGGGGGGATCATGTGCACGGCCGAGCTGGCCGCCCGGATCGACCGGGCGGTGTTCCCGTTCAGCCAGGGCGGCCCGCTCATGCACGCGGTGGCGGCCAAGGCGGTGGCCTTCGGGGAGGCGCTCCGGCCGGAGTTCGCCGAGTACGCGCGGCGGGTGGTGGAGAACGCGCGGGTGCTGGCGGACGCGCTGGCGGCCGAGGGCATGCGGCCGGTCTCCGGCGGCACGGACAACCATCTGGCCCTGGTGGACCTGCGGGGCTTCGCCCCCTCGGGCGCGGTGGCCGAGCAGCGGTGCGCGGACGCCGGCATCACGCTGAACCGCAACGCCATCCCCTACGATCCGGAGCCGCCCACCGTGACGTCCGGGATCCGGATCGGGACGCCGTGCGTGACCACGCAGGGCATGGGGGCGCAGGAGATGAAGGAGGTGGCCGCGCTGGTGGCCGGGGCCGTCCGGGCGCCCGACGCGGCGGGAGAGATCCGGGCGGGGGTGCGGGAGCTGACCGCCGCGTATCCGGCATATCCCAGCTAATTATGAGTCGTTCTGTGCCGTTTTCCGGTCACAAGCGGCCAGGAGATCCGGGAAACTAGGTCCGTGCGCGAATATCTCCTGATGGCGTTGGTGGCGGCCGCGGTGACCTACCTGCTGGTCCCGCTGGTCCGCGTGTTCGCCATCCGCATCGGTGCGATGCCCGAGGTCCGCGACCGGGACGTGCACACCACCCCGACGCCCAGGCTCGGCGGCCTGGCCATGTACGGCGGGCTGGTGGCGGGCCTCCTGGTGGCGGGCAGCCTGCCGTACGCCGGGAGCAAGCTGGCGGACGGGAAGATCGTCATCGCGCTGATCCTGTCCGGCGGGCTCATCACGCTGACCGGCTTCCTGGACGACTGGTGGGGGATGGACGCCTTCGTCAAGCTCGCCGGGCAGATCGGGGCGGCCGGGGTGCTGGTCGCCTTCGGCGTGAGCCTGCCGTGGCTGCCGCTGCCCTCCAGCATGGGCGGCGCCTACTCCCTCGACTCCACCACGCTGGGCCCGCTGGTCACGATCATGATCGTGGTCGTGATGATCAACGCGGTCAACTTCGTGGACGGCCTGGACGGGCTCGCGGCCGGGATCGTCGGCATCGCGGCCATGGCGACGTGGCTCTACTCCATCGTCCTGTCCACGGACTACGGCAACACCAGCATCAACGTCACGGCGGCGGTCGCCTCGGTGCTCATCGGGATGTGCGCGGGCTTCCTGCCGCACAACTTCCACCCCGCGAAGATCTTCATGGGCGACACCGGCGCGATGCTGATCGGCCTGGTCCTGGCCTCCACGATGATCACCATCACGTCGATCGACCCCGACAGCATCGAGTCCATCAACCGCTTCCCGGTCGTGCTCCCGCTGCTGGTCCCGGTGGCGATCCTGGTGCTGCCGCTGCTCGACCTGACCATGGCGGTGATCCGGCGCACCTCCAACGGGCTCTCGCCGTTCGCGCCCGACCGCGGTCACCTGCACCACCGCCTGCTGGACATCGGCCACTCGCACCGCCGCAGCGTCCTGATCATGTACGCCTGGACGTTCCTGTTCGCCTTCACGGTCGTGGGGATGTCCGTCGAGGGCGTGCCGCTCGTCCTGTTCCCGCTGATCTCCCTGCTCGCCGTGGTCGGGCTGGCGGCGGTGGCCATGCCGCGCTGGCGCGCGCGCCGCGGCGGCGGGGGCGCGCACGCGGCGGGGCGCCGGCCGCGCCCGGACGCCGGGCCCGCGCGCGGCGAGGCCGCGTCTCCCACCGCGTCTCCCGCAGCGTCTCCCATCGGGTCCCCCGCAGTGCCTCCCGCTGTGCCCCCCGGCACGGCCCCTCCGGCTCCGCAGGCCCCGCCGCGCGACCCGTTCTCGCCGGCCACCCCGCGCACGCCGTTCCCTCCCGCCGCCGCTCCGGCGCCCCGGCAGACTCCGCCCGCCGCGCCGCGCAACCCGTTCCCGCCGGCGTCGGCCGCGGACGGCGACGGCACCGCGACGCTCTCGGTCGTCCCCGACCTGCCGTTCGGCGCTCCGGGACAGGTCTTCCCGAATCCTGAGACGCTGCGCGGGACACCCGCCGGAAACCCCTAGATCGTTTTCTTGAAACGGCAGGTAAAGGCGGACTTCCAGGAGCTTGTGATAGCTTTCACTAGCAGGTGCTCGACACCCTGAGACCTGTTAGGTAGCAATCGCTCGCTTGATTCCAGTCACCGGGAGTGCCGATGCAGGCCAATGACGTGCGCGTCCTGAAGGGGGCCGCGATTCCCGCCGCGGCGGCTGGCGCGGTGGCCACCGCCGTCGCCGCCGTGCCGGCGGGCGTCCCGGGGGCCCTGGGCGCCGCGATCGGCCTCGCGGTGGTCGCGGTCTTCTTCACCGTCGGCCTGGTCGCGGTCTCCTACGCCAGCCGGGTGTCGCCCGCCGTGATGATGGTCACCGCCGTCACCACCTACGCGGTGAAGGTCCTGGTGATCATGGCGATGCTGAAGGCCTTCGAGGACGCCACGGCGTTCGAGCCGGTCGCCTTCGGCTGGTCCGCCATCGTCTGCACCGTCGTCTGGACGGCCGGCGAGATGCGGGGCTTCGTCAAGACGAAGATGCTCTACGTCGACCCGGGCGCCCCGTCCCCCGGGCAGGGTGATCGCTGATGCGGCGTATCATGGCCACGGCGGGGCCCGATATGACTAGCCAATCTCGTGACTGCTATTGTCATGCCCGCGATGAGCGAAAAAGAGCGCAGGCCGGAGGACGACGGCCGCGACTTCGCCAACGCCGCCTGGTCGGTTCCCAGTTACATCCTCTCCGGGATCATTCTGTACGGCGGCGGTGGCTGGTTGCTGAGCCGTTGGACCGGTGTGGCGGTTTTCACTCCGATCGGAGTGATCATCGGTGCCGTTCTCGCCATCTACCTGGTCTACCGGAAGCACGGTCGCTGACCTCGCACGGCGGTCGCCTCGCGGAGGAAGCAGTCTTGATCCATTACCACGTTGAAGGGAACGCCGCGTGAAGGCGCTGACGGTCCTCGCCGCTCCTGAGGAGTTCAAGGCCCCGGGGCTCGAGCTGTTCGAACTCCCGCCGATCATCTCCGGCGTTACCTGGTTCACCAAGCCGGTCCTGCTCGCGCTGCTGAGCTCGCTCGTGGTCGTGATCTTCTGCTGGTCGGCGTTCTCCAAGCCGAAGCTGGTGCCCCGGGGCGTCCAGAACGTCGCCGAGTACGGCTACATGTTCGTCCGCGACCAGGTCGCCCGCCCCTTCCTGGGCAAGGACACCGACCGCTGGATGGGCCTGCTGCTCAGCATCTTCTTCCTGGTATGGGTCTGGAACGTGATCGGCGTCGTGCCGTTCCTGCAGTTCCCGGTGGCCTCGCACATCGCCTTCCCGATCGTGCTCGCCGCGACGGTCTACCTGATCAAGATCGTCGTGGGCATGAAGCACCAGGGGCCGCTCGGCTACTTCAAGAACATGATGTTCCCGCCCGGCCTGCCCAAGGGCATCTACGTCCTGCTGGCGCCGATCGAGTTCCTCTCGAACATGATCGTGGCGCCCTTCACCCACGCGGTGCGACTGTTCGCCAACATGTTCGCCGGCCACATCATCCTCGCCTTCTTCAGCGCGGTCGGCTTCTGGTTCCTCTTCGAGCAGCTCACCCCGCTCGGCGCGCCGGTCGGCGTCGTCGCCGTCGTCATGACGATCGCGATGACCGCGCTGGAGCTCTTCATCCAGTTCCTGCAGGCCTTCCTGTTCGCGCTGCTCGCCGCGATGTACATCGGCAGCTCCCTGCACGCCGAGCACTGAGACGCACCACAGACTCTTCTCCCTCCAGTCCAGACCGGTGGAATCCCGTTCACCGGCCGTCCCGAAAAGGAAACAGAAAATGGGCATCCTCGCTGAGGTCTCCGGCAACATCGGCTCCATCGGCTACGGTCTCGCCACCCTCGGCCCCGGCATCGGCGTCGGTCTCATCTTCGGCAACGGTCTGCAGGCCATCGCCCGCCAGCCCGAGGCCTACGGCCTGATCCGCCAGAACATGCTCCTCGGCTTCGTTCTCGTCGAGGCGCTCGCCCTGATCGGTCTGGTCGCGCCGTTCATCTACGGCTGACCGAAAAACCTCTGACGGAAGGCTGCATCGATGACAATCGCAGCTAATCTCCTGGCGGCGGAGGAGAGCAGTCCTCTCATGCCGCACGTGTACGAGCTGGTCGTCGGCGGCTTCGCGTTCCTCTTCGTCGTCCTCGTCGTCGGCAAGATCCTCACCCCGCGCATCCAGCAGACGCTGAACGAGCGGACCGAGGCGATCGAGGGCGGGATCCAGAAGGCCCAGGACGCACAGGCCGAGGCCCAGGCGCTGCTCGCGCAGTACAAGGAGCAGCTCGCCGAGGCGCGGCACGAGGCGTCCCGCCTGCGCGAGGAGGCTCGCGAGCAGGGCGCGCAGATCAAGGCCGAGCTCCGCGAGGAGGCGCAGGCCGAGGCCCGCCGCCTCGTCGAGGCGGCGCACGCCCAGATCGAGGCCGACCGCCAGCAGGCGTTCGCCCAGCTCCGCGCCGAGCTCGGTCGCCTGTCGATCGAGCTGGCGGGCCGCATCGTCGGTGAGTCCCTCGAGGACGAGGCGCGCCAGCGCCGCACCGTCGACCGGTTCCTGGAGGAGCTCGAGTCGAGCAACGCGGCGGTCCGCTGATGATGGAGCGAACCCGACGCAGTGAGTGGAGCGGCTCGCGAGGAACGAGCGGGCCGCGCAGCGAACGAGGAGCGGTGAGGGACTGATGAGGGGCCTCAGCAGGACCGCGCTGGCCGAGGTCGAGGAGCGCTTCAACGCCGTGGCGGGAAGCGCCGACCTCGGCGCGCTGGCCGACGAGCTCTTCGCGGTCGCCGACCTGCTCGACCGTGAGCACGGGCTCCGCCGCACCCTGTCCGACGCCGCCCGCCCGGTGGAGCAGAAGGCCCAGATCATCCGGGTCCTGCTGGAGGGCAAGGTCGGCGCCGCCGCACTGGAGACGGCCGTCGCGGCCGTCTCCGCCAAGTGGGCACGCCCCGGTGACCTGGCCGACGCGCTGGAGCGCCTCGGCGTGGTCGCCGCCTCGGCGGAGGCCGAGGCGCAGGGCAGGCTCGACGACGTCGAGGACGAGCTGTTCCGGTTCGGGCGCATCGTCGCCTCGAACCTCGACCTGCGCCGCGCGCTGGCCGACCAGGCCGTGCCCGCGGAGGCCAGGCGGGGTCTGCTCGACTCGCTCCTGGGCGGCAGGGCCGCTCCCTCCACCGTCCGCCTGGTGGCCCAGATCGTGGCGCATCCGCGAGGACGTAGCCTGGAGGGTGGGCTGGAGGAGTTCGGCCGGCTGGTCGCCGCGCAGCGGCAGCGCCTCGTCGCTGTGGTGCGCAGCGCCGTCGCGTTCTCCGAGGAGCAGAAGCGGCGTCTGGCCTCGTGGCTGCGCGCCTCCTACGGCCGCGACGTTCACCTGAACGTCGAGGTGGATCCGCAGGTGGTCGGAGGGTTCTCGGTGCGCATCGGGGACGACCTCATCGACACCACCATCGCGGGACGAATCGAAGAAGTCCGCCGCCGGTTGGCCGGCTAGGCGAATAGGGAGACAGAAGAGAGATGGCGGAGCTTACGATCCGGCCGGACGAGATCCGGGACGCGCTTGAGCGCTTCGTCCAGGCGTACGAGCCGGAAGGCGCCGCGCGCGAGGAGATCGGGACCGTCGTCGACTGCGGCGACGGCATCGCCCATGTCTCCGGCCTTCCCTCGGCGATGGCGAACGAGCTGCTCGAGTTCGAGGACGGCACGCGTGGTCTGGCACTGAACCTGGACACCCGGGAGATCGGTGCCGTTATCCTGGGCGACTTCAGCAAGATCGAGGAGGGCCAGTCGGTCCGCCGCACGGGCGAGATCCTGTCCGTGCCGGTCGGCGACGCCTTCCTCGGCCGCGTGGTGGACCCGCTGGGCAACCCGCTGGACGGCAAGGGCGCCATCGAGTCCGAGGCGCTGCGCGCCCTCGAGCTCCAGGCCCCCTCGGTCGTGCAGCGCCAGCCGGTGAAGGAGCCGCTGGCCACCGGCATCAAGGCGATCGACGCCATGACCGCGATCGGCCGGGGCCAGCGCCAGCTGATCATCGGTGACCGCGGCACCGGCAAGACCGCCATCGCCGTGGACACGATCCTCAACCAGCGGGAGAACTGGCTCTCCGGCGACCCGTCCAAGCAGGTGCGCTGCGTCTACGTCGCGGTCGGCCAGAAGGGCTCGACGATCGCCCAGGTCCGCGGCCGCCTCGAGGAGGCGGGCGCGATGGAGTACACCACCATCGTCGCCGCCCCGGCCTCCGACCCGGCCGGCTTCAAGTACCTGGCGCCCTACACCGGCTCGGCCATCGGCCAGCACTGGATGTACCAGGGCAAGCACGTCCTCATCGTCTTCGACGACCTGACCAAGCAGGCCGACGCCTACCGCGCCGTCTCCCTGCTGCTGCGTCGCCCGCCGGGCCGCGAGGCCTACCCCGGCGACGTCTTCTACCTGCACTCGCGTCTGCTGGAGCGCTGCGCCAAGCTCTCCGACGAGATGGGCGGCGGCTCGATGACCGCTCTGCCGATCATCGAGACCAAGGGCAACGACGTCTCGGCGTTCATCCCGACCAACGTCATCTCCATCACCGACGGCCAGGTCTTCCTCGAGACCGACCTGTTCAACGCCGGTGTGCGCCCGGCGATCAACGTCGGTATCTCCGTCTCCCGAGTCGGCGGTTCGGCGCAGACCAAGGCGATGAAGTCGGTCGCCGGCACGCTCCGCCTCTCTCTGTCGCAGTACCGCGACCTGGAGGCCTTCGCGGCCTTCGCCTCCGACCTGGACGCGGCCTCCAAGGCCCAGCTGGAGCGCGGCCAGCGCCTGGTCGAGCTGCTCAAGCAGCCGCAGTACAGCCCCTTCTCGCTGGAGCGGGAGGTCGTCTCGATCTGGGCCGGCACCACCGGCGAGCTCGACGACGTCCCGGTCGAGGACATCCGCCGCTTCGAGGCGGAGTTCCTGGACTACCTGGGCCGCGACCACAAGGGCGTCTACGACGCCATCCGCGAGACCAAGCAGCTCTCGGACGACACGATCACGTCCCTGAAGGACGCGATCACCCAGTTCAAGAAGGGCTTCGAGACCTCCGCGGGTGAGCTGCTGGTCAACGAGGAGCCGGTCGCGGCGCTCGGCGCCGACCAGGTCGGCCAGGAGAAGATCACCAAGCACGTCACCCGCGCGGACGAGAAGAAGTAGCCGATGGGTGCCCAGCTAAGACTGCTGCGGCGGCGGATCAAGTCGGTCAAATCCACGGCGAAGATCACGCGAGCCCAGGAGCTCATCGCGTCGTCGCGCATCGTGAAGGCGCAGCAGCGGATGCAGGCGGCCGTGCCGTACGAGCGGGAGATCACCCGCGCCGTCACGGGCGTCGTCAGCAACACCACCAGCGTCGAGCACCCGCTGACCACGGCGAAGGAGCAGCCCCGCAGGGCGGCCGTGCTCATCGTCACCAGCGACCGCGGGTTCTGCGGCGGCTTCAACGCCAACATCCTGCGTGAGGCCGAGGCCCTGGCCGGCCTGCTGCGGGGCAGGGGCATCGAGCCCGTGCCCTACGTGGTGGGCCGCAAGGGCATCACCTGGCACAGCTTCCGGAGCCGGGAGATGGCCGGGCAGTGGGGCGGGTTCTCCGACAACCCCTCCTACGGCAACGCCAAGGAGATCGCGGACGCGGTCATCTCGGCCTTCTCGGCCGAGGACGGGGTGGACGAGATCCACGTCGTGTCGACCGAGTTCGTCTCCATGCTGACGCAGGAGGTCGTGGTCAAGCGGATCCTGCCGCTGGCGGTCGTGGAGACCACCGAGAAGCCGGAGACGCCGCTGCCGTACTTCGAGTTCGAGCCGGACGCGGGCGCGGTGCTGGACTCGCTGCTCCCGCGGTACGTGGAGTCGCGCATCTTCAGCACGCTGCTCCAGTCCGCGGCCTCCGAGCACGCCGCCCGCCGGCGGGCCATGAAGTCGGCGACCGACAACGCCAACGAGCTCATCCGGGTGTTCACCCAGCAGATGAACCAGGCTCGCCAGGCCGAGATCACCCAGGAAATCAGCGAGATCGTCGGTGGCGCCAACGCGCTCGCTGACGCCGCAGCGGGGAAAGAGTGAAATGACTGCAGAGACTGTGGAGAACGTCGTGACCGGTGTGGGCCGCGTCGCCCGAGTCACCGGTCCCGTCGTCGACGTGGAGTTCCCCGTCGAGGCGATGCCCGACATCTACAACGCCCTCAACGTCGACGTCACCATCGGCGGAGAGGTCAAGACCCTGACCATGGAGGTCGCCCAGCACCTGGGTGACAACCTGGTCCGGGCCATCTCGATGCAGCCCACCGACGGCCTGGTCCGCGGTGCGGCGGTCACCGACTCCGGCGCGCCGATCTCGGTGCCGGTCGGCGACGTCGTCAAGGGCCACGTGTGGAACGCGCTCGGCGAGTCCCTGGACGTGCCGACCGCCTCCCTGAAGGTCACCGAGAAGTGGGGCATCCACCGCTCCGCCCCGGCCTTCGACCAGCTCGAGTCGCGCACCGAGATGCTGCCCACCGGCATCAAGGTCATCGACCTGCTCACGCCGTACGTGAAGGGCGGCAAGATCGGTCTGTTCGGCGGCGCGGGCGTCGGCAAGACCGTTCTGATCCAGGAGATGATCCGCCGCGTCGCGCTGAAGTTCTCGGGCACCTCGTGCTTCGCGGGCGTCGGCGAGCGCACCCGTGAGGGCAACGACCTGTGGCTGGAGATGGAGGAGGCGGGCGTCCTCAAGGACACCGCGCTCGTCTTCGGCCAGATGGACGAGCCGCCGGGCACCCGTCTGCGCGTCGCGCTGTCCGCGCTGACCATGGCGGAGTACTTCCGCGACGTGCAGAAGCAAGACGTGCTGCTCTTCATCGACAACATCTTCCGGTTCACCCAGGCCGGCTCCGAGGTCTCCACCCTGCTCGGCCGCATGCCGTCCGCGGTGGGTTACCAGCCGACCCTGGCCGACGAGATGGGCGTCCTGCAGGAGCGCATCACCTCCACCCGCGGTCACTCGATCACCTCGATGCAGGCGATCTACGTCCCCGCGGACGACATCACCGACCCGGCCCCGCACAACGCGTTCGCGCACCTCGACGCGCAGACCGTTCTGTCCCGGCCGATCTCGGAGAAGGGCATCTACC
>NZ_JBHSBM010000010.1:83816-89024 GCF_042650625.1 Planomonospora corallina
TACCGGGTGGCCCAGGAGACCAAGCGGATCCTGCAGAAGTACAAGGAACTGCAGGACATCATCGCGATCCTCGGTATCGACGAGCTCTCCGAGGAGGACAAGGTCACCGTCCAGCGGGCCCGCCGCATCGAGCGCTTCCTCTCCCACCCGATGTACGCCGCCGAGGCGTTCACCGGCCAGCCGGGTGAGTTCGTGCCGCTGGACGAGACCATCGCGTCCTTCAAGGGCCTGTGCGCCGGCGAGTACGACCACCTGCCCGAGCAGGCGTTCTTCATGGTCGGCGGCATCGACCAGGCCATCGCCAAGGCGAAGGAACTCGCCCGCTAGTCGCCTTAGGCGCCGGTACGGCCCGCCGTGCCCGACCCTTGAGCACGGTGCGCCGTGCCGGCGCCTGGTTCGAAAGGAACTGTGGAGAAAGTGGCGAAGCTGCGAGTAGGCGTCGTCTCGCCGGAGCGGGAGATCTGGTCCGGCGAGGCCGAGATGGTGATCGCCAAGACCGTCGACGGTGAGATCGGCATCATGCCCAAGCACGCGCCGGTGCTCGGCGTCCTCGTCGACGGCGGCGTGCTGAAGGTCAAGCGCGGCGGGGGCGAGCCCGACCTCGTCGCCGCGGTGCACGGGGGCTTCCTGTCGACCACGGGCGACGAGGTGTCGATCCTGGCCGAGGTGGCCGAGCTCGGCTCCGAGGTCGACGTGGCCCGGGCCAAGAACGCCCTCGACCGGGCCCAGGCCTCGGTCGAGGCCAGCATGGAGGAGTCGGACGCCGCCGCCGCGCTGAGGCGTGCCAAGGCCCGGTTGCGCGCGGCCGGCGAGGAAGTCGGATAAATTCTGCTTCTGAGCGGTGCTGGTTCTGGGGGCGGCGGACATGATGGCGCGATACGTACTCATCGTGGTGGCGCTGCTCGTCGCCCTCCTGCTGCTCCGGATCCTGATCCTGACCCGGTCCAGGGGCTCGGTGCTGTGCTGCCTGCGCCCTCTGGCCGGTGGGCGGCGCTGGCGCCTGGGCGTCGTCCGCTACGCCCAGGGCTGTCTGAAGTGGATTCCGCTCATAGGTCTGCTGCCGAGGCCGCGCCGCGTGATCGCGAGGCGCGGCCTCGTGGTTTCCGGCCGCAGGAAGATCGGCCCGGGTGAGTTCTTCGGGTTCCTGGAGGGCGTGACGGCGCTGGAGTGCTCCAGCGGCGCGTTCCGGTTCGAGCTGGCCATGGGCTACCGCGCGCTGACCGGTTTCGTCGCCTGGCTGGAGTCCGCTCCGCCGGGCGCCCATCTCGACGTCGCCTGAGGGTCCGTGGGGGCACCGGAGGCCGGAGCGGACCGGATCCGGTCCGTGCGCCTGCTCCCGGGACGGGCCCAGGCGCACCGGACCGGGGGTCAGCGGGTGGCGCCGGGCTTCCAGAGGATCTCGTCACCGCCCGCCGCGACGCGGCAGAGGATGAACAGCAGGTCGCTGAGGCGGTTGAGGTACTTCGCGGTCAGCGGGTTGACGTCGTCGTGGGCCTCCATCGCCGACCAGGCGGTGCGCTCGGCCCGGCGCACGGCGGTGCGGGCGACGTGGAGCTGGGCGACGGCGGGAGCGCCGCCGGGGAGGATGAAGCTGCGCAGGGGGGTCAGGCGCTCGTTGAACTCGTCGCAGCGGGCCTCCAGCCACTCGACGTAGGAGGGCTCGACCCGCAGCGGCGGGAATTCGGGGTTCTCCACGACCGGGGCGCACAGGTCGGCGCCGACGTCGAACAGCTCGTTCTGGATCCGGGACAGGACCGCCGCGATGTCGTCGTCCAGGGCGCCGAAGGCCCTGCCGAACGCCAGGACCAGGCCGATCGCCGCGTTGGCCTCCTCGACGTCCGCGTAGGCGGCCAGGCGGGGGTCGGTCTTGCGGGTGCGGCTCATGTCGCCGAGCGCGGTGGTGCCGTCGTCACCGGTGCGGGTGTAGATCTTGGAGAGCACCACGGGGTTGTCTCTGTCGCCTCGTGTCATGGTGGCCAGCGTATCGGGCCGAAAACTCGCATGATTTACCTCATAGTGGACAATATGATTTAGCGATGTCCTCTGGTTCATACCTACGATTTCCCCATATTTCCGGTGAGCTGCTGACGTTCGTCGCGGACGACGACGTCTGGGCGGCCCCCGCGGAGGGGGGACGGGCCTGGCGCCTGACGTCCGACCGGGCGCCGGTGGGATACCCCCGTCTGTCCCCCGACGCCACCCGGGTGGCCTGGACGAGCATCCGGGACGGGGATCCCGAGGTCTTCCTGGCCGATCTGGAGACCGGCGCCGCCGAACGGCTGACGTACTGGGGCGACTACCGGACCCGCACCCGCGGCTGGACCCCGGACGGCAGGATCCTCGCCGTCAGCTCGACCGGCCAGCCGTTCGGCTCGCAGACCTGGGCGTACGTGCTGGACGACGGGCAGGCCGAGCGCCTGCCGTACGGGCCGGTGGCCGATCTGGCGGTCACCGGGGAGCCCGGGAGCGGTGCCACGGCGCTGCTCACCGCGGCCCTCGCCCGCGACCCCGGAACCTGGAAGCGCTACCGGGGCGGTACTGCGGGCCGCCTGTGGACCAGGCGGGGGGAGGGCGACTTCACCCGGGTGCTGGCCGACCTGGACGGCCACTTCGGCAGCCCGATGCTCGTCGGCGGGCGGCTGGTCTTCCTCTCCGACCACGAGGGCGTCGGGAACGTCTACTCGGTCGAGCTGGACGGCACCGGCCTGCGCCGCCACACCGACCACGACGTCTTCTACGCCCGGCACGCCACCACCGACGGCCACCGGATCGTCTACCAGAACGCCGGCGACCTCTACATCCTCGACGGCCTGGACGCCGAGACCCGCAGGCTCGACGTCCGGCCCGGCTCCCCGCTGCGGGGCCGGCAGCCGCAGACGGTGAACGCGCGGCGCATCCAGGACCTGGCCGTGGACGCCACCGGGCGGGCCAGCGCGGTGGAGATCCGCGGCACCGTGCACTGGGTCACCCACCGGGACGGCCCGGCCCGCCAGCTCAGCTCCGCGCTCGCCGCGGGCAGGCCCCGCATCCTCGGCGCGGACCAGGTGGTCTGGGTCTTCGACGACGGCGAGACGCAGGGGCTGGAGATCGGCCCGGCGGGCGGCGGGGAGAGCCGCCGGATCGCCGCCGGGAAGCTGGGCGAGGTCGGAGACCTGGCCGTCGCCCCGGACGGGCACACGGTCGCGGTGGCGGCACGGGACGGCCGGCTGCTCCTGGTGGACGTGGCCTCCGGTGAGGTGGTGGAGCTGACCCGCGCCAACGGCGAGATCGACGGCATGGCCTGGTCGCCCGACTCGGCCTGGCTGGCCTGGTCGCACCCGGAGGCCACCCCGCTGCGCCGGATCCGGCTGGCCCGGGTGGTGGACCGGACCGTGCACGACGTGACCGACGGCCGGTTCGTGGACGTCTCGCCCGCCTTCACCGGCGACCACCTGGCGTTCCTGTCGCGCCGCGGGTTCGACCCGGTCTACGACGCGCACTCCTTCGACATGTCGTTCCCGTACGGCTACCGCCCCTACCTGGTGCCGCTGGCCGCCTCCACCCCGTCGCCGTTCGCGCCCAGCGTGGACGGCCGTCCGGTGGGCGAGCCGGACGACGAGGAGAAGAAGGAGGACGCCGCCGTCACCGTGGACGTCGAGGGCATCGCCTCCCGGGTGGTCCAGGTGCCGGTGCCCGAGGGGCGCTACTCGGCGCTGCGCGCGGTCAAGGGCGGCTTCGTCTGGATGCGCGAACCGCTCGCCGGCGAGCTCGGCGAGGACCGGGGCGACCTCGACGGAGACCCGCCCCGGCCCGCGCTGGACCGCTACGACCTGGCCAAGCGGACCTGCGAGGAGATCGTCGACAAGCTCGACTGGTACCGGGTGAGCGGCGACGGCACCCGCCTCGTGGTCAGCGACAAGGGCACGCTCACGGTCCGCCCGTCCGACGGCAAGGGCGACGACGTGACCGTCGACCTGTCCCGGATCCGGCTCACCGCCGACCCGGTGGTCTACCGGCGGCACGCCTACGCCCAGCTGGGCCGGCGGATGAGGGCCGACTTCTGGGTGGAGGACATGGCCGGCGTCGACTGGGACGGGGTGCTCGCGGAGTACCGGCCGCTGGTGGAGCGCGTCTCCACCAACGACGACTTCGCCGACCTGCTCTGGGAGGTGGTCGGGGAGCTCGGCAGCTCGCACGCGTACGTCTTCTCCGCCCCCTGGGGCTCCCCGGCGGCCGGGCCGGTCGGCATGCTCGGCGCGGACGTCTCCCGCAACGAAGAAGGGCGCTGGCAGGTGGACCGGGTGCTGCCCGGCGAGTCGTCGGACGTGCACGCCCGCTCGCCGCTGGCTGCGCCCGGTGTGGGCGTGCAGCCGGGGGACACGCTGCTGGCGGTGGACGGCCGGCCCGTGCCGCCGGAGGGGCCCGCCCGGCTCCTGGTCGGCGCGGCGAACAAGCCGGTCGAGCTGACGCTGGGCGGCGGCCGCCGGGTGGTGGTCACCCCGCTCCTGGACGACCGGCGGCTGCGCTACCAGGACTGGGTGGCGGCGCGGCGGGCGCACGTGCGCGAGCTGAGCGGCGGGCGCCTGGGCTACCTGCACATCCCGGACATGGTCGCCGAGGGCTGGGCGCAGTTCCACCGCGACCTGCGCCGGGAGATGGCCTTCGAGGGGCTCGTGGTGGACGTGCGGGGCAACCGGGGCGGCCACACCTCCGAGCTGGTCATCGAGAAGCTGCTCCGCCGGGTGATCGCCTGGGACATGCCCCGCGGGCTGGCGCCGATCACCTACCCGGAGGAGGCGCCGCGCGGTCCGCTGGTCGCGGTCACCGACCACAACGCCGGCTCCGACGGCGACATCGTCACCGCGGCCTTCAAGATCCACAAGCTGGGGCCGGTGGTCGGCACCCGGACCTGGGGAGGCGTCATCGGCATCGAGGACGACCACCACCTGGTCGACGGCAGCTCCATCACGGTGCCCCGGTACTCGTTCTGGTTCGAGGGGCTCGGCTGGGGCGTGGAGAACTACGGCGTCGACCCGGACGTCGAGGTGGACATCACCCCGGACGACTGGGCCGCCGGGCGGGACCCGCAGATCGAGGAGGCGGTCCGGCTGGCCCTGGCCGCCCTGGCCGAGCGCCCGGCGGCGAGCCCGCCGGACGTCTCGGCCCGTCCCTCCCGCCGCCGGCCGGCGCTCCCGCCCCGCCCGTAGCGTCCGGAAGCCGCGGCCCGGG
>NZ_JBHSBM010000010.1:89034-212611 GCF_042650625.1 Planomonospora corallina
GTCCCTGACGCGGGTCCGGCGCCGTGCGGGTGCACCGCGCCGGACATGACATCTGTCATACGGATCTTCCGCAAGATCCATATCCTTGCGGTGATATCAACGACTACCTGGGCGGAAGCCGGTAGACGAAGCTTTTCTCCATGAGCACACCACAGCTTGCGGACGCGACCGGGACCGCCCCCGCCGCTCTCGACGACGTGATCGAGGTCGACGGGCTGCGGCAGAAGTACGGCGACTTCGAGGCCGTGCGCGGGATCTCCTTCACCGTCCCCCGGGGCGAGGTCTTCGCCCTGCTCGGCACCAACGGGGCCGGGAAGACCACCACGATGGAGGTCCTGGAGGGCTACACCCCCGCGACCGCGGGCACCGTGCGGGTCCTCGGCCTCGACCCGGTGAAGCAGCAGCGCGAGCTCCGTCCCCGGGTGGGCATCATGCTCCAGGAGGGCGGCTTCCTCGGCGACCTGACCGTGGCCGAGACCGTGGACCTGTGGAAGGGCCTGAGCGAGGACGCCGGGCGCCCGGTCACCCTGTCCGGCAGCACCGAGCTGCCGGGGCGGATGACCTTCACGGGCATGATCCGCAGGGTCGACCGGGTCACCATGGGCGCGCTGGAGCTGGTGGACCTGGCCGACAAGGCGCGGGTCAAGGTCAAGCAGCTCTCCGGCGGCCAGAAGCGCCGGCTCGACCTCGCGCTCGCGGTGCTCTCCGCGCCCGAGGTGCTCTTCCTGGACGAGCCGACCACCGGCATGGACCCGGAGGCCCGCCGTACGACGTGGAAGGTGATCGAGGACCTGCGGGACGCGGGCACCTCCGTGCTGCTCACCACGCACTACCTGGAGGAGGCCGAGCGCCTGGCCAGCCGGCTGGCCATCATGCACCAGGGCCGGATCCACACCCACGGCACGGTCGAGGAGGTGGTCGCCACCTCCGGAGACCGCATCTCCTTCCGGCTGCCCGGCACCTCGTGGACCTTCGGCGACCTGCCCGCGCTGGACGGCGTCACCCCGGTGCTGACCTACAACGGCACCGGCACCGAGGCCGCCTACACGCTGACCGGCGCCGACACCGAGACCCGCGCGCACGCCGCGCTCCGCCCGCTGCTGGCCTGGGCCGACGGGCGCGGCCTGACCCTGGGGCGGCTGGCCGTACGCCGGGGGACCCTGGAGGACGTCTTCATGCGAGTGGTGGGAGAGCAGCGATGAGCGCGGTCCGGACGGTGACGAGGAGCAGTGGAGCGACCATGAAGACCGATGTCCTGCACGCCGTACGGCTGGCGCGCGTCGACGTGACCCTGGTGGGCAGGAACACCACCGCGCTGTTCAACGTGCTGCTGCTGCCGCTCCTGCTGGCCTGGATGTTCACCATGATGCAGGGCGGCGCGGAGATCGACGGAGTGCCGGGCGGGGCGTTCGTGCTGACCGGCGTGCCCGGGCTGATGCTGACCTTCTCGGTCTTCATCAACCTGGTCAACTCCTTCACGGCCCGCCGTGAGGAACTGGTGCTCAAGCGGCTGCGCGGGGGCCAGCCGTCCGCCGCCGCGGTCATGGCGGGCAGCGCGCTCGGGGCCCTCGTCTTCTTCGTCCTCCAGGTCGTGCTGCTCGGCTTCTGGGTGCACCGGACCGAGGGGGTCCTCCCGGCCAACGTGCCGATGCTGGTGGTCGCCGCGCTCCTGGGCGTCGCGGTCTTCACCCTGCTCGCCGCGGCCTTCTCCGGCCTGACGCCGAACGCCGAGATGGCCCAGGTCAGCGTGCTGCCGCTGCTGATGGTCATGACGATCGGCGCGCCCGTCGCCTTCCCCGCCGACATCCTGCCCGGCCCGCTGGCCGTGGTCTCCAACCTGCTCCCGGTCACCCCGATCGTGGAGATGATGCGCAGCGGCTTCCTCGGGGCCGACCACTTCACCGGCAGCGGCGAGGCGCTGGGCATGGCCGGTCAGTGGGTCGCCGCGCTGCCCTCGATCGGCATCCTGCTCGGCTGGATCGCGGTCTCCGCCCTGCTCGCCAGGTGGCTGTTCCGGTGGGAGCCCCGGCACGGCTAACGTGGACCGGCCATGTCGACGAACACCTCGATGAACCCCTCGACGGACACCGGGAGCCCGGGGACGGAGCGCGTGCGGCGCCTCGTCCCCGCGGCCGTGTCCCGGTCCCTGTCCCTTCCCCTGTCCCGGCTGCCGCTGAGGCGGGAGAAGCGCCCGCAGGTCGAGCGGCTGCGCCGCTTGACCGTCTGGATGCTGACCGTGGGCCTCCTGATCGCCTGGAGCGGGGCGTTCGGCTGGATCGCGGGGGAGCGCCCGGGCCGGAACGCGTGGGCGATCCTCGGCCTGCTGGGCCTGCTCGTCTTCACCGTGCTCCAGGTGCGGATGATCAGAGCGGCCGTGGCGGGCGCCACCGCCCGCCGCGAGCTGGCCGCCTCGGGCGTGCTCGCGCTGCTCCTGCCGCTCGTCCCGGACGGGAACCTCCTGTCCTGGGGGCTGGCCCCCCCGTGCTGGGCGGCGGGCGCGGCGCTGCTGCTGAGCCGGTCCGGCACGTTCGCCGCCAGCCTCGGCGCGGTCGCGGCGGGGATCTTCCTCAGCTGGCCGGACAACATGGCCTCTCCCACCGGCTTCTCGGACGGGGAGGCGTTCGCCGCGGCGGTCGGAGGCTATCTGGGAGGCGGCCTGAGCCTGCCCTGGGCGAACCGCTTCCAGCTCTGGTTCTGGGAGGTGGTCAGGGCCGCGGAGGCCGGAAAGGCGGCCCAGGCGCAGCTGGCGGTGACCGAGGAGCGGCTCCGCTTCGCCCGCGACCTGCACGACCTGGTCGGGCACAGCCTCTCCGCGATCGCGGTCAAGAGCGAGGTGGCCGCCCGGCTCGCGGGAGCCGACGCCGGCCGCGCCGCCGCGGAGATGGACGAGGTGCGGCGCCTGGCCAGGGAGGCGCTGAAGGAGATCCGCACCGCGGTGCGGGGCTACCGGACGGTGGACCTGGAGGCCGAGCTGCGCAGCATGATCGCGGTGCTGGAGGCGGGCGGGATCCGCTGCACCCTGGTCGCGCCGCCGGACGGGCTGCCGGAGGAGAGCGCCACGCTGCTGGCCTGGGTGGCCCGTGAGGGCACCACCAACGTGCTGCGGCACAGCGCGGCGACGCGCTGCCGGATCTCCGTCACCGTGCGCGGCGGCACGGCGGTGCTGGAGATGGCCAACGACGGCGTGGCGAAGGTGGACAACCGGGGCGGCACGGGCCTGATCGGCCTGTCGGAACGGCTGGCCCCCGCCGGCGGCACGGTCACCGCCGGAGCCGACGGGCGGGGAGAGTTCAGACTGCGGGCCGAGGTCCCGCTGGAGGGAGTGCGATGATCCGGGTGCTGCTGGCCGACGACGAGCACCTGATCCGGGAGGCGATCGCCACCCTGCTCGGGCTGGAGCCGGACATCGAGGTGGTGGCCCAGGTGGCGCGGGGCGACCTGGTGGAGCCGGCCGTGCGGGAGCACCGGCCCGACGTGGTCGTGCTGGACATCGAGATGCCGGGGATGGACGGGCTGAGCGTGGCCGAGTCGCTGCCGGGGCACGCCGTGCTGATGCTGACCAGCTTCGGCCGGCCCGGCTACCTGCGGCGGGCGCTGGCCGCCGGGGTGCGCGGCTTCGTCCCCAAGGACGCCTCCTCCGCCGAACTGGCCGCCGCGATCCGCAAGGTCCACGCCGGCGGGCGCTACCTCGACCCGGAGATGGCCGCCTCGGCGATGATGGCGGGGGAGAGCCCGCTGACCGAGCGGGAGCGGGACGCGCTGGCCCTGGCCGCGAGGGGCGCCTCCGTCGGGGAGATCGCGGGCGCGCTCCACCTCAGCGAGGGCACCGTCCGCAACTACCTGTCCAGTGCGATCACCAAGCTGGGCGCCGCCAACCGGATCACGGCGATCCGGGCGGCCCAGGAGAAGGGCTGGATCTGACCGCCGGCCGTGCGCCGGCGGTCAGGCCGCCAGGGTCCTGCGGAAGATGTGCACGGCCGTGTCGATCAGGGGCTCGACCGGGAGCGGCTCGGCGGCCAGGGCCCACTCGATGAGCAGCTCCTGCATCGCGCCGAGCATGCCGAGCACGACCAGGCGCAGCTCGACCCCGGCCTGCTCCGCCATCGCGGACAGGCCCGGCTCCTCCTCCAGGATCCGGCAGAAGCCCGCCACGGCCTCCTGCCGGGAGACGGTCAGGCAGTCGCCCGCCCGCCGTACCTCCAAGTGCAGGATGCGGGCGCGGCGCCTGTCCGAGGTGACGAACCGGACGTACGTCGCGATGCCCGCCTCGATCCGGTCCTCCAGCGTCTCGGGGGCCTCCGCGACGGCCTGGGCGACCGTCTCCAGGGTCTCCCGCACGCACCGGCCGTACACCACCATCATCAGCTGGTCGCGGCTGTCGAAGCACTCGTAGAAGGCACGGTTGGAGATGCGGGCGACGGTGCAGAGCTTCTCGATCGTGGTGTCGGGGAAGCCGAGCTCGGCGTAGAGGGTGTAGGCGGCCGAGATCAGACGCTCCCGGCGCTCCTCCAGCCGCTCCTCCGCCGACATTCCCCTATAGGATCTACCGCTCGTGCAAGTCCTCGCTGCGGGTGAGGGCTTGACAAGTGTGCGCATTTCTACATCCACCTCATGATCTTTGCACCCGGGGTCCACTATTATGGGTGCAAGATCCTTTTTGTGGAAGAGTTGGGACGTTATCTCTTGCGGCGGCCGTGCAAGAAAGTCACAAGTCTGACCACTTGGTCAAGCTCCTTCTGGCCGCGGGCGAACGACGTGAGGTTCATCCCCGGCAGGGCGAAGCGCTGCCGGGAGATGCCCTTGGGCCGGGCGAACTCGCGCAGGCCGTCCGCCCCGTGGATCCGGCCGAAGCCGGAGTCGCCGAGCCCGCCGAAGGGCAGGGAGGGGACGGAGGCGAAGGAGATGACCGAGTTGATCGCGGTCATCCCGGTGCGCATCCGGCGGGCCAGCTCCACGGCCCGCCGCGCGTTCCCCGAGAAGATCGTCCCCGCCAGGCCGTACGCGCCGGCGTTGGCCTTCTCCAGGGCCTCCTCCGCGTCCGCGACGCGCTTGACCGTCACGGTCGGCCCGAAGGTCTCCTCGCGGACCGCGGGGGAGTCCTCCGGCACGTCCTCCACGATCACCGGGTCCACGTACGGCGCGCGCACCGACTCCGGCCCGCCCACCACGGCCCTGCCGCGCGCGACGGCGTCGGCGATGTGCCGCCGGATGACGTCGAGCTGCGCGGGCATGGTGATCGGGCCGTAGTCCTCGCCCGCCCGGATCGTGGCGGCCCGCTCGGTCAGCTCCCGCATGAACGCGTCGTAGACCGCGTCCACCACGTAGACCCGCTCCACCCCGACGCAGGTCTGCCCGGCGTTGGACATCGCCCCCCACAGCGCCGCGTCCGCCGCCGCGCGCACGTCCGCGTCGGCGTCCACGATCAGCGCGTCCTTGCCACCGCACTCGGCGACCATCGGCGTGAGGTTCGCCGCGCACGCCGTCATCACCCGCTTGGCGGTGGCCGTGGAACCGGTGAAGGCGATCTTCTTGACGCCAGGGTCGCCCGCGAGCGCGGCTCCCGTCTCCCCCAGACCGGTCACCGTGCGGAAGACCGGCTGCTCGGGCACGGACTCGGCGAACAGCTCGGCCAGCAGCACCCCCGTCCCCGGGGTGAGCTCGCTCGGCTTGAACACCACCGCGTTCCCCGCCGCCAGCGCGTAGGCGATGGAGCCCATCGGGGTGAAGACCGGGTAGTTCCACGGCCCGATGACCCCCACGACGCCCAGCGGCAGGTACTCCAGCGTGGCGGCGAGGTTGGCGCCGACCAGCCCCGGCCGGACCCGGCGCGGACCGAGGACCCGGCGGGCGTTGCGGGCCGCCCAGTCGATGTGGGTGACGGCCAGGATCACCTCCAGGGTGGCGTCGGCCTCCGGCTTGCCGGTCTCCCGGTGGACCACCTCGGCGATCCGGGAGAGGTTCTGCGTGACGACCGCCTTGTAGTCGAGCAGCCGGCGCCTGCGCTCGGCCCAGCCCAGCCCGGCCCACCACCGCGCGGCGTGCTCGGCCTCTGCCACGGCCGCGCGTACGGCCCGCGCGTCCTGGACGGGATGGGTCCCGACCACGGATCCGGTGGCGGGGTCGAGGGAGTCGAAGGTTCGCTGTCCGGTCGCCGTGGACATCACGGGCCTCCTCGCGTTTACGGCTGCGTGTGGGGCGGACGTCCGGCGGCGCGCCCGCCGTGCTCCCGCCCGGGGGCGTCCGGCCGTACGGGAGCGGTGCGCCCACGATAGACCGCGCCCGCCGCCGGGTAAACCATCACTTACTTCGGGGCGTGCCCCGGACCGCTCAGCCGGGCAGGAAGCCCCGGTCCAGGGCCGTGGTCACCGCGGCGGTGCGGTCGGAGACGCCGAGCTTGCCGAAGATCCGCAGCAGGTGCGTCTTGACGGTGGTCTCGCCGATGAACAGCTCCCGCCCGATCTCCGCGTTGGTCAGCCCCCGCGCCACGAGGGAGAGCACCTCGGTCTCCCGCCGGGAGAGGGCCTCGACGGCGGGCGCCCGCATCCGCGTCACCAGCTTTGTCGCCACGGACGGCGAGAGCACCGTCTCCCCGCGCGCGGCGGAGACGACCGCGGCCAGCAGGTCGGCCCGGGAGGTGTCCTTGAGCAGGTACCCGGCGGCCCCCGCCTCGACGGCGCGCACGATGTCCTGGTCCGTCTCGTAGGTGGTCAGCACGATCACCCGGCTCTCCGGGCGGTCGGCGAGGATGCGGGAGATCGCGCCCACCCCGTCCCCGCCCGGCATGCGCAGGTCCATCAGGATCACGTCCGGTGCCAGCTCCCGCGCCCGCACGACGGCCTCGTCCCCGGAGGCCGCCTCGCCCGCCACGGTGATCCGCGGGTCCGCCTCCAGCATCCCGCGCAGTCCCTCGCGGACCACCGGATGGTCATCGACGATCATCAGACGCAGCATGTGCTCACGCTCCATGGCCGGCTGTGGTGGCGGTCCCGGTGGCCTCGGTGGCCTCGGCGGTCCCGGTGGTCCCGGTGGTCCCGGTGGTCCCGGTGGTCCCGGTGGTCCCGGTGGTCCCGGTGGGGACGGTGACCGAGAGCACGGTCCCGGCCCCGGGAGCGCTGGCCAGGCCGAGGGCCCCGCCCACCTGTTCCACCCGGGCGCGCATGCCGCGCAGGCCGTACCCGCCGGCGGCCGCCGGGTCGAAGCCGCGCCCGTCGTCACGGACCTCCAGCGTCACCGCGCCCGGCCCGTAGACCGCCGAGACCTCCACCCGCCCGGCCCCCGCGTGCCTGCGCACGTTCGCCAGCGCCTCCTGCGCGGCGCGGATCAGTACCACCTCGGAGGGCGGAGGGAGCGGCCGGGGCGTTCCCCGGACGGCGCATGACGTCTCGACCCCCGTCTCCTCGCCCAGACGGGCGGCCAGCCGGCCGAGCGCCTCGTCCAGGGTGGAGCCCTGCAGGGGCGCCGGGCTCAGCGCGGCGACCAGCGCGCGGGACTCGGCCAGGTTCTCCCGCGCGGTCCGTACGGCCAGCGCCAGGTGCCGGGACGGGTCCGGCTGCGCCTCGGCGGCCTGCAGCAGCATGATGATGCTGGTGAAGCCCTGAGCCAGGGTGTCGTGGATCTCGCCCGCCAGGCGCTCCCGCTCGGCCAGGGCCCCGCGCTCGGCCGAGAGCCGGGCCACCTCGGCCCGCTGGGCCTCCAGCTCCGCGATGAGCGCCGCGCGCTCCTCGCTCTGCGCCATGATCCGCTCCATCCAGACGCCGAAGACGGCGGAGAAGAAGATCGTGATCAGGGTGACGGTGAGGAAGTTGAACGTGCCCGCCCAGTCGTCCTGGGACAGCAGGAAGCGGCAGGCGGGGCCGAGGTTGAACACGACGACCATGGCGACGGCGGGCCGGGACGGGAGCACCATGAACGCCTGCGGGCATAGTCCGAAGAGCGCGAACGTCAACGCCGGGGTGATGAGGACCGCCGGGGTGAACAGCGCCACCAGGAGCGCGAGGTAGACGAGCCCGCGCCGCCGGTCGTCGTTCATGATCGCCGAGCGGCCGAGCAGCAGGTACGCCAGGGGGATCGCGGCCATGAGGCCGGTGGCGAGGAGGATCTCCCAGGTGACCGGTCCCTCCAGCAGCAGGAGCCCGGCCGGGACGAGCGTCGAGGCGCAGAGCATCACCTCCCAGCCGAGCAGCGACTCCCAGGCGTGCGGGCCGGCCGGGTCGGCCGGCCGGCCCGGCCGCATCAGCGGAATGGGGATCCGCGCGGCCGGACCGTCCGACGGGACGCTCATCCGTCGCGCCGGCCCTTCCAGCGGAAGGTCGTCAGGCACAGCACCAGTCCTCCGATGACCCAGGCGCCCAGAATCAGGGCGACCCGGCCGAGTTCGTACGATCCGGTCGCCTCCAGTGTGGCACCGGCGTCACCCAGGAAGACCGAGCGGAAGCCCTGGCACATCCACTTGAGCGGGAAGAACGAGGCGATCCGGTCCAGCCAGTCGGGCAGATCGGCGGCCGGGATGAACACCCCGGAGATGAACTGCAGCACCACGAACGGCATCGAGATCACCGCGCCCGCGCTCTTGCCCGACCGGGGCAGGCTGCTGGCCGCGACGCCGAGCAGGGACGAGCCGACCACGCCGAGCACGAACACCCAGGAGAAGGTCAGCCAGTCGGAGAGCGCCGAGGGCAGCTCCAGGTCGAACATCGCCACCCCGATGGCCAGCAGGATCGCCACCTGGACGGCGGAGACGAGCAGGGTGTTGAGCGCCTTGCCGGCGAAGTAGGCGGCCGGCGGCATCGGCGTGCCCGCCAGCCGCTTCAGCGTGCCGTCGTCGCGGTCCATCGCGATACCGATGCCGAGGTTCTGGAAACCGGTCATGGTCGCGGAGCCGATCAGGCCGGCCACGTAGAGCTGGGAGACGCTCAGCCCGGTGCCCTCCAGCTCCTGCGAGAAGATCGATCCGAAGATCACCAGCAGGACGATCGGGAAGGAGAAGGTGAAGATCACCGCGTCCTTCTCCCGGAAGAACAGCCGGGTCTCGAACGCGGCCCGGGAGAGCCCGGTCCGGAGCGTGGAGGGCGGCCCGGCGGACGCGCGCGGGGGCGGGGGCGTGGACGGGGTGGTGGAACGGGTGGCGGTCTGGCTCATGGGAGTCGGTTCTCCGTCGTCTTCCAGAGGGGAGGCCTCCCCGCGGCCGCGGAGAGCGCCGGGGAGCAGGGGATCAGCCTTCGACGAGGCGGAGGTAGGTGTCCTCCAGGGACGGCCGGGTGACGGTCAGCTCCGGGACCTCACCGCCGAAGCGCTCACTCAGCTCCAGCACGGCCCTGGTGGGGGCGTCGGTCTCCACGGACCCGCCCGCCCAGCCGACCGTGGCCTCGGCGGTGGCCCGGCCGCCCAGGGTCGCGGGCTCTCCCTCGGCCACGATCCGGCCCTTGGCGATCACCGCCACCCGGTCGGCCAGCGCCTCGACCTCGTCCAGGTAGTGGGTGGTCAGCACGATCGTGGTGCCCTGGTGGGCCAGGCCCCGGATCAGGTCCCAGAACCGCCGCCGCGCCTCGGGGTCGAACCCGGTGGTCGGCTCGTCCAGGAAGAGCAGCTCGGGGCGGCCGATCACGCCGAGCGCCACGTCCACCCGGCGCCGCTGGCCGCCGGAGAGCTCCCGGATCCGCCTGCCGGCCTTCTCCGCCAGGCCGACCTGCTCGATCACCTCGTCGGGGTCGCGGGCGTCCGGGTAGAAGCCCGCGAAGTGCCGGACGGTCTCCCGCACGGTGGCCTCGGTCATGTCGCCGGCCGTCTGCAGCACCACGCCGATCCGGGAGCGCCAGGCGCGGGTCGGCCGGCCCGGGTCCGCCCCCAGGACGCTGACCTCACCCGAGTCCCGCCGCCGGTAGCCCTCCAGGATCTCCACCGTGGTGGACTTCCCGGCCCCGTTGGGGCCGAGGATCGCGAACACCTCGCCCGCGTGGATGTCGAGGTCGATGCCACCGACCGCCTGCACGTCGCCGTAGCGCTTGGTCAGGCCGCGCACCCGGACCGCTGTCGTCGTCATGCCCCAAGCGTCGTCCGGGCGGGGCCCGCGCGGTACCGACGGCCGGTGGAACCCCGTGTCCTCCGTTCGGTGGACACGGCTAGAACAGCGTGGGGTTCTCCGGCTCGATGCCGCGCAGCGCGCCGTAGTCGAGGGTCACGCAGTCGATGCCGCGGTCGGTGGCCAGCACGCGGGCCTGCGGCTTGATCTCCTGGGCGGCGAAGACGCCCCGGACCGGGGCCAGCAGCGGATCGCGGTTGAGCAGCTCCAGGTAGCGGGTGAGCTGCTCGACGCCGTCGATCTCACCCCGCCGCTTGATCTCCACGGCCACGGTGGCGCCGCCGCCGTCCCGGCAGAGGATGTCCACCGGGCCGATCGCCGTCATGTACTCGCGGCGGATCAGCGTGTAGCCGGGGCCCAAGGTGGTGATGTGCTCGGCCAGCAGCTCCTGCAGGTGGGCCTCGACCCCGTCCTTGATCAGCCCGGGGTCCACGCCCAGCTCGTGGCTGGAGTCGTGGAGGATCTCCTCCATCGTGAGGACGAGCTTCTCGCCGGTCTTGCCGTGCGTGACGGTCCAGGTGCCGTCCTCCTCGCGGAGCCTGCACGGCGGGTTCATCCAGTTGAGCGGCTTGAACGCGCGGCCGTCGGAGTGGATCGAGACGCTGCCGTCCGCCTTGAGGAGGATGAGCCTGGACGCCATCGGGAGATGGGCGGTGAGCTTCCCCACGTAGTCCACGCTGCACCGCGCGATAACCAGCCGCATGACCGACAACCCTACCGGCCGGACGGGGGCGGCCGCCCCGCGAAGCCGGCGACCGCCGCCGCGGCACGGCCCGCCGTCCCGCGAAGCCGGCGATTGCCGCCGCGGAGCGGCCCGCCGCCGCGGACCGCTCCGCGGCGGCGGGCCGTACCCCTGCGCACGCGATGACGCGCGGTGGGCCTCACGCACGCGATGGTCCGGGGTGCGGCCGAGCCGGAACGCGGTCGCGTGCCGGCACGCGACCGCACGGCCTCAGCGCACGACCTCCGAGAACTTGACCCGCGCCCCCGTGCGGATGACCGCGCGCTCGTAGACGCGGGCGCCGACGGCGAGCATGCCCGCCGTCGCGGCGACCATCAGGGCCGTCGCCAGGCCGACCTCCCAGAGCGGCACCTCGCTGCCGGCCATGCGGACCGGCATGACCAGGGAGGAGAACGGCGGGACGAACGACATGACGCGGGCCACCGCGCTGCCGGGCTCCATGGTGGCGAAGAAGGCCACGAAGTAGGAGCCCATGAACAGCACCTGCATGGGGGTCAGGACGCTGCTCACCTCCTCCTGGCGGGAGACCAGGGAGCTCAGCGCCGCCGCCATCACCGAGAAGAAGGCGTAGCCGAGCAGGAACCAGAGCACGATGCCGAGCATCATGCCGGTCATGCCCGGCGGCAGGTCGACGGCGAAGCCGGACGCCGCGGCGGCGCCCACCCCGACCACGATGATCACGACCAGGTTGGCCAGGGCGAGCAGGCCGAGGCCCACGACCTTGCCGGCGAGCAGCTGCCAGGGGCGGATCGAGGTGAGCAGGATCTCGACGATCCGGCTGCCCTTCTCCTCGACCACGCCCATCGCGACGAACATGGCGGCCTGCATGAGCAGGAAGAAGAGCACGATGATCACGGCGGTCGCGATGCCCGTGCGCACGGCCGCGTAGCGGGTGTCGGCACCGACGGAGAGCTGCTCCAGCGGGTCCACCTGCATCGCCCCGGCGACCTTGGCGGGGTCCAGCCCCGCGGCGGTGAGCTGCTTCTGCGTCTGCGCAGTCCGGTGGGCGCTCTCCAGGATCACGCCCAGCTCCCGGTCCACCTCGCCGTCGGCCAGCACCTTCCGGTCACCCACCACGGCCGCGTCCATCTCGCCGTCGAGGAGCGCCTTGCGGGCGGCGGCCTCGTCGGCGAGCGGCTGGAGGGTGATCGCGGCGGCCTCGTCCTGCCCGGCCTCGGTCAGCGGTTTCACGGTGACCGCGGCGTCCCCGGGGGTCCCGTCCTGCGCCCCCCCGGTGAGGGCCGACCGCAGCGCGGGCGAGCCGACGACGCCGACGGTGTAGGAGTCGGGACCGTCGAACGCCTTGGGCAGGAAGGCGAGCGCGCCGACCAGCAGCGCGCTCAGCGCGAGCCCGATGAGGTATCCCTTCGTACGGCCGCGCGTGGCGATCTCCCGCCGCGCGACCAGCCACAGACCGCTCATGCCACTGCCTCCCGGAAGATGTCGGTGAGCGAGGGCCGCTCCCAGCCGAAGTGCTCGACCCTGCCCGCCGCCGCGGCGGCCCGCAGGACGTCCTGGCCGTCACCTGCGACGTCGGCCACGAGCACCTCGTCACCCTTCTCCGTGACGGTGCCGGGTAGCCCGGCCGCCCAGCCGGGGGCCGTGTCCCGGACGACCACCCTCAGCACGCCGCGCCCCTCCCGGGCCCGCAGCTCCTCCACCGTGCCGGTGGCCACCATGCGCCCGGCCGAGATGATGCCGACCGAGTCGCACAACCGCTCCACCAGGTCCAGCTGGTGGCTGGAGAACAACACCGGGACGCCGGCGCGGCACCGCTCGGCGAGCACCTCGACGAGCGCGTCGACGGCGATCGGGTCGAGGCCGGAGAACGGCTCGTCCAGGACCAGCGCCTCGGGCCCGTGCACCAGCGCGACGGCGAGCTGGACCCGCTGCTGGTTGCCCAGGGAGAGCGCGCCCACCTCGTCGCCGGCGCGCCCGGTCAGGGAGAGCCGCTCGAGCAGGTCAGCGGTGGCGCTGCGGGCGGCGGCCGCGGACAGGCCGTTGAGCCTGCCGAAGTACTCCACCTGCTCGGCGACCTTCATCTTCTGGTACAGCCCGCGCTCCTCCGGCATGTAGCCGAACCTCCGCCGGCCGGCGAAGGTCAGCGGCCCGCCGTTCCAGCACACCTGGCCGGAGTCGGCCTCCAGCACGCCCATCAGGATGCGCATCGTGGTGGTCTTGCCCGCGCCGTTGGCGCCCACGAAGCCGAACATCTCACCCGGCCGCACGGCGAAGGACAC
This sequence comes from Planomonospora corallina, assembly GCF_042650625.1. Lineage (NCBI taxonomy): Bacteria > Bacillati > Actinomycetota > Actinomycetes > Streptosporangiales > Streptosporangiaceae > Planomonospora > Planomonospora corallina. The sequence continues at coordinate 102,095 of NZ_JBHSBM010000010.1, forward strand.
CCCGTCCAGGGCTCTCTTGTCGCCGTAGCGTTTCTGCAAACCGTCAATTTCGATCATGAGGGGGATCCTGTCATCAGTCTCTGGAGCACGGAAACGTAGTTCTGGAAGGCACGGCGCCCGGAGTCGGTGAGCGAGAGCCAGGTGCGCGGGCGCTTGCCCACGAAGGCCTTCTCCACCTCGACGTAGCCGGCCTCCTCCAGGGTGAGGACGTGCTTGGAGAGCAGGGAGTCGCTCACCTCGATCGTGTCGCGGAGAAAGCGGAACTCCACCTTCTCCGCGGCGGCCAGCGCGGCCACGATCGAGAGCCGGACCGGCGCGTGGATGACGTCGTCCAGCTCGTGGCGGGGGTGTGCGCCGCTCATCGCGGCGCCCTCAGGATCCGCCCTCCCGCGTAGAGCAGGGGGAGACCCGTGACCACCGCCAGCGCGACCGCCAGGGCGGTCCAGCCGCCGCCGGACTCTCCGGGCCGGAGGAAGACCGCGACCAGCAGCGTGGCCGTGGTCATGCCGAGATAGGCGAGATGCACGACGCCGCCGGCTCTGGTGGCCCAGGCGATCGCGCGGTCCCGCACGCCGAGCCTCCCGTGGTAGCGGGCGAACATCCCCACCAGGGCCCCCCACAGGATGGCCGCCGAGAGCTGGAGCCAGCGGGGGCCCAGCAGGATGGCCGTCCAGTAGACGATCGTCGCGCCCCCGGAGAGGAGGTAGACCAGCCCGGCCGTCCCCACGGACCGCCGCACCCGCCGGTCGACGGCGCCGATCCGCCGCAGCGCCTCCTCCGGAGTGAACTTCTCCTCCATAAGTCCTCCTTCGCTCACGTTCTCAAACGTTAGATGACACTCAACTATCGTTCAAGTACTTTCCGGTACCGGTTTTGGGGAGCGCGGGGCGTCTCTGGGAGACTTGGAGGAGGGAACCGCCGGCTCTCCGCCGGCACCGATCCGCGGACGCGATGGGAAGAGGGATGGCGGACACTTTCGAGACGGTCGGCGTGGTCGGCCTCGGCACGATGGGTGCGGGGATCGCCGAGGTGTTCGCACGTGCCGGGATCGCGGTCGTCGGCGTGGAGGCCGACCCCGCCGCGCTGGAACGCGGCCGGGGACACCTGGAGGGCTCCACGGGCAGGGCGCTGACACGCGGCAGGCTCACCGAGGCCGAGCGCGCCGAGATCCTCGGCCGGGTGACCCTCACCACCTCCCGGGACGACCTGGCCGGCTGCGACCTGGTCATCGAGGCCATCCCCGAGGTCATGGAGTACAAGCGGGCCCTCTTCGCCGACCTGGACCGGATCTGCAAGCCCTCCGCGGTGCTGGCCACCAACACCTCCTCGCTCTCGGTCACCGAGATCGCGGCCACCACGTCCCGGCCCGGCCGGGTGGTGGGCATGCACTTCTTCAACCCGGCGCCGGTCATGAGGCTGGTCGAGGTGGTCCGCACCGTGACCACCGAGGACGGGCTGGCCGACGACATCGCGGCCCTCGCGCGCCGGCTCGGCAAGACCCCCGTGACCGTCGGAGACCGCGCCGGGTTCGTGGTGAACCGGCTGCTCCTGCCGTACCTCAACCACGCGGTCGTCCTGCTGGAGCACGGCCTGGCCGACCGCGACGGCATCGACGCCGCGATGAGGCTCGGCGCGGGCTTCCCGATGGGCCCCCTCGCCCTGCTCGACCTGATCGGCCTCGACACCTCCTACGAGATCTGCGAGGCCCTGTTCCGGGAGAGCCGCGAGCGCCGCCACGCCCCGGCTCCGCTCCTGCACGAGCTCGTCGCCGCAGGGCTGCTCGGCCGCAAGTCCGGGCGCGGGTTCCACGGCGAGGAGGCGCCGCAGACGCCCTCGGCGGAGGAGAAGCCGTCGGTGAGCACCGTCGCGGTCGTCGGCGAGGAGGCCGAGGCCGGGGAGTTCGCCGACCGGCTGGTGTCCGCGGGCTTCAAGACCACCGGCGTCGAGGAGGCCGAACTGGTCGTCGCGCTCTCCCGCACCCCCGTGGTACGGCAGGCCGTACGGCTGCCGCACCCGGACCGCCTCGTCGGCCTGAACCTGGTCGGGGAGCAGGTCGCCGAGGTCGCCTCCACCGTGCTGACCTCGCCCGGCGCCGAGCAGGTCGCCACGGGCCTGGTGCGCATCCTCGGCCGGACCCCCGTGGTCTGCCGGGACCGGGCCGGGTTCGTGGTCGGCGCCCTCCTCTACCCCCACCTGAACGACGCCGTGCGGATGTACGAGTCGGGCTACGCCTCGGTGGAGGAGATCGACACGGCCATGCGGCTCGGCTGCGGCTACCCCGCCGGGCCGTTCGAGATGCTCGACCGGCTGGGCCTTCAGACCGTCCGGGACGGTCTGCGCGACCTCTACGACGAGTACCGCGACCCGGCCTTCGCCCCCGCGCCGCTGCTCGACCAGCTCGTCACCGCCGGAGTGCGGAGCATCCGCGACCTGCCGGCATGAGCCCGCGCAGATCACGGAGGATGGACCCGTTCGACCGGGGCGGGAACCGGGGCTCCACCCGGCCCGTCGGGCGCTCCGTGCCCGGCGTCGACCAGGTCGAGGAGTGGCCCGACGGCGACTGGCACGTGCGCCGGATCACCGGCCTCGGCGCGGGCAAGGTCTACCGGTGCCCCGGATGCGACCAGGAGATCGCCCCGGGACTGCCGCACCTGGTGAGCTGGCCCGCCTGGCGGGGCGGCGAGGACGAGCGCAGGCACTGGCACACCGCCTGCTGGCGCAACCGGAGCAGGCGCGGCCCCGGCCGGAGCCGCTACTGAGTCGCTGCTGAGCCGTTACTGAGGGCCGCCGGCGCCGGGCGCGTCCCGTCGCCGGCCGACCACGAGAAGGAGAAGGATGGAGATCCGGGCCTCTACGGTCCTGCCCGCGCGGCGCGAGCCGATCGAGCTGCACACCGGTGACGGGCTGACCCTCGTCGGGGAGCTGGCCCTCCCGCCGGAGCGCCCTCCGGCGGCCACACTGATCTGCCTGCACCCGCTGCCGACGCACGGCGGCATGATGGACAGCCACGTCCACAAGAAGGCCGCCAACCGGCTGCCCGCCCTCGCCGACCTGGCGGTGCTGCGCTTCAACACCCGCGGGACCACCTCAGAGCGGGGCACCTCCCAGGGGGCCTTCGACGGGGGCGAGGGAGAACGGTTCGACGTGGCGGCGGCCCTGGAGTACGCCGAGTTCCACGACCTGCCCCGGCCCTGGCTGGTCGGCTGGTCCTTCGGCACGGAGCTGGCGCTCCGGTGGGGCCACGACCCGCTCGTCCAGGGTGCGATCCTGCTCTCGCCGCCGCTGCACCGCGCCGGGGACGCCGACCTGGACGCGTGGGCGGAGTTCGGCCGCCCGCTGGTCGCGCTGGTGCCGGAGTTCGACGACTACCTCAGGCCGGAGCAGGCCCGGGAGCGCTTCGCCCGGGTCCCGCAGGCGGAGGTCGTCGGCGTGGACGGGGCCAAGCACCTGTGGGTCGGCGAGCCGTACGTGCGGATCGTGCTGAACGAGATCGTCCGCCGGGTGAACCCCGCGGCCCACCCCCTGCCCACCGAGGTCGCCGCCTCCTAGGCGAGCCCGCGGCTCCAGCGTCCGGCGCGGGGGCCGCGGAACGGCCGGGGGGACGGTCGCGGGAGGGCCGCGAGGGCGGGGAGGACGCCGGTCGTGAGAAGGGCCCGGGACGGGCAGGGGGGACGGTCTCGGGACGGGAGGTGCCAGATCCGCGCTCCCCGATTACGGTGGACAGGTGCGTCTACACACACGATCGGCCGGAGAGGGCACTCCTGTCGTCCTCCTCCACGCCTTCCCGATGTCGTCGGCGATGTGGCTCGCCCAGCGCGAGGGCCTCGCGGCCGAGTGCAAGGTGATCACGCCGGACCTGCGCGGGTTCGGGGGGTCGCCGCTCGGCGACGACGAGCCCTCGCTCGACGTGATGGCCGACGACGTGGCGCGGCTCCTCGACGAGGAGGGTGTCGAGCGCGCCGTCGTCGGCGGCCAGTCCATGGGCGGCTACGTCGCCATGGCGCTGTGCCGCCGTCACCCCGACCGGGTCCTGGGAGTGGTCCTCGCCGACACCAAGGCGACCGCCGACCCCGAGGCGGCCAGGGCCAACCGGGAGCGCATCGCCTCCGCGGTCCTCGACCGGGGCACCTCGGTCCTGGTCGAGGAGGTGCTGCCCGGACTCGTCGGGCCCACCACCAAGCAGCGCCGCGCGATGGTCCTCGGCCGGATCCGCGGCCTGGTCCAGGCGGCCCCGCCCGCCGCGGTCGCCTGGGCCCAGCGGGCCATGGCGGCCCGCCCCGACTCCTTCGACACCCTGCGCGGCCTCAAGGTCCCCGCCCTGGTGATCGTGGGGGAGGAAGACGAGCTCTCCCCGGTCTCCGACGCGGAGGCGATGGCCGAGGCGGTGCCGGACGGCCGGCTGGCCGTGATCGAGAAGGCCGGGCACCTGAGCGCGATCGAGCAGCCCGAGGCCTTCAACCGCGCCGTGACCGCCTTCCTGCGGGAGCGGATCCTGTAGGGGCGGCCGCCGGGATGCGGACGGCGGCCGGGGTGCGCGGAGCCGTACGGAGACCCGGCGGCCGGCCTGTTCCCGGCCGGCCCGCCCGCGGGTCAGGACGGCCCGCTTCCGGCCCCGTGACGAGCAGGAGAGCCCGGCGACCGTGCGGGTCGCCGGGCTCTTCCGTGGTAGCCGTCGTCAGCGCCTCAGGGCGCGGGTGGTCCTACTCCTGCCACCATTCCGCGTCGTCCTCGGCCTTCTCCTCCTTGGCGGGCGCGGCCGGGACCGGCCGGTCGGAGCTGCCGTTGGAGGGGGCGGCGATGGCCGGCTTCGGCGGGGCCGCGGTGACCGCGGGCTCCGGCTCGGTGGCGGGAAGCGGGGCGCCGCCGAGCAGCTGGCGGAGCTGCGCGAGGTGGCTGGTGATGCTGTCGCGCTGACGGGTCAGCTCGTCGACCTGGCGCTGGGCCACCGAGCGGCTCCGCTCGGCCTCGGTCTTGGCCTCGGACACGATCGTCTCGGCGCTGGTCTTGGCCTCGGAGACGATCTGGTCGGCGTTCTTGCGGGCGTTGGCCAGCAGCTGCTTGGCGTGGGTGTCGGCCTCACGGCGGGTCTGCTCGGCCTGCTGGGTGGCCTTGGTGGCCCGCTGCTCGGCGGTGGCCGCCCGCTGCTCGGCCTCGGCGACCAGCTTCTGGGTGGCGGCCTGCGCGGTGGCGTGGCGCTCGGCCTCCTGGCGCTCGGCCTCCTCGCGGCGGGCGGCGAGCTGGATCTCGAACTCGGCCTCGTCCTGGGCGCGCTTGGCCTCGGACTCCTCCAGGACCCGCTGGGCCTGGGCGCGCATCTCGTCGGCCTGACGCTTGGCCGTGGTGAGGATCTCGTCGCGCTCGCGCTTGGTGGAGGCGCGGAGCTGGGCCACCTCGCGCTCGGTGGTGGTGCGGAGCTTGGCGATCTCACGCTCGGCGTCGGCGCGCTTCTCGGCGACCTCGTGGTCGGCGGTGGCCCGGAGCTTGGCGACCTCGCGCTCGGTGGTGGAGGTCAGCTCGTCGGCCTCGCGGCGGGCGGTCGAGCGGATCTCCTCGGCCTCGCGCTCCGCGGTGCCGCGCATGTCGTCGGCCTCGCGGGTGGCCAGGGCGCGCTTCTCGGCGGCCTCGTTCTCCGCGGCGGCGCGCATGTCGGCCGCCTCGACCTTGGCGGCGGCCTTGATCTCGTTCGCCTCGGCCCGTGCGGCCTGGACGAGCTCGGTGGCCTGCTCCTCGGCGAGGCGGAGCAGCTGCTCGATCCGGGCGCCGAGACCGGAGTAGGTCGGGCGCTCCTGCTCCTGCAGCTGGCGCTGGGAGTCGGCCAGGTCCCGCTGCAGGCTCTGCAGCTGCTCGCGGGCCTGGCGCAACTCCCCGTCGAGCTGCTTCAGGTGGTCGTGGACCTGGTGCCGGTCATAGCCCCGGAGCACCACGTCGAATTCCCGGGCCGGGGCGTCTTCGAAGAAGTTGTTGAGCTGGGCGTCGATGTCGGACTGCATGGAGGCTCGATCCTGGGTTGTCGAGACGGCTACACGGGCCGGACGAGGGTTCGGACATCCGAGGCGGGAGCCGTGGCGGGATCCACGTCCGGTGGTACGCCAGCGTACTCCGCCACTGCCACCTTGGCTTCCTCCTCCGACTATCTGCGCGACTTGTTACGTATGAACCTTTTTTGTGTTCGAGATCCTCCGTACCGGAACGGTCAGGAGCGCTCGGGCCGCCGCGGCGGGGCCTGGACGAGCTCGGTGAGCATCCCGCCCACGTCCTTGGGGTGGAGGAAGGCGATGGAGGAGCCCATCGAGCCGTGCCGGGGCTGGGCGTCCAGCAGGCGGACCCCCCTGCCGCCGATCGTCTCGAGCGCCTCCTCCACGTCCGGCACGCCGAAGGCGACGTGGTGCACCCCCTCGCCGCGCTTGGCGAGGAACCTCCCCACCGGGGTGTCGGGGCCGAGCGGCTCCAGCAACTGGATGTAGGAGCCGCCGCCCTCGCCGTCGGCGATGTGCAGCATCGCCTCCTTGACACCCTGCTCCTCGTTGACCTCCCGGGCGACCACGGTCAGCTCGAAGGTCCGCTCGAAGAACGCGATCTTCTCCTCCAGGTCGTGGCAGGCGATTCCCACATGGTCGATGCGCATGAACATAGGGCCATCCTCCATGGCGGTCGTGAGCGTACTCATAGGTATCGTGGCAAACGCGCCGCGTCCTCAGCGAGGGCGCGCCGGTGAGCGGGACCGGGGCGACGAGGCCCCGGGCCCGAGTGAAGGGCACCGGCCGCCGTCCGGGCCGCGGTGCGCAGCGCTGCCATCGACACAGGGAGGCCCCTCCATGCCCGGTTCCGTCATCGTCGCCGGAGCTCGTACCCCCATCGGCCGGCTTCTCGGCTCGCTGTCCGGCCTGTCGGCCGCCGAGCTCGGCGGCATCGCCATCAAGGCCGCGCTGGAGCGGGCCGGCGTCGCCCCCGAGGCGGTGCAGTACGTGATCATGGGCCAGGTGCTCCAGGCGGGCGCGGGCCAGATCCCCTCCCGCCAGGCGGCGGTGAAGGCCGGGATCCCGATGACCGTGCCGTCGCTGACGATCAACAAGGTCTGCCTGTCCGGGATGGACGCGATCGCCCTCGCCGACCAGCTCATCCGGGCCGGCGAGTTCGACATCGTGGTGGCGGGCGGCATGGAGTCCATGTCCAACGCCCCGCACCTGCTGCCCGGCCTGCGCAGGGGCGTCAAGTACGGCGACGCCGGCATCGTGGACTCCATGGCCCACGACGGCCTCACCGACGCCTACGACCAGGTGTCCATGGGCGAGTCCACCGAGCGGCACAACGCCCGCCTGGGCCTGACCCGTGAGGAGCAGGACGCCTTCTCCGCCCGCTCCCACCAGCTCGCCGCCGCCGCGATCAAGAACGGCGTGTTCGACGACGAGATCGTCCCGGTCACGATCCCGCAGCGCAGGGGCGAGCCGGTGGTCTTCTCCGCCGACGAGGGCGTGCGCGGCGACACCACCGCCGAGACCCTGGCCAAGCTCCGCCCGGCGTTCGCCGAGGACGGCACGATCACCGCGGGCTCCGCCTCGCAGATCTCCGACGGCGCCTGCGCCGTCGTCGTGATGTCCAGGGCCAAGGCCGAGGAGCTGGGCCTGCCCTGGCTGGCCGAGATCGGCGCCCACGGCAACGTGGCCGGCCCGGACAACTCGCTGCAGTCGCAGCCCGCCAACGCGATCAAGCACGCCCTCGGCAAGCAGGGGCTGACCGTCGACGACCTCGACCTGCTGGAGATCAACGAGGCCTTCGCCCAGGTCGTCCTCCAGTCGGCCAAGGAGCTCGGCGTCTCCCTCGACAAGGTCAACGTCAACGGCGGCGGCATCGCCATCGGCCACCCGATCGGCGCCTCCGGCGCCCGCATCGTCCTGGCCCTCGCCCACGAGCTCAGGCGCCGCGGCGGCGGGCTCGGCGCGGCGGGCCTGTGCGGCGGCGGCGGCCAGGGCGACGCGCTGATCATCCGCGTCCCCTCCGCGTGACGCCCGTGACGCGGGGCCCGGTGCCGGGCCCCGCGCCGGGGTCCGCCATGTCCGAACGCGACGAGCCGGTGGATGGAGAGGCAATGGACCTGGACCTCCTGGTCGCGGGGGCCCGCCAGGGGCGGCCCCGGGCGGTGGCCCGGTTGATCAGCATGGTGGAGAACGGCTCGCCGCTGCTGAGGGAGATCTCCGCCGAGCTCGTGAAGCTCTGCGCCGAGCGGCCGGAGCGGGCCCGGGTCATCGGGCTCACGGGCTCACCCGGGGTGGGCAAGTCCACCTCCACCGCGATGCTGGTGCGGACGTTCCGCGAGCGCGGGGCGACGGTCGGGGTGCTGGCGGTGGACCCGTCCTCGCCGTTCACCGGCGGGGCGCTGCTGGGCGACCGGGTCCGGATGCAGGACCACGCCACCGACTCCGGCGTGTTCATCCGCTCCATGGCCAGCCGGGGACACCTGGGCGGCCTGGCCTGGGCGGCGCCGCAGGCGCTGCGCGTGCTGGAGGCGGCGGGGTGCGAGGTCATCCTCGTCGAGACCGTGGGCGTCGGCCAGGCGGAGGTCGACATCGCCTCCCTGGCCGACAGCACCATCGTCCTGCTCGCCCCGGGCATGGGCGACGGCGTCCAGGCGGCCAAGGCGGGCATCCTGGAGATCGCCGACGTGTTCGTGGTGAACAAGGCCGACCGCGACGGTGCCCAGGCGGTGGTCCGCGAGCTCCGCAACATGATCGCCCTGACCGAGCGCGACTGGCGCCCGCCGATCGTGCCGACGGTGGCCGCCCGGGGCGAGGGCGGCCAGGACGTGGCCGAGGCACTGGACAGGCACCTGGCGCACCTGCGGGAGTCGGGCGATCTGGAGCGCCGCCGCCGCGCCAGGGCGCGCGACGAGATCGAGACCATCGCCCTGGCCGCGCTCCGCTCCCGCTTCGCCCACCTCCACGGGGACAGCCGGCTGGACGCGCTCGCCGAGCGGGTCGTGGCCGCCGAGATCGACCCCTACGGGGCGGCCGACGAGCTCCTGGCCTCGCTCGCCTGACCCGGAGCCGGGCGTCCGGCGGGCGCGGCCGTCCGGCGCGTCCGTCCGGCGGGAGCCTCCGCCGGCCGGAGCCGGGCCGGGCTCCCGCCGGGGCCGGCCCGGCTCAGGGCTCGTCGGCGAACTTCACGGTGACCTTCTCGAAGCCGAGACCGGTCAGCATGCCCTGCAGCATCGCCCGGGTGTTCTGGTCGGCGCGCCTGCGCAGGTCGCTCGCGAGGGCGGCCTCGGCGATCTTCTTCTCGGCCAGCTGGTAGAGCTCCCGCTGGTCGGCGGGGGAGGCGGACAGGAAGTCCCCCATCCGGTCGAGGAGACCGCGCTGCTGGTCGTAGACGTAGGAGCGGGCGTTGTCGAGGTTGGGCTTCTCCAGCTGGGCGCGCGGAAGCCGTACGGTGACCGCGGTGCGGTCTGGGGAGACGGTGAGCGCGCCGGAGGACAGGCCCGAGAAGTCCACGTAGGCGTCGACGCCGCCCGCGCCGACGAAGAGGGTCCGGGTGCCCTTGATGGCGTCGGGCAGGAAGTCGGCGTCCTTCTCCAGGTCGACGATGACCTGGAAGTTCCCGGTGGCCGACTCGAAGCGGCTGAGGTCCTGGATGGACTGGAGCAGGACGGGCTGGCTGCGGTCGATCGCGGTCTCGCCGAACGGGTCCAGCCACGACCAGGCGAGCCGGGCCGCCACGGCCACGAGGGCCGCGACGACGAGGAGCCCGGCGGCCAGGCGCCAGCGGCGCCGCCGGGGCGCCGCGGGAGCGGCCTCGGGAAGCGGGTGCGGGGGAGCCTTCACAGCCGTCTTCTTCCCTTCGGAGCCGCTGTCTCACCCCGAACCTACGCCGATCCCGTCAGGGGCGCGCACCGTGGCCGGGCACCGCGCCGGGCGCGTGGCCGCGTTCCTGCCCGTGCTCCTGTCCCCGCTCCCGGTCGCGCGGGCCGCCGCCCGGGGACCCGTCCTCGCGGTCGCGCCGGCGCGACCGCTCGGAGGCGGTGGCCTCCGGGGCCGGCGACACGGCCGGGCGGGCGAACCGCACGTCGTCCGGGGCGTCCGGGGCGTCGGGGGCACCGGGGGCACCGGGGGCCTGGTGGAAGCGGTCCGCGCGGGGAGACCTCTCCGCCCGCCCGCCCGCGGCCCCGTCCCTGTCCCGGGGCCGGTCGGCCACCGTGCCGGGCGCTGTGCCGGGCGCTGTGCCGGGCGCTGCGTCCGGCGCCGCGCCCCCGGTGCCGTCCGCGGCCTGCTCCCGCCGCACCTCGGGCGACCTGCTCTGCCCGTCCAGGCTCGCCTGGGCGCCGAAGTGCGTGCTCCGCAGCCGGCAGCTGGCGAAGTCGGCGTAGTGGAGCCGGAGCCAGCCGCGCCGCTGGCTCTCGGTCAGGCCGGAGAACCACGCGGCGGCGTACTGGTGCTCGGGCAGCGGTCCCCCGGGCAGCGGCTCCCCGCGCAGCCAGGCGGTCACGATGTCGCGGTACCCGTCCGCCTGGGTGCCGTCGCACTCCTTGGCCAGGCTCTCCACGAACTCGTCGGCCGCGCGGTCGGCGAACCCGGCGGACAGGTCGTCGACGTGGACCGGGACCACGCCCGGCGGGAGGACGACGTTGTCGCGGCGGGGCCGCTGCTCGACCCGGGAGAACTCGCCGGGCGTCCCGGCCAGCCGGGAGGCGATCTTGACGAACGCCGCGCCGAGCTCGTCCAGCCCCGTGCGCATCCCCGGGTGCACGCAGACCATGATCGGCCACTCCTGGCAGCTGTAGACCACCCGCTGGACCGCGACCTGCCGCGGTTCGCTGAGCAGCCTGGCGACGCCGGTGCCTGCGGCCAGCACCGCGAGCAGCGCGGCGGCCAGCACGAGCGCCTGGCGGGTCACCACGGCGGCCCAGCCCAGCAGGAGCGCGGCGCTGACGCCCAGCAGCCAGAGCGTCTGGTCGGTGAAGGCCGTCGCGCTCAGCCCCTGGAAGAGGTCGTACGGCTCCCGCGTGGTGGGGGCGAGCCGGTCGGTCCAGGTGGACCCGCCGGCCAGCCAGCTGAACAGGCCGTAGCAGCCCAGCCCGGCGAGGGCCGGAGTGATCGTCCAGGGCAGCAGCCAGCCGGTCACCCAGCCGATGGTGACGTACAGCGCCAGCCCGGACACGCCCATGAGCAGACCGCTGGGCAGCAGCCGCCCCGCCTGCTCGCTGAGCATGATCTTGATGGCGAGGACCAGCACCGTGGCGGTGTAGGAGCCCATGACGACCACCAGGATCGCCAGCGGCGCGCGGACCGCCTGCCATGTCGTCAGCGCTCTGTCGCCCGTCGCGCGCCGTCGGCGCACCGCCACCCAGGCGGCGAACGCGGCGGCGACCGGTCCGGTGATCTTCAGGGAGCCGATGAGGGCGACGACGATGTTCTCCCAGGCGCTGACACCCGGAATGAGGACGCTCCACGCCGCGACTACGCCGAGCACGAGCAGGACGGCGACCGCCACCAACGCGCTCTGCTGGAGTTCCTCGCGTGAAACGCCCCTGTGCTCACGCACCGGCGGGCGCGGGCCGCGCCCGTGCCGCGTCCACCTGGCCGGAGGCCGGGCCGAGGCCCGGACCGGATCCGGCGTGGCGCGCGAACGCCTTCGAACCGTCGTTCATCAAGCACCCCCCGTGCGATGAATGTGCGGAGCCGTTCCCCCCGGCGTCCGGCCCGGCCCGCTTCCCCCGCGGCCCGGACGTAAGCCCCCATCGCCTTTTGGCGGCGGCCTCACCATTCGATGTGGGAACCATAACTGAGTGTGACGTTTGGCGTCCGGGTTCTTGGCGAAGCCGTCAATCTGATCACTCTATGTACATGGGCGAACCGGGACGAGGTCGCGCTACCGTAACCTTCGTGGCTACTGAGCAGCTGAACCTGCCGTTCGACCCCATCGAGCGCGCCGCGCGGACCTGGCGTGCCCGCTTCGGGCCGTCCTCGGCGATGGCCGCGGTCACCTCGATCATGAGAGCGCACCAGATCCTGCTGTCGCAACTGGACACGCTGCTCAAGCCGTATGACTTGACCTTTGCCCGGTACGAGGCGCTCGTTTTGCTGACCTTCAGCAAGACGGGGGCGCTGCCGCTGTCCAGGATCGGCGAACGGCTGATGGTGCACCCGACGAGCGTCACCAACACCGTGGACCGGCTGGAGCGGGCCGGGCTGGTCCGCCGGATGCGCAACCCGAGGGACGGGCGCGGGGTGCTGGCGGAGATCACCGACCGGGGCAGGGAGGTCGTGGCCCGGGCGACGGAGACGCTGATGGAGGCCGACTTCGCCATGGCGATGTACGGCGAGGCGGAACTGGAGGAGATGTTCGGCCTGCTCCGGACCCTCCGGGTGGCCGCCGGGGACTTCGGGGACCTCGACGGCTGAGCGCCGCCCGCCGGGCGGACGGCGCCGCTCTCCAGTCGATGGGCGGGCCGGGCCGCGCCGCTCTCCGGCAGGCGGGCACATCGGACGGCGCCGCTCTCTGGCCAACAAATACTAGGACGTCCTAGTATTTTCTCGGGACCCGTCCGCTTTCCCCGGCCGCCCACCGGCGGGGGGAGACCGGGCAGGCGGGTCCTCCCGAGGCCACGAGCCGGACGAAGGATTGAGGTTATGGACGCCGAGGAGATCGAGGCGGGACGGGCGCGCTGGCAGGCGCGGTTCGACAGGTCCGCCAAGCGCGACGCCGAGTTCCGGACGCTCTCCGGCCTGGAGGTGGAGCCGGTCTACGGCCCGGCGGGGGACGATCCGAGGTTCGAGCGCATCGGCTGGCCGGGTGAGTACCCCTTCACCCGAGGCCTGCACGCCACCGGCTACCGCGGCAAGACGTGGACCATCCGGCAGTTCGCCGGCTTCGGCAACGCCCGGCAGACCAACGAGCGCTACAAGATGATCCTGGGCGCCGGCGGCGGCGGCCTGAGCGTGGCCTTCGACATGCCGACCCTGATGGGCCGGGACTCCGACGACCCGCGCTCCCTCGGCGAGGTCGGCCACTGCGGGGTGGCGATCGACTCGGCGATGGACATGGACCTCCTGTTCGACGGCATCCCGCTCGGCGACATCACGACCTCCATGACGATCAGCGGCCCCGCCGTACCGATCTTCTGCATGTACGTCGTGGCCGCCGAGCGGCAGGGCGTGCCCGTCGGCAGGCTCAACGGCACGCTCCAGACCGACATCTTCAAGGAGTACATCGCGCAGAAGGAGTGGCTGTTCGCCCCCGAGCCGCACCTGCGGCTGATCGGCGACCTGATGGAGTTCTGCGCCGCCGAGATCCCGGCCTACAAGCCGCTCAGCGTCTCCGGCTACCACATCCGCGAGGCCGGCTCCACGGCCGCGCAGGAGCTGGCCTTCACCCTGGCCGACGGCTTCGGCTACGTGGAGCTCGGCCTGTCCCGCGGGCTCGACGTCGACGTCTTCGCCCCGGGCCTGTCGTTCTTCTTCGACGCGCACATCGACTTCTTCGAGGAGATCGCCAAGTTCCGCGCCGCCCGCCGCATCTGGGCCCGCTGGATGCGCGACGTCTACGGGGCCAAGACGGACAAGGCGCAGTGGCTGCGCTTCCACACCCAGACGGCCGGGGTCTCGCTGACCGCGCAGCAGCCGTACAACAACGTGGTCCGCACCGCGATCGAGGCGCTGGCCGCCGTGCTCGGCGGGACCAACTCGCTGCACACCAACGCGCTGGACGAGGTGCTCGCGCTGCCCACGCAGAAGGCCGCCGAGATCGCGCTCCGCACCCAGCAGGTGATCATGGAGGAGACCGAGGTCGTCAACGTCGCCGACCCGCTCGGCGGCTCCTGGTACGTCGAGGCGCTCACCGACCGCCTGGAGCGGGAGGCCGAGGCGATCTTCGCGAAGATCCGCGACATGGGCTCCGACGGCACGATGACCTCCGGCATCCTGCGCGGCATCGAGGACGGCTGGTTCATGTCCGAGATCGCCGAGGCGGCCTTCGACTACCAGCGCAAGCTGGAGAAGGGCGCCAAGCGGATCGTCGGGGTGAACTGCCACACGGCCTCCGCGGAGGAGCCGCTGGAGATCCTGCGGGTCAGCCACGAGGTCGAGCGCGAGCAGAACCGCGTCCTGGCCGAGCGCCGGGCCGGGCGCGACCAGGCCGCCGTGGACACCGCGCTCGCCGCGATGGTCGAGGTCGCCCGGGGCGAGGGCAACATGATCCCGTCCATGCTGGACGCGGTCCGCGCCGAGGCCACCCTGGGCGAGATCTGCGACGCCCTGCGCGGGGTGTGGGGCGTCTACACCGAGCCCGCGCGCTTCTGAGCCCGCCGAACACGGTCACGGCCCCGTATACGGCAGGATTGGAGGCATGAGCCCAGCGGATTTCACTTCTCGACCCGGATCGCTCTACGGTGCGGTGGACCTCGGCGCGCGCAAGCAGGCGCTGGAGGCGCAGGCGCGGCGGGAGACCGCCGCGCAGCAGACCGGAGGCGCGCCGGCGCAGGTAATCGACGTCGACGACGCCAGCTTCGCGACCGAGGTCGTCGAACGCTCCATGAACAGCCTGGTGCTGCTGGAGCTCACCGTCACCCGGGCCGAGCAGGCCAGGGACTACAGCACGCTGCTGGAGAAACTGACCGCGGAGAACGCCGGCCGGTGGGTGCTGGCCCGGGTGGACGTCGAGGTCAGCCGGCAGGTCGCGCAGGCGCTCCGGGTGCAGAGCGTGCCGGCCCTGTACGCGATCTTCCAGGGGCAGCCGGTGGCCGCGGTCCCGGGCATCGCCACCGAGCCGCAGCTGCGCGACTGGCTCACCCAGCTCATGGAGGCCCTGGCCCAGTATCTCCCGCCCCCCGCCGAGGGCGACCAGGCCGCCGCCGAGCCGCCGGCGGACCCCGACCTGCTCGCCGCGGAGCAGGCGATCGACGCCGGTGACCTCGACGCGGCGGAGGCGGCCTACACGCGGCTGCTGGCCCGCTCCCCGAACGACCAGGACGCCAAGCTGGGCCTGGCCGGGCTGGGCCTGATCCGCAGGACCCAGGACGTCGACCCGGCCGACCTGCAGCGCCGCCTGGCCGACCCCGCCGACCTCGACGCCCAGCTCCTGGCCGCCGACTTCGAGATGCTCTCCGGCGAGGTGGACGCCGCCTTCGACCGGCTCATCGGCGTCGTCCGCCGGACCTCGGGCGACGAGCGCGACAGGGCGCGGGTGCACCTGATCGGCCTGTTCGACACGCTCCCCGCCGACGACCCGTCCGTCGTCAAGGCCCGCAGGGGGCTGGCCTCCGCGCTGTTCTGAGCACGAGCCGCGCTGAGCGCGGGCCGTTCTGAGCGTGGGGAGCGGCGGCGGCGCCGCTCCCCGCGATCGTGCCGGGGCCCTGGCGGTCCACGGTCCACCGGCGGATCACGGGATCACGGGTCTCCGCACGGCCGCGGCCGGTGGCCGTGCGGACGGCCCGGGCGCGGCCACTCGCGTGATGGTGGCACGGTGACTCCTCCGCTCCCCGAAGGGAGCGGCTTCTCGCTTTCCTCTGCTGAGGTAGGCGACGGACAAGCCCTGCCCGTTTCGAACAGCAGAACCGTAACAGGGAAGCGATTCCCCTGCCGGGTGAACCCGGTGGTCCCCCCCCGCTAGATTGGAGGAATCCCGAACCGGGTCCGTCGCGTAAGGAGCGGATTGACCGTGGCCACTGTGCCGAGTGTGTCGTACTCCATCACCGTGCGGCTTGAGGTGCCCGCCGGCGGCAAGGCCGTCAGCCAGCTCACCCACGCCGTAGAGTCCGCCGGAGGCGTGGTCACCGCCCTTGACGTGACCAACGCGGGCCACGAGACCCTGCGCATCGACGTCACCTGCGCCGCACGTGACACCGACCACGCGCAGACGATCGTGGACCAGCTCGACGCCGTCGAGGGCGTCGTCCTCCACAAGGTCTCCGACCGGACCTTCCTCATGCACCTCGGCGGCAAGATCGAGATGCAGTCCAAGGTGCCGCTCCGCAACCGCGACGAGCTGTCCATGGCCTACACGCCCGGGGTGGCCCGGGTCTCCATGGCGATCGCCCGCAACCCCGAGGACGCCCGCCGCCTGACCATCAAGCGCAACAGCGTCGCGGTGGTCACCGACGGCTCGGCGGTGCTGGGCCTGGGCAACATCGGCCCGGCCGCCGCGCTGCCCGTCATGGAGGGCAAGGCGGCGTTGTTCAAGCGGTTCGCGGGCATCGACGCCTGGCCCATCTGCCTGGACACGCAGGACGTGAACGAGATCGTTCAGATCGTCCGCGCGATCGCTCCCGGCTTCGGCGGGATCAACCTGGAGGACATCTCGGCGCCGCGCTGCTTCGAGGTGGAGCGGCGGCTGCGCGAGCTGCTGGACATCCCGGTCTTCCACGACGACCAGCACGGCACCGCGATCTGCGTGCTGGCCGCGCTGACCAACGCGCTGCGCGTGGTCGGCAAGGAGCTGGACAAGGTCCGCATCACCCTCGCCGGGGCCGGCGCCGCAGGCACGGCCGTGCTGCGCCTGCTGCTCGCGGCCGGGGCGCGCGACGTCGTCGTCTGCGACTATCTGGGCGCCGTGCACCGCGGCCGCGACGACCTGGACGACTCGCTCCGCTGGATCGCCGAGCACACCAACACCGAGGGCTACTCGGGTGACCTGCGCGGCGCGGTCAAGGGCGCGGACGTCTTCATCGGGGTGTCCGCCCCCGGCATCCTCAGCGGCGACGACATCGCCACGATGGCCGAGGGCGCCGTGGTCTTCGCCCTGGCCAACCCCGAGCCCGAGGTCGCGCCCGACGACGCCCGCGAGCACGCGGCCGTGGTCGCCACCGGCCGCTCGGACTACCCGAACCAGATCAACAACGTGCTGGCCTTCCCGGGCGTCTTCCGCGGCCTGCTCGACGCCCAGGCCAGCGTGGTCACCGAGGAGATGCTGCTGGCCGCGGCCAGGGCGCTGGCCGCCGTGGTCACCGACGAGGAGCTCGGCCCCAACTACATCATCCCCAGCGTCTTCCACCCGGACGTGTCGGCCACCGTCGCCGCGGCCGTGCGCGAGTCGGCCGGCGGCCGGGCGCGCACCGGCATGACCGAGGCCTAGCCGCGGTCCCGGCCCGCACCCGCGGCGCCGGCCGGGGAGACCTTCTCGGCCGGCCGGCCGGTGCGGCAGGCGGCCGGGCTCCGGCGGACCCCCGTGGGGGCGCGCGGCCCCGCGGGGCGTGGGGATCGCCACGTGAGGGAAGCAATTCCACCGCGGATGAACCCGTCGGGGTCCTCGCTGGAGGATGATGGAGGGTATGGCGGAGGCGATCTATGTGGGCGGGCTGCTGGTTGCGACACCGCAGCTCGAGGATCCCAACTTCCGGCGTTCCGTGGTCCTGATCCTGGAGCACGACACCGACGGGGGCACCCTCGGCGTCGTGCTCAACCGGCCGAGCGACATCTCGGTGACGCAGGTGCTGCCCACCTGGGACGCCCTGGTCACCGGCCCGCCCGTCCTGTTCCAGGGCGGGCCCGTCCAGACCGACAGCGCCCTGGCCCTGGCCGCGGTCCCGAGCGGGCAGGAGCCCCTGGGCTGGCGGCGGCTGCACCGGGGCACCGGCGCGGTCTCCAGGCTCGGCACCGTCGACCTCGACGCCCCGCCGGAGATCCTCGCCGGCGAGATCGCCCAGATGCGGATCTTCGCCGGGTACGCGGGCTGGACCGCCGGGCAACTGGAGGCCGAGATCGGCGAGGGCGCGTGGTACGTCGTGGAAGCCGAGCCCCAGGACACCTTCCACGCGGCCCCCGAGACCCTGTGGCGGGCGGTCCTGCGCCGCCAGCGCGGCGAGCTCGCCTACGTGGCCACCTGCCCCGACGACCCCACGATGAACTGACGGCGGACGGCGCCCGCGCCGGGGGCGGCGGCCGCGGGGCCGGCATCCCCGGGAGCGCTCCGGTTGCGAAGCCGTACATCGGAGAGGGGGCGGGGGCGGCTCGGGCATAAAATCGACAGGGTGAGCACGAAGATTCTTCCTGAGAGCGACGTCCGCCCGAACCTGTCGCACGGCGACGGCGACCACGAGCGGTTCGCCCACTACGTCGACAAGTCCAAGATCATGGAGAGCGCGGTCACCGGCATCCCGGTGCGGGCGATCTGCGGCAAGGTCTGGGTGCCCAACCGGGATCCGCAGAAATTCCCGGTCTGCCCCGAGTGCAAGGAGATCTACGAAGGGCTGCCGAAGGGCGACGACAGCGGCAAGGAGTGAGTGTCACTCCCTGGTGACCGCCCCCGATGAGGTTACGGTCGTGAACGCACCGGAGAGCATCCGGCCAGGTCAGACCACTCATCGGGGGAGTGCATGGTTGCGCGTGCGATCGCCGTCGTCTCGACGTTCCTGTTGACGGCGGGCACCGTTCCCGCCTCCGCGGACCCCGGTGCTCCGTCCATCTCCGCAGCCGCAGCCGCAGCCGCAACCGCGGACGAGTGCGTGACCGGTGCGCGCGTCGCGGCGCCCGCGACGCCGGGGAGCCCCGGACGGGGGTTCGAGCCGCACGCGCCGGGGCACGGTCAGGTCGCCGAGATGCTCGCCGACCACGAGCGGCGGCGGTCGGCGCTGCGCCGGGCCCCCGAGACGACGGTCACGGTCCCGGTCTGGGTGCACGTGATCACCAACGGCCGCCAGGGCGCCACCGACGCCGCGGTGCGCAGCCAGATCGCCGCGCTGAACGCCGCCTACGGGGGCCGGTACGGCGGGGCCGACACCGGCATCCGGTTCCGCCTCGCCGGCATCACCAGGAGGAACAACCCGGCCTGGTTCGTCAGCCCGCTCACCTACGAGCGGGAGGTCAAGCAGGTGCGCAGGGGTGGGCCCGAGACCCTCAACCTCTACGTCGCCCAGCTCAGCCGCCTGGTGCTCGGCTACTCCACCTACCCCTACTGGTACGCCAACGACCCCCAGTCCGACGGCGTGGTCATCGACTGGCGCAGCATGCCCGGCGGATCGCTGCGCAACTTCAACCGGGGGTTCACCGGGGTCCACGAGATCGGCCACTGGTTCGGGCTGCTGCACACCTTCGAGAACGGCTGCCAGGAGCCGGGTGACGGGGTCGCCGACACCCCGCCCCAGGGCAGCGCGACCGAGGGCTGCCCGGCGGGCAAGGACACCTGCCCCGGGGACGGCGTGGACGCGATCCACAACTTCATGGACTACTCCTACGACACCTGCATGTCGCAGTTCACCGCCGGGCAGGGCGCCAAGATGAGGGAGTCCTGGGCGATGTACCGGGGAATGGGCCTGCCCCTTACCCTTGACGGGTGACAGCACCGAAGACGCTCGACGCTCCATACGCCTCTCCCCGGATCTTCGGCCCGCGGTACCGCACGGCGACCCTCGGCATCCTGCTCGTCGTCACCCTGATCGCCTTCGAGGGCATGTCGATCGGCACGATCATGCCCGCCGTCTCGGCGGACCTCGACGCGCTCGACCTGTACGGCGTGAGCTTCTCGGCCTTCCTGATCGCCGGCCTGTTCGCCAACGTGGTCGCCGGACTCTGGTCCGACCGGCGCGGCCACGCCGTGCCGTTCCTGCTCGGGGTGGCCCTGTTCGTGACCGGCATGGTCATGGCGGGCGCGGCCGCCTCGAAGGGGATGTTCATCGTGGCCCGCGCGGTCCAGGGACTGGGCGGCGGCTTCGTCATCGTCGCCATCTACGTCATGATCGTGCGGGTCTACCCGCCGGCGGCCCGGCCCAAGGTCTTCGCCGGGCTCTCGTCGGCCTGGGTGCTGCCCTCGCTGATCGGGCCCAGCGTCGCCGGGTTCGTCGCCGACGCCGCCGAGTGGCGCTGGGTCTTCTACGGCATCGTCCCGCTGGTGGTCCCGGCCCTGGTGATGCTCCTGCCCGCGCTGCGCGGCGGCGCCGGCGACGGCGACGCCCCGGTCCCCGGCACCGGGCCCAGGTCGCGGCCGCTGCGGATGACCCTGGCGGCGCTGGCGACGGCCGCCGGCGGCGGGACGCTGCTGTACGGGGTGGAGCTGTTCGACACCGACCCGCCGCTCGGCGGGATCGCCGCCGGCGTGGGACTGGGCCTGCTCGCCGCGGGGCTGCCCCGGCTGCTGCCGCCGAAGGCGCTGCGCTTCGGCCGGGGACTGCCCACCACCGTCATGATGCGCGGCGTGCTCGCCTCCGCCTTCTTCGGCGTCAACGCCTACATCCCGCTGGTCCTGCAGAAGGAGCTGGCCTTCACCACCACCCAGGCCGGGGTCGCGCTCACCATCGGCGCCCTCGGCTGGAGCACCGGCTCCTACCTGCAGACCCGGCGGGAGTTCGACCGGCCCACCCTGGTGCGGGCCGGCGCCGCGGCCGTCACCGCGGGCATCCTGCTGACCATGCTCGCCCTCGTCCCCGGGTCCACCGGCTGGCTCATGGCGCCGGCCTGGATGGTCGCCGGGTTCGGCATGGGCATCGGCACCACCAGCGTGAGCATCACCACCATGCGCCAGTCGCCCGGCGACGAGCAGGGCGCCAACTCCGCCGCGCTCCAGGTGGTCGACACCCTGGGCGGCGCGCTCACCATCGGCTTCGGCGGCACACTGGTCAACCTGATCGGCCACGACGACATCGCCACCGGATACACCGCCATCATCGCGATGACGGCGGCCATCGCGCTCTTCGGGGCCTTCGTGGCCGCCCGGATGCGCGACCCCGCCTGACCGGCCGCGGCCGCACGGGCTCATACCGGTGATCGGCTATGGCCGGATCGCGGCGGGCGAGGCATGGTAGGACGAGAGGGCCGTGACCGCCATGCGACCACCGGAAGGAGCCGCCGTGGGCGAAGCACCGCACCGGGCGTGGCCGCCGGAGGAGCCCCCGCGGCGGCCCGGTGCCCCCCGCCGGACGCATCCCTACGGCGCCCCGGTGCCGAAGGCCGGCCCCGCCGCGCCGCCGGACCAGGGCCCGCCGCAGCGCGCCCCGGCCGCGCCGCCGGACCAGGGCCCGCCGCAGCGCGCTCCCGCCATCCCGCCGGACCTGGGCCGGCCGGAGCCCGGCCGGGTGTGGCCGCCCCGGCACGGCGGATGGAGCCCCGCCCGGCCCGGCCACGCGCGGTCGCCGGGACCGGACCGGGACGAGGACGACCTGCCGCCCTCGGCCCGCCGCTACGGCGCGCCCGCGGCGCCCTCCGGCCTGAGGATCCCCCGCCGCCTGCGGCGACTGGCGCTCGGCCTGCTCGCCCTGGCCGCCTGCGCCGCGGCCACCGCCGGCGCCGTCGTCGCGGTGCTGCGGATCTCGTCCCCCTCCCCGGTCCCCGGCAGGGTGGCGGACCCGGCCGCGGGCGTCGGCTACCCGCTGCCCGCCGGGTGGCGGACGGGCCCGGTGCCCCCGGTCACGGGCTTCACCTCGGTGGCCGGGGACGGCCGGACGGTGACGGTGCTGGTCCGGCCCGGCGGCCGGGTCGCCGACGCGCGCCGGGCCACGGTGACACTCGCCGACCTGTACGGCAGGCTCCTGCTCCACGGCGACGAGGTGAAGGTCATCGACGACCGGGCGGTCACCGTCGGCGGGCGGGCCGGGCACAGCCGGAGCCTCCGGGCCGAGTACCGCGACGTGGTCAACCGCCCGGCCTACCTGCGTGTGGTGTTCCTCACCGGGAGCGCAGGCAGGCCGCCGGTCGTCGTGCTGGCGGTGGCGGGGCCGGACGACCTCCGCGCCCGTGCCGGGATCGACGCCGTGCTCGCCGGGCTGCGCTGAGCGCCGCGCCGGATCCCGCCGTGATCCGGCGGAGGATCGCCCGCGATCGGCGCGCACGCCGGCACACGGCGGTTAGTCTGTTGGGATTGTGAGTGAGCCAAGCGAGCGGACCATCCGACCCAGCAGCACCGTGAGCACTCCGGCGAGCAGCCAGGCGAGGAGGGGAGCGTGAGCACTTCCGCCGCCTCCCACCTGCCTCCCTCGTACCCCGACAGGGCCGCCTGGGGCACCGCGCCGAAGCTCCGCGCCTGGCAGCAGGAGGCCTACGACCTGTACCGCCGGCGTGAGCCCCGCGACTTCCTCGCGGTCGCCACCCCGGGCGCCGGCAAGACGACCTTCGCGCTGCGCATCGCGACCGACCTGCTCGCGCGGGGCATCGTCCGGGCCGTGACGATCGTCACCCCCACCGAGCACCTCAAGCGGCAGTGGGCCGACGCCGCCGGCCGCGTCGGCATCGCGATCGATCCCGAGTTCAAGAACAGCCAGGGCGCGACCTCCCGCGACTACACCGGGGTGGCGGTCACCTACGCCCAGGTCGCGATGCACCCGGCCCTGCACCGCGCCCGCACCGAGGCCCGCAAGACACTCGTCATCTTCGACGAGATCCACCACGCAGGCGACAGCAGGTCCTGGGGCGACGGCGTGCGCGAGGCCTTCGAGCCCGCCGCCCGGCGCCTGGCCCTGACCGGCACCCCGTTCCGCTCCGACGTGAACCCCATCCCGTTCGTCACCTACGCCGAGGACGGCGAGGGCGTGATGCGGAGCGTCTCCGACTACTCCTACGGGTACGGCCCGGCGCTCGCCGACGGCGTCGTCCGGCCGGTCATCTTCCTGGCCTACGCCGGGGAGATGCGCTGGCGCACCCGCGCGGGCGACGAGATCGCCGCGACGCTCGGCACGCCCCTCACCAAGGACCAGATCGGCCAGGCGTGGCGGGCCGCGCTCGACCCCAAGGGCGACTGGATCCGGCAGGTGCTGCAGGCCGCCGACCGGCGCCTGACCGAGGTCCGCCGGGGCGTGCCCGACGCGGGCGGCCTGGTCATCGCCACCGACCACGAGACGGCCCGCGCCTACGCCCGGCACCTGCGCGCCATCACCGGCGAGGGCGCCACCGTGGTGCTCTCCGACGACCCCGACGCCTCCAAGAAGATCAAGCAGTTCTCCGCCTCCCAGGAGCGCTGGCTGGTCGCGGTCCGCATGGTCTCCGAGGGCGTCGACATCCCGCGCCTGGCCGTCGGCGTCTACGCCACCAGCACCTCCACCCCGCTGTTCTTCGCCCAGGCCGTCGGCCGCTTCGTCCGGGCCCGCAAGCGCGGTGAGACCGCCTCGGTGTTCCTGCCCTCGGTGCCGACCCTGATGGGCCTGGCCGGGGAGATGGAGGCCGAGCGCGACCACGTGCTCGACCGCAGGCCACCGGAGGAAGGACTCGACGACTTCCTCCTCGAGGACGCCAACCGGAAGAAGGACAACCCCGACGTCGTCGGCGACGAGCTGCCGTTCGAGACGCTGGAGGCGGTCGCGACCTTCGACCGGGTGCTCTTCGACGGCGGCGAGTTCGGCACGGCCGCCGAGCCCGGTTCCCCGGAGGAGGAGGACTTCCTCGGCCTGCCCGGCCTGCTGGAGCCCGACCAGGTGCGCACCCTGCTCAGCAGGCGCCAGTCGGAGCAGCTCAAGGCCGCCCGGAAGAAGCCGGAGCGCAAGGAACCGGAGCGCGCCCCGCACGAGGTGCTCGCCGACCTCCGCAAGGAGCTCAACGGCCTGGTCGGCGCGTGGAACCACCGCACCGGCCAGCCCCACGGGGTCATCCACGCCGAGCTCCGGCGCGCCTGCGGGGGGCCCGCCATCGCCCAGGCCACGGCCGAGCAGGTGCAGGCGCGGATCGACAAGATCCGCCAGTGGGCCACCCAGCGGCGTTAGCCGCGGCGGGCCCGCTCGGCGCGGGCGGCGGCCGTACGGGTGGGACGTGATCGGCGGCAGGGAGGCCGGCGGGCCGCGGGCGGCGGTCCTACGGGAGGCCGGCGGGACGCGGGCGGCGCCGCGGGGTCAGCGCAGCGCGATCGGCCTGCCGGTGCGGCCGTCGACCGCGGCCAGGCCCGCACCGGCGGGCAGCGGCGGGGCGAGCCGGACCCGGGTGGAGGCCGTGGCGCCGTCCACCCGCACCGGCAGGACGCGGGCGCCGGGACGGGCGACCGGCGCCGTGCCCTCGCGCAGCCACACCCGGAGCGTGTGACCGCGCAGGCGCAGGACGACGGTCGCGGTGCCGCACCCGTCCCCCTCGGCCGTCCAGGAGAGCGCCACCGCGCGCAGCTCGCCTCCGCGCGTGACCAGCCTGACCCGCTCCGGAATCCGGGGAGAGGGGGCACACGGCCGCGCGACCGTGCCGCCCGGGGTGGAGGGCGCGGGGGCCAGCGGCTCCGGGGAGGAGGACGCGGCGGACCCCGGGGCCACGGACGCCGGGGACATCGAGGGCACAGCGGACCCCGGGGACATCGGGGGCACAGCGGGCCCCGGGGACGCCGGGGGCACAGCGGGCCCCGGCGACGCCATGGGAGCCGGGGAGCCGCCGGCCGCCGGCGGGGCGGCCGGGGCGGCGGGCTCCCGGCCCGCGGCGCCGAGCCGTACGGTGACCGCCTCCAGCGCGACGAGCGCGAGGAGCGCGGACACCCGGGCCCGCGCCCGGCCGCGGACCAGCAGCCACAGGCACACGGGGGCCAGGACCAGCCACGAGACGCCGAGCACGAGCATGGGGTTCACCACCGCGAGTATGAGGATTCCGACTCCCCGTCATACTCCTGCCGCGGCCGGCGATGGCGGTGTTTACCGCCTCCTTGCCGACCGGTGATCGTCCGTATCCGGAGCGCGGAGGACCCGCTGCCCGGCGCTCACTCCTGTCCGGCGTACTCCTGTCCGGTGCTCACTCCTGCCCGGGGGAGCGGACCACGGGGGACCCGGTGAGGACGACGCCGGCCGAGCCGAGCCGGGCCAGGGCGGCCTCGGTGGTCTGCCGGGCGACCCCGGCGGTGAGGTCCAGCAGCACACGGGTCTCCAGCCCGCCGGCGACCGCGTCCAGCGCCGTGGCGCGCACGCAGTGGTCGGTGGCGATGCCGACCACGTCCACGGCGCGGACCCGGCGCTCGGCGAGCCAGCCGGCCAGGCTCGTGCCGTCGCCGGAGCTCCCCTCGAAACCGCTGTAGGCGGCGGCGTGGGCGCCCTTGCTGAACACCTCCTCCACCCGCGAGGTGTCCAGGGCGGGATGGAAGTCCGCGCCCGGGGTCCCGGCCACGCAGTGCGCCGGCCAGGAGAGCACGAAGTCGGGCTCCGCGGCGAAGTGGTCGCCCGGGTCGATGTGGAAGTCACGGGTGGCCACCACGTGGTCGTACCCGTGCGAGGCGGCGTGCCGGGAGATGGCGGCGGCGACCTCCGCGCCGCCGCTCACCGCGAGGCTGCCGCCCTCGCAGAAGTCGTTCTGGACATCGACGATGATCAGCGCGGTTGCCATGGGCCCAGTCAAGCACGGCCGGGACCGGCCGGACACGGCCGGGACTAGTCGAAGACGGTGGGAAGGGCCGCGTCACCCCGCGACAGCTGGCAGGCGGTGACGGGGAGCTCGGCGAGGGCCGACCGATGCCGGGCGCGGGCCTCCTCGAGGCCCTCCCGCCGGACGACCTCGCCGTCGCGGACCAGCGGCACCCGGAGCGGGCGGGCGCCGGACGGCTGCTCGTGCGAGACGGTGACCAGCTCGGCGAGGGCGGTGCCCGACTCGTCGAGCCGCCGGAAGGCCTCCTTCCGCCCGCCCCGGCTGGGCTTGCCGACGGACTTCTTGGCGACCGGCTCCAGGACCCCGGAGGCGCTCTCGCGGGCGACGAGCTTGTAGACCAGGGCGGCGGTGGGCACCCCGGAGCCGGTCACCAGGGACGTCCCGACGCCGTAGCCGTCCACCGGGGCGGCGGCCAGCGCCGCGATGGAGTACTCGTCGAGGTCGCCGGTGACCAGGATCCGGGTGCGGTCCGCGCCCAGCGCGTCGAGCTGCGCGCGGACCTGCTGCGCGGCCTCGGCCAGGTCGCCGGAGTCGATCCGGACCGCCCCCAGCTCCGGCCCGGCCAGCTCCACCGCGGTCCGCACGGCCCGCTCCACGTCGTAGGTGTCGACCAGGAGCGTGGTGGCGGCGCCGAGCGAGGCGATCTGGGCCGCGAAGGCCTCCTCCTCGGAGTCGTGCAGCAGCGTGAAGGCGTGGGCGGCGGTGCCCGCGGTCGGCACGCCGTACACGCGGCCGGCCATGAGGTTGGAGGTGGAGGCGAACCCGCACAGGTAGGCGGAGCGGGCGGCGGCCACGGCGGCCATCTCGTGGGTGCGCCGCGAGCCCATCTCGATGATCGGCCGGGAACCGGCGGCGTGCACCATCCGGGAGGCGGCGGCGGCGATCGCGCAGTCGTGGTTGAGGACGGACAGGATGAGCGTCTCCAGCAGCACGGCCTCGGCGAACGTGCCCTCCACGGTCATGATGGGGGAGCCGGGGAAGTAGCACTCGCCCTCGGGATAGCCGTCCACCCGGCCGCGGAAGCGGTAGCCGGCGAGGAAGTCCAGGGTCGCGTCGTCCACCACCCGGCCGTCCGACAGGAAGGCGAGCTCCTCGTCGCCGAACCGGAAGTGCTCCAGCGCGTCGAGCACGCGGCCGATCCCGGCGACCACCCCGTAGCGCCGCCCGCCGGGCAGCTGCCGGGCGAAGACCTCGAAGACGGCGCGCCGCGAGGCCGCTCCGCTGCGCAGCGCCGCCTGCAGCATCGTCAGTTCGTAGTGGTCCGTCAGCAATGCCCCGCTCATGCTCATGGTCACGAGTCGAAGACTAAGCCCGGGATGAGGCAGACTGGTGGACGTGGGTACCACAGCTCCGATGGAGGTCGAGCGTCCGTCGATCGACAACCGGCCGGACCAGCCGTGGCTGACGATCGTCTGGAACGACCCGGTCAATCTCATGTCGTATGTCACGTACGTCTTCCAGACCGTCTTCGGCTATCCGCGGGAGAAGGCGGAGAAGCTCATGCTGGACGTGCACCACAAGGGCAGGGCGGTGGTCTCCAGCGGCACCCGCGAGGAGATGGAGCGCGACGTGCAGATCATGCACTCCTACGGCCTGTGGGCCACCCTGCAGCAGGATTCGTGACGGGCTTCCCGCCGAAGGGCCGGGGGCTCCGCGCCGGAGGTGATCGATGAGGCACGCCTGGCCGCCCGCCGGGGGCGGTGACCGGTGAGCGAGGGTTTCGCGTCCGGCCACGGGGGCGGGGTGACCGCCCGCTTCGAGGCCGGGGAGGTCGCGGTCCTGCGCTCGCTGGTCGCCCAGATCCTGGACCTGGTCGAGCCGGGCGAGGCCGGCGACGACCCGCTGGAGCGCGCCCTGGGGATCGGCCCGGCCGAGGAGCCGTCCGACCCGGTGCTGGCCCGGCTGTTCCCCTCGGCCTACGAGGACCGGGAGATGTCGGCGGAGTTCCGCCGCTACACCGAGGTGACGCTGCGCGAGGGCAAGCGGGCCGACGCACGGACCCTGCTGGAGACCGCCGCGCCCGGGCGCGTGGAGCTGACCCACGAGCAGGCGCTGGCGTGGATGCGGGCGCTGAACGACGTACGGCTGGCGCTCGGCACCCGGCTGGAGGTGACCGAGGAGGTCCACGACCAGATCGCCGGGATGGGCGAGGACGACCCCCGCTACCCGGCGTATGTGGCCTACGACTGGCTGACCTACCTGCAGGACAGCCTGGTCCAGGCTCTTTGGTAACTTCCAGACATGCTCACGATCTCCCAGGAACTGGTCGACAAGATGATCGCGCACGCCCGGGCCGACCACCCGGACGAGGCCTGCGGCGTGATCGCGGGTCCGGAGGGCTCGGACACCCCCGTGCGGTTCATCCCGATGGAGAACGCCGAGCGCTCACCCACCTTCTACCGCTTCGACTCCATGGAGCAGTTCAGGGTCTGGCGGGAGATGGACGACCGCGACGAGGAGCCGGTGGTCATCTACCACTCGCACACCTCGACCGAGGCCTACCCCTCGCGCACCGACGTCTCCTACGCCTCCGAGCCGAACGCGCACTACGTGCTGGTCTCCACCCGGGAGGAGCTGGGGGAGAAGGCCGAGGTGCGCTCCTACCGCATCGTCGACGGCGTGATCACCGAGGAGGAGGTCACGGTCCTGCCGTCGTGACGTCCGCAGGGCGGGACGGCCGTGGGGCGGGGTGACCCCTTTGGGTAGACTGGCCACCATGCCGACCGTTGATCCGAACTTCGAGGACGTCGTGTGCGCACGTCCCGGTGTTCGCGTGCGGCACGCGGGCCTCGCGCCCGTGCAGAACTTCCTGTTCGGTCACACGCCTTTCTCCGTCGTCTACGACTGTCGCTGACCGGCTCCCACCCGGGAAATCCCCCCGCGCCCTCCGGTGTTCTCATCCGGTGGGCCGTTCCCATGACGTCCCATGACGTCCCATGACGCTCCATGAAGCTCCATGGCGCCCTGTGGAGCTCCGCGAAGCTCCAAGGCGTCCCATGACGACTCCCATGACGACACGAGGAGACTGATTCACGATGGCGATCCAGGTCCGCATCCCGACCATCCTGCGCACGTACACCGACGGGGCCAAGGCCGTGGAGGCCAAGGGCTCCACGATCGAGGAGCTGATCGGCGACCTGGAGTCCCGGCACCCGGGGCTGCAGGACCGCCTGGTCGAGAGCGGCGCGCTGCGCCGCTTCGTCAACGTCTACCTGAACGACGAGGACGTCCGCTTCCTCGGCGGCCTGGAGACGCCGGTCGCCGACGGTGACACCGTCACGGTCCTGCCCGCCGTCGCCGGCGGCTCCCGCTGACGGCGGCACGGCACCGTCGGCGCCGTCAGCACCGCCGGGGCCGTCTGTGACCCCGGCGAGCCCGGCGATCCGGATGATCCCGGTGGGCCCGGCGGCCCCGGCGGTGCGTTCCGGCGTCTTTCGTCCACTGACCCGAAGCGGAAACCGGCACCCATGCGTTTTGACTCGCTGATCGACTCGGTCGGTCGCACACCCCTGGTCGGGCTGCCCCGG
Source organism: Planomonospora corallina (assembly GCF_042650625.1). Classification (NCBI taxonomy): domain Bacteria; kingdom Bacillati; phylum Actinomycetota; class Actinomycetes; order Streptosporangiales; family Streptosporangiaceae; genus Planomonospora; species Planomonospora corallina. Next base: position 130,845 of record NZ_JBHSBM010000010.1, read on the forward strand.
CTCTCGCCCTCGGAGGGCGTGCGGATCTGGGCCAAGCTCGAGGACCGCAACCCGACCGGTTCGATCAAGGACCGGCCCGCGCTCTGGATGGTCGAGCAGGCCGAGAAGGACGGGCTGCTCACCCCCGGCTGCACGATCCTGGAGCCCACCAGCGGCAACACCGGCATCTCGCTGGCGATGTCCGCCAAGCTCAAGGGCTACAAGCTGATCTGCGTGATGCCGGAGAACACCTCCGAGGAGCGCCGCCAGCTGCTGCGCATGTGGGGAGCGGAGATCATCTCCTCCCCGGCGGCGGGCGGCTCCAACGAGGCGGTCCGGGTCGCCAAGAAGCTGGCGGAGGAGAACCCGTCCTGGGTGATGCTCTACCAGTACGGCAACCCGGCCAACTGGCGCTCCCACTACGAGACCACCGGCCCGGAGATCCTCGCGGACCTGCCGTCCGTCACCCACTTCGTCGCGGGCCTCGGGACCACGGGCACGCTGATGGGCGTGGGCCGCTTCCTGCGTGAGCACGTGCCCGGCGTGAAGATCGTCGCCGCCGAGCCGCGCTACGGCGAGCTGGTGTACGGCCTGCGCAACGTCGACGAGGGGTTCATCCCGGAGCTGTACGACCCCGAGGTGCTGACCACCCGGTTCTCCGTCTCCTCCGGCGACGCCCTGCGCAGGACCCGGGAGCTGCTGGCCGCCGAGGGCATCTTCGCCGGCGTGTCGACCGGCGCGGCCCTGCACGCCGCGCTGGGCATGGCCGCGAAGGCGGTCAAGGCGGGCGAGCGGGCGGACATCGTCTTCGTGGTGGCGGACGGCGGCTGGAAGTACCTGTCCACCGGCGCCTACGAGGGCACCCTGGACGAGGCCGAGGAGCGCCTGGAGGGCCAGCTCTGGGCCTGAGCCCCGGCCGACCGCGCACCTGCCGTGCGCACGCCGCGCACCTGCCGCGCGCATGGAGAAGGGCGGGCGTCCCGATCGGGACGCCCGCCCTTGCGCGTGTGCGTGCGCCGGCCCCTAGTTGAACAGGACCCTCAGGGAGAAGTCCGCGTCACCGCCGGACTGCGTGCCGCTGATGCCGACGGCGCGCAGGACCTTGAGGTTCGCCTGCTCGTCGCCCTGCACGTTCTGCAGGTAGAGCTTCTCGAGCTTGTCGAGGTCGACGAAGGTGGCGAAGGTCGCGCTCTCGGCGTTCGGGACGGCGAGCTGGAAGGCCTCGCTCTCGGCGAGGGTGCCGTCCTTGGCGAGCGCGTCGGCGTACTCCTGGGAGCTGGCCAGCACGAGGAGGCCGTCGCCGGTGGCCTTGCCGAGCTGCGCGGTGGCGCCGGAGTCGGCCAGGAGCTTCTCGAACTTCCCGACGACCTCCTGCGCCTTGGCCGGGTCGGTGGCGATACGGGCGCCGATCTTGGGCGCGTTGGCGTCGAGGCCGTTCTCGTCCAGGGCCACGGTGAGGTTCGTGCCGAGGAGGGTCACCAGGTCGTCGGGGAACTTCAGCCCGTACTGCTGCTGGGCCTGGTCGGTGAACTGCTGGAAGGACTGGGTGCCGCCGGCGCCCTGACCGGCCGCCTTCATGACCTCGTTCCACTGCTTGCCGAGGGTCTCGCCGAGACCGGAGAACGAGATCGCCGCGGCGGTGGAGGCCGGGAGCTTGCCGAGCTGGTTGGGCTCGGGGTCGCTGATCTCGGGGGAGTCGACGCCGCGGACGACGCCGGCGATCTCGACGTAGTCGCCGTCGAAGCGGAGCGCGCCGGCGAACCGGGCGTTCTTCACCATCTCCAGGGTGGCGGCGTTCTCGGCGGAGGTCGCCTCAGGGGCGAGCTTCGCGATCTCGGCGAGGTTCGCCCAGAAGGACAGGACGCCGTCCTCGCCGAGGTCGGACAGGTCGGCGGAGAAGTTCTCGTTCTTGGAGAGCGGGTCCGCCTGGGCGGCCTGGTCGGCCTGCTGCTGGTTCTCGGAGATCAGCGCGTAGTCGTCGCGGAAGGCGATGCCGTACTCGCCGCCGTCGGCGAGCTTGGCGATCCCGGCCTTGGCCTTGTCCTGGTCGGTGACCTGGACGGCGACCACGACGCCGGGATTCTCGCCGGCCTTGGCGGGGGCGGTCACGGCCACGCCGATGCGGGAGCCGAGCCAGGGCTCGACGTCGGCGGCGTAGTCCAGGTTCTGCAGGTCGTTGCCGTCCTTCTTGATCAGGTCGAAGATGGCCTTGCGCGGGTCGTCGCCGGTGAAGGAGTCCTTGGTGACGGTGAACTTCCGCGCGATCTCGAACAGCGCCAGCTTCTGGTTGGCGGCCGGGTCGAGGTCGAGGCGGACGTAGCCGACGGCGTTGCCGGGCAGCACGTCGTGCGGCTGGGCGCCGCCGCCGCTGAGGAGGCCGACCGCGGCGTAGCCGCCGCCGCCGAGGAGCGCCACGACCAGTGCGGCGACCACCGCGACCAGCCAGCTCCTGCGGCCCTTGCGCGCCGGCGGGGCGGGCGGCTGCCCGGCGCCGAGGAACTCGGGGCCCTGCTGCCAGTTGCCCTGCTGGCCGTAGGGGGGCTGCTGGCCGTACGCCTGCTGCTGCTGGCCGTAGGGGGGCTGCTGGCCGTACTGCTGCTGGCCGTACGCCTGCTGCTGCTGGCCGTAGGGGGGCTGCTGGCCGTACGCCTGCTGCTGGCCGTAGGCCTGCTGCGGGTAGGGGGGAGGGGTCTGCTGGTACTCTCCCGCGCCCTGCTGCGGGTAGGTGGGCTGACCCTGCTGCGGGTAGGCGCCGCCCTGCTGGGGGTAGCCGCCGGGCTGGGGATAGGCCTGGGTGTGCGGCTGGTCATTGGGCTGAGGACGGTAGGCGATCGTCCTGTCTGGATTCTGACCCGGGTCGGGGAACTGACCGGGGGGGTTGTTGGCAGACATGCTCACTACTCACAAGGTGGACTTCGGGGATATGTAGAAGCTAGTGCATCTTGCTAGCGAATCACTTGCATTGAACTAACGGCGCCTTTGCGGCATCTAACGGTGGATCGCCTGCCATATGCCGTTCACCAGGGGATCCGTGCCGTGGACCGCGCCCTCCGGCCCGGGGAACGGGGCTCGCGGGGAGGCGGTGGAGAGGGGGATCCCAAAAATAATCTTCTATGTCGATTCGGTGCTTTGTCCTGGATCGCGGTGAAAGGTGCGGGCGGAGCCGGTGCGGGCGGGGACGCGGCCGGGCGCCGGGAATTGGTAGAGTGAGCCCACTAGAACAAGGTTCGGTTGAGTGTCCCGCGGGACGCCGGGCCGTACATCAGGAGCGAGGGCGCGGCCGAGCGCCGCCACGGACGCCCGCGCCGCCGGGTGAAGCGAGGTAGTGGACTAAAGATGACGAAGTTCGACGAGGCGACGCAGGCGATCCGGGTGGACGAGACCACCTACGACGTGTGCCTGGACCCCGGCTACTCGATCGGCGGGCCCCTCAACGGCGGCTACCTGATGGCGGTGATCCTCCGCGCCGCGGTGGACGCCTCCGCGCACGCGCACCCGGTGACCACCAGCGCCCACTTCCTGCGCGCGGCCCGGCCGGGCCCCGCCCGGGTCCACCTGGAGCAGGTCAAGACCGGCCGCACCGCGACGGTGACCCGCGCCACCCTGGTCCAGGACGACCGGCCCTTCATCGACACCTTCGTCACCACCGCCACCCTCACCGGCGCGGCCCCCGACTGGACGGACGGCCCGTCGGCCGCCATGCCGCCGGTCGAGCAGTGCGTCAAACTGCCCGACCCCAAGCCCGAGTCCAACATGACTCTCAACGCCCAGGTGGAGGTCCTGTTCGACCCGCCCACCATCGGCTGGCTCGGCGGCGAGCCCACCGGCCGGCCCGAGGGCCGCGCCTACTTCCGGATGGCCGAGCCGCAGGACCCCGACCCCTACGTGCTGGCCCTGGCCGTGGACGCGCTGCCGCCGGTGGTCTTCTCCGCCGGGGCCCGCGGCTGGGCCCCGACCGTGGACCTCACCTGGCACCTGCGCGCCCTGCCCGCCCCCGGCTGGCTCACCGTGCTCGGCAGCGGCAGGCTGATCGGGGACGGCTGGTTCGACGAGGACGTCGAGGTCTGGGACTCCGCCGGGCGGCTCGTCGCCCAGTCCCGCCAGCTCGCCCGGGTCGGCCGCGGCTGACCGGCGGCGGGCCCGCGCCGGAGACCCGGAGACGCCGGAGACGCCGGAGACGCCGGAGACGCCGGAGACGCCAGGGACACTGTGAGGATTCTTACCGTGAGCGCCCGCCGACGGTCGCCTAACCTTGGGAACCGTGTCGCAAACGAGCATTGGAATCTTCGACAGCGGGGTGGGCGGCCTCACCGTGGCCAGGGCCATCATCGACCAGCTGCCGGGTGAGTCGGTCCTCTACGTGGCCGACACCGCGCGCCAGCCGTACGGGCCCAAGCCGATCGCACAGGTGCGGGCCTACGCGCTGGAGGTGATGGACCACCTCGTCGAGCATGGGGTCAAGATGCTCGTCATCGCCTGCAACAGCGCCAGCGCGGCGGTGCTGCGGGACGCGCGCGAACGCTACGACGTGCCGGTCGTGGAGGTCATCCAGCCCGCGACCCGGCGGGCCGTGCGGGCCACCCGCAACGGCCGGGTCGGAGTCATCGCCACCCGCGCCACCATCGAGTCGATGGCCTACCACGACGCCTTCGCCGCGGCCCCGCACGTCCACCTGACCGGGGTGGCCGCGCACCGGCTGGTGGAGTTCGTGGAGCGGGGGGAGACGATGAGCGAGGAGCTCATCGAGGTCCTCCGCGGCTATCTGGAGCCGATCCTCGCCGACGGCTGCGACACGCTCATCCTCGGATGCACCCACTATCCGCTGCTGACCGGTGCGATCTCCTACGTCGCCGGGGACGGCGTCACCCTGGTCTCCAGCGCCGACGAGACGGCCAAGGACGTCTTCCGGATCCTGCACGACCAAGGCCTGGCCGCCGCCGGTGGCGCCCCGCCCCGCCACCGCTTCCTCACCACCGGCGACACCGGCCTGTTCGCCCGGCTGGGCCGGCGCTTCCTCGGACCGGAGATCGAGGCGGTGGAGGCGGCGGCGGTGGGCGAGCTCTCCGGCGACGCCGGCGTCGCGATGACCACGCGATGAGAAGGAGGCCGCAGTGAAACTGACGATCGTCGGATGCTCGGGGAGCTTCCCCGGGCCGGACAGCCCCTCGTCCTGCTACCTGCTGGAGGCCGAGGGCTACCGGCTGGTGCTGGACTTCGGCAACGGCGCGCTGGGCGCCCTCCAGCGGCACATCGGCCTGTACGACGTGGACGCGATCTGCCTGTCCCACCTGCACGCCGACCACTGCCTCGACCTGTGCCCCTACCACGTGGTGCGCACCTACTCCCCGGACGGCCCGCACCCGAAGGTCCCGGTCCACGCGCCCGCGGACGCGCCCCGCCGTCTGTCCGCCGCCTACAGCATGCCCGACGAGCCCGGCATCGAGACCGCCTTCGGCTTCACGGCGCTCACCCCCGGCACCTTCGAGGCGGGGCCGTTCGAGGTGACCTGCGCGCGCATGGAGCACCCGGTCGAGACCTTCGGCTTCCGCGTCTCGTACGGCGGGCGCTCGGTGGCCTACTCCGCCGACACCGGCGAGTCCGCCGAACTGGTCAAGCTGGCCGCCGACGCGGACGTGTTCCTGTGCGAGGCCTCCTTCCTGGACCGCCCGGACAACCCCCCGGGACTGCACCTGTCCGGCCGGCAGGCCGCCGAGCACGCGGCCAAGGCGGGGGTGGGCACCCTGGTGCTGACCCACCTCGTCCCCTGGTACGACCCGGCCGAGATCCTCTCGGACGCCTCCCGGGGCGGCTTCGGCGGGCGGACGGAGCTCGCACGGAGCGGGGCCGTGTATGACCTAGGGTGATGTCCATGGCTCGTGCAGACGGACGCAATCCCGACCAACTCCGCCCGGTGACCATCACCCGCAACTGGCTCGCGCACGCCGAGGGCTCGGTGCTCGTCGAGTTCGGCGGCACCAGGGTGCTGTGCGCCGCCTCCGTGCAGGACAGCGTGCCGCGCTGGCGCAAGGGCAGCGGCCAGGGCTGGGTGACGGCCGAGTACGCCATGCTGCCCCGGGCCACGAACACCCGCAACGACCGCGAGTCGGTCCGGGGGAAGATCGGCGGCCGGACGCACGAGATCTCCCGCCTGATCGGCCGCTCCCTGCGCGCCTGCGTCGACTACAAGATCCTGGGCGAGAACTCGATCATGATCGACTGCGACGTGCTCCAGGCCGACGGAGGCACCCGCACCGCCGCCATCACCGGCGCGTACGTCGCGCTGGTCGACGCGGTGCGCTGGATGCGCGAGCGGAAGATGTGCAAGGGCGACCCGCTGGTCGCCTCGGTGGCGGCCGTCTCGGTCGGCGTCGTGAAATCCACGCCGCTGCTCGACCTCTGCTACACCGAGGACGTCGCCGCCGAGACCGACATGAACGTCGTCATGACCGGGACCGGAGAGTTCGTCGAGGTGCAGGGCACCGCCGAGGGCAGGCCGTTCGACCGGGCGGCCCTCGACCAGTTGCTCGACCTCGGCGCCGCCGGCTGCGCCGAGCTCACCCGCCTGCAGAAGGAGGCGCTCGCGTGAGCGGGCGGAGCACGGGCGCAGCGGCGCCGCTCGCGCGGCCGGTGGAGGAGGGCGCGTGAGCGGGCGTATGAAGGTCGTCCTCGCGACGAGGAACGCGGGAAAGATCACCGAACTCCGCCGCATCCTGGCCGACGCCGCGCTCCCGGTCGAGATCGTCGGCCTGGAGGAGTTCCCGCAGATCGGTGAGGTCGCCGAGACCGGCCTGACCTTCGCGGAGAACGCCCTGCTCAAGGCGCACGCCGTCGCCGGAGCCTCCGGCCTGCCCGCGATCGCCGACGACTCCGGGCTCTGCGTGGACGCCCTGAACGGCATGCCGGGCATCTTCTCGGCCCGCTGGTCCGGCCGGCACGGCGACGACCGGGCGAACCTGGAGCTGCTGCTCGCCCAGATCTCCGACGTGCCGGAGGGACGCCGGGGAGGCCACTTCGCGTGCGCCGCGGCGCTGGCGCTCCCGTCGGGGCAGGAACGGGTGGCCGAGGGCGCGCTGCACGGCGTGGTCGTCCGCGCCCCGCGCGGAACCGGCGGCTTCGGCTACGACCCGGTCTTCGTGCCGGAGGGCGAGACCCGCACGACCGCGGAGCTGACGCCTGCGGAGAAGGACGCGATCAGCCACCGGGGCCGGGCCTTCCGCGCCCTGGTCCCGATCCTGGCCGAGGCGCTCGGCCTGGCGTGACCGGGCCCGTCGGCGCCTCCACCGGTGTCCGCCCGCCCGGTCGCGTGACCGTCCGCCCGCACGGCCCCCGCATGACCCCCGTATGACCGGAGCGTGCAACCTCGGCCGTATGACCGGAGCGTGACAACCTCGGCGTGACCGGAGCGTGACAATTCCGGCCGCCCGGCGGGCGTAACGTCGGGGCATGGAGAACAACGGGCGCCTGCCCTCCTGGGCCGCGGCGCTGGCCGGGCTGGTCGCGGGCGCGGTGGCGGCCGGGCTCTCCCTGCCCGCCGCCGCCCTGGTGAAGGCCTCCGCCTTCCCCGTGGTGGCGGCCGGGAACGCCGCCGTCGACCTGACACCCGCCTGGCTGAAGGACTGGGCGATCCGGACCTTCGGCGAGCACGACAAGACCGTCCTGCTCGCGGGGGTGCTCGCCGTCCTCGCCGCGGCCGCCGCGTACGCCGGGATCCTGGCCGCCCGCGACCTCCGGTACGGCGCCGCGCTCCTGGGCGGGTTCGGCGCCCTCGGCATCCTGGCGGTCCTGACCCGTCCCGGCGCGGGACCGGCCGACGCCCTGCCCACGCTGCTCGGGGTGGCGGCCGGGGTGTTCACGCTGTCCCGCCTGCTGCGCCGCGCGCTCCTCCCCACCGGGACCGGCGGGGAGGAGCCGCCCGGCGTGCAGACCCCGGCGGCCATGCGCGCGGAGGGCGAGCCGCCCGGTGTGCAGGTCCCGGCTGTCATGCGCGCGGGGGAGGAGCCGCGCTCCTTCGACCGGAGAGGGCTGCTGACCGCCGCGCTCGGCGGCGCGGTCGCGGCCGGAGCCGGGGCGGTGGCCGGACGACTGTTCACGGGACGCTCCGAGGTGGACGCGGCCCGCGCCGGACTGGCGCTGCCCCGCCCGGCGGTCCCCGCCCGGCCGGTGCCCGCCGGAAGCGACCTGAGGATCAAGGGGCTCTCGCCGTTCTTCACCCCCAACCACGACTTCTACCGGGTGGACACCGCCCTCGTCGTCCCCCGGGTCGACCCCCGCGGCTGGACCCTCAGGATCGGCGGCATGGTCGACCGGCAGGTCGAGCTGACCTTCGCGGACCTGCTGGCGCGGCCCCTGGTGGAGGCCGACGTGACGCTCTGCTGCGTCTCCAACGAGGTCGGCGGGCCGTACATCGGCAACGCCCGCTGGCTCGGCGTCCGCCTGGCCGACCTGCTGCGCGAGGCAGGTGTGCGCGCCGGCGCCGACATGCTGCTCAGCGTCTCCGCCGACGGCTGGACCTGCGGCACCCCGGCCGGCGTCGTCCTCGACGGCCGCGACGCGCTCCTGGCGGTCGCGATGAACGGCGAGACACTCCCCGTCGACCACGGCTTCCCCGCCCGGATGGTCGTCCCCGGCCTGTACGGCTACGTCTCGGCGACCAAATGGGTGACGGAGATCAAGGTCACCCGGTTCGACCGGGACGAGGCCTACTGGACACCGCGCGGCTGGGCCGCCGAGGGCCCGGTCAAGACGCAGTCCCGCATCGACCTGCCCAGGCCCGGGGCGCGCCTGGCGCCGGGCCGCACGGTGGTCGCCGGCGTGGCCTGGGCCCAGCACAAGGGGGTCGACGCGGTCGAGATACGCGTCGACGGCGGGCCCTGGCGGCAGGCGAGGCTGGCCCAGGCCCCCACGGCCGACACCTGGCGCCAGTGGGTCGTCGACGACTGGGACGCCACCCCGGGAGAGCACACCATCGAGGTGCGGGCCACCGACGCCACCGGCTACACCCAGACCGCCGAGCGCACCCCGGTGGCCCCCGACGGCGCCACCGGCCTGCACACCGTCACCGTCACCGTCGCCTGAGCCCGGCCACGGACCGGCCGGGATCCCGCCCGCTCCCGGTCACGGCCGGCCGGGGAACGGACGGGACCCGGTGCCCCCGAAAACCCCGGGGGCACCACCCTCCCGTGCCCCCGCCGGAGAGGACGGCCGGGTCCCGATCTGGCCAACTCCCCCGCGCCGCCCCGGTGACCGCCCTACGATCGGGGCTTGCGAAACATGGGTGACAGGGGGTGCATGTGACGCGATGGTCCGTACCCGCAGGGGTCTACAACCCGGTCGTGACCGCGGACGGGAAACGGTGGCGTGACTTCGAACTGGACGGGGCCGCCTCCGTCGTCGTGGCCGCCCCCCGCGAACCCGAACGCCGGCCGTGGCGGCCGCCCCGGCTCGACCGCTGCCGGCCGTACGGCGTGGCGGGCGGCCTGTCGAGGCCCGAACCGCAGGCCCAGGCCGACATCGAGCGGGCCGTACCGGCCGACGAGCGCGGGGCGCCCCGGCGCTTCCCCGACCCCCGCGGCATGTGGATCCGGCTGATCAACGCCTCCGGCCCCGCCGACGACCCGTTCCGCGCGACCAACGCCCTCGACTGCGCGCTCGCGGTACTCGCCACCTGGTACGGCATGCCGACCGTGGCCGCCGCCCGCCACCCCGAGTACGACCGGATCGGCAAACCCGTCCTCGACGGCGAGAGCGACGGCACCGCCCGCGCCGAACGCTGGCTGGGCCACCGCTTCCAGCTCGCCGGCGCCGGCCGCGCCGCCTACACCCTGATCGCGCAGCGGCTGCTCGACGGAGGACACGGCTCCGCCGCGCTCCTCGTCACCCGCTGGCCGGGCGGCGGCAGCCACGCCTGGAACGCCGTCAACTCCGGCGGCGAGGTCATCTGGATCGACGCCCAGCGCGGCCACATGGCCGTCGAACCGCCCTACGACGCGGTGACCGGCGTCTTCTGCGTGCTGATCGACGGAGAGGGGCGGGCGCTGTGAACCTCGACCAGGCCAGGACCGTCGCGGAGGAGTACTTCAACGGCGTGCGCCCGCTCGGCGCCGCCCTGGAGGTCAGGATCCACGCCTTCAAGGAAGGCTACGTCGCCTGGGCCCGGCAGCCGGGGGAGGAGGATCCCGCCACGCTGCCCGGCACCGTCGGCTCCGGCTGCATCGTCATCGACAGGACCACCGGCGAGATCTTCATCCGCCCCCTGCTCAACCCCGAGACCGTGGCCGAGCAGTGGCCGGGCCTCCGCCCCCGGTAGTGCCCTCCCGGGGGCGCAGACCCGGCCCCGGCCGGAGACCCCCGCTCAGCCGCTCGCCAGCGAGCCGACGATGGACGCCCGCGCCGCCCGGCGCGCCGGCAGCACCGCCGCGACCACCCCGGCCAGGCCCGACAGCGCCATGAACGCCAGCACCTGCAGGACCGGCACCTCGAAGTGGACGTCATTGGTCAGCGTGTGCGCCGCCGCCCACGCGTAGACCACCCCGAGCACGACACCGACCAGGGCGCCGATGAGGCCCAGGATCAGTGCCTCCACCGAGAGCATCCGCCGCAACTGGGGACGGGTCAGGCCCAGCGCCCGCAGCAGCGCCGACTCGCGGGTCCGCTCGTGCACCGAGAGCGAGAGCGTGTTGGCGATGCCCAGCAGCGAGATGAGCACCGCCAGGCCCAGCAGACCCGTGATGATCATCAGCATCATGTCGAGCGCCTCGTCGAACTCGCCGCGGATGTCCGTCGAGCTGGCGACCTTCGCCGTCGGGTACGGCTGCGCCGCCGCGTCCACGGCCGCCCGCGCCCGCTCCAGCGCCACCCCGTCCCGCGCGTTCACCATGATCCGGCTGTCACCCACCGCGCCGAAGTAGCGGTCGAACTCCCGCTCCGGCACGGTCACCTCGGACAGGCTCGCGCTCTCCCGGTCGAACAGCGCCACCACCGTCAGCTCGACGGTCCCGGCCTCCTTCGTCTCCACCGGGACCCGGTCGCCGACCCCGACGCCCAGGCTCCGCGCCGCACCCTCCTCCAGCATCGCCGTACCCGGCCTCAGCTCCCCGAGCGAGCCCGACTCCAGCTCCGGACGGAAGTCCGCCGCCGCGGTGAACGTGCCGACCTCGTACTCCGCGCCCTTCCCGCCGACCTCCGCCGTGGTGCCGCGCAGCGCCAGGACCGAGGTCAGCTCCGGCCGCGACCGCAGGTCCTCCGCCAGCGCCCGCGGCAGCTGCGCGTCCCAGTCCTGCGGCTGGACCATGTAGTCCACCGGGAACTGCTCGTCCAGCTTCGCCGAGTACGTCTCCCGCAGGGTGCCCGTCAGCACGGCGATCAGCGTCATCAGCGTCACCCCCACCGTCAGCGCCACCGTGGTGGTCGCCGACCGCTTCGGGTTGCGCCGCGAGTTGTCCGTGGCGAGCCTGCCCGCCACCCCGAAGAGCCTGGCCGGCAGCCAGCCCGCGAACGCGCTGAGCGGCCGCACCAGCACCGGCCCCAGGATCAGCACCGCCAGGAACACCAGCGCCCCGCCGGCCATCACCGCGAGCAGCGCCGCCTGCCCCGCGTCCATGACCAGCCCCGCCGCCGTCACACCCCCGCCCGCGAGCAGGAACAGCGCGGCGAACACCACGCGGACCACGCCCGCCCGGAAGGTGTGCTCCTCCACCTGCGTGCGCAGCGCCGCGATCGGCGCCACCCGCGTCGCCGAGCGTGCCGGCAGCAGCGCCGCGCCCACCGTCACCACCAACCCGATGACCAGCCCCACCGCGATCGTGCGCGGAGCCAGGGACACCGCCGACGACGGCAGCGGCGCGTCCAGCGACCTCAGCACGGCCAGCGCCCCCGCCCCCAGGCCGTAGCCGAGCAGCAGACCCAGCACGGAGGAGACCAGCCCCACCACCGCCGACTCCAGCACGACGGAGCCGAACACCTGCCGGCGGGTCGCCCCGATGCAGCGCAGCAGCGCCATCTCCCGCGTCCGCTGCGCCACCAGGATGTTGAACGTGTTGTAGATGACCAGCGCCGCCACGAACATCGACACCACACCGAACAGCAGCAGCCCCAGAGTGATCATCCGGTTGTCGGCGCCGTTGGCCTGCGCCATGTCCGCGGCGTAGTCCTCACCGGTCTTGACCGTGAAGCCCTTCCCGAGAGCGGCGGCGACCGCGTCGCGCAGCTCCTGCTGGCCCGTCCCCTCGGCGGCGAGGGCGTCGATCTCACCGAAGCCCTTCGCGCCGGTCATCGCCCGGGCCGTCTCGGTGGTGAACCCCACCGCGCCGCTGTAGGCGAGCTCCTGGTCCAGCCCGACGTCGAACAGGCCCACCAGCGTGAACTCGTGCCGGACCTCCTCGGAGTCCAGCACCGCGATGGTGTCGCCCACCGCGAAGCCGTACTTCTTCGCGGTGTTGTCGTCCAGCACGGCCTGCCGCCCGTCGGCCGGCGCCGCACCGGCGGTGATCACCGTGCGGTTGAGCGCGCCCCGGGGGATCGAGACGCCGTTCGTCGGGAAGTCACCGGCGGCCTTGCCGTCCTTGCCGAGCAGCGCGGCCGTGCCCCGCACCAGCCCCTGCGCGTCAGCCAGGCCGTCCACCCGGCGCACCTTCTCCAGCACCGCGTCGGAGAGCACCGGCCGCTCGTCCGGGCGGCCCTCCCCGTCCTTGCCGGGGAAGACCGCGACGTCGATCCTGTCGCCCGCCGCGGCGAACTTCTCCGTGTACCCCGCCTGGATCGTGTCGGTGAGCACGAACGTGCCCGCGATGAAACCCACCCCCAGCGCGATCGCCAGGGACGTCAGCAGCAACCGCAACCGGTGCGCCCGCAACCCGGCCAGAGTCGTCCGCAGCACCTCACGCCTCCAGCTTCATCAGCGTGTCCAGCACACTCTGCGGAGTCGGCCGGTCCAGCTCGCTGACCAGCGAACCGTCACGCAGGAACACCACCCGGTCGGCGTACGACGCCGCCACCGGGTCATGGGTGACCATCACGATCGTCTGCCCCAGGTCCCGCACCGACGCCCGCAGGAACGACAGCACCTCCGCCCCGCTGCGCGAGTCCAGGTTGCCGGTCGGCTCGTCGGCGAAGATGACCTGCGGCTTGCTGATCAGCGCCCGGGCCACCGCCACCCGCTGCTGCTGGCCGCCCGACAGCTCCGTCGGCCGGTGCCCCAGCCGGTCGCGCAGCCCCACCGTCTCCACCACCCGGTCGAACAGGACCTGGTCGGCCTGGCGGCCCGCGATCTCCAGCGGGAGCCGGATGTTCTGCTCCGCGGTCAGCGTCGGCAGCAGGTTGAACGCCTGGAAGATGAAACCGATCCGCTCCCGGCGCAGCAGCGTCAGCTGCTTGTCGTTCAACCCGGTCAGCTCCACGTCCCCGATGTGCACCCGCCCGCCGCTGACCGTGTCGAGCCCGGCCAGGCAGTGCATCAGCGTGGACTTACCGGAGCCGGAAGGACCCATGATCGCCGTGAAGGCGCCCGTCGCGAAGGAGACGTCCACCCCCCGCAGGGCGTGCACCGCCGCGTTCCCCTGGCCGTAGACCTTCGTCAGCCCCCGGGCGACCACCGCCGGCGCCCTGTCCTCCCGCGCGCTCCACGCGCCCACCTCTCCGGTGATCGTCATGCGTTCTCTCCTCGGCGATCAGTGCGTTCGTTCAAGCCGGGAAAAACGCTATTGCCGGGAAAGGCGTGATCCATCGGACCAGCGGACGGACTTCCCCTCAGCCGAAGGGGCACCGGGAACGGGCCGGTGCGACCCGCGCAGTAGAGGTCCCATCGGCCATTCGGCCGATGGGACCCACCTCGGCGCCCGGGCTCCACCACCCGGGCACCGGCTCACCGCACCACCGAGTACCGCAGGTGCACCACCCCGGACGACCCCACCACCCGGGTGCTCTCCAGCGGGACGAACTCACCGCCGAGGTTCTCCAGCAACCGCAGACCACGGCCGATCAGCACCGGCGCCACATGCAGCTCCAGCTCGTCCACCAGCCCCGCCGCGATCGCCTGCTGCGCCACGCTCACCCCGCCGGCGATCAGCACGTCCTTGCCGTCCGCCGCCTCGACCGCCTGCTTGACCGCGCTCTCGATTCCGTCGGTGACGAACGTGTAGCTGGTCCCGCCCTCCTTGACGACCCGCTCCCGCTCCCGGTGCGTCACGATGAACACCGGAGCGTGGAACGGCGGGTTCTCCCCCCAGTGCTCCACCCCGAAGTCGAACATGTTCCGGCCCATCACCTGAGCCCCGATCCGCCCGTACGACTCCGCCCACAGCTCGGAGTCGGCGTTGTCCCGGCCGCCCTCCATGCCCTGCGCGGCCCGCCAGCTCCTCAGGTCGAACAGCCAGCCGAGGACCTTCTCGTGGACCGGCCACCAGTCGGCCTCGCTCGCACCGCCGGCGATCCCGTCGAGCGACACGGACATGCCCACAACGACCTTGCTCATCTGCGATCCCTCCTCCGTCGCGGCCCCCGCGGGGAACCGGTCCGAACCGTCTTCTCGGCAACAGGTCGGAGCCGGCACCGCGCTCTCGACATCCCGGAGAAGAAAAAACCGAGAAATCTCAGACTCGCCGCGACCCTCCCGCACGGACGCTCCGCGACCCCGGACCCGGCCCGCCCGGAACCCGGCCCGCCCGGACCGAGCCCGCCCGGACCCGACCAGCCGGGGGCCGGCCCGCCGGGCGGGCTAACCCGCCGCCCCCGGAACGATCAAACCCGTCTCGTAGGCGAACACCACCGCCTGCGCCCGGTCCCGCAACCCCAGCTTCGCCAGCACCCGCCCCAGATGCGTCTTCACCGTCGCCTCCGCCAGCTCCAGCCGCCCGGCGATCTCCATGTTCGACAACCCCCGCGCCACCAGCACCAGCACCTCGCGCTCCCGCGCCGTCAACGACGACACCGCGGCCGGATCCGCCCCACCCGGCGACGGGAGATGCACCACGAACCGCTCCAGCAACCGCCGCGTCGCACCCGGCGCCACCACCGCGTCCCCGCCGTGCACCGCCCGGATCGCGCTCACCAGCTCCGCCGGCGGCACGTCCTTCAACAAGAACCCCGACGCCCCCGCCCGCAACGCCGCGAACACGTACTCGTCCAGATCGAACGTCGTCAGGATCAGCACCCGCGGACCCCCCTCCGCCGCGCAGATCAACCGGGTCGCCTCCACCCCGTCCATCACCGGCATCCGCACGTCCATCAGCACGACGTCCACCGTGACTCCGCCGACTCCGCCGACTCCGCCGACTCCGCCGACTCCGCCGACTCCGCCGCCGACCCCGGAGGCGCCGCCCGTCCCCCGCAGCGCCTCCACCGCGGCGCGACCGTCGGCCGCCTCCGCCACCACCTCGATGTCCGGCTGCGCCCCCAGCACCATCCGGAACCCCGTCCGCAACAACTCCTGGTCGTCGACCAGCATCACCCGGATCACGCCGCCCGCCCCTCCCGGCCCGCCCCGGCGAGACCACCGCGGACCCGCACCCCGGACCCGGCCCGCACCCTCACGCCGCCCGGCTCCCGCCCAGCTCACCCACCGGCAGCCGCACCACCACCCGGAAACCGCCCCCCGGCCGCGGCCCCGCCTCCAGGCTCCCGCCGTACACCATCACCCGCTCACGCATCCCGACCAGGCCATGACCCCCCGGCCCACCCGGCGCCGCCACCCCCCGGCCGTCATCGGCCACCCGCACCACCAGCTCACGCACGCCGTACTCCAGCTCCACCTCGGCCCTGCTCCCCGGACCGCCGTGCTTGAGCGTATTCGTCAGCGCCTCCTGCACGATCCGGTACACCGCCAGCTGCTCCCCCTCCGGCAACTCCCGCACCGCCCCCGAGACCCGCACCTCCACCGGCAACCCCGACGACCGCACCTGCTCCATCAGGGCATCCAGCTGCGACAACCCCGGCTGCGGCGCGTACTCCCCCTCCACCGCCTCCGCGTCCGTCCGCAACACCCCCACCATCCGGCGCATCTCCGCCAGCGCCCGCCGCCCCGCCGCCGAGACCGCTCGCACCGCCAGCCGAGCCTGCTCCGGATCACTGTCGATCGCGTACCCCGCCCCGTCCGCCTGCACGATCATCACACTCACGTTGTGCGCCACCACGTCGTGCAGCTCCCGCGCGATGCGCGTGCGCTCCTCCGCCGCCGCCAGCCGCGCCCGCTGGTCCCGCTCCCGCTCCGCACGCTCGGCCCGCTCCTCCAGGCTCTCCAGATAACGACGGCGCGTGTTCGCGTAGATGCCCGCCAGCCAGACCGCCACCACGAACACCGACGTGCTCGCCCACATCTTCGGATCCGGCTCCTCGGTGATCCGCCCGAACGCCAGCGCCAGCCCCAGCTCGGCCACCGCACCCGCCGCCACCGCCCACCGCAGCGGCCGGTACGACGCCACCGCGTACATCGCCACCAGCACCGCCAGATTGACCGGCGTCGCCTCCACCCCCGCCAGCCACTGCACGAAGCAGACCAGCGCCACGACCCCGAACACCGGCACCGGCCACCGCCGCCGCCAGAACAACGGCACCACCAGCGCCGCACCCAGCGCCCACAGCGCCGCCGGGGGGACATCGCCCGGATAGAGATCCGGATTCAGGGTGACGGACACCAGGAAGTACCCCGCGAACAGCAGGAACGGCGCCAGCCACAGGGTGTCCAGGACCCTCGGATGACGCCCGCCCCAGGCATGCAATCTGCCGAACATGACACAACCATACGTATCCGCAGATCAGCGCCCTTCCACCGAAAGACGGAGACGCGCCTACGACTCAGGTCGCACGCCATCCGCCCCTTACGTGACGCTTACGCCCCCTCCGGCACCATGGTTTCCGGGAGCACCCCCACAGGGGGTGAGTAAAGGGAGAGTGGTCTGTGACGGCGGATCGCAACAACCCCGGATCGCGCGGCGAGGAGAACCCGCCGCGCGATCCGGAGGTCCGAGACGGTGACACCCGGCGCCTGCCCGCGCAGACCCCCACGCCGGACCCCGCGTCCTCCGTGCAACCCCCCACCGGCCCCGGCGGCCCCGGCGCGTACGGCGGCCCCTACACCCCCGGCGGCCCCGGCTGGACCGCCCCCGGCTGGGCCACCACCGCCTCCGGCACGACCGCGCCCACCACCGAACACCCCAGGCCCGGCCGCATCGCCCGCCTCACCCACGCCGCCCGGAGCAAACCCCTCCAGATCACCGCCGCAGCCCTCATCGGCGCCCTCATCGGCGGCGGAGCCGTCACCGTCCTCGACACCATCGGCGACCGCCACCGCGCCGGAAACGCCTTCACCCGCACGGACGAGCGACGCGTCGGCGACCGCGACCAGAGAGCCGACCTCGACCAGGAACCCAGCCGCGACGGCTGGGGCGACCAGAACGACTGGTACGGCCCCGACAACGGGCCGGACGGCTCCGACCAGGGGCGAGACCCCCAGAGCGGCTCCGACGGCCGCGTCCCCGGCGACGGCTTCGGTCAGCCGTACGTCTGCGGCCCCACCCAGAGCGACCTCTGCACCGTGCCGGACCCTGGACCTTCTACGCCGTGACGTTTCCGCTGGATGGCAGTCTGGGATGACGGCCTGTTCCGTCATCCCCGGTCGCCGTCGGGCGGATCAGGGAGTCCGCGTGCCGGGTGGTGGTGTCGTCCCAGGCAACGCTCTCGCTGTCGTCCCACTCACTGAAGGCGATCTCGTACTCACGCTCAAGCGCCGTTTCAAGCGCGGTTGCGCGTTCTTTTTCCTCAGCCTTCTCTCGGAGAAGGCGGAGTGCCTCGCGTATGATCGCGGACCGGGATTTCGATTTTCCGCTGGAAAGTGAATCTTCGATGAAAAAGACGTCTTGCGGGGAGAGGGTCACGCTGGTGGCCCTCGGATTGAGGTCACCGCATGTATATTTGATGATTGTTCTGTAGGGTCGGCGGGATTCGAACCCGCGCTGGCACGGACCTAAACCGTGTGTCTCTACCGCTGGACTACGACCCCCTGCCCTTCCCTGCGAAGTTGTCCGTCTGCGAATGGCAGTTCGGGCAGAGAAAGCGCAGATTTTCTTTTCTGTTGTCCAGCCAGTCGCCGCTGATGTGATCGACATGCAGTGTCAGAGGCTGACCTCGCCAGACGGGCCCGATCTTACATCCCGCACAGCGATGTGGCACCCCGAGGGTGATCAGGCACCTCCGGAGCTGCCTGGGGCTGGGGCGAGGGCTCCCTTCGGGGAGAACGACGAGAATCTGATCGGGGCGGCGTCGAGGAGGCAAGGTCTGGCCCCGGCGGTGCGCCTGTCCCAGGAAGTGGGAGGTGTCGATGCCGAAGTGCTTCAGGCGGCGGCTGATGTGGGCGTGGGAGCCGCCCGTCCACTTGATGCCGAGGTGGCGGAGGACGTCGGCGATGCTGCGGGAGTTGGCCGCCGCCTCGGCGAGCATTTCTGGGGTGTACTTGTATTTGATTGGCATGCCCCAAGTCTAGGTCAAGGGAGTGACAATTCTTGGGGCATGGATAAATCATCTTAAATGGCGAAAAACGGGTGTTCAGTCGAGGCCGAGGTCGCGGCGGAGGCGGGCGACGTGGCCCGTCGCCTTCACGTTGTAGAGGGCCTTGGCGATTTTCCCGTCGGCGTCGATGACGAAGGTGGAGCGGATGACGCCGACGGTGGTCCTGCCGTACATCGTCTTCTCGCCGTAGGCGCCGTAGGCCTTGTGCACCTCCAGTCCGGGGTCGGAGAGCAGGGGGAAGGTCAGGGCGTCGTGCTCGGCGAACCTCGCCAGCTTGGCGGGGGTGTCCTTGGAGACCCCGAGTACGGCGAAGCCCGCGGCGGCCAGGGAGTCCAGGCTGTCGCGGAAGTCGCAGGCCTGCTTGGTGCAGCCGGGGGTCATGGCGGCCGGGTAGAAGTACAGGATGACCTGCCTGCCGCGGTGGGCCTCCAGGGAGACGGTGGTGCCGTCGGCGGCCGGGAGGGCGAAGTCCGGGGCGGCGTCGCCTGGTTCGAGTTTCGTCACGGTTCCTCCGGAGAGTGGTTCTCGGCGGCCAACCTACCGGCCTGCGCGAAGTGCCGGAGGAGCCCGGACCTGACAGACTGATCGGTGTCGAGGGCGATGAGAGGAGAGCCATGGCGGAGACCGATCCCGCGGAGCTGGAGCGGCGGATCGAGCGCACGCGTGCGGAGCTGGCCCGGACGGTCGACGAGATCGCGGACCGGGTGCGTCCGAGGAACGTCGCGCGGCGGACCGTCGCCAGGATGGAGGCGAACGCGAAGGAGTTCGTCGCCTCCCTGGGGGACAGGATCGGTGACGCGGTGGGGGCGTCCCCGCGTGCGGTCAAGCCGGGTGAGGAGCCGCAGGACCTGTGGGCGGAGGAGGCGCCGCCGCTGGCTCCGGTGCTGGTCGGTGTGGGTGCGGTGCTGGTGGTCGGCGCGGTGGTCGTGCTGGTGAGGCGGCGGCGCCGCAGGTGACGCGGGGCCGCCCGGTGCGGCGGCCGGTGCCGGTGGGCGCGTGCTGGAAGCCGGGATGCCGGCCGGTGCGGGGAGGTGGCCGCCCGGTGCGGCGGCCGGTGCCGGTGGGCGGCCGGTCGTGGGGGCCCGCCTGGGAGGCGGGGGTCACAGGAAGGTGTGGCCTTCGCCGCGGTAGGTGGGCGCCTGGCCGGTGACGCGGTCGCCCTCGACGAGGTGGAGGGTGGCGAAGCGTTCGCAGAGTTCGCCTGCTTTGGCGTGGCGGAACCAGACGCGGTCGCCGGGGCGGAGGTCTTCGGCGGCCTGTCCGGTGAGGGGGGTCTGGACTTCCCCGGCGCCTTCGCGGGGGTCGTAGCGGAGGCCGGCGGGCAGGTAGGGCTGGGGGAGCCGGTCGGGGCCGGGGGCGCCGGAGGCGGGGTAGCCGCCGCCGAGGACGGTGACGGTGCGGGGGCCGGGGCGGCGGACGACGGGCAGGGCGAAGAGGGCGGCGGGGCGGCCGGTGAAGTCCCGGTAGAAGTCGAACAGGCGCGGGTGGTAGAAGCCGGATCCGGCGGTGAGTTCGGTGACGGCTTTCTCGCGGGTGGTGGTGTCGAGGCTGCCGGTGCCGCCGCCGTTGACGAATTCGAGGTCGGCGAGCTGGCGGACGGCCTGGACGATGGCCGCTCTGCGGAGGGCGAGTTCGCGGCGGGAGCGGTCCTGCATCCAGCGGATGGCGCGGGTCATGAGGGGGTTGCCGGGTGGGGCGTCGCCGACGCCGGCGATCTGGGCTTCGTAGGCCATGAGGCCGGCGAGGCGGAGGCCGGGGCGTTTGGCGATGTCGGCGGCGAGGTCGGTGGCCTGGTCGGCGTCGCGGATGGGGGAGCGGAGGGCGCCGGCGCGGAATCCGCCGCCGAGGGCGACGTAGCCGGCGTCGATGTCGATGCAGAGGCGGAGTTCGTTGCGGCCGCCGAGGCCGTGGAGGGTCGTCTCGATGAGGTCGAGGTGGTCGGTGCGGTCGACCATGAGGGTGATCTCGCGGGCGGCGTGCGGGTCGGTGGCGAGGCGGGTGAGGGCGGCGCGGTCGGTGGTGGGGTAGCCGACGAGGATGTCGCGTATGCCGGTGGAGGCGAGCCAGAGGGCTTCGGGGAGGGTGAAGGCCATGACGCCGCTGAATCCGTCGAGGGTGAGGATGTGTTCGAGGACGGGCCGGGAGCGGAGGGATTTGCTGGCGACGCGGATGGGTTTGCCGGCGGCGCGGCGGGTCATGTCGGTGGCGTTGGCGGTCAGGGCGTCGAGGTCGAGGATGGCGAGGGGCGGGTCGAGGTGGGCGGTGGCGTGGTCGTAGCGCCGCTGGTCGTCCATCGTTCTCCTCGTGGGCCGGTGGGTGGGGTTGAGGGCAGGATAACCGCGCGCAGATAACATGAGTAGTTCTCACGTTAACCGCGCGCGGGTAATTTCCCGGCCAAGGCCGGGTCCGGATTCGGGCGCCCGGGTGCGTCGCGCCCTCCCTCCGGGGGCGGGACCGTCGTAGACCTGGCCGGGTGATGACTACTCTCCAGGAGACCCCGGTGGGTCCGGCGGGCGTGCTCGAGGCGCCGGTCCGCCAGGTGGACCGCCGCAGGGTGGTGCGGTCGCTGCGGCCGGACCGGAGCCCGGCGGGTGCGGTGACCGCGCTGGTGTCCTCCGTGGTGCTGTGCGCCGCGGCCGCCGGGACGGTGGCCCTGCTGGTCCGGGCGCCCGCCGCGCTGGCGTCGTACGCCGGGTTCGCGGCCGGGGCCGGTGGGCTGAGCTGGTCGGATCCGGTGGTCCTGGGCGCGGGGCTGGTCCTGGTGGCGGCGGGGTCGTCGCTGGTCGTGCTGGCGGTGGTGCCGGGGCGGACCCGGCTGGTCCCGCTGGAGACGGGTGATCCGCTGGCGGTGATCGGGATGACCCGGGCGGGGCTGCGCCGTACGCTGCGGGACGCGGCGCTGGCGGTGGAGGGGGTGTCCGGGGCGCGGGTGCGTCTGGGACGCCGGTACGTGGAGGTCGTCGTGGTGCCCGGGGCGGACGGGGTGGCCGGGGCGGACGGGGACGGGCGGTTGCTCCGCCGGGTCGGCGCGGCGGTCGGGGACCGGCTGGTGGCGCTGGGCGCGATGTGCGGTGACGAGGTCGTGGTGCGACTACGCGGGCGGGCCGGGCGGTGAGGGCGTACTTGGGCAACCGGATCGGGCTGGCCGTGGTCGGGACGGCGCTGGCCGGGGCCGGGCTGTACGGCGTGCTGCGCGGGCTGGGGCGGATCCCGGGCCATCCGGCCGCCGGTCCGGTGCTGGACCAGGGGCTTTCGGGCCGGTTGGAGCAGGATCCGGGGTCGGGATGGCTGGCCGCGCTAGTACTTGTAGTACTGGGGCTTGTCTGTGTGCGCTGGCTGCTGCGGGCGCTGGGCTGGGGACGGCGGGGCAGGCGCAGCGAGACCGGCATCGCGATGCTGGGGGTGGCGCTTAAAGAAGTCGAAGGGCTCGGCCGGGTGCAGGTCAGGACGGTCGAGGGGGACCGGGTCCGGATCGCGGTGAGCTGCGGGCCCGCCACCGACGTCGGCGGGCTGGTGGAGCGGATGAACGAGGACGCCGTCGACCGGGTTCGACGGGCGGTGGGGGACGATGGGCTGGGGGTGCTCGTCCGTCTTCATGTCCGCCGTCGCTGAGGGCCACCATCCTTCGTCTCCGTCTCCGTCTCCGTCGCCGCCGTCGCCCTCGTCGCCCGCGGGTTCCGCGGGGGAGGTCCGTGCGGGCTCGTCGGGGGCGGTGTTCCTGGCGAAGGCCAGGCCGGCGGCCAGACAGGCCAGTGGCACGGCGGGCACCACGTAGCGGTGGTCGAAGGCGGCGACGAACTGCGGCAGTGCGATCAGGACGGCGGCCGCGGCCCAGGGCAGGAGCACGGGGCCGCCGAGGTGCCGCCACCGGGTCAGCACGCCGATCAGGCCGATGAGGAGGATGACGCCGAGGAAGGGGCCGCGCAGGAAGCCGTGCTCCTGGTAGGCGCGCAGCCGGCCGGCGTGGGGTTCGGCGAGGTAGGTGTCGCCGGGGCCGCCCTGGTAGGCGGTGATGATCTCCTCGGCGGTGCGGCCGCGGGAGGCGGCGCCGTCGGGCAGTGAGGTGGTGCCCTCGGGGAAGACGTAGGCGCTCTGGTCGCCCTCGGTCGGGTAGACGCGGCGCTGCCAGTCGAAGACGTGGGCCAGGTCGGCCAGGCCGGTGCGGAGGAAGTCGAGGGGCTGGGCCCTGATGGCCTGCGTGGCGAGGTCGCCGGCGAGGGCGTCGCGTTCGGCCCAGGAACCCTTGATCTTGTTGAACGGGGAGTCCCCGTCCCAGATGTAGACGGGGGGCGCCTTGCGCTCGCTCAGCGGTTCGGTGGGGCAGAGCGCGGCCTCGGGGCCGGTGGGCTTGATCTTCGCGCAGTCGGCGAAGGTCATGGTGCGGGCCCAGAGGAAGGCGTTGCCGCGGGTCATGCCGTAGTCGCCGTGCTCGGAGTGGAACCAGGCGGCGTATCCGCCGAGGACGAGGGCGCTCGCGGTCGCGGTGGCGAGCAGCGCCCTCCAGCCGGCGCGGCGGAGCAGCAGGCAGACGCCGACGACGGCGATGAGCGGGAGGCCGACGGTCCGGGTGACGGTGGCCGCGGCGAGCAGGGCTCCGGCGAGCAGGGCGGCCCAGACGGGAGGGCGCCGCCGCCACATCACGAGGGTGACGGCGAGCACGAGCAGGAACTCGAAGAGCAGGTCCGCCATGATGAGGTGTTCGAGCTGGACCTGGTGGACGTCGAGCAGGGCGGGGAGCGCGGCGAGGGTCGCGCCCCAGCCGGGGAGGCGGCCCAGCCGGCGGAGCAGGAGGTAGACGCAGACGGCGGTGGTCAGGCCGAGCAGGTGCTGGGCGACGGCGACGGCCTGGACGCTCTCCAGGGGGCCGAGCAGCCACAGGAACAGCGAGTAGCCGCTGGGGCGTGACTCCATGGGCCGGGGGTCGAGCGCGGTGTTGAGGTAGGCGAAGGAGTCGGCCCAGAACCACAGGGCGGGGCGGTAGCCGAGGACGGCCAGGGCGCGCAGGGCGCAGCCGGCCAGCAGCGCGGTCAGGAAGAGCCAGTGGGCGCGGAAGAAGCGGACCGCCGGTGGGGCTTGCGTCGTCACACGGCCTCCCTGGCCTTTCCCTGGCCTTTCGTGAACCCTTCGCGGGCGCTGCCCGGCCTCCGCGAAGGGTTCAACCACGATAGTCCCCGGGTTGGGTGCTCTTGTACGGATCGGTGAAGTCGGCGGCGTCCGCCCTGTTCGTCCCGTGTCGGCGGTGTGCGCGCGGGGCGGGAGGGCGCCCCGCGCGCACGTCTCCGGTCAGCACTCGATGACGTTGACGGCGAGGCCGCCGCGGCTGGTCTCCTTGTACTTGTCGAGCATGTCGCGGCCGGTGTCGCGCATGGTCTTGATGGCCTTGTCGAGGGAGACGAAGTGCTGGCCGTCGCCGCGCAGCGCGATCCGGGCGGCGGTGATGGCCTTGATGGAGGCCACCGCGTTGCGCTCGATGCACGGGATCTGGACCAGGCCGCCGATGGGGTCGCAGGTCAGGCCGAGGTTGTGCTCGATGCCGATCTCGGCGGCGTTCTCGACCTGCTCGGGGGTGCCGCCCAGGACCTCGGTGAGCCCGGCGGCAGCCATGGAGCAGGCCGAGCCGACCTCGCCCTGGCAGCCGACCTCGGCGCCGGAGATGGAGGCGTTCTCCTTGAACAGCACGCCGACGGCGCCGGCGGTGAGCAGGAAGCGGACCACGCCGTCGTCGTCGGCCTCGTGGACGAACCGGTCGTAGTAGGTCAGGACGGCGGGGATGATGCCGGCGGCGCCGTTGGTGGGGGCGGTGACGATGCGGCCGCCGGCGGCGTTCTCCTCGTTGACGGCGAGGGCGAACAGGGAGACCCAGTCCATCACCTGGAGCGGGTCCTTCTCGTGGCTCTCGCCGCGCAGCCGCCGGTGGAGCCGGTGGGCGCGCCGGTGGACCTTCAGCCCGCCGGGCAGCACGCCCTCCTTGGTGATGCCGCGCTCGACGCACTCGGACATGACGCGCCACAGTTCGAGCAGGCGGGTGCGGATCTCGGCCTCGGTGCGGCCGAAGGCCTTCTCGTTCTCCAGCATCAGGCCGGAGACCGACAGGCCCGTCTCGCGGCAGTGGGCGAGCAGTTCGGCGGCGGTGGTGAAGGGGTACGGCAGCGCGGTGTCGTCGGCTTTGATGCGGTCGGCGCCGGTGGCGTTCTCGTCGACGACGAAGCCGCCGCCGACCGAGTAGTAGATCTTCTCGCGGAGGGGTTCGCCGTTCTCGTCGAAGGCGGTGAAGCGCATGCCGTTGGGGTGGCCGGGCAGCGAGATCTTGCGTTCGAAGACGAGGTGCTCGCCGACGACGAAGGGGATCTCGCGGGAGCCGTACAGGTGGATGGTGCCGGAGGCCTTCATGGCGGCCAGCCGCTCGTCGACGGTGTCGACGTCGACGAGTTCGGGCTTCTCGCCGGACAGGCCCAGCAGGACGGCCTTGTCGCTGCCGTGGCCCTTGCCGGTCAGGCCGAGGGAGCCGTAGAGGACGGCCTCGACGCGGGCGGTCTTGTCCAGCAGGCCGTCGTGGTCGAGGCTCCGGGCGAAGCGGTGCGCGGCGGCCATCGGGCCGCCGGTGTGGGAACTGGACGGGCCGATGCCGATCTTGAAGAGGTCGAAGACGCTGATCGCCATTGATCATCGCTCCTTAGGAGCAGCCGTGACCGCGCGCGTCCGCAGGGCGCGCGCGGTCACGGCACGGAGAGGGGACGTGTCAGGATTCGCCGGAGGTGAGGGCGGCGTACTCCTCGGCGGAGAGCAGGTCTCCGGTGTCGCCCTCGACGCGGACACGGAAGAGCCAGCCCTCGCCGTAGGGGTCGCTGTTGACCAGGGAGGGGTCGTCGACGACGGTCTGGTTGACCTCGACGACCTCGCCGCCGACGGGGGAGTAGATGTCGCTCACCGACTTGGTGGACTCGACCTCGCCGACCGCGTCGCCGGCGGCGACGGTGGAGCCGGCCTCGGGCACCTGCACGTAGACCACGTCACCGAGGGCCTCGGCGGCGAAGGCGGTGATGCCGACGGTGACGGTGCCGTCGCCCGCCACCCACTCGTGCTCCTTGGTGTAGCGGAGTTCGTCGGGAATGCTGCTCACTTGTTCCTCCTGTAGAAAGGCAGGTCGACGACCTCGACCGGCTCACGGCTGCCCCGGATGTCCACCGCCAGCGGGTCGTCCAGGGCCTCGGTCTCGACGTAGGCCATGGCGATGGGCCGGCCGAGCGTCTGGGAGGGCGCTCCGCTGGTGACCTCGCCGACGGTCGCGCCGGTGTCGGCGCGCACCACCGGGTAGCCGTGCCGGGGGACCCGGCGGCCGGTGGCGGCCAGGCCGACCAGGCGGCGGGCCGGGGCGGTGTCCTTGAGCGCCTCGAGGGCGGCGCGGCCGACGAAGTCGCCCGGCTTGTCGAACTTCACCACGCGGCCGAGCCCGGCGTCGAACGGGGTGCGGGCGCTGGACAGCTCGTTGCCGTACAGCGGCATGCCGGCCTCCAGGCGGAGGGTGTCGCGCGCGGAGAGCCCGGCGGGGCGCAGGCCGTACGGCTCGCCGGCCTCGGTGAGCGCGGCCCAGAGCGGCTCGGCGTCGTCGCAGGCGATGAAGAGCTCGAAGCCGTCCTCGCCGGTGTAGCCGGTGCGGGCGATGAGCGCGGGGCGGCCGGCGACGGTGGCGGGCAGGCCCGCGTAGTACTTCAGGCCGGCCAGGTCGGCGTCGGTGAGGCGGGAGAGGATCTCCTGCGAGCGGGGGCCCTGGACGGCGACGAGCGCGTAGCGGTCGGAGCGGTCCTCGACGGCGGCGTCGAACGCCTTGGCGCGCCCGGTGAGCTCGGCGGCGACCATGGGGTAGTTGGAGGCGTTGGCGACGACCATGAACTCCTCGGGGGCGAGGCGGTAGACGATCAGGTCGTCCAGCACGCCGCCCTGGGCGTTCACGATCATCGTGTAGCGGGCGCGGCCGGGCTCCAGCGTGGACAGGTGCCCGACGAGGGCGTGGTCGAGGGCCTCGCCGGCCTGCGGCCCGGTGACGAAGATCTCCCCCATGTGGGAGAGGTCGAACAGGCCCGCGGCCTGGCGGACCGCGTTGTGCTCGGCGGACTCGCTGCCGTAGCGGAGCGGCATCAGCCAGCCCGCGAAGTCGGTCAGCGTCGCGCCGAGGGACTCGTGGACGCCGCGGAGCGGCGTGGGTCGGGACATGATCGCACCTCGGACATGGGTCGGATGAGAGCATCCTCCCCCTCTGTCATGGGTGCCTGAGAGCTTCGCCCGGGTTTTAACCGGACTTTCACCTTCGGCGAGGCCGCGGGGGCCTGCTTTCCAGAGGGCACCTACCCGCACGGTCCTTTGCCTTGAGAGGTTCGCGGGGAGGGCTTGCTCCTTCAGGGGTCCTGGCCTGGCTGTCAGGACGCTCTCCCGCGCGGGTTCATCGGTGTCCCGGTCAGCCTAACGGCCGCCGCCCGCCGAGCGAAATCCCCGGTGCGGGACTCGTCGCTCCTGGCGGGCCCGCACGGGGGCGCACGTGGCCTGTGGCGGGCCCGCGCGGGGGCGCGCACGCGGCCTGTGGCGGATCCGTGCGGGGGCGGACGAGGCCGGGCGGGCCGGTCAGGGGCGGACGTGGCCGACGAGCGCGGCGAACAGGGCGCACTCGTCGCCGGCCTCGGGGTGCCACTGGACGGCGAGGGCGAAGGGGTGGCCGTCGAGTTCCACGGCCTCGACGGTGCCGTCGCCGGCGTGGGCGGTCGCGGTCAGGCCGGCGCCGAGCCGGTCGGCGGCCTGGTGGTGGTAGTGGGCGACGTCGGCGGTCCGCGCGCCGAGGATCTCCGCGGTCCGGCTGCCGGGTGCGAGGTGGACGGCCAGGTGGCCGAAGGTCCCCGGGGCTGGGGCGTGGCCGCGGTGGCCGACGGTCTCGGGCAGGTGCTGGTGCAGGGTGCCGCCCAGGGCGGTGTTGAGGATCTGCAGGCCCCGGCAGACGCCCAGCAGGGGGAGGCCGCCGTCGAGCGCGGCCCGGACCAGGGCGAGCTCGAAGTCGTCGCGGAACGGGCGGACGTGGCTCGTCGCGGGGTGGGGCGGCGCGCCGTACCGGGCGGGGTCGACGTCGCCGCCGCCGGCCACGATCAGCCCGTCGAGGCGGCCGGCGAGCGCGGCCGCGTCGCCCGCCGGCGGCAGGATCACCGGCTGGCCGCCGGCCCGGACCACGTGGTCGACGTAGCCGTACGGCAGGAGCGCGGCGGGCGTGTCCCAGACGGTGAAGCGCGCGGGCTCGACGTAGCAGGTGATGCCGATGACGGGACGGGACACGGCGGCCGTCCTACAGCGGGGTGACGTAGGCGCCGGAGATCCCGCCGTCGACGAGGAACTGCGAGGCGGTGACGAAGCTCGCGTCGTCGGAGGCCAGGAACGCCACCGCCGCGGCGATCTCGGAGGCCTCGGCGAAGCGGCCGAGCGGGACGTGCACCAGGCGGCGCCGCGCCCGCTCGGGGTCGGCGGCGAACAGCTCCTGCAGCAGCGGCGTGTTGACCGGCCCCGGGCAGAGCGCGTTGACCCGGATGCCCTCGCGGGCGAACTGCACGCCGAGCTCCCGGGACATCGCCAGCACGCCGCCCTTGGAGGCGGTGTAGGAGATCTGGGAGGTCGCCGATCCCATCACCGCGACGAACGAGGCGGTGTTGATGATCGAGCCCCTGCCCTGCCGCCGCATGTGGGGGATGACGTGCTTGCAGCACAGGTAGACGCTGGTGAGGTTGACGTCCTGGACCCGGCGCCAGGCGTCGAGGCCGGTCTCCAGGATGGAGTCGTCGTCCGGCGGGGAGATGCCGGCGTTGTTGAAGGCGACGTCCACGCTGCCGTAGGTCTCGACGGCCGTGCGGTACATGCGCTCGACGTCGTCCTCGCTGGTGACGTCGGCGCGCACGAACAGGCCGCCCACCTCGGCGGCGGCCTCGGCGCCGGCCGTCTCGTCGACGTCGGCGCACACCACCTTCGCGCCCTCCTGGGCGAGGCGGCGCGCGGTGGCCAGGCCGATCCCGCTCCCGGCGCCGGTGATGACGGCCACGCGGTCCTGCAGGCGCTGCATCAATCCTCCGAAATGAAGACGTTCTTGGTCTCGGTGAACGCGGACAGGGCGTCGGGGCCGAGCTCGCGGCCGAGCCCGGACTGCTTGAACCCGCCGAACGGCGTCCAGTAGCGGACCGACGAGTGGGAGTTGACGCTGAGGTTGCCCGCCTCGACGGCCCGGGCGACCCGCAGGGCCCGCCCGATGTCGCGGGTCCAGATCGATCCGCTGAGGCCGTAGCGGGTGTCGTTGGCGATCCGCACGGCGTCCGCCTCGCCGTCGAACGGGACGACCGAGACGACCGGCCCGAAGATCTCCTCGGTGAAGGCGGGGTCGGCGGGGCCGGGGGTCAGGACCGTCGGCGGGAACCAGAAGCCGGGCCCGGACGGGCAGGTGCCCTGCAGGTAGGGGGTGCCGGTGACGAAGGAGGCGACCCGGTCGCGGTGCGCGGCGCTGATCAGCGGGCCCATCTCGGTCTCCTCGGCGCGCGGGTCGCCGACCTTGACCGCGAGCACCGCCTCCGACAGGCGGGCCAGGAACTCGTCGTGGACGGTGCGCTCCACCAGGATGCGGGAGCGGGCGCAGCAGTCCTGCCCGGCGTTGTCGAAGACGGCGTACGGCGCGGTGGCGGCGGCCCTGTCCAGGTCGGCGTCGGCGAAGACGATGTTGGCGCTCTTGCCGCCGAGCTCCAGGGTGAGCCGTTTGACCTGCCCGGCGCAGACCGCGGCGATGCGCTTGCCGGTCTCGGTCGAACCGGTGAAGACGATCTTCGCGACGTCCGGGTGCTCGACGAGGCGGGCGCCGGCGACCCCGCCCTCGCCGGGCACGACCTGGAGCACCCCCTCGGGCAGGCCGGCCGCCAGGGCCAGCTCGGCCAGGCGCAGGGCGGTCAGCGGGGTCTGCTCGGCGGGCTTGACGACGACCGTGTCGCCCGCGGCCAGCGCGGGGGCGACCCCCCACATCATGATCACCATGGGGAAGTTCCACGGCACGATCACGCCGACCACGCCGAGCGGCTCGGCGAAGGTGACGTCCCAGCCGCCGGGGACGGGGATCTGCCTGCCGTGGTTGCGCTCGGGCGCGCCGGCGTAGAAGTCGAGCACGTCGGCGACGTTGCCCGCCTCCCATCGGGCGTTCGCGGCGGTGTGCCCGGCGTCGGCGGTCTCCAGGGCGGCCAGCTCCGCGCCGTGCTCGCGCACCAGCGCGGCGAAGGCGCGCAGCAGCCGGGCGCGGTCACCGGGGGCGATCCCGCGCCAGGCGGGGAAGGCCGCGCGGGCGCGCTCGACCGCCCGGTCCATCTCGGCGGCGTCGGCGGCCTCGACGTCGGCGATGACCTCCTCGGTCGCCGGGTTCACGATCTTCATGTCACATCCGCTCGAATCCGCGCCGCAGTTCCCAGTCGGTGACCGCGGCGTCGAAGGCGGCCAGCTCGACCCGGGCGGCGTTGGCGTAGTGCGCCACGACCTCCTCGCCGAAGGCCCGGCGGGCGAGCCCGGAGCCCTCCCACAGGTCCAGGGCGTCGCGCAGGGTGCGCGGGACGGTGGGGGAGTCGGAGGCGTAGGCGTTGCCCTCGAAGGGTTCGGGGAGCTCCAGGCCGTTCTCGATGCCGTGCAGCCCGGCCGCGACCATCGCCGCGACCGCCAGGTAGGGGTTGACGTCGCCGCCGGGCACGCGGTTCTCGATCCGCAGAGATGGCCCGTGCCCGACGAGGCGGAGCGCGCAGGTCCGGTTGTCCACGCCCCAGCGCACCGCGGTGGGGGCGAAGCTGCCGGGAGCGTACCGCTTGTAGGAGTTGATGTTGGGCGCGTAGAGCAGGGTGAACTCGCGCAGGCAGGCGAGCTGCCCGGCGATGAAGCGCCGCCCGGTCTCCGACAGGCCGTGCGGCCCGGAGCCGGCCATGACCGGCTCCCCGCCGTCGTCGCGCAGCGACAGGTGGATGTGGCAGGAGTTGCCCTCGCGGGAGTTCGGCTTGGCCATGAAGGTCAGCGACATGCCCTGCCGGGCGGCGATCTCCTTGGCGCCGTTCTTGTAGATCGTGTGGTTGTCGCAGGTGGTCAGGGCGTCGGTGTAGCGGAAGGCGATCTCGTGCTGGCCGGGGTTGCACTCGCCCTTGGCCGACTCGACGTACATCCCGGCGCCCTCCATGCCGAGCCGTACGGCGCGCAGCAGCGGCTCGACGCGGGCGGTGCCGAGCATGGAGTAGTCGACGTTGTAGAGGTTGGCGGGGGTCAGGTCGCGGTAGCCGCGCCGCCAGGCGTCCTCGTAGGTGTCGGTGAAGACGACGAACTCCAGCTCGGTGCCGGCGAACGCCTCCCAGCCGCGGGCGGCCAGGCGGCCGAGCTGGCGGCGCAGGATCTGCCGGGGCGAGGCCGCGACGTCCGAGCCGTCCTGCCAGACCAGGTCGGCCAGGAGCAGGGCGGTGCCCTCCTGCCAGGGCACCCGGTGCAGGGTGGCCGGGTCGGGACGCATCACGAAGTCTCCGTACCCGTTGTCCCAGGACGACATGGCGTAGCCGTCCACGGTGTTCATGTCGACGTCCACCGCGAGCAGGTAGCTGCAGCCCTCGGCGGCGTGGTGGAGCACCTCCTCCAGGAAGTAGCGCGCGGACAGCCGCTTGCCCTGGAGCCGGCCCTGCATGTCGGTGACCGCCAGCAGCACGGTGTCGATCCGCCCGGCCGCCACCTCGTCGCGCAGTTCGCCGATGTCCACGCGCCCTCCTCGCAGGAGTCTCATTGGGCTAGTGTCAGACCATTGATGTGCACCGAGGATGGGGTTGTCAAGAGCGGGAGGTGAGGTTTGCGGGAGTCGCTGCCACCGACGTCGCCGCCGGCGAGCGTGCTCCGGCCGGTGCGGGCGGGCAACGCCTTCGAGGAGACCGTGGAGCGACTGCTCTCGGCCATCAAGCTCGGGCTCGTCGTCGAGAAGCTGCCGCCGGAGCGGGAGCTCGCCGCCCAGCTGGGGATCAGCCGCGTCACGCTGCGCGAGGCCATCCGGGCGCTCGCCGAGGCGGGCTACCTGCAGGTGCGGCGGGGCCGGTACGGCGGCGCGTTCGTCACCTACACCCCGCCCGCGCCCCGCCAGGACGACCTGCGCCGCGCGGTGGCCGACATGGGCAGCGGCCACCTGGCCGACGCGCTCACCTTCCGGCTGGCCGTCGAGTGCGGCGCGGCCCAGGTGCTGGCCACCGCCGAGCCGGCCGGCGAGTGGCGCGAGACGCTGCGCCGGCGCCTGGCGGAGGTCAACTCCGCGAGCCCGGAGGACTACCGCCGGCTGGACACCGCCTTCCACCTGTCCATCGCCGAACTGACCGGCTCGGCGTCCCTCGCCGCGGCCTGCGCCGAGGCGCGGCTGCGGGTCACCGACCTGCTCAACGCCATCCCGGTGCTGCAGCGCAACATCGAGCACGCCGCCGCCCAGCACGAGGCGATCGTCGAGGCCGTCCTGGCGGGCGACCCCGAGGCCGCCCGCCGCGCCGTGACCGAGCACCTGGAGGGAACGGCGGCACTTCTGCGGGGCTTCCTGGCATAACCTGTAACGGCTGTGGGGGAGTGGTTCCAGCAACGGATCATCGAAACAGAACGGCTGCCGCTGTTCTGTTTCTTCGTCGCGCTGATCGTCGCCTTCGTCTTCACGCGGATCAACGTCCGGCTCATCCGGGCCGGGGTGGGCTGGTTCCGCGACGTCAACGTCGGTGAGATGCACATCCACCACATGGTGTTCGGCGTGGTGCTGAGCCTGCTGGGCGGCGTCGCGGGGCTGCTGGTCTCGGGCGTCTCCGACACCTGGTACGCGGTGACGGCCGCCGTCTTCGGCGTCGGCGCGGCCCTGATCCTCGACGAGTTCGCGCTCATCCTCCACCTGCACGACGTCTACTGGGAGGAGGAGGGCCGCACCTCGGTCGACGCCGTCTTCGTCGCGGTCGCGGTCACCGGCCTGCTCCTGCTGGGCCTGCGCCCGCTGGGCTGGGAGGACTCCGGCGACACCCCGCAGGGCCCCTGGGCGGCGGTCGGCCTCGTCGTAGCCAACCTCGTGCTGGCGATCGTCACCCTGCTCAAGGGCAAGATCTGGACCGGGCTGGTCGGCCTGTTCCTGCCGTTCCTGCTGATCGTCGGGGCGCTCCGGCTGGCCCGGCCCGGCTCGCCCTGGGCCCACTGGTTCTACGCCTCCACCGCCCGCCGTCCCCGGCCCGCGCTGATGGCCCGCGCCGTCCGCCGGGAGAAGCGCTGGCGCCGCCCGGTCATCCAGGCCAAGATCGCCTTCCAGGAGTTCGTCTCCGGCCGCCACGACCTGCCCTCCAGCCGCCTGCGCACCCGCCGGTAGTGGGCTCTCGAACGCGCTGACGAATCCCAGGCCCCAGAGGCATACTGGGACCCGTGCGCACCTTTCCGTCCCGCTGGCAGGACGTGGACCGGCGGGTCCCCGATTCCCTGGCCGACCTGCGCGGTCCCGCCGCGGGGGTGGTCGCGCTCCCGATCCACCTGGCCTGGTCGGGCCTGACCGAGTTCGACCTGGCGGACCCGCGCCTGCGGATGAGCCTGTACCGCACGGTCATCACCGGAGGCGGCCGGGCCGACG
This sequence comes from Planomonospora corallina, assembly GCF_042650625.1. Lineage (NCBI taxonomy): Bacteria > Bacillati > Actinomycetota > Actinomycetes > Streptosporangiales > Streptosporangiaceae > Planomonospora > Planomonospora corallina. The sequence continues at coordinate 163,960 of NZ_JBHSBM010000010.1, forward strand.
CCGAGACCTACCTCAACGGCGAGCTGCTGCGCACCGACTGGCCGGTGCTCCGCCGGGGGATCGGCTCCGCCTACCGCAGGGCCTGGGAGGGCAAGCTCCCCGCCCTGGGGGCCTGAGCGGATGGGCTTCCCGCCGTTCCAGGAGCGGATCCTGCGGACCGTGCTCCCGGTCTGCGACCGGTTCGGGCTGGTGCTGGCGGGCGGCCACGCCATGCGGCTGCACGGACTCACCGACCGGCCGAGCCGGGACCTGGACCTCGCGACGGCGGCCGGGACACCGCTGCCGGAGGTGGCCGGCGGGGTGGCGGAGGCGCTGCGGGCGGCCGGGCTGGAGGTCGCCGTGCACGAGGTGACGGCGCGCATGGGCCGGCTGGTCGTCACCGACCCGGTGACCGGGCAGGCGTGCGAGCTCGATCTGCTGCGGGAGGCGCTGCAGCGCGGTGCCGTGACGGTGGCGGACCTGCCGGTCGTCGGGCTGGAGGACGCCGTCGGGCTGAAGATGCGCGCCCTGCACGAGCGGGGTCTCGCCCGCGACGTCATCGACGTCGCCGCGGTCGCGGACCTGTACGGCTTCCGCGAGCTGGAGCGGCTCGCCCGCCTGCACAACGAGGAGTTCTCCCTGGCCGAGCTGGTGATGCGGCTGGAGTTCGTCGACTTCATCGCCGACGAGGAGTTCGAGGCCTACGGGCTGGACGAGGAGGCGGTCCGGCGGATCCGGCTGTTCGTCACCGCCTGGGTGGAGGACATCGGGCTCCGCCGCGCCGACGAGGGCGACGCCGACTACGACGTCGACGTCCCGGAGCCCGACTGATGACAGGCGACGACCGCGGGACGGGCGGGCACGCATGGCAGGGAGGCTTCCGGGCAGGTGACGGTCCAGCCTGACGGAGGGAGTGTCCCGTGGACGGATTCGGTCTGCGTGAGCTGAAGGCCCGCGCCAAGCGCGCGCTGGGCAGGAGTACCGGGAACCGCCGCCTGGCCGCCGAGGGGCGGACCGAGGAGGCCGAGGCGAGGCTGCTGCGGACCCAGGAGGAGATCCTGGCGACCGTGGCCGAGGCGCGCCGCGAGCACGCCGCCCGCCGTACCCGCTGACGGGCGCAGTGGATCGCCGGTGCCCCGGTTCGGGGTCAAGCGTGCGCTAGAGTCCGAGAACGCGCCGGAGCCCGTCGTCGACCGCGTCCATCAATGTGTCCGGTACGGACCCCACAGGACCGTCGAGTTCATTTCTGTTGATCGTGGCCAACGCGGTCACATTCACGACGGAATCGCGTTTGAGACCGGTCGCGGCGATCGGTAGGAACACGTTGCCAGGCATGGCGGCGAGACCGGTGTTCGAGGTGATGACCGCCACCAGCACGGTCGCGAGACGGCTGGTGTTGTAGGGCTTGGACTGCACCACGAGGACGGGACGCCGCTTCGCGGGGCGGCTGCCTATGGCCTCACCGAGATCGGCCCAGTAGATGTGGCCTCGGAGGATCACCACTCCTCGTCTTCCTCCATGGCGATCCGGCGCCGCCCGGCGGTGACCGCCGTCTCGTTGGAGTCGTCTCCGGCTGCCAGCTCGATCGCTGCGTCGATCTGCCGGGTGAGGCTTCTCTCCTCCAGATGCTCCAGATAACGCTGCGCCGCGGTGGTGTAGAACTCCGATCGGCTCATACCGATGGCGGCTGCGCATCTCTCCACTCGGGAGTAGGTCTCGTCGGGAACCGAGATGGCTGTCTTCATGAGAGGAAGTATAACTCGGTATAACCGCAAGTGCCGGGGCTTCTCTGTGATCCGGTCGGGCATGGTCGGGGCGGTCTGCAGTCGCGCGCGCCGGGCCCGAAGCGGGTCACCAGGCGGGCCTCGGCATCGGAGAACGCTTCCGGTACGGCATGCGGCATGGGGCCAGTCTGCCACCCCTGTCAACCGCAGTTGACATCTCTCCGGCCGTCAACCTATGTTGACAAAGGCCGACTTCTGTCGATGAAGACCGACTTTGGTCTATGAAAACCGGCGAAACGCTCGCGGAGGCGGCATGGACGGTAGAGAGGAAGGGCGGCGGCCGGAGGTCGGCCACGCCGTTGCGGAGGGGATGAGGGTGACCGAGAGCAGGGCCGGGAGCGGGGCTGGGGCAGAGGCCGGGAGCGGGGCCGGCGCGGGGGGCGGGCCCGGAGCCGGTCCGGGAAGGGCCGCCGGCGACGGAGGACGCGCCGCGGAGGCCGGGTCCGGCCGCGGGCGGGGGGACGGGGCCGGAGGCGAGCCCGGGTCGTGGCGGCTGCTGCTGGGCTACGTCCGGCCGTACCGGAAGGTGCTCGCGCTCGGCGGCGTGCTGAGCCTCGTCAGCTCGCTGGCCGGGCTGGCGATGCCGCTGCTGGCCAAGGCGGTGATCGACGCGTTCGGCGCGGAGCGCTCCCTGGCCGGGCCGGTGCTCGGCCTGACCGTCGCCGTGCTGGCGGGCGCGGCCGTCGGGGCCCTCGGCCGGTACGTGCTGGAGCGCATGGGCGAGGGCATCGTCTTCTCCGCCCGCCGGGGCCTGGTGGACCGCATGCTCCGGTTGCGCGTCTCCGAGGTCGACCGGCTCAAGCCCGGCGACCTGCTGGCCCGCGTCACCTCCGACACCACCCTGCTCCGCGCGGTCTTCACCGACGGGATCGTCGAGTCGGTCGGCGCGGTCTTCGTGCTGGTGGGCGCGGTCGTGATGATGGCGCTCATGGACGGGTTCCTGCTCCTGATCACTTTGGTGGTGCTCGTCTGCGTCGGCGGGCTGGTGGGCCTGGTCATGCCGCGCATCCAGCGGGCCACGGTCGAGGCGCAGTCCGCGGTCGGGGAGATGGGCGCGGTGCTCGACCGGGTGCTCCAGGCCTTCCGCACGGTCAAGGCGAGCGGCGCCGAGGAGCGGGAGATCGCCGCGGTGGGGGAGGCCGCCGGGGAGGCCCGCGACCGGGGGGTCGCGGTCGCCTGGTGGACCTCGATCGCGGGCATCTCGGCGTGGGTCGCCGCGCAGCTGGCCTTCGTGGCGGTGCTCGGCATCGGCGGGGCACGGGTCGCCTCCGGCGAGCTGGAGGTGTCGTCGCTGATCGCCTTCCTGCTCTACCTCTTCTACCTGGTCGCTCCGGTCGGCCAGCTGGTGCAGGGCGCGACCCAGGTGCAGAGCGGCCTGGCCGCGGTGCGGCGGATCCGCCAGGTCGAGGAGCTCCCCGTCGAGGAGCCCGCCCGTCCGGGGCCGGGCCACGAGGCCGGTACGGCTCCCGCCGGAGTGGTGTTCGAGAACGTGTCCTTCCGCTACGGCGACGACCGGCCGGTGGTCCACCAGGACGTGTCCTTCGAGGTCCCGGCGGGCGGGATGACCGCGCTGGTCGGCCCCTCGGGGGCGGGAAAGTCCACGGTCTTCGCCCTGCTGGAGCGCTTCTACGAGCGCGGGGCGGGGAGGATCGCGATCGACGGCCGCGACATCCGCGACTGGCCGCTGGCCGGGCTGCGCGCCGCCCTCGGCTACGTCGAGCAGGACGCGCCCGTGCTGGACGGCACGCTCCGGGAGAACCTCGTCCTGGCCGCCCCCGGCGTGGCGGAGGCCGAGATACGCCGGGTGCTCGCGCTGACCCGCCTGGAGGACCTGGTCGCCCGCCTCCCCGAAGGGGTGGAGACCATGGTGGGCCACCGCGGCGTCATGCTCTCCGGAGGGGAGCGCCAGCGGGTCGCCATCGCGCGGGCGCTGCTGCGCCGGCCCCGGCTGCTCCTGCTCGACGAGGCCACCTCCCAGCTCGACGCGGTCAACGAGCTGCGGTTGCGCGAGGTCATCGCCGAGGTGGCGAAGGAGACGACCGTGCTGGTGATCGCCCACCGGCTCTCCACGGTGACCGGCGCCGACCGGATCGTGGTGATGGAGGGCGGCCGGGTCCGGGCCGTGGGCACCCACGACGAGCTGCTCGCCGGCGACGACCTCTACCGCGAGCTCGCCGCCACCCAGTTCCTGCTCACCGCCGGGCCGGCGGAGGGGATCGCCGCCGGAACCGCGAACGGGACCGAGGCCGCGGGCGGGACCGAGGCCGCGGACGGGAGTGCGGACGGAGCCGATGACGGTGCGGCGGGCGGCGCCACCGGGCGGGCTCCGGCATCCGTGGAGTCGTGACCGGTCTCCGGCCCTGACAAGGGACGAAGTTGGGCAAATAACGTTAAAGATCGGTTTTTTCCGCCAGGGGCGGGCATCCCGCCTGCTACGGAGTCTCTCCTCCGTTCACGGGCGCGTCAGGCGCCCGCCGAGCCGATCTCCCCGGTCCGTCCGTGCGGGACGGGCCGGAACGGCGGCCGGCAGGTAGAGGGCACCCCGGGGACGCCTTCCCCGGGGTGCTCCTTCCCACTCCGCGTGTCCCGCCTCCGCTCCCAGGGCCGTCCTCCGGGTTGACCCGTGGCCTGAGAGTGACAAATATGAATGCACTCATTCATGCCAGGAGGAGGCTCGGCCATGACCGGCAGCCGGACCGTCCGCGCGCCGCGCGGTACCACGCTCACCGCCAAGGGGTGGCCGCAGGAGGCGGCGCTCCGCATGATCTGCAACAACCTCGACCCCGAGGTGGCCGAGCACCCGGAACGGCTCGTCGTCTACGGCGGCTCGGGGAAGGCCGCCCGGGACTGGCGCTCCTTCGACGCGATCACCCGCACGCTGACCACGCTGGAGGGCGACGAGACGCTGCTGGTGCAGTCCGGCCGCCCGGTCGGCGTCTTCCGCACCCACGAGTGGGCGCCCCGGGTCCTCATCGCCAACTCCAACCTGGTGCCCGACTGGGCGGACTGGGAGGAGTTCCGCCGCCTGGAGGCCGCGGGCCTGACCATGTACGGGCAGATGACCGCCGGCTCGTGGATCTACATCGGCACCCAGGGCATCCTGCAGGGCACCTACGAGACCTTCGCCGCCGTGGCCGCCAAGCGCTTCGGAGGGTCCCTGGCCGGGACGATCACGCTGACCGCCGGGCTCGGCGGCATGGGGGGCGCCCAGCCGCTGGCCGTCACCATGAACGGCGGCGTGGCGATCTGCGTCGACTGCGACCCGCGCAGCATCGAGCGGCGGATCGAGCACCGCTACCTCGACGTGCGCGCCGCCGACCTCGACGAGGCGCTCCGGCTGGCCTACGAGGCGCGTGACGCGCGGCGCCCGCTCAGCATCGGCGTCGAGGCCAACGCCGCCGAGGCCGTGCCCGAGCTGCTCCGCCGCGGCGCCGAGATCGACATCGTCACCGACCAGACCTCGGCCCACGACCCGCTGATGTACCTGCCGCTCGGCGTGGCCTTCGAGGACATGGCCGCAGAGCGGGACAAGGACCCGGCTGGCTTCACCGCGCGGGCCCGCGAGTCCATGGCCCGGCACGTGGAGGCGATGGTCGGGTTCGCCGACGCGGGCGCGGAGGTCTTCGACTACGGCAACTCCATCCGCGGCGAGGCGAAGCTGGCCGGCTACGACCGCGCGTTTGATTTCCCCGGTTTCGTGCCCGCCTACATCCGGCCGCTGTTCTGCGAGGGCAAGGGCCCGTTCCGCTGGGCCGCGCTCTCGGGGAACCCCGCCGACATCGCCAAGACCGACCGGGCTGTCCTGGAGCTGTTCCCCGACAACGAGCCGCTGGCCCGGTGGATCCGGATGGCGGGGGAGAAGGTGCACTTCCAGGGCCTGCCCGCCCGGATCTGCTGGCTCGGGTACGGCGAGCGCCACCTGGCCGGCGAGCGGTTCAACGACATGGTGGCCTCCGGGGAGCTCGAGGCCCCGGTCGTGATCGGCCGCGACCACCTCGACTGCGGCTCCGTGGCGAGCCCGTACCGCGAGACCGAGGGCATGCTCGACGGCTCCGACGCGATCGCCGACTGGCCGCTGCTGAACGCGATGCTCAACGTCGCCTCCGGCGCCGCGTGGGTCTCCATCCACCACGGCGGCGGCGTCGGCATCGGCCGCTCGATCCACGCCGGCCAGGTCACCGTCGCCGACGGCACGGCGCTCGGCGCGGAGAAGCTCCGCCGGGTGCTCACCAACGACCCGGGCACGGGCGTGATCCGGCACGTCGACGCCGGCTACGACGAGGCCGCCGCGGTCGCGCGGGAGCGCGGCGTGCGCGTCCCGATGCGCGAGTCCGAGGGGGAATGAGGGCGCGGGACCGCCGGTTGGAGGGGACGTGGGCGACGGACTCGATCGACTCCTTCAGGGCCGGAGGCTCTCGCCGGTGCAGCGGCGGATCGCACGTTACCTGGACGACCACCTAGCCGAGGCGATCTTCCTGTCGAGTGTGGAACTGGCCGAGCGCGCCGGGGTGAGCCAGCCGTCGGTGACCAGGTTCGCCATGGCGCTCGGCTTCGCGGGCTACCCCGAGCTCCGGCAGGCGCTGCGCCCCCTGGTGGTGGGCGGAGCGGTGGGCGGCCCGGTCGGTGGCACGGTGGGTGGCGTGGCCGGTGGCGTGGTGGGTGGCACGGTGGGTGGCGTGGCCGGTGGCGTGGTGGGCGGAGCGGCCGGCGGAGTCGTCGGCGGGGCCGGAGGGCCCGGCGGCGCGCAGGCGGGGCCGGGCGCCCGCGCCGCGGGGAACGACGGCCGGGTCCCCGCGCGGGCCGCGGGGCGGGCGGGCGACCTGCAGGCCGCGATCGACGCGGAGGTCGGCAACCTGCGCGCGGTCCGTGAGGCGCTGGCCGACCCGTCGGCCGTCGCGGAGCTGGGTGCCGCGCTGGCCTGCTGCGAGCCGCTGCCGGTGCTCGGGTTGCGCGTCTCCAGCGGCCTGGCCACCACGTTCGCCTACTACGCCCGCCGCATCCACCCGGACGTGCGACTGCTGACCCACGGCGGATCGGAGCTGGCCGACGGCCTGCACGCGGCCCGCCGCGCGGGAGCGGCCTGGCTGCTGGCGGTGGTCCTGCCGCGTTACCCGGCCGAGGCCGCGGCGGCCCTGGCCGACGCCCGGGAGCTGGGGCTGCGGACCGCGGTGATCACCGACCGCCGGGACGTGCCGTTCGAGGCGGACGTGGTCCTCGCCGCCCCGGTCGGCGAGCGGCTGGTGTTCGACTCGCACGCGGCGCCGCTCGCCCTGGCCATGGTGCTGGTGGAGGCCATGGCGGACGCGGCGCCGCTGCGCACGCAGGCGAGGCTGGAGGAGTACGAGCGCATGACCGACCAGGCCGGGACCTTTCTGTCCTGACGGCTCTGTCCTGACGGCTCTGCCCTGACCGCGCCGGTGCCGTCCCCGCCACCGGCGGCGGGGACCGCGGCGGGGACGGGGGGCGGGGACGGGGGCGCCGCGGCCGGTACGGCTCCGCCGTCCGCGCCTATCCGGCCAGCTTCCGCAGCGAGCGGACCGACCAGGTCAGGGTGAGCACGCCCAGGACCAGGAAGAGGCCGAAGGCGACCGGGATGGTGCCGTCGGAGAAGTCCCCGGCGAACAGCGCGCGGCCGGCCTCGACCGCGTAGTAGAGCGGGTTGAACTTCGCCGCCGTCTGCATCCACTCCGGGCCGAGCGAGATGGGCAGCATCAGGCCGGAGAGCAGCATCAGCGGCATCAGGAAGAACTGCACGATCTGCGACATGCCGTTCTCGTCGCGCACCGCCAGCGCCAGGCCGTACGAGAGGTTGGCGGCGAACAGGGCGGCCGCGGCCATGAGCAGCAGCATGAGGCCCATCGCGGGCAGGCTGATCCGCAGGCCCATCAGCGTGGCCACGCCCAGGACGATCAGCGACTGGAGGACCAGCATGACCATGTCCTTGACCACCCGGCCGAGGATGATCGCGGGCCGCCAGGCCTGGCTGACCGCGAGCCGCTCCAGCACCCCGTTGCGGGTCTCGTTGATCATGCCGAACCCGGCGAACATCGAGCCGAACAGGGCGATCATCACCAGCGCGGCCGGGGTGAAGACGACCAGCGCCTCCTTCAGGGTGCCGCCCGGGGTGATGCTGGTCAGCAGCGGGGCGAACAGCAGCAGATAGAGGATGGGCTGCATGATGCCGAACAGCGGCCAGGCCACGTTGCGGCGCAGGATCCCCAGCTCGTGGCCGAGGAACAGCATGGTGTGCCGGAATCTCATCGGGATCGTTCCCCTTCTCAGGCGGCGTCGCGCAGCGAGCGGCCGGTGTGCTTGAGGAAGACGTCGTCGAGCGTGGCCCGCTCCAGGGAGATGGACCTGATGGCCAGGCCGCCGGCCTCCAGGGCGCGCAGCAGCGCCGGGAGGTTGTGCTCGCCGTCGTCGAGGTAGGCGCGCAGGCTCTCGCCCTCCTCCTGTGTCTCCGCGATGTACGGCTGGGCGTCCAGCAGCGCGCGGCCCGCGGCCGGGTCGTCGAGCCGGAGCGTGACGACGTCCCCGGCGATCTCCTTCTTGAGCTCCGCCGGGGTGCCCTCGGCGACGACCTCGCCGTGGTCGACGATGACCAGCCGGTCGCAGAGCGCGTCGGCCTCGTCCAGGTAGTGGGTGGTCAGCAGGACGCTGGTGCCCTGCTCGCGCAGGGCGCGGATCTCGTCCCAGAGGTTGGCGCGGTTCTGCGGGTCGAGGCCGGTGGTGGGTTCGTCCAGGAAGACCAGCGGGGGCCGGTTCACCAGGCCGATGGCCAGGCTGAAGCGGCGCTTCTGGCCGCCGGAGAGCGTCTTCACCGGGCGGTCGGCGATCTCGGTCAGGCTGAAGGCGGCCATCAGCTCGTCCGCCCGGGCGAGCGCCTGCCCGCGGGAGAGCCCGGCGATGCGCGCGGCCATGACCAGGCTCACGCGGCCCGGGGTGTTCTCGTCCACTCCGCCGTTCTGGCCGACGTAGCCGATGTTCTCCCGCACCTTCGCGGCCTGCTTCACCACGTCGTACCCGGCGACCCTCGCGGTGCCGGAGGTGGGGGCGGTGAAGGTGGCCAGCATGCGGACGGTGGTGGTCTTGCCCGCGCCGTTCGGCCCGAGGCAGGCGAAGATCTCGCCCTCGCCGACCGACAGGTCGATGCCGCGCACGGCCTCGACCTCCTCGGTCTTCCCGCGTCCGCGTCTGGCGGTGAACGTCTTGCGCAGGTCGTGCGCTTCAATGATCATCTTTTCTCCGTTGGTGGGGGATGCCGAGCATGGACCCTCTCCCTGCGGCAGGATCAACCGGTTTTCCCGTGGCCGCGTGCCCGGGGAGGGGCGAGGAGTCCGGCGGGAGGAGCACCGCGGGTGGATCTTACAGAGTATTAATTTCTTTTACTGAGTATTAATTCATGCGGTTTCGGCGTTTTCGGAGCCGCTCCGGTCCCTGGAGGGGCCGCGCCGAGGGCGTGCTCAGGGCAGCTCGCCCTTCTCGACCCTCGTGAGGGCGTCCTCGATCCAGGTGAGCTGGGCCTCGAACTGGGCGGCGTTGAGCTTGAGCGTCTCGTCGACGTGCCGGGGCGCTCCATGGGCGCGTTTGGCCGCGATCGCCCGGTCCAGCATCCCGACGGCGGCCCGCAGCTGCGCCGCTCGGCCTCTCATCGTCGCGGCGAGGTCGGCGGGGGAGAGCCGGTCCATGAAGGTCAGCGCCACCTGGAAGGGGTCCACGATGGGCTTGAGCTCCCACCAGTGGTCCATCAGCAGCCGCATGAACTCGGCCCGGCCGGCCTCGGTGATCTCGTAGACGGTCCTGCCGCCCCGGCCCTCCTCCACCCGGCGGAGCAGGCCCTCGTCGGCCATCTTGCCGAGGCCGTGGTAGATCGAGCCGTAGGCCACGCTGGCCCACTGGTCGGTGCCCCAGCTCTCCAGGCGGCGCCGTACCTCGTATCCGTGGAGCGGGCCGTCGAGGAGTACGCCGAGGATCAGGGTGCGGGTCGAGGACATATTCAAATTTGTATTCAAGTTTGTGTAGGCTGTCAACCGTGAAAGAGATCAGGCGTGACGACGACGGCGCCCTGCTCGGCTACATCCGGCAGGTGGACGGCGGCTGGCAGCCGCTGACGGTGTTCGGCCATCCCCTCGGTGCTCCCGGCGCGGAGGAGGACGCGTCCGGTGAGGTCCACCGGACCGGGCTGGATGTGCTGATGCGGCCCTGGGAGTTCTTCGAGGGCGGGCGGTGGTACCGGTGCGTGATCCTGGAGGCCGCCGCCGACGCGGTCAGGGTCCGGCCGGCCGACCCCGACTACCCGGGTGACGCCTACACCCTCGTCCTGGAGCGCCCTGGGCCGAACACGCTGCGGCCGGAGCAATAGGCTGGGCGGCATGTCAGAGCGACCTACCGCGTTGATCACCGGGGCGTCCCGGGGGGTGGGGGCCGCCGTGGCCCGCGCCCTGGCGCCCACCCACGACCTGCTGCTCGGCGGCCGCGACCGCGACGCGCTGGAGAAGGCGCGGGTGGGGCTGCCGGGCGCCCGGACCTGGCCGGTGGAGCTGACCGCCGTCACCGAGGCCGACGTCGCCGGGATCGACCGGCTCGACGTGCTGGTGCACAGCGCCGGCGTGGTGACGCTGGGACGGATCGAGGAGACGCCGGCCGAGGTGTGGCGGCGCACCCTGGAGGTCAACGTGGTCGCGGTCGCGGAGCTGACCCGGCTGCTGCTGCCCGCGCTGCGCGCCGCGGACGGGCACGTCGTGCTGGTCAACTCCGGCGCCGGGCAGCGGGCCAACCCGGACTGGGCGTCGTACTCCGCCAGCAAGTTCGCGCTGCGGGCCTTCGCCGACGCGCTCCGCCTGGAGGAGCCGGGCCTGAGGGTGACCACGGTCTACCCGGGACGGGTGGACACCGACATGCAGCGCGGGGTCCGGGCCCAGGAGGAGGGCGAGTACCAGCCGGAGAAGTACCTCCGGGCGGACTCGGTGGCCCGTGCCGTGCTGGCGGCGGTGACGGCCTCCCCGGACGCGCACGTCACGGAGATCACCGTCCGGCCGTCGGCCGGGCCCGCCAATTAGGGCGAGGCACGGCTGCGCCGTGCCCCGCCCCTGCCTTCCGCCCTCCGTCTTGCGCCCGGCCGCGCGGATCCCGCGCGGCCGGGCCGGCGGTCAGCAGCTCAGGTTGCCGCCCGGGGTCACGCCCAGGATCTGGGTGAACCTCTGGTAGGCGTTGATCCGGCTCTGCACCTGGGCGGGGTTGCGGCCCCCGCACTCCAGGCTGCCGTTGATGCTGCGGATCGTCTCACCGAAGCCGCGGCCGTTGACCATGGCGTTGTGCCCGGTCATCGTGCCGGGGCCGTTCTGGGTCATCCAGTACCAGATGGCGGTCTTCCAGGCCACCGCGGCGTCGGTCTGCACCAGGTTCGGGTTGTTCAGCAGGTTGACGCCGAGCGCGTCGCCGGCCGCCTTGTAGTTGAAGTTCCAGCTCAGCTGGATCGGGCCGCGGCCGTAGTAGGCCGACTGCCCGGCCGGGCAGCCGTAGGACTGGCTCCGGTCGCAGTAGTGCGAGTAGTTCGCGGTGTTCTGCTCGACCACGTGCACCAGGCCGCCGGTCTCGTGGTTGATGTTGGCCAGGAAGGCCGCGGCCTCCTGCTTCCTCACCGTGTCGCCGCCCGTCCTGGCGAAGGCCGGGTAGGCGTTGAGCGCCGCGACCAGGCCCTTGTAGGTGTAGAAGGGGTTCCGGCTCGGGAACATCTGGTTGAACTGCGCCTCGCTGACGACGAAGCCCGACGGGTTCGGCGGGTTCGACGGGTTCGGCGGGGTGGGGCTGGAGCCGCCGCAGGTGTACGGCTCCCAGTACCACGTGCTGATGACCGGGTCGTAGCCCGGGTTGGCGTGCTCGGCCCGGTACAGCTTCCCGTCGGTGTACCTGACGACGTCACCGGCGGCGTAGGCGCGGCCGGCCGCCCAGCTCGGATGGTCGCACGAGCCGGAGGCGGGCGGCTGGGACGGGGCCGGCGTGCCGCCTCCGCAGGTCCCCTTGTCGGCCCAGACTCCGGAGGAGCCGCCCGGGGTCTCGTTCTGGGTCCACCACTTGGCGCTCCAGTTGCGCCCCTTGTAGGAGACGGTCGCACCGCCGTGGTACGCCGTGGCGGAGTTCCACCCGGCCGCGCAGTCGGCGGCGGAGGCGGGGGACGCCGGCAGGACGACCGTCAGCGCGCCCGCGGCCGCGGCGGCCGCGAGAGACGACATGATGCGCTGTCTCGACACCTGATCACTCCTTGGTGCGGCACGGCCGCACACGTTCCGGTGCGGCCGCGCGGCCGCACGTGCTCGACGGTTGGAGGGCCGGTCCGTCCGTGCACCGCGGCGTCCCGCCGGACGGGCCGGAGAAGGAAAGCCCGTGTTCCCGGCATGTTGGCAGGTTCCGTCTTAACGGCGCCTTAAGTGATCCTTTCGGTCGGCATATCGGTCGTCCCCCTCGCGCATGAATGGGATCATTCACATAATGGAAGGGTGTTCGACGAGATGTGGGGTGCCATAGAGCACCTCGGACGGGACGGCCGGACCGGCGGCTACCTGCGCGACGCGTGGTCGGGCGCCGACCTGGAGCTGCGGGAGTGGTTCCGGCAGGAGGCCGCCCGCCGCGGCCTCGACCTGCGCGAGGACCGCAACGGCAACCTCTGGGCCTGGCGGGGCGACCCCTCGCGGCGGCCGGGCGTGGTCACCGGCAGCCACCTCGACTCGGTGAGGCAGGGCGGCGCCTTCGACGGCCCGCTGGGGATCGTCTCCGCCTTCGCCGCCCTCGACCTGCTCGACCGGCGCGGCGCCGAGCCGGCCCGCCCGCTGGGGATCGCCTGCTTCACCGACGAGGAGGGCGCCCGCTTCGGTGTGCCGTGCGTCGGCTCCCGGCTGCTCACCGGGACCCTCGACCCGGACCGGGCCCGCGGCCTCACCGACGACGAGGGCGCCACGCTCGCCGAGGTGCTCCGCCGGGCCGGGCGCGACCCCGGCGCGCTCGGCCGGGACGACGAGACGCTCGGGCACGTCGGAGCCTTCGTCGAGCTCCACGTCGAGCAGGGCCGGGGCCTCGTCCGCACCGGGGCGCCGGTCGGCGTCGCGAGCACGATCTGGCCGCACGGGCGCTGGCGCTTCGACTTCCGCGGGCGGGCCGACCACGCCGGCACCACCCGCCTGGCGGACCGCGACGACCCCATGCTGCCCTTCGCCCGGACCGCGCTGCACGCGCGCGAGGCCGCCCGGCGCGGCGGCGTGCTCGCCACCTTCGGCAAGCTGCGTGTCTGGCCCGGCAACGCCAACGCCGTCCCCGGCCTGGTCAGCGCCTGGCTGGACGCCCGCGGCGGGGACGAAGACGCGGTCCGGGCCCTGGTCGCCGAGCTGGCGGAGTTCTCCGGCGCCGAGGTGAGCGAGGAGTCGTGGACTCCGGCCGTGGACTTCGACGCCGTGCTCCGGGACCGCCTGGCCGAGGTCGCCGGGGCGGCGCTCGCCGGCCGTACCGGGAGCGCGGCGGACGGCGGACGGGGGGACACGGCCGTGCCGCCCTCCGCCCCGCCCTCCGCCCCGCCCTCCGCCCCGCCCTCCGCCCCGTCCGGCGTGCCGCCGGCCGGGCCCGTCCCCGTGCTGCCCACCGGGGCCGGGCACGACGCGGGGATCCTCGCCGCCGCCGGGGTTCCCGCCGCGATGGTGTTCGTCCGCAATCCAACGGGCATCTCACATTCTCCGGAAGAACACGCGGAGGCGTCCGACTGTCACCTGGGCGTCCTCGCCCTCGCCGCCACCTTGGAGGAGCTGTGTCGGAGCTGACCTACTGGTGCGAGCTGGCCTGGCTGCCACCGGGCGAGGTGGCCGCGGGCGTCGTCGTCACGGTCTCGGGCACCCGGATCGCCGACATCACGCCGGGCGTGCCCGACCCGCCGCCGGGAGCGGTACGGCTGCGCGGCCTGACCCTCCCCGGCCTGGCCAACGCCCACTCCCACGCCTTCCACCGGGCCCTGCGCGGGGTGACGCAGGCGTCCGAGGGCAGCTTCTGGACCTGGCGCGACCAGATGTACGGCCTGGCCCGGACCCTGGACCCCGACTCCTACCTCCGGCTGGCCACGGCGGTCTTCGCCGAGATGACGCTGGCCGGCATCACCTGCGTCGGGGAGTTCCACTACCTGCACCACACGCCGGACGGCACGCCGTACGACGATCCCAACGCCATGGGGCACGCGCTCGTGGCGGCGGCGCGCGAGGCCGGGCTCAGGATCGCGCTGCTGGACTCGTGCTACCTGAGCGGCGGGGTGGGCGTCGCCCTGGACGGCGTGCAGCACCGGTTCACCGACGGCGACGCCGAGCGGTGGGCCGTGCGCGCCGAGGCCCTCTGCGCCGCCTACGCCGGCGCGCCGGACGTGGAGATCGGCGCGGCCGTGCACTCGGTCCGCGCCGTCCCGCCCGAGCACATGCGCACGGTCGCGACCTTCTCCCACCACCACGGGGTCCCGCTCCACGTCCACGTCTCCGAGCAGCGGGCCGAGAACACCGCCTGCGTGGAGATGTACTCCGCCACGCCCGTCCAGGTGCTGCACGAGCACGGCATCCTCGGCCCGCGCACCACCGCCGTGCACGCCACGCACGTCACCGAGGCGGACGTCGCGCTGCTCGGCCAGTCCACCACCCACGTGTGCATGTGCCCGACGACCGAGCGGGACCTGGCCGACGGCATCGGCCCGGCCCGGGCGATGCACGACGCGGGTGCGACGATCACGCTCGGCTCCGACAGCCACGCGGTCGTCGACCTGTTCGAGGAGGCCCGCGCGGTCGAGCTGGACGAGCGGCTGGCCAGCGAGCGGCGCGGCCACTGGCGGGCGGCCGAGCTGCTGACGGCCGCGACCGCGGCCGGGCACGCCTCCCTGGGCTTCCCCGACGCGGGCACGCTCTGCCCGGGCGCCTGGGCCGACCTGGTCTCGGTCCGGCTGGACTCGGTCCGCACGGCCGGCGCCGGAGCCGCCGGGGCGGCCGAGACCGTGGTCTTCGCCGCCACCGCCGCCGACGTGCACTCCGTGGTCTCCGGCGGCCGCCAGGTGGTGGCCGAGGGGCACCACGTCCTCGGTGACGTGGGCGCGCTGCTGGAGTCCGCGATCGGCGAGGTCCGAGGGGTGGGTGTGTGACCAGCACGCTCTTCGACCGGATCGGGCTGCTCCACACCGGCGATCCCGAACGGGAGGAGACCACCGATGCCGCCCTGGTCGTCGAGGACGGCCGGGTGGTGTGGACGGGGGCGGCGGGCGACGACCCCGGCGCCGACGAACGGGTGGACGCCGGCGGCCGGTGTGTGGTCCCCGGGTTCGTCGACAGCCACTCCCACCTGGTCTTCGCCGGGGACCGCACCGCCGAGTTCACCGCCCGCATGTCGGGGGAGCCCTACACCGCCGGCGGCATCCGGACCACGGTCGAGGCCACCCGCGCCGCCACCGTCGCCGAACTCGCCGCGCGGACCGCCGCCCTGGTGGCGGAGATGCTCGCCCAGGGCACGACCACCGTCGAGATCAAGAGCGGCTACGGGCTCACCGTGGAGGACGAGCGGCGCTGCCTGGAGGTCGCCCGGGGGTTCACCGAGGAGACGACCTACCTGGGCGCGCACGTGGTGCCGGCGGACGCGGCCTCGGCCGACGACTACGTCCGCACGGTGACCGGGGAGATGCTCCAGGCCTGCGCGCCGCACGCCCGGTGGGTGGACGTCTTCTGCGAGCGCGGCGCGTTCGACGCCGACCAGAGCAGGGAGATCCTGACCGCGGGGGTGAAGGCCGGGCTGCAGCCGCGGGTGCACGCCAACCAGCTCGGCCCCGGACCGGGGGCCATGATCGCGGCAGAGCTGGGCGCGGCCTCCGCCGACCACTGCACCCACCTGTCCGGCTCCGACGTCGAGGCGCTCGCCTCGGCCGGGGTGGTGGCCACGCTGCTGCCCGGGGCGGAGTTCTCCACCCGCTCGCCGTACCCGGACGCCCGGAGCCTGCTGGAGGCCGGGGTGACCGTGGCGCTGGCCACCGACTGCAACCCGGGCTCCTCCTTCACCTCGTCCATGCCGTTCTGCGTGGCGCTGGCCGTACGGGAGATGGGGATGACGCCGCGGGAGGCGCTGCGGGCCGCCACGCGCGGGGGAGCGGCGGCCCTGCGCCGCACCGACGTCGGCACGCTCACCCCGGGATCCCGCGCCGACCTGGTGATCCTCGACGCGCCGTCCTACGTCCACCTGGCCTACCGCCCGGGGGTGCCGCTGGTGCTGCAGGTCTGGAAGGAGGGGCGCCGCGTCGTCTGACGGCCGCCCGCGGCCGGGGCCGTCCGGAATCCGCTGTTTGAACGGTTCAGGCCGGGGTAACCCGCACTGCTTGTGTCGCCGCGCCCGGAGGTCATCCTCCTTGAGGAGGAGAGTGAAACCGTCCTCCGGGCGTAGCTCTTTAGGGAATCTTTGCCCTGATCCATGCGTTGGTCAGGCAAGCGACGTGTCCGTGCGCGCGGGGTGTGCGAACGAGCGGACGGGCACGCTATTACAGGCGGAGCGAGGTGCCATCGGATGGCAAGGCCGACGGGGAATCGGACGCAGGACCAGCACGTCTCGGAGCGGGACCTGCTGGGAACCTACCTGGCTGAGATCGGGCGGGTCCCCCTGCTGACGGCTGAGGAGGAGGTCGAGCTCGCCAAGCGGATCGAAGCCGGCCTCTTCGCGGAGCAGTTGCTGGACAGCGGGTTGACGGAGCCGCGGGCCGGGGACGCGTCCGATGAGGAGCTCGAACGGATAGCCGTCTCCGGGCAGCGGGCCAAGGACGAGTTCATCCAGGCCAATCTACGTCTTGTGGTGGCCGTCGCGCGCAAGTACTCCGGCCGGGGGATGCCGCTGATCGATCTGGTGCAGGAGGGCAACCTGGGGCTGGTCCGCGCGGTGGAGAAGTTCGACTACCGGCGCGGCTACAAGTTCTCCACCTACGCCACCTGGTGGATCCGGCAGTCCGTGGGGCGCGCCATCCACGAGCAGGCCCGCCCGGTCCGGCTGCCCACCCACGCCGGGGAGCAGATGACCCGGCTGATGCGGGTCCGCCGGGACATGCTGGCCGAGTTCGACGCCGAGCCGACCGACGCCGACCTCGCGGCGGTGCTGGAGCTGCCGATCGAGCGGGTCCGCGAGCTGCGCCGCTGGGCCTCCGACCCGGTCTCCCTCCAGCTCGGCGTGGGCGACGAGGACGAGACCGAACTCGGTGACATGATCGCCGACGAGACGTGGGCGGACCCCGAGCAGCAGGCGCTGGACACCCTGGAGCGTGAGCGCCTGGAGCAGTGGCTGACCGGCCTGGAGGGGCAGACGCGCGAGATGCTCCGCTGGCGGTACGGCCTGGTCGACGGGCGCGAGCACACGCTCACCGAGGTCGGCGAGCGCTACGGCATCGGCCGTGACCGCGCCCGCCGCATCGAGCGCGACGCTCTGGCCCGCCTCCGCAAGATGGCCACCGCGGCCTGACCTCCCCCGCACCGACCGACCCGGCCCGGTTCCCTGCCTCGGCCGGGTCTTCTCATGCGCTCAGGCCCGGCCGGGCCCCTCGGCGGAGCGCGGGACACGCGGGCCGGGCGGGCCGCGCCGCTATCCGTGTCCCTATCCGACGCCCGCCGCGAGCGCCGCCGCGGACAGGAGCAGGGCGCCGGCACCGCCGATCGCCGCGGCGACCGTCCCGCCGCGGGGGTCCGGCATCCGGGCCAGGTGGGCACGGGCCGCCACGGCGAACAGGAGCCCGCCCGCCGCGAACCACGGCCCCCAGAGGTAGGTGTACCAGGGCAGCACCGGGAGGAAGTCCGCAGGGAGATCGAGGGCTCCGGTCCCGGCGAGCACGCCCTGGACCACGAAGGCGGCGCCGTGCCAGAACAGCAGCACGGCCGCGCCCCAGGCGGCGAACTGGAGAAGCCGGTCCGCCGTCCGCCCCCATGGGCCGCGGGCGAGGGCGAGTCCCAGCAGGCCGCCGACGACCTTGAGCGTCCCGGTGGCCCACAGGGTGACCACGAACCAGGTGACCTGCTCCTCGAGCAGCCGGACCAGCGAGGGGGAGATCGTCGTGGTCGCGCCGGCCGTACCACCGAGCGCCCAGTAGAAGCTCGGCACGGCGAAGGCGAACCCCCAGACCGCCACCGCGTGACCGGCCCACCTCCGGCGGGCGCGCGGTGGTTCCGGGTCTCCGGAACGTGATCTCGTCATGATCACAAACTATGGCAGGCGGTGCCGCCGCATCACCGGTTCCGGAAGTCCCCGGCAGGGCTCCTGCGGCGATCGGCCGGAGCGCACCGGAAAGGCCGGAGGAACCCGCGTCTGGTTCCGGGCGGTCCCTTCTTCTGGAAGTGAGGGGACCGAAACGGGGCCGAAACACCGTGCGGCCGGGTTTCACAGATGCGAAACACACCCGGTCGTGCCCTGAAACCGCGGAAGAACACGCTTTGGCGAGCGGAAGGGAAGACCGAGCCGGAACCCCCGGACGGACGCGTGAGCGGGCCGTCGGAGGCCGTGTGAGGGTGCCCGACTCCGTGACAGAGCGTCAGTGCGCGGCCGGTCGACGAAGCCCTGGAAGCGCCCACTGCGACTGCACAACCGGCCACACGCCAATCGGAAGGAGGGTCGCATCGAAATGAAGATCGATGCCGGCTCCACTGCCTGGATGCTCATGAGCGCCGCACTCGTCCTGCTCATGACCCCGGGCCTCGCGTTCTTCTACGGGGGCATGACCAGGGCCAAGAGTGTTCTCAACATGATGATGATGTCGTGGGTGAGCATCATCGTGGTGACGATCACCTGGGTCCTGTACGGACACTCACTGGCCTTCGACGCCGCCGGTGACGGCACCGGGATCCTCAACAAGCTCGTCGGAGGGCTCGACAACCTTGGGCTGAGCGGGCTCGTCGACACGGCGACCAAGGACGACGGGACGGGCATGCCCAGCCTCGTCTTCTCCATGTTCCAGATGACCTTCGCGATCATCACCGTGGCCCTGATCAGCGGGGCGCTCGCCGACCGGGTCAAGTTCGGCGCCTGGGTCGTCTTCGCGATCGTCTGGGCGACGGTCGTCTACTTCCCGGTGGCCCACTGGGTGTGGGGCGGCGGCTGGCTGAGCAACCTCGGCATCGAGGACTTCGCCGGCGGCACGGTCGTCCACATCAACGCGGGCGCGGCGGCGCTGGCGGTCGCGCTGGTGGTCGGCAAGCGCGTCGGCTGGCGCAAGGACCCGATGCGCCCGCACAACCTCACGCTGGTCCTGCTCGGCGCGGGCCTGCTCTGGTTCGGCTGGTTCGGCTTCAACGCCGGTTCGGAGCTCGCCGTGGACGGCGTCACCGGCCTGGCGTTCATCAACACCCAGATCGCCACCGCGGTGGCCGCCGGTGCCTGGCTCCTCGTGGAGAAGCTCCGCGACGGCCACTCCACCACGCTCGGTGTCGCCTCCGGCGCGGTGGCGGGCCTGGTCGCGATCACTCCGGCCTGCGGGTTCGTCGAGCCGTGGGGGGCCTTCGTCATCGGCGCGATCGCCGGTGTCGGCTGCGCCTACGCGGTCGGCCTGAAGTACAGGCTCGGGTACGACGACTCGCTCGACGTGGTCGGCGTGCACCTGGTCGGCGGCGTCATCGGCGCGGTGGCGCTGGGCTTCATCGCCACCCGTCCCTTCGCCGACGGCCAGAGCAACGGCATCCTCACCGGCGGCCCGATCTCCCAGCTCGGGGTGCAGGTGCTCGGCCCGGTCGCGGTCGGCGCCTTCTCCTTCGCCGTCTCGTGGATCATCGCCAAGGTCATCGACAGGACCATGGGCTTCCGGATCTCCCAGGAGGACGAGGTCACGGGCATCGACATCACCACCCACGCCGAGACCGGCTACGACCTCGGCACCGTCCACGCCTCCGGCGTGACGTCCCCCAACGGCTCGGCGGCGGTTCCGGCCGGTAAGAAGGTGGAGGCATGAGACTCATCACCGCGGTCATCAAGCCCTTCAAGCTCGATGACGTGAAGGCCGCCCTGGAGCAGTTCGGCGTCAAGGGCATGACGGTCAGCGAGGCCAGCGGGTACGGCAGGCAGCGCGGCCACACCGAGGTCTACCGGGGCGCCGAGTACCAGGTGGACCTGGTCCCCAAGGTCCGGCTGGAGGTCCTCGCCGAGGAGGACGACGCCGAGGACGTGATCGACGTCATCGTCAAGGCGGCGCAGACCGGCAAGATCGGCGACGGCAAGGTCTGGTCGGTCCCGGTCGACACCGTGATCCGGGTCCGGACCGGTGAGCGCGGACCCGAGGCGCTCTAACCGGTGAGAGGAGACACCCGCTCGTACGCCGCGGCCCGCAGGGAGCGGGCCGCGGACGTCGACCGCTGGCTGACGGACCTGCTCCGCACCGCCTGCGGCACGCCGTACGGGCGCCCCGGGAAGGGCCCGGACGGCCGGGACATCCGCAACGGCGACGAGCGCGGCACCCTGAGGGGGGTCGCGCTCGTCGCGGTCGGGAGCCTGGGCCGCTCGGAGCTGGCGCCCGGCAGCGACCTCGACCTGGTCCTGCTGCACGACGGGCGCGAGGACATCGCCCGGGTCGCCGACCGCGTCTGGTACCCGGTCTGGGACTCCGGGATCGGTCTCGACCACTCGGTCCGGACCGTGGACGAGGCGGCCAAGGTGGCCCGCGAGGACCTCAAGGCGGTGCTCGGGCTGATCCAGGCCCGGCACGTCGCGGGGGACCCCGAGCTGACCCGCGCGGCACGCGAGATCGTGCTCGCCGACTGGCGGGCCGACTCCCGGCGCCGCCTGGGCGAGCTGCGCGAGGCCGCCGACCGCCGGGCGGAGACCGGCGGCGAGCTGGCCTTCCTGCTGGAGCCCGACCTGCGCGACGCGCACGGCGGGCTCCGCGACGTCCAGGCGATGCAGGCGGTGGCCGCCGCCTGGGTCGCCTCGGCTCCGGGCCCCCGGGTGCGTGAGGCCTACGAGCTCCTGCTCGACGTCCGCCACGGCCTGCACCTGGTGACGGCGCGCGGCACCGACCGGCTGGTCCTCCAGGAGCAGGACGCGGTCGCCGGGATCCTCGGCCTGCTCGACGCCGAGGCGCTCATGCGCAGGATCGCCGAGGCGGGCAGGACGATCACGCACGCCTACGGCGCCACCTGGCGCACCGTGGACCGGCTGCTGTCGGGCCCCGTTCCGCGAGGGCGCCGGCCGCTCGCCGACGGCGTCGTCGAGCACGGCGGGGAGGTCGTGCTCGCCCGCGGGGCCGACCCGCGCAAGGACCCCGTGCTCGTGCTCCGCGCGGCCGCGGCGGCGGCGGAGGCGGGGCTGCCACTGGCCCCCGCGACCGTGACCACGCTGGCCGCCCAGTCGCCGCCGCTCCCGGTGCCCTGGCCGGACGAGGCGCGCGACGCGCTGGTGGCGCTGCTCGGCGCCGGGCGCGCCGCGGTGCCGGTCTGGGAGGAGCTGGACCAGGCCGGCGTGCTGGTGCGGCTGATCCCCGACTGGGAGCGGGTACGGCACCGCCCGCAGCGCAATCCGGTGCACCGCTACACCGTCGACCGCCACCTGATCGAGACCGCGGCCGGGGCGGCCGCGTTCACCCGGGAGGTCTCCCGGCCCGACCTGCTGCTCATCTGCGCGCTCCTGCACGACATCGGCAAGGGGTACCCCGGCGACCACTCCAGCACCGGCGCCGTCGTCGCCCGCGACATCGGCGTCCGGATGGGACTGCCCCCGGCCGACGTGGAGATCCTCGAGACGGTGGTCCGCCACCACCTGCTGCTGCCGGAGACCGCCACCCGGCGGGACCTGGACGACCCGGTGACGATCTCCCGGGTGGTGGAGGCGGTCGGCTCACGCGAGGTGCTGGAGCTGCTCGCCGCGCTGGCCGTGGCCGACGGCAACGCCACCGGGCCCGCCGCGTGGAACTCCTGGAAGGCCTCGCTGGTCTCGGATCTGGTGCGGCGGGTCCGCTCGGTCCTGTCCGGCGCCCCGCCGCGGCCCGCGCCCGCGCTCTCCGCCCGGCAGGCGGCGCTGGCCCGGCACGGCGGGGGCGCGATCCGGGTCAGCGGCGGGTCGGTCACCGTGGTCGCGCCCGACCGGTCGGGTCTGCTCTGGCACGCGGCCGGGGTGCTCGCCGCGCACCGGATGGTGGTCCGCGCCGCCTCGGCGGCCTCGGCGGGCTCCACCGCTGTGATCGAATTCTCAGTGGTGCCCGAGTACGGGACGCCGCCCGACCCCGCGACGCTGGAGGCCGACCTGCGGCTCGTCCTGGCGGGCCGGCTGGACATCGAGGAGCGTCTGGCGCGCCGTACCCGCTCGCTGCGACCGGCGCGGGTTCCGGTGGCTCCGCCACGGGTTACCCTCGTGGACGACGCGTCGCTCACCGCGACCGTCGTAGAAGTACGCGCCCACGACCGTCCGGGGCTATTGTGGCGGATTGGTAGAGCTTTTGGGGAATGTGGTCTTGACGTACGCGCCGCGCGTGTCGAGACTCTCGGCGCAGAGGCGGTGGACGTCTTCTACGTGGTTGACAGGGCAGGACGTCCTCTGGCGGACAGGGCCCAGCGTGCACAGGTGCGGGATCAGGTACTCAGCGCTCTGAGATAACCATCGCAAATCATTCTCCCGTCACCTCTGTAACGATTAAGTCCGATTTGCCGCTTATGTCGCTTCTGTCCCGTGGGGCTGTGGTCTGATGATGGCCACTTGTGTCGTGATGGTGAAGGGTATCTAGAGCGGTGACGACGGGACCTACCGATAGCGAGACCGCATCGGTGCGCGACCGCGGCAAGCGGGCTGCCGCTCGATTCGGTCTGCGCAACTGGCGCGTGCGGACGCGCCTCACGGCACTGATCCTGGTGCCGACCGCGGTGGGCGTGCTGCTCGCCGGTGGACAGGTGGTGGACTCCGTCGAGGGCATCTCCGTCCACCAGCGCACGGAGACGGCCGCGGTCTACTCCGGCCGCCTGCGAGATCTGACGCAGGCACTCGGCCTGGAACGCGACCGGGGCACCTGGTCGTCGTTCCAGCCCGGCAACAAGGGGCTGGAGAGCAGCCTCATCGAGCAGCAGGAGGTCGTCGACGGTCTCGTGCAGAAGGTCCGCCAGGACCTGCGGGCGATCGACGAGTCCTTCGGCCCCCGCGCGGTCAAGGCCGCCGGTGACGCCGCGTACCAGCTCGAGAGCCTCGACACCACCCGCGATCTGCCCAGCACGGCGCGGGCCGAGGGCTACGCGCCCCTGATCGGCATGCTCCTCCAGGTTCACGAGGAGCTCGCGCTGGTCAGTGACGACCCGGAGATCGTCGGCAACACCCGGGGTCTCAGCGCGCTGGCCTACGCCAAGGAAGAGGTCTCCCTCCAGCGGACCATCCTGCTGGCCGGCTACTACGCGCCCGCCCTGGTCACCTCCCAGCGGATCGAGCAGTTCATCGCCTCCCGGTCGCGGATGGACGAGCGCAAGGCCGAGTTCTCCATCGAGTCGGGCGCGGAGAACAGCCAGCTGCTGAGCACCACCCTGGTCGACGAGCGGGTGCACCGCGCCGAGCTGACCAAGTCCAAGGCGCTCGCGCTCGCCAGCAAGCCGAACGCCTCCGGCCGGTTGATGAACGACCTGGCCGAGGTCAAGCAGTGGTTCTCGGACAACACCGAGGTCCTCAACCGGATGAAGAAGGTCGAGGAGAAGGTCGAGGGCGACGTGATCGCCCGAGCCCGTGAGCTGGAGGACGCCGAGCAGCGCTCCGCCATCATCGCGACCGCGCTGATCGTGACCCTGCTCCTGCTGGTCCTCGGCCTCACCGTCCTCATCGCCCGGTCGATGGTCCAGCCGCTGCGCCGCCTGCGGGTCGAGGCGCTGGACGTCGCCGGCAACCGGCTCCCCGACGTCGTGCGCAAGCTCCGCATCTCCGGAGACAGCCAGACCCCCGAGGTCGAGCCCATCTCCGTCGACAGCCGCGACGAGATCGGCGAGGTCGCCAAGGCCTTCGACGAGGTCCACCGCCAGGCCGTACGGCTGGCGGCCGAGGAGGCCGAGCTCCGCTCCAACATCAGCGCGATGTTCGTCAACCTCTCCCGGCGGACCCAGACCCTGGTGGAGCGCCAGATCTCGCTCATCGACGGCCTGGAGAAGGGCGAGCAGGACGGCGGCCGCCTGGCCGACCTGTTCAGGCTCGACCACCTGGCCACCCGCATGCGCCGCAACTCCGAGAACCTCCTGGTCCTCGCCGGTCACGAGCCGGCCCGGCGGCGCAGCCAGCCGGCCAAGCTCGTCGACGTCGTCCGAGCCTCCCTGTCGGAGGTCGAGGACTACGAGCGGGTCCAGGTCAAGGTGCACCGCGGCATCTCGGTCGCCGGAAGCGCCGCCAACGACATCGTCCACCTGGTGGCCGAGCTGGTGGAGAACGCCATCCAGTTCTCGCCCCGCAACAGCCAGGTCGTCGTCTCCAGCAGCATGATCGAGGGCGGCGGCGCGCTGCTCGCGGTCAGCGACGCCGGTATCGGCATGACGCCGGAGGAGCTCGTCGAGACCAACCGGCGCCTGGCCGACCCGCCCGTCGTGGACGTGTCGGTGTCGCGGCGAATGGGTCTGTTCGTGGTCGGCCGCCTGGCACTGCGCCACGGCATCCGGGTGCAGCTCCGCCCGCAGGAGAGCGGCGGCCTCATCGCCATGGTGCTCTTCCCGCCGGAGCTCATCGCCGAGTCGGCGGTCCAGGTCCCGACCCCGTCGTGGGGATCGGAGTCGTTCGGCTCGCAGGGCTCCTTCGGACAGGCATCCCTGGCCCAGGGCCCGCCCGGCCAGAGCTCCTTCGCGCAGGCATCCCTCGGCCAGAACTCGTTCGGCCAGGCCTCCATCGAGCAGGGCTCCTTCGGGCAGGGCTCGTTCGGGCAGGGCTCGTTCGGGCAGGGCTCCGCCGACCAGGCCTTCCCCGGCCAGAACTCGTTCGGCCAGGCCTCCATCGACCAGAACCCCTTCGACCAGAACCCCTTCGGGCAGAGCCCGTTCGGCCAGGCCTCCACGCCGCCGGCGCCCTCCTACGGCCCCGTCGCCACGGAGCCGCCGCTTCCGCGGCGGGAGCCGTCCGGCCTGTTCGGCGCGCCGCCGCAGAACGGCGAGTCTCCGCTGCCCAAGCGCCAGGTCGGCGGCACGCTGAACGGCAGCGCCGGCTCGGGCGGAGCGGGCGGAGGGGACGGCTTCGCCGCCTTCGCCCCCTCGTGGGAGCAGGCCTCCCAGGACGACCCCGCCACGGCCTCGATGCCGGCGGTCGGCGTCTCCCCGCTCGAACCCGAGCAGGAGGAGTTCCTGCCGATCTTCGCCTCCGTCGAGTCGGCGTGGTTCCGCCGGGTGGTGGACCCCATGGAGCCCATGGAGCCCATGGAGCCCGCGGAGCTCGCCGAGGTCGCCGAGGTCGAGGACATCGACCGGACGGGTGAGGTGGAGCGGATCGAGGCCGAGATCCCCGGCCGCGCGTCCGGGACCGGCCCGCCGGCGCCCGAACCGGCCCGTGAGCCGGTGACCGCCGCGGCGCCGTCCGCCGTTCCGCTCAGGCGGACGATCCAGGCCCGCGAGCCGGAGAACTGGCAGACCCCGGCCGACGCCGGTTGGCAGGCCGCCAAGGCGGCCAGCGACCCCAGCCTCGGCGGGATCACCGCCGCGGGTCTGCCCAAGCGGACCCCCAAGGCCAACCTGGTTCCGGGAGCGGCGTCCAGCGTCCCGGCGACGCCGATGCCGCCCATCTCGCCCGAGCGGGTGCGGAACAGGCTGTCGAGCTTCCAGCAGGGCGTACGACGGGGCCGTGCGGAACTATATGAGGACACCGCCAGCAACAGGGCGGAAAAGGAGGAGGGCCAGTGACTACCCTGAGCCATGAGGCCCGCAGGTTCGACTGGCTGATCACCGAGTTCGTCCGCGGCACCCCCGGTGTCGCGCACGCGGTGGTCGTGTCGGCCGACGGTCTGCGGATCGCCAGCTCTGAGGGTTTCCCGGATGACCGCGCCGACCAGCTCGCCGCCGTCGCCGCCGGACTGCTCAGTCTGACGGTGGGCGCGTCCCGGGTGTTCGAGGGCGGCGCGGTCACCCAGACCGTGGTCGAGATGGAGCGCGGCCTGCTGCTCGTCATGGCGATCAGCGACGGCTCCGTGCTCGCGGTGCTGGCCTCCCCCGAGTGCGACATGGGTCTGGTGGCCTACCAGATGACCCTGCTCGTCGACCGCGCGGGCCAGGTGCTCACCCCGGCGATCCGGGCCGAGCTGCAGGCCTCGCGGGGGCGCTGATGACCGGGAGCACACACACCCGGTGCGCCGGGACCACGCGATCGTCCCGCCCGTCCTCGCCGGTGCCCGCACCTGGAGAGGGCCGTGCTGGGCATTGACGGAACCGGGGACGAGGAGCCCCTGTTCCGTCCGTACACGGTGACCGGCGGTCGCGCCGAGCCCCGCTATCACCTGGCGATGGAGACGCTGGTCTCCTCCTCGCCCATCCTGGACGAGGAACTGGCCCTGCTCACCCCCGAGCAGGACGCCATCATCAGGCTCTGCCGCTCGTTCCGGTCGGTCGCCGAGATCTCGGCGCTGCTCCGGGTCCCGCTCGGCGTGGCCCGTGTGCTGGTGGCGGACATGGCGGACGAGGGCCTCGTCCGGCTCCACCAGCCACGTCTCGACCAGGGACAACCGGATCTCAACATGCTCGAAAGGGTGCTCAGTGGACTTCGCAGGCTCTAACCGCGGCGGCCTGACGTCGACGAAAATCGTCGTCGCGGGCGGGTTCGGCGTCGGCAAGACCACGTTCGTGGGCGCCGTGTCGGAGATCCTCCCGCTGACCACGGAAGCGGTCATGACGGAGGCGAGCTCCGGGGTCGACGACCTCGGCCTCACTCCGAACAAGGCCACCACCACGGTCGCCATGGACTTCGGCCGTCTGTCCCTGGACCAGGACCTGATCCTGTACCTGTTCGGCACGCCGGGGCAGCACCGGTTCTGGTTCATGTGGGACGACCTGGTCCGCGGCGCCATCGGCGCGGTGGTCCTGATCGACACCCGCCGGCTGGCCGACGGCTTCCCGGCGATCGACTACTTCGAAGAGGCCAAGCTCCCCTTCGTGGTCGGCATCAACGGCTGGGACGGGCAGTTCCCGCACACCGAGGAGGAGGTGCGGGAGGCCCTGGCGCTCGCCCCGCACGTCCCCATCGTGCGCACCGACGCCCGCTCCCGCGAGTCCGTCAAGGCCACGCTGATCACGCTGGTCGAGCACGTCCTGAGGGTACGCGCCGCCTACGGCATGTCCGTCTGACGGCCCGGCGCGTGCGGCCGGTACGGCTCCCGCCGTACCGGCCTCCGGCGTCCCCCGGAACGGGCGCTCAGCCGGCGGCGCGGGCCGGCAGGCCGTGCGGGGGAGCCTCCGCCAGGACCCGCTCCGGCTCCGCGCCGAGCCGTACGGCGAGCTGGAAGCGGTGCCGGCCGTCGACCCTGCGCGGCTCGAAGCAGATGTGGGCGAACGCCGCGTCCGGCGCGGCCGCGGCGGCGAGCCGGTCCAGCTCGCCCTCGACGCGCGACCACTCCTCGGCCGGGACGTACTGGCGCATGATCGAGTGCCAGACCACCGTCAGCGTGCCCGGGACCGGGGTGACGCCGGCGAGGAAGTCGGCGGCGCCGGCGGTCTCGACCGCCGCCGGCACCTGGGCGGCCAGCCGCAGGGCGCCGTCGAGCCGGGCGGCCCGGATCTCCTGGTCCGGCCAGAGGTAGGCGCGCAGGGCGAGCACCCCCTCGGGGGAGGACGGGTCGACGGGCGTCAGGTCGCAGCCGCGCCGCTCCACGACCGTGAGGGCCGGGTGCTCCTGACCGGCCTCCACCAGCCACGCGGGCGGCGCGCCCTCCCAGGCGTTCTCCAGGACGACCGGGGAGTCCGCCGGCCCCCACGCGAAGTCCTCCGCCACGTAGCGGAAGCGGTCGGCGCGGAGGTTGAGCCCGGCGCTCGCGCCCAGCTCGAACAGGCGGACGGGCAGCGGGGCGGACCGTACGGCGTGCAGCAGTCCGGTGATCAGCAGGTTGGCCCGGCCGACCTCGTTGGTCTGCGGCGGGCGGGTCATCCAGTCGCGGACCTGCTCCGGCTCGGCGGCGACGGCCTCGCGGAAGGCGGGCCAGCAGGCGTCGGGCCGGTCCGGGTCGAAGGTCCCGCCCGTGCTCGGATAGCAGGCGGCCAGCTCGGGGGCGCGGCCGGTGAGGGCGAGGGCGTGGACCCCGCCGAGCAGCCGGAGCGCGATCGCGTCGGGGCCGGGGGCGTCCTCGTACCCGGCCAGCGCGTCCGCGCAGGGCCCTCCGGCCCGCACGTCCTCGGCCACCCGGCCGAGCAGGGCGGCGTAGAGCGGCGAGCCGAGCTGCGCGCAGGACCTCGCCTGGCTCTCGACCATCTCAGCGGCACGTTCGCGTGACATCACGGCCTCCTCCGTCGGGACCATCGACGATATCCGCCGTGTCCCTTCGGAGATCGTCCGGGTGCTCCCCCTCGAGGTGTCCTGGGCGGGTCCGGCGTTCCCATGCCAGGTTGATGGCCGCAGACGTGGAGGCGGGCCGGTGCTCCGGCCGGCCGTCGCAGTTGCTCTCTGGTGGGTCTTCGCCTCCGGCGTCGGCCGGGCGCGCGGGGTTGCGGACCCTTTTACGCCGGCCGGAGCACCGGCCCGCCCCCACGCTCCGTGCATGCCGTACTCACGCGGGCCGTAGCGTCTCGCCTCCGGGCCGCCCAGTGTTCTCGCCGACGCTGAAGCGATCCGCGCGGGACCGGCTGATGGCTGCTTGCCGTCGCCTTGCGGCCATCCTGTCGGGAAGGAGCTCGGGCCGGGCGCCGTAGGGAGCCCTGCAGCGGCACCCATGAGGAGCTCCGCCCGCGATGGGTGCTCCGCAACTGTCTGCCGCCGAGAGTCCGGTGCCCAATGGCGGCAGGCCGGCGAGGTCACTCGCCCTCGGTCCAGAAGCGCTGAAGCCTGGTGATCGCGGCCTCTCTGGTCATCTTCGCGACCGCCGCTTCTGGGAGCCCGACCTTGGTGATGAGCAGGTGGACGAGGTCGGCGGGAAGCGTCTCGGTGGGGATGGCCGGTGTTCCCCGATTCGGCTTCTCGCCCTCCTTCACGCACTTCCAGAACTCCTCCTCCGTGACCACGAGCTGGTCACGGAGGATGTGGTTCCAGAGGCTGCGGCCGTACGAGGTGCGGTCCGGAGGGTGCGAGATCCTGGTCCGGAGGACGCGACCGTCCGGAAGGCACATCTCGTAGGTGACGTGGTGGGTGCCCGAGCGCCCGCGGGCGTCCCTGACCCGGTTCCATCCCTCCGTCAGGCAGAACCGTTCATGCTCTTCCCTGGTCGCCTGCGGCCAGGTCATGCCGCCTGCCCGATGAGCCAGCGGCGGAGTTGCTCGTCGTCACTGAGAGCGATCAGCTGGACCAGTCCCCAGTTCTCCCGGTGGTTGGGTGCGTTGAGCAGATGGTCCTGCCAGTCCTCGGCGTACTCGCGGAGTGCGCCGACCATCTCGCCGATCGCCTCCTCGAAGGTGGATCCGTCCGCGGCGATCGGCAGCCCGGGAATGAACACCGACCACCCTTCCCCCTCGGCCACCACCTCGGCACGTGACGGTGTGACGGCGACCAGGAAGTGCCTCAACCGCTCCGCGTCCACCACGACGGCCTTGGTCTCGTCGCGCCGGACGGTGGCGATCCGGCCGTGCGCCGCCGCATCCAGAAGATCCTTCAGGTGGGCACGCGCATCGGTGTAACTGTCGTAGTGGAGAGAGGCCATGGTTCCTTCTTCCGGTCTGCCGGTGATTGCCTCCGACATGCAAGTACTTAGAGTACTTCACGTACCTGACCGAGAGAATCCTCTGGCTCGTCGCGTCAAGGGATGTCATAGGTGGGGCAGGCCGGTGCTCCGGCCTGCCGTCGCGGGCAGGCCTGCCAGGGGGGCAGGGGCCAGGGGTGCCGTGGCCCGGGCCGGTCCGGAGTCGCCCGCATGTCAGTGGAGCCCGCGCTTGCCCGGCGTCCAGAAGGGCTTGACCTTGATCGAGGTGCGCGACCAGTTGCGCTGCCTGACCAGGTAGTCGCGGATCATCTGACAGGTCCTGGCCTCGCCGGCCACGTAGGCGGCGCCCGCGTTGCCCGGGAGGTCGAGGGCGGCCACGGCGGTCAGCAGCGCCCGGGACGAGGCCGTCGGCGCACCGTGGCGGTGCACCCGGTGCAGCCGGTGGGGGCCGGGCATGGGCAGGTCGTGTTCGGGGGAGTCGCTCTCCAGCACGCCGTACACCCGGGCGGACGCGCCGAGCCCCCTGATCATGGGCCCGAAGGCCGCGCTGGCGGTCTCCTCGCCGATGAACACGTGGTAGGGGGCCTCACGGGTGAAGAAGTCCCCCTGAGGCCACCAGAAGGTCACCGGGTCGCCGGGACGCACCGTGCGGGCCCAGGCCAGTCCGATGCCGTCGCCCTCGTAGAGGTGGGCGCGCAGTTCCAGCGCGCGTTCCGAGGGCTGGAAGTCCCAGATGGTGTAGGTGCGCAGGGTGTCGGCGGGCCGCAGGATCCCGGAGACCGACAGCGGGTCCTTGAGCTGGATCCGGATGTGCTGACCCGGGGTGTAGGGAAAGGCGATCGGTCCGTCGGCCACCAGGCGGATGCGCCGCATCGTGGGAGTGACCGGTTCGGTCTCGGCGACGGCAGCGGTGACGACGTATTTGGCGAACGCTCCTGCCAGCGGATTACGCATGTCACCGCTCCTCTCGGACGGCGCGGCGCCGATGGACCGATCGCGACCTGCCCCACCACGCGGCCGTCAGGAGCAGCACCGACAGAGCGGACAGGAGCCACCATCGATTACTCATAGATGAACCTCATTGCTCTAGATTTCCTTAGAGCTATTAAGCAAACATAGATGGCATAGTATGTCAACGCGATGAGAGAGAGGGATATGGCGGCGAAGACTCCGAGCCGGCGGGAGAGGCTCCGGCAGGCCACGCTGGAGGAGATCCACGCGGTGACGCGCAGACTGCTGGTCACCAAGGGGCCCACGGCGGTGACCGTCAACGCGGTCGCCCGGGAGATGGGCATGAGCGGGCCGGCCCTGTACCACTACTACGCCGGTCATGAGGAACTGGTGGGCGCCGTGACCGCCGGTTTCCTCCGCGAACTGGCCGAGGCCATGGAACAGGCGCGTGACGCCCGCGCCGACGCGCCGCCCGCCGATCGGCTGCTGGCGACCTGCCGGGCCATGCGTGCCTGGGCGGTCGCCCATCCGGCCGAGTTCGGGTGGATCTTCGCCAGTCCCGTCGCGTCGCCCGACCGGCACCCCGACGCGCCGCGTCAGCTGGCCGGCCGTCGCTTCGAGCAGATCCTCCTGGACCAGGTCGTCGAGCTGTGGCGGACCCGGCCGTTCCCCGTGCCCGAGCCCGCCGAGCTCGGCCCCTCCCTGCTGGAGCAGCTGCACGCGTACTCGGAGACGATCGGCGGACTCCTGCCCCCGGAGGCCGCGCACGTCTTCCTGTCGTGCTGGATCAGGTTGTACGGCCTGCTGTGCATGGAGGTCCTGCACCAGGTCGACTTCGCCTACTCCGACATGGAGCCGGTCTTCGAGGAGTGCCTGAGTGAGCTGAGCGCCAAGCTCGGCCTGGAGGGATGACACGCTCGGGGCGCGACCGGCCGGACCGGAGCACCGCCCGGCGCCCGCGGTGACCGGCCCGGCGCGGAACGCGGGGCCCGTCCCGCGACTCGGGGGAGGGTCCACCGCCGGTGCGGGTCAGGAGCCGAGCCACCAGCGGGCGGCGACGAGTTCGCAGACGAGGGTCTCGGTGAGCAGCGCGACGTCCGGGTCGTCGTCGTGGCGGTAGCGGACGGAGGCGGCGGCGCCGGGGAGCTCGCCGCCGACGGTCAGGACGGTGGAGCCGCGCTCGCGCACCCACTCCATGGCCTGCTCGTCGTAGCGGGAGCCGGGGAAGAGCACGGCCCGGTAGTCGAGGGTCTTGGTGAGGTAGACGTCGACGTGGGCCCAGTCGCCGGTCTCGCAGGCGTCGGCGGGGCGGCGCGGGCCCTCGCGGACCATCAGGGCGGACTGCTCGGCGGACGACAGCCGCTCGGCGGGCGCGATGGTGTAGACGCCGGCGGGCCCGTCCAGCAGCGCGGCGGCGTCCGCGAGCCACTCGCCGCGCCGGTCGAGCAGGTCGGCGGTGGCCTCCGCGCTCCGGCGCAGCAGGGCGGGCAGGTCCCGGGCCGTCCCGGTGAGGCGGCCGGTGAGGGCGAGCAGCAGGGCGAGGGTGTGCTGGAAGCTGCGGCAGGCGACGCCGCCGCGCTCCTCGCCCGCGCGCAGCGGCACGACCAGGTCGGCCCCCTCGGTGACGGCGGAGCCGGGCCGTTCGGTCACGGCGAGCACGGAGGAGCGGCCCCGGTGGCGGGCGACCGCGTCCAGGGTCTCGCGGCTGCCGCCGGTGGCGGAGATCGCCACGACCAGGGTCTCCGGGGAGGGCGGGTAGGAGAACGGGGCCGAGGCGTACTCGGCGGCCGCGTCGATCCCGGCGGCGCGCAGGCGGAGCGCGGCGACCCCGGCGGCGTACCGGGAGCTGCCCATGCCGAGGAGGAGCACCCGCCGGATCCGCGCCGGGTCCGGGAGCCCGGCGAACGGGTCGCCGCTCTCCAGGGCGTCGGCGAGCCCGGCCAGCGCGGCGGGCTTCGCCTCCAGGTCGGCGAGGTACAACTCGGGGTTCACGCGTTCTCCTTGGTCGGGAGGGGATCGGGTCCCGCCGGCCCGGGCTCCGTCCGGGTGGTGGGGCGGGTCAGGGGTACCACGAGCGGAGCACGCCCATGGGGGCGTAGCGCCAGCGGGGCAGGTGGCGGGCGGCGTAGACGAGCTCGCGGCACTCCTGCTCGGCGGCGAAGGCCCGCAGCAGCCCCGGTGCGAGCAGACGGGCGTGGCCGCGTTCGCGCAGGCGCGCGGTGTAGGCGTCCGCCAGGGATCGGGTGGCCTCGGCGGCCCAGCGCCCGATGGCGGCGGGGTCGGCGTCCCGGCGCCTGACCGCGACCTGCCCGGCGTGCTCCAGGCTGGTGAGCAGCTGGGCGAGGTCGCGGGCGGCGGGCTGGAAGCGCTCGGTGTCGGAGACCGTCGGGTTGCCGTCGAAGTCGACCACCGCGTAGCCGCCGGGCCAGCGCAGGACCTGGCCGACGTGCAGGTCGCCGTGGATGCGGATCAGCGGGGCCGGGCCGGGGTTCTGAAGGGCGGCGAAGTCCCGCCGCAGGAGGCCCGCGCGGGAGGCCAGCCACGCGCCGTCCTCGCCGCCGGTCAGCTCCAGCGCCTCGCGGAGCGCGGCCTCGGCGCGCCGGGACCACGGATGGCTCGCGCCGGGAACCGTCTCCGGCGCGTCCTGGCGGGGGATCGGGCCGTCCTCCGGCGACCGGGCGGGGACCCGCTCCATCGCGCCGGCCGGGCGGGCGGGCGGGAGCCGTACCGGGTCGGGGAGGACGGCCGACGGGGTGGCCAGGGCGGCGTGCAGGTCGGCGGCGAGCACGCCCAGGTCGGCGGTGAAGTCCGTACGGCCGGCGGCGGCGTCGTCCACGCACCACTCCCAGCCGTCCCGCGCCTGCGGCAGGTAGGCGGTGACCAGGGCGAGCAGCTCGCCGCCGCGGGAGAGCGCCGCGTACGGCGCGGCCGTGGCGGTGAAGCCGACCGCGGACAGGTGGGCGAGCGTCTCGGGAGCGGGCTGGGGGAGCCGGGCGGGAGGTGTGAGCCATTTCACTACGACGGTTTCGCCGACCACGACGGAGTGGTTCGTCTGGTCCACGTCGAACCCGCGTTCAGCCTTGCCGGTCGGCAGGGCGGGGAGCGGCTGGAAGATCTCCAGCCCGTACGGTGCGGGAACGTGACAGGTGAGAGCGGCCAGCAGTTCGGCGGTCCGGCCGTCGCCCGCCCGGGGAGCGGTGTCCAGGCGGTCCCATATTGAACATGAATTCAAATAAACGACTCGATTACATGCGTGGTGATGATGCGATCAGTGTTGCTGAAGTTGATGTTGCCTGCAACACTCCTGCTTTGGTCTGTCATGCCCGTAAGGACCGGACCGCCCTAAGACATCTGAATTATGAAGGAGTAGCGGCTGTGTCCCGTTCCCGGTACACCCGTCGTCTTCCGTCCGCCGTCCTGGCGGCCGGTCTCGCGCTCGCGGTCTCGGCGTGCGGCGGGGAGTCCGCTGACACCTCGGCGTCCCCGGCCACCGGTGCCTCCACCGCGCAGCTCGACCCCAACGCCGACCTGACGAAGCAGAGCCTCACGGTCACCGTCTGGGACGGCTACACGCCCAAGGAGCTGCCCCAGGAGGTCAAGGCCAAGCTCGGCTTCGACCTGAAGATCACCCTGCACGACACCAACGAGACGGCCATGGCCAAGCTCACCTCGGGCGCCGACACCGGCCTCGACGTGGCCTTCGTCTCCGGCCAGTACGCCCAGGCCCTCAACGAGGCCGGCCTGCTGGAGCCCCTTCACCCCGAGCTGATCCCGAACCTGGCCAACCTCTACCCCGAGGCCAAGGAGCTCTCCTACGACAAGGGCAACACCTTCTCGGT
This sequence comes from Planomonospora corallina, assembly GCF_042650625.1. NCBI lineage: Bacteria > Bacillati > Actinomycetota > Actinomycetes > Streptosporangiales > Streptosporangiaceae > Planomonospora > Planomonospora corallina. The sequence goes on from NZ_JBHSBM010000010.1 coordinate 198,279, forward strand.
GCCCTACACCTGGGGGACCACCGGCATCTGCTACCGGGAGGACCTGGTCAAGACGCCGCCCAAGAGCTGGAACGACATCCTCGACCCGCCGGCCGAGGCCAAGAAGAAGGTCACCATGATGACCACCGAGCGCTGGCTGGCCCTGCCCGCGCTCAAGGCGCTCGGCTACTCGGTCAACACCCGCAGCGACGAGGAGCTGGCCAAGGTCAAGGAGAAGCTGCTGGCGGCCAAGCCGAACCTGCTCGCCTACGACGACACCACCTTCGGCCAGCGCCTGACCAAGGGCGAGGCCGTCATGGTCGAGGCGTGGGACGGCTGGTGCCCGACCTCCGAGAAGAACATCAAGTTCGTGGTCCCCGACGAGGGCAGCGACCTCTGGGTGGACACGATGGTCATCCTGAAGTCCTCCAAGAACAAGGAGGCCGCGCACGCCTTCATCAACTACATCCTCGACCCGAAGGTGCACGGCTGGGCCGCGGAGAACATCCTGTACAAGGTGCCGAACAAGGCCGCGATGGACATCGTCGACGCCGAGCTGAAGGCCCAGAACACGCCGCTGCAGATGACCCCGGCGGACCTGCTCCAGGGTGAGTCGATCATCGACCTGGGTGAGGACTCCACCAAGTTCACCCGCCTGGCGACCGAGGTCGCGGCCCAGCAGTGACCCCCTCCACCGTCGTCCCCGGCGCGGCCGCGACAGCGCGGTCGCGCCGGTCGCGCGGGCCGGGGCGGCTGGTGTTCCTGGCGCCCGGCCTGGCCTACCTGGTCGCGTTCCTGCTGATCCCGCTGGCGCTGCTGCTCAGCTACACGGTCTTCCGCCGGGGGCGCTTCGGCGGGGTCGTCCACGAGGTCACCGGGGAGAACTTCACCCGGCTGCTGGACCCGCTCTACCTGGACGTCGTGCTCTCGTCGCTGAAGCTGGCCACGATCTCCACGGTGATCGCCCTGCTGGCCGGCTACCCCACGGCGTACCTGATCACGCGCCTGCCGCGCCGGTGGAAGACGGTCGCGCTGGTCGCGATCGTGCTGCCGTTCTGGACGAACTTCCTGGTCCGCATCTACGCCTGGATCGTGCTGCTCAGCGGTCCCGGCCTGGTCAACGGCGCGCTGGAGACGGCGGGGCTGGGGCCCTTCGAGCTGCTCTACCACGAGGGCGCGATCGTCACCGGCCTGGTCTACTCCTACCTGCCGCTGATGGTGCTCCCGCTCTACGCCGCGATCGAGAAGCTCGATCCGCAGCTCCGCGAAGCCTCCACCGACCTGGGCGCCGGGCCGGCGCGCACCTTCTTCTTGGTGACGCTCCCGCTGACCATGCCGGGCGTGGCCACCGGCTGCCTGTTCGTCTTCGTGCCGTGCTTCGGCAACTTCATCATCCCCGAGCTGCTCGGCGGCGGCCGTTCGATCATGGTCGGCAACCTGATCAGGGACCAGTTCCTCAAGGCGCGCGACTGGCCCTTCGGGGCCACGCTGACGCTGGCGCTGCTGGCCGTGCTGGTCGTGCTGCTGCTGGTGCAGGCATGGAGCGCCCGCCGTGCGTAAGCCCCGACTGCTCTACGTCCCCTTCTGGCTGACCTACGTCTTCCTGTACGCGCCGATCGTGGTGCTGGTCGCCATGTCGTTCAACGCCGGCGGCTCGCCGTACTCCTTCGAGGGCTTCAGCCTGAAGTGGTACGGCGAGCTCGCCGGCAACGCCGAGATCCGGCAGGGCCTGGTCAACACGCTGATCGTGGCCGCGGGCAGCACCGCGCTGTCCACGGTGCTCGGCACGCTGCTGGCCGTCGGCCTGGCCCGGCACAGCCGGTCGCGGGTGCTGGACGCGATCGGCGTGCTCCCGGCGGTCCTGCCGGACCTGGTGCTCGGCATCGGCCTGCTGCTGTTCTACGTCTGGATCCGGCTGAGCCTCGGCCTGCACTCGGTGATGCTGGCGCACGCGGTCTTCGGCATGGCGTTCGTGGCCGCGGTGGTCCGCACCCGGCTGGCGGGCGCCGACACCTCGCTGGAGGAGGCCTCCCGCGACCTGGGCGCGACCCCGGCGGCCACGTTCCTCCGGATCACCCTGCCCCAGCTCGCGCCGGGCATCGCCGCGGGAGCGCTGCTGGCGTTCACGCTCTCCGTCGACGAGTTCGTCATCGCGTTCTTCACCTCGGCGCCGACCGAGCCGACCCTGCCCATCGTCATCTACTCAATGGTCCGCTTCGGGGTCACCCCGGAGATCAACGCGCTGGCGACCGTGCTGCTCGCGGTGAGCTTCAGCGTGGTGATCGCGGCCCAGCGGATGACCCGACTGACGGAGTCCTTTTCCTGATGCTGCAGATCACCGGTGTCAGCCGCCGTTTCGGTGACGTCACGGCGCTGGCGGACGTCTCCCTGGAGATCCGCCAGGGGGAGTTCTTCGCGCTGCTCGGCCCCAGCGGCTGCGGCAAGACCACGCTGCTGCGGATCCTGGCCGGGTTCGAGTCGCCGGACGCCGGGGCCGTGACCCTGGACGGGGCCGACCTGCTCGGCCGGCCCGCGCACCGGCGCCCGGTCAACCTGATGTTCCAGTCGTACGCGCTCTTCCCGCACCTGACCGTGGCGAAGAACGTCGCCTACGGGCTGGAGCGGGAGAAGCTGCCGAAGGCGGAGGTCAGGAGCCGGGTCGGCGAGGTGCTGGAGAAGGTGGGCCTGTCCGCGACGGCCGGGCGCAGGCCGCACCAGCTCTCCGGCGGTCAGCGCCAGCGCGTCGCGCTGGCCCGCGCGATCGTCAAGCGGCCGCGCCTGCTCCTGCTCGACGAGCCGCTGTCCGCGCTGGACAAGAAGGTGCGGGCGGAGATGCAGCTGGAGCTCAAGCGGCTCCAGCACGAGGTCGGCATCACCTTCGTCGTGGTCACCCACGACCAGGAGGAGGCCATGTCGCTGGCCGACCGGATCGCGGTCCTCAACGCGGGCCGCCTGGAGCAGGTGGACGAGCCGGTGGCGCTCTACACACGGCCGCGCACGCCCTTCGTGGCGGGCTTCGTGGGGGAGAACAACCTCTTCGGCGGCCGGGCCTGCGCGGTGGGGCTGGCCGCCGACGGGCTCGGCGTGCTGCCCGGCTCCTCGGACATGCCCGACGGGACCTCCGCGCTGCTGGCCGTACGGCCGGAGCGGGTGCGGCTGTCGCCCGCGGAGGCGGTGGCCGACACCCCGGGCCTGGCCGGGGGCGGCGTGCTCCGCGGCGAGGTGGCGGACGTGAGCTTCTACGGCGGGGTCTCACACGTCGCGGTGACCGTGCCCGGCCGCGCCGAGCCGGTCCTGGCGGCGGTCCAGGGCGCCACCCCGGCGCGGCCGGGCGCGCGGGTGGCGCTGTCCTGGGCCCCCGAGGACGGGGTGCTGGTGCCTCAATGAGACGTCTTCAGGTCGTTGCCCGTGGCCGTCCGGGCGTAGGCCAGGATCAGCTCCGCCGCCTCCTCCGGCCCGATCACCGGGTGGCGGGCCGTTATGCGGTAACCGTACGCGTCCTCGAGCGCGACGAGGTTGCGCGCGATGACGAGGGAGTCGCCGGCCAGGGTGAAGGTCCCCAGGGCGCTCCCGGTCTCCAGGATGCTCTGGTACATCGCGACCTGCCGGTCGTAGAGCGTGGTGAGCAGCAGGGCGTACATCCGGTTGCGGGAGGCGGCGCCGCCGAGCTCGTTGAGCAGGCGCACGTCCGGGTCGTCGGGGCCGTGCGGCAGGCCGGAGCGGATGGTCACCACGAGCTTCTCGGCGGGGTCGCGCATGCCGCTGATCCGCTTGAGCCGCAGCTCGTAGAAGCGCTCCATCCCGGCGTGGTGGGCGTCGACCAGCAGCTCGCCGAGGTTGGGGTAGTGGTAGAGCACGGCCCCGGAGGTCAGGCCCGCCTCCTCGGCGACGTGGTTGAGTCCCACGCCGTCGGTGCCGTGCCTGATGATCGCCCGGCGTGCCGCGTCGATGAGGTCCACCCGCCTGTCCGACCTGCTCTTACGCGCCATATCTCCCCGTTCATCCAGGTTCATGATCTGTGCCGGGGTCCATAGTGACCGCTGCCCGGCGGTTTTACTAGATCATGTTTTGAATAAGTATTCACCATTTTCCGCCCCCCCTGATCTTGGAGGACTCGATGTCTCTTACGATCCTGTTCATGCCGGAGAGCGCCTACGGGCCGACGAACAACTGCATCGGCATCGGCGACATTCTCCGCAGGCGCGGCCACCGGGTGGTCTTCGCCGCCGAGGCCTCCTGGAAGGGCAAGCTGGAGGCGCTCGGCTTCGAGGAGGACCTGGTCGACCTCGCGCCGCCGGCCGAGGAGGAGCAGGACGCCGGGCAGTTCTGGAAGGACTTCATCCGCGACACCGCGCCGGAGTACCGCAAGACGACCGCCGAGCAGCTGGAGACGGTGACCAAGCCGATCTGGGAGGCGCTCATCGACGGCGCCAAGTACTGCGAGCCGCGGCTCAAGGAGATCATCGAGCGGGTCCGGCCGGACGTCATCGTCGAGGACAACGTCATCGCCTTCCCCGCCCTCGTCACCGCGGGCAGGCCGTTCGTGCGCATCGTCTCCTGCAACCCGCTGGAGGTCCGCGGCGAGAACGTGGCCCCGGTCTTCTCCGGCCTGCCCGCCGGCGACCGCTCCGAGTGGGACGCCTTCCGCGCCGAGTACGAGCGGACCCACCGCGAGCTGTGGAGCGCCTTCAACGAGTGGGTCGTCGAGCAGGGCGCCCCGGCCCTGCCGGACCTGGACTTCATCCACGAGGGCGACCTGAACCTCTACGTCTTCCCCGAGATCGCCGACTACACCGACGCCCGCCCGCTGGGGCCGGCCTGGCACCGCCTCGACTCTTCCGTCCGCGAGACCGACGAGGCGTTCGAGCTCCCGGCGGAGCTCGAGGACGGCGAAGGCTCGCTGGTCTACTTCTCGCTCGGCTCGCTCGGCTCCGCCGACGTGGAGCTCATGCAGCGGGTGATCGACGTGCTGGGCACCACCCCGCACCGCTACATCGTCTCCAAGGGCCCGCTCCACGAGGAGATCAAGCTCGCGGACAACATGTGGGGCGCGGAGTTCCTGCCGCAGACCAAGATCCTCCCGCTGGTGGACCTGGTCATCACGCACGGCGGCAACAACACCGTCACCGAGGCGCTGCACTTCGGCAAGCCGATGATCCTGCTGCCCCTCTTCTGGGACCAGTACGACAACGCCCAGCGCATCCACGAGCTGGGCTACGGCGTGCGCCTGTCCACCTACGGCTTCGCGGACTCCGAGCTGACCGGCGCGGTGGAGCGGCTGCTGGGCGACACCGCCCTGCGCGGGAAGCTCGCCGCCGCCGGCGAGGAGATCCGCCGCCGCGACGGCCTGCGCCGCGCCGCCGACCTGATCGAGCAGGCCGGCGCCTCCGGGGCCTGACGCCGGAGCGCCCGACGAGAACGACAGCAGGGAAGTCCCATGCGCGAGTTGATCAATCCGGCGACCGGTGAGGTCCTGTCCGAGGTGGCCGACACCGGCCTCGAGGAGGTGGCGCGGGCCGTACGGCGTGCGCGGGCGGCCTTCGCGGAGTGGAGCGCGGCGACTCCGGCCGAGCGGGCCAGGGTGCTGCTGCGCCTGGCGGACCTCGTGGAGGCCGACGCCGAGGAGCTGACCCGGCTGGAGGTGGCCGAGACGGGCAAGCCCGCGGCGGTGTTCCGCGACGGCGAGCTGCCCTTCGCGGTCGACAACCTCCGCTTCTTCGCCGGGGCGGCGCGCTCCCTGGAGGGCACCGGGGCGGGGGTGCTCAGCGCCGGCTACACCTCGGTGCTGGTCCGCCGCCCGGTCGGCGTCGTCGCCTCGATCACGCCGTGGAACTTCCCGCTCGTCATGGCGGTCTGGAAGGCCGGCCCGGCGCTCGCCGCGGGCAACGCGGTGGTGATCAAGCCCGCTCCGCGGACGCCGGGCACCACGCTCCGCCTGGCGGAGCTGCTGGCGCGGGCGGGCGGCCCCGACGGGCTGCTCCAGGTCGTGCTCGGCGACGCGGAGGTCGGCGAGGCGCTGGTGGGCGACCCGGGCGTGGACATGGTGAGCGTCACCGGCTCCACCGAGACCGGCCGCGCCGTCATGCGCGGCGCGGCCGGCTCGCTGAAGCGGGTCCACCTGGAGCTCGGCGGCAAGGCCCCGGCCCTGGTCTTCGGCGACGCCGACCTGGCCGAGATGGCCCGCGGCGTGGCGATGGGCGCGACGTACAACACCGGCCAGGACTGCACGGCGGCCACCCGCGTCTACATCGCCCGGGAGGTCTACGGCGAGGCCGTCGAGGCGCTCCGCGGGACGCTGGAGGCGATCAGGGTGGGCGACCCCTGGGACCCGGCCACCGACATCGGCCCGCTGGTCTCCGCGCGGCACCGGGAGCGCGTGCACGGCTTCGTCGAGCGCGCGGCCGCCGCCGGGGCGTCCGTCCTCTGCGGCGGCGCGCCGCTGGAGGGGCCCGGCTCCTACTACCCGCCGACGCTGGTCGCCGGGGCCCGGCAGGACAGCGAGATCGTCCAGGGCGAGCTCTTCGGCCCGGTGCTGGTGGCGCTGCCGTTCGACGGCGAGGACGAGGCGGTACGGCTGGCCAACGACACCGTCTACGGCCTGGCCTCCTCGGTCTGGTCCCGGGACGTCGCCCGCGCGCTGCGCGTCTCGCACCGGCTCGACGCCGGGGTGACCTGGATCAACGACCACCTGCCCATCGCCTCCGAGGCGCCGCACGGCGGGGTCAAGGGCAGCGGCTTCGGCAAGGACATGAGCCAGGAGGCGGTCCAGGAGTACTCGGTGACCCGCCACCTCATGATCAAGCATCAGGCTCCGGAGGCGAAGGATTCTTTCCGGCCCGCCTGAAAATACACAGCAATTACAGCCCGAATGTCCCTTTTGTAGGGATATATCAGTCGCTATGCCATTCGTAGGAACATAAAGGATGTGCTCAAATTGTTTGCGCCGCTTCCTTACTCGGCGAGGGGTTACCTAGGCCAGTGATGAAACAAGACCGCCGGAGCCGCCGGACGGTGGGAACGCTCGGCCGGCTCATGCCGGCGAACTGGCGCGTGCGCCCCCGCCTGGTCGCGCTGATCCTTCTCCCCACGGCGGCGGCCGTACTGCTGGCCGGACTCCAGCTCACCACCGCGCTCTCCACCGCGACCGAGTACCGGCGGATGTCCGAGATCGCCACGCTCGTCGAGCGGCTCGCCACCTTCTCCCACGAGATGGCCACCGAGCGCGACCTCACCGCCTGGTACGTCGCCGACCGGCGCCGCCCCGCCCGCCTCAACCAGGTCAAGGAGCAGCGCCAGGCCGTCGACCGGGCCGCCGCCGGGGTGGCGGAGGCGATCGACGGCATCGGCGGGGACCAGACGGCCGGTGTGCGGACCGAGGCCGCCCAGGTCAGCCGCTGGCTGCGAGGCCTGCCCGGCCTGCGCAAGCTCACCACCGACGGGAGCGTCCTGCCGCGCGCGGTCCTCGAGATGTACTCGAGGATGATCTCCGACTTCATCACCCTCCACGACGACCTCAGCCGCGGCGGCGGTGACGAGCGCCTGGTCGGCGACACGCTGGCCATGGGAGCGCTCTCCCGCGCCAAGGAGCAGATGGCCCGGCAGCGGGGCATCCTCCTCGTCGCCCGGATCGAGGGCGGCTTCGACTTCGACGACCAGGCCAACTTCCTGGGCGCCTACCGCAGCCAGAGCAGCGAGATCTTCAACTTCCAGGCGATCGCGAGCGCGGAGCAGCGCAGGCGCTACCGCGCGCTGGTCAGCGGTCCCGAGGTCGACGAGGCCGACGCCATCCGAGCCCTGGTCATGGCCCGGGTCCGGGAGAACAGGCCGCTGGGCACCGTGGGCATCCGCGCCTGGTACGACTCCACCAGCGCGATCGTGGACGGCATGCGGACCCTCGAGAAGGACATGACCGCCTCGGTGGTCGCCCGCAGCCAGGAGCTGGAGAGCGCCGAGTACCGCAACGCCCTGCTCTCCGGCGGCGCGATCCTCGTCCTGCTCGTGCTGATCCTGCTCATCACCGCCTGGGTGGCGGGCACGCTGGTCGTCCCGCTGCGCAGGCTGCGCAGCGAGGCGCTCGAGGTGGCCGGGAGCAGGCTGCCCGAGACGGTCCGCGTGCTGCGCGAGAGCGGCGAGACGGCCCCGGACGTCCAGGTGCCCTCCATCGGAGTGGCCTCCCGCGACGAGATCGGCGAGGTGGCCCGGGCCTTCGACGAGGTCCACCGCGAGGCCATCCGGCTGGCGGGCGAGGAGGCCCGGCTCCGGGCCAGCGTCAACGCGATGTTCGTCAACCTCTCCCGGCGCACCCAGTCGCTGGTGGAGCGCCAGATCGACCTCATCGACGACCTGGAGCAGGGCGAGGAGGACGCCGACCGGCTGTCCAGCCTCTTCAAGCTCGACCACCTGGCCACCCGCATGCGCCGCAACTCCGAGAACCTCCTGGTCCTCGCCGGCCAGGAGCAGGCCCGCCGCTGGAGCGAGCCGGTCCCGCTCGGCGACGTCGTGCGCGCCTCGCTCTCGGAGGTCGAGAACTACGAGCGGGTGGTGCTCCGGGTCGAGTCCGGCACGACGGTCATCGGCCAGGCGGTCAACGACATCGTCCACCTGGTCGCCGAGCTCGTCGAGAACGCGATCTTCTTCTCGCCGCAGGACACCAAGGTCACGGTGACCAGCAACGCCAACGAGATGGGCAGCGTCGTCCTGGCGGTCACCGACTCGGGCATCGGCATGAGCGACGAGGAGCTGGCGGAGGCCAACCTCCGCCTGGCCGAGCCGCCCACGGTGGACCTCTCGGTCTCCCGCAGGATGGGCCTGTTCGTGGTCGCCCGCCTGGCCCAGCGGCACGGCATCCGCGTCCAGCTCCGCCGCCCCGAGACCGGCGGTCTCAGCGCCGTGGTCCTGCTCCCGGCCCAGGTGGTGGCGGACGCCGCGGTCCGGCCCGGCCCGGCCGCCCTGGCCGCCGCCGGAGCGGCCGCCCCGTCCCGCGGCGCGCTGCCCGAGGCGGACCCGTTCGCCCCCGGACTGCGCCGCGACCCGTTCGCGGCGCCCGTCGGCGCCGCCGCCGGACCCGGGACCTTCGGCCCCGGGCACCCCTCGTTCGACCTGTCCTCCAGCGGGTTCGAGTCGATGTCCGTGGAGGGGCCCGCGGCCACGCCGAGCCCGGCCGACGCCCCGCCCGCCGCCCGCCGGCAGGACCGGCCGCCCTTCGGCATGCCCCCGCTGGACGACACGCCGTTCGGCGCTCCGCCCGCGCCGCGGCCGGTCGCCGGCCCGGCTCCGGGCCCGGCTCCGGAGGCTCCCGCCGGACCGCCGCCCAGCGTGGCCGACCTGTGGTCGAAGCCGGTGGTGTCCGCCTCGGAGGTGGAGAGCCTGTGGGCTTCCCCCCTCACGCCGACGCCGGCGCCGAAGGCTCCCGCCGGACCGGTGACGCCGCCGGCCCAGCCGCCCGCCCGGCCGCCCGCGCCGCCCGCGCAACCGGCCCGGCCGTCGGTGCCGTCCGTGCCGCCCGCGTCGGCCGCCCGGCCGCCCGCCCCGTCCTGGCCGGAGACGTCGCAGGCCGGCCCGTGGCAGCACCGGCCCGATCCGGGGGAGAGCACCCAGACGATGCCCGCGGTCGGGGTGTCGGCGACCGAGCCGGAGCCCGGGGAGTTCCTGCCGATCTTCGAGGCGGTGGGCTCCGACTGGTTCCGCCGGAGCACGCCCGAGGACGTCGAGGGAAGCACCGGGGGCGATACCGGGAGCGACGCCGGGGGCGGTGCCGGAGGCGACGCCGGGGCCGGCGGGCCCGGATCATCTCCGGCCGCGCCGTCCGCCCGCGGAGAGTCCTGGGCCGGTGCCTCCGCCGACCAGGGGTGGGCCGCGGCGGAGGCGGCGAAGAAGCCGGCCGAGGGCGGTCTGACCGGCGCGGGTCTGCCCAGGCGGGTGCCCAAGGCGAACCTGGTGCCCGGCTCGGCCCCGTCCGCGCCCGCGGCGCCGGCCTCCCCGATGCCCCCGATCTCGGCCGAGCGGGTGCGCAGTCGTCTGTCCAGTTTCCAGCAAGGCGTACGGCAGGGCCGCGCTGAGATGAACGAGCGGTCCAACGCCGCCGAGGGAGAGAAGCAGTGAACCAGCAGCTCAGTCAGGCCGCGCGCGGCTTCAATTGGCTGATCACCGAGTTCGTCCGGGAGATGCCGGGAGTGGCCCATGCGGTGATCGTCTCGACGGACGGTCTCCCGCTGGCCTACTCGCAGGGCTTCCCGAAGGACCGCGCGGACCAGCTCGCCGCCATCACGGCCGGCCTGATCAGCCTCACCCAGGGCGCCGCCCGGGTCTTCGAGGGCGGGCCGGTCATCCAGACGGTCATCGAGATGCAGCGGGGCCTGCTGCTGACCATGTCGATCAGCGACGGCTCGGCGCTCGCCGTGCTGGCCGCGCCCGACTGCGACATGGGCCTGGTGGCCTACGAGATGACGCGCCTGGTGGAGCGCGCGGGCAAGGCCCTGACCCCGGCGCTGCGCGCGGAGCTCCAGGCCGTGCGCGCGGAGGGACAGGCGTTCCAGAGATAGGCGGCCGTCACGCGCGCAACGGCAGGACAACAAGTGACAAGGAGGGATAGCATCCGATGAACGAGCCGCCGCCTCAGGCCAAGAGCGGGCGGAATCGTCTGATCCGTCCGTACGCTGTGACCGGGGGAAGGACCGCTCCCCGGACGCAGCTCGCCCTCGAGGCGCTGGTCTCCTCGGCGACCGCTCCGAGTGTGGATCCCTCCATGCTCTCCACAGAGTGTCAGGCGATCATCTCGATGTGCCGCCAGGTGCGCTCGGTTGCCGAGATCTCGGCTCTGCTGCGCATGCCGCTGGGTGTGACTCGGGTGCTGATCGCGGACATGTCGGCCGAGGGCCTGGTGCAGATCCACCAGCCGTCGCTGAATGCCGGAAAGCCGGATCTCAACTTGCTTGAAAGGGTGCTCAGTGGGCTTCGCAGGCTCTGACGCCGGGATGACGTCGACGAAGATCGTCGTCGCCGGCGGCTTCGGTGTCGGCAAGACGACCTTCGTCGGCGCGGTCTCCGAGATCATGCCGCTGACCACGGAGGCGGTCATGACGGAGGCCAGTGCGGGGGTCGACGACCTGTCGCACACCCCGACGAAGCAGACCACCACGGTGGCGATGGACTTCGGCCGGGTCTCCCTGGACCGGGACCTGATCCTGTACCTGTTCGGCACGCCCGGGCAGCACCGGTTCTGGTTCATGTGGGACGACCTCGTCAAGGGCGCGATCGGCGCGGTGGTGCTGGTCGACACCCGGCGCCTGGCCGACAGCTTCCCGGCGATCGACTACTTCGAGGAGGCCGGGCTGCCCTTCGTCGTCGCGCTGAACGGCTTCGGCGGAGCCCACCCGCACGGCGAGGAGGAGGTGCGCGAGGCGCTGACGCTCGCGCCGAGCATCCCCATCGTGCGGACCGACGCCCGCTCCCGCGAGGCGGTGAAGTCGACCCTGATCACCCTGGTCGAGCACGTTCTCACCCTCCGGGTCTGACGTACGGGTGCGGGCCCGAGGTCCGCACCCGTACGTCCTGGATGTCGGATCTGACCTTCTCCGGCGGATAGTAAAGGGTTCCTCTACACTTCCGCTCCATGAGCATCGGCCGTGTCCTCTTCCTCACCTTCGGCTGCATCCTGCTCGCCCTCGGGGTGGGCGGATCCATGGCCGACGACGAGGACCCCGTGGAGATGCAGCGGGCGCACATCTTCACCCTCGGCGGCATCGGGCTGATGATCGGCGGTGCCGCGTGCGGCGCCGCCGAGCGCCGGCCGGACCGCTCCGCCCGTCCCCTCCCGCCCGCCGCCCCGCCGCCGCATCTCCCGCAGGGCCCCGCGCCCATGCCGGGGTACGGCCCGCAGGAGCAGCACCCCTGGCCGCAGGCCTACGACGCCCGGCAGGGCCACACGGCGCCCTACCCTCCCGCCTAGCGCGGCGGCCGGAGGCGTCCGCCGGAGCGCGGCCCGCGACATGTGAGATCAGCAGGACCGGAACTCATGTACAGCCGCGACCTTCGGCGGGGTCGTTTCCCGGGCGGTCCCCGTATTCGGCGGAGGCAGCCCGGAGCCGTCCCCGGACCGGAGAGGGCGAGGGTTTTCTCCGTCCGCTGGGGAAATGCCTCCGCCGGTCCGGTCGTTTTCCGGTCCGGCGCCGGCGGGAGAGCCGGTGGGGCGGAACGCTCCGGACGCTCCGGGTGCCGCGGTACGGCGGGCGGCGCCGTTTTGAACCGTTGTTCAGGAGCGGCGGGGCCGCCCGGGCCGGTGCGCGGGCGGCCCCGCGGGCCGTACCCGGAGAGGCCATGACCTGGCCGGACGGCGGGGGAGGCGCCGGAGGGCGGCGGGGCCGTCCGGCGGGGCACGGTTTTCCTCCGGGGGATTCCCGCCGGCGACGGTGCGGTGGCACAGGGGCGGGCGAGCCATTCTCCGCCGAATGCGTCCTTCTCCGCCTCCGCTCGGCACGGGCCGCGCTGAATGAAATCCGTTATGCGCTCTAAGGGGTGAAGATCCGGCAGGGATAGGTATTTCCATATCGATCGGTCCGTGTGCTACGGTCCTGCCGTCCTTTTCGCGGAGATCGCCGCTGGGTGGTGTGCCGGTCTTCTCCTCTTGCGTGGTCCGGGAGGGTGGATGAAACTCCGCTGGTCATGCGTGTGCTGATCGCCGGCGGCGGCATCGCGGGACTGTCCACCGCGCTGAGCCTGCATGCCGCGGGCATCGGCTGCACGGTCGCCGAGTCGGTGGCGGAGCCGCGCCCGCTCGGCGTCGGCATCAACCTGCAGCCCCACGCGGTGCGCGAGCTGACCGAGCTCGGGCTGGGCGGGGAACTGGCCGCCCTCGGCGTCCCGATGAACTACCTGACCTTCACCGACAGGTTCGGCGGGGTGATCCTGCCGCTGCCCCGGGGGAGTCTCGCCGGGTACGCCTGGCCCCAGTACGCGGTGCACCGGGGCGAGCTGCAGATGACGCTCCTGGCCGCGGTGCGCGAGCGCCTGGGCGAGGACGCGGTCATGACCGGGCTGGCGCTGGAGGACTTCACCCAGGACGGCACCGGCGTCACCGCCGTGCTGCGCGACGTGCGGACCGGCCGGGCGCGGCGGGAGCGGGCCGACGTGCTCGTGGGCGCGGACGGCATCCACTCGGCGGTGCGGGCGAGGCTGCACCCCACCGGCGGGCCGCTGCTGTGGAGCGGCATCCGGATGTGGCGGGGCGTCACGGAGGGCGAGCCCTTCCTCGACGGGGCCACGCAGATCGTCGCGGGCTCCAACCTCTCGGCCAAGTTCGTGGTCTACCCCATCGGGCGGCGGGCCGGAGGCCGGCTGCTGACCAACTGGGTGGCCGAGGTGATGACCGGCGCGCCCGGTCCCGTCGCGGGCGCCGACTGGTCCCGCCCGGGACGCCACCAGGATGTGCTCCCGCACTTCGAAGGCTGGCGCTTCCCCTACCTGGACGTGCCCGCCCTCATCGCCGCCACGGAGCGGATCCTGGAGTACCCCATGGTGGACCGCGACCCCCTCCCGTGGTGGGGGAGGGGCCGGGTCACCCTGGTCGGGGACGCCGCGCACCCGATGTACCCGGTGGGCGCCAACGGCGGTTCGCAGGCCGTACTGGACGCCCGGGTGCTGGCCAGGGAACTGGCCGCGGCCGCCGACCCGGCCTCCGGGCTGGCCGCCTACGAGGCGGAGCGCCGGCCGGCCACCGGCGAGCTCGTGCTCGCCCACCGCGAGCTGCCGATGGAGAAGACCATCGCGATGGTCGCCGAGCGGGCGCCCGACGGGTTCGACGACGTCGCCGACGTGCTCACCTCCCAGGAACTGGCGGAGATGGCGGCCGCGCAGCGGCGGATCACGGACACGGACGTCCGGCTGCTCAACGAGCGGCCCTCATGGAGCGTCCGGGTCCGCGGGCCGGAGGCGGCCGGGGAGGGAACGGAATGACGGACGGCGGTTCCGGTCCGTGTCGGGTGCCGTTTTCCGGTGGAGCGGACAACGGAAATCCGGGAGCGCCGGCCGGGGCATGACCGGAAGCGCGGAACGAGGCCGGGGCGAGCCGTCCGGAATATGATCCCGGCCGCGGCCCCAGCGATTCGGACGGCTTTTCAGGCGTGCGAACCGCAGGGCGCGCCGCGGGCACCGGAAATCCCCGGGACCATCGACCGGCTGTTTCCGGGGGCGTTTTCCGGGACCTGCGGGCCCGCGTGCGCGCGGACCTCCGGCCCTTCGCGCCCGGTCCGGCCGCCGGGCGTCCTGGGATCTCTCCGGCTCCGGGACATGTGTTTTCCCGGGAAACGCCGCGGGGGATTTTCCGGGAAACGCCGCGGAAAAGCCGGGCGGGGGGGGGG
>NZ_JBHSBM010000010.1:212632-256321 GCF_042650625.1 Planomonospora corallina
CCGGCGCCCCCGTCCGGTGCCGCTCAGACCGGCAGGGCCTCGATGACGCTCGCGCCGCCGGGCAGCTCGACCTGCCGCTCGAAGCGGAGCGCGGCCTTGCCCAGCAGCTCGGCGTACTCGGACGTGCTGCGCTCCATGCCCTCGCCGAACAGGGCGAGCATCCGCATGTCGATGTCCTTGGAGACGTGGCGGCCGTCGCCGTCGGGCACCACGAACTCCACCAGCAGGACCCGGCCGTCGTCCGCCATGGCCTCCCGGACGGTGCGCAGGATCCGCGCCGCATCCTCGTCGGACCAGTTGTGGATCACGCTGCTCAGCATGTAGGCGTCCGCCCCGGCGGGCACGGAGACGAAGAAGTCGCCGCTGACGCATTCGCACCGGTCTGCAAAACCGGCCTCGGCCAGGAACCGCCGCGCGCCCGGGACCACGTCCTCCCGGTCGAAGAGCACGCCGCGGAGATTTGAATGCTCCTTCAGGACGGCCGCCAGGACGTGCCCCTTGCCTCCGGCCACGTCGACCAGGGTGCGTACGCCGGAGAAGTCGTAGCGGGCGGCCACGGCCTCGGCGAACGGCGCCGCCCGGGCCACCATGTAGTCGTCGAACAGCCGTCCGGCCTCGGGGTTCTCCTTGAGGTAGCCGTACAGCGGGCCGAACCGCTCGACGAAGGCCGACCTGCCCTCGCGGACCGTCACCGGGATCGTGCCGAGGCCGTACCAGAAGCCTGTCTCGGCGACCATCCGCACGGCGGGACGCAGCGAGCCGGGCACACCGGTTCGGAGGGTGGCGCCGGCCTCGGTCAGCTCGTAGACGCCGGCTCCCACCGTCCGGACCATGCCCATCGAGGCCAGTTGCCTGAGCACCCGGCCGAGCGAGGGGGCGTGCGCGCCGCAGCGCCGGGCCAGTTCCTCGACGTGCAGCGGTTCCTCGGCCAGGTGGTCCGCGCAGCCCAGTTCGGCCATGGTGGCCAGGGCGGCGAAGCGGGAGACCCCGCCGATGGCGTCCCAGACGGGTTCCTGCGGGTCACTCATCCTCGGTCTTCTTTCCGGTAGCGGGCGGTCAAGGGGTCAGAGGGCGGCGGCCGGCTGGCCGCGCGTGCCGCGTACCAGGCGGCCGACCTCGGCGCGCAGCCGTACGAAGTCGGGATGCTCCCTGGTGGAGATCTGATCGCGGGGCGAGGGGAGGTCGACCCGCAGGTCGCCGGCGATCCCCGCCGGCGACTTGGACAGCACCACGACGCGGTCGCCGACGTAGACGCTCTCGTCGATGTCGTGGGTGATGAGCAGGATGGTCATGTTGTGATGGCGGCGGACCCGCAGGGTCAGATCCTCCAGGTCCTCACGGGTCTGGGCGTCCACCGAGCCGAAGGGCTCGTCCATCAGCAGCAGGGAGGGCCGGTAGGCCAGGGCGCGGGCGATGGACACGCGCTGCTGCATGCCGCCGGACAGCTGCCACGGATACTTGTCGGCGGCGCCGCCCAGGCCGACCTGCTCCAGCGCGTCCAGCGCGGACCGCCGGCGCTGCCGCTTGTCCTGGCCCTTGCGGCGCAGCGGCAGCGAGACGTTGTCGGCCACCGACATCCAGGGGAACAGGGAGCGGCTGTAGTCCTGGAAGACCACGGCGAGATCGTCCGGTGTCTGGTCGACCGGCACGCCCTTGAGCAGGACCCTCCCCCCGGTGGGGGTGATGAGCCCGGCGACGGAGCGCAGCAGGGTGGACTTCCCGCATCCGGAGGGGCCGACGATGCACACCAGCTCGCCCTCGGCGACGCTCAGGTCGATGCCGCCGAGGGCGGTGTGCGCGGACGGGCCGCTGCCGTAGGTGTGGCTCAGGTTCGAGATCTCAAGCACAGCCAGGTCCTCAGGTCGTCTGCTTGGCCGCGCGGTGCCAGGACAGGAAACGCCGCTCGGCCGCGAGGAAGGCCGAGTTCAGCAGGTACCCCAGAACACCGAGCAGCACGATGGTGCCCCACACGGCGGGCAGGTCGAAGTCGCGTTGCGCGCGCAGGAGCTGGTAGCCGATCCCGCTGGTGCTGGCCACCAGCTCGGAGATGACCATCAGGATCAGCGCCAGGGAGAGGCTGAGCCGCAGTCCGGCGAAGATCTTCGGCAGGGCCGAGGGCAGGATGATCCGCCACAGGCGCTGGCCCCGGGAGAGCCCGAAGACCCGGGCCGTCTCGATGTGCTGGCGGTCCACGGCGCGCGCGCCGTCGATGGTGTTGAGCAGGACCGGCCAGATCACGCCGAACACGATCGTGGCGAGCTGCGTCTCCGCGCCGAGCGAGAGCACCGCGATGAAGAACGGCAGCAGCATGGGCGGCGGAATGGCCCGGCCGAAGTGGATGAGCGGGTCCGCGAGGCGGGCCAGCGGCCGCGAGCGGCCGAGCAGGATCCCCAGGGTGATGCCGGCGACCCCCGCGACGGCCCAGCCGGCGAAGAGCCGGGCCAGGCTGGGCGGGAAGTTCTCCAGCACCAGGTCGGTCAGCCAGAGCTGGGAGGCCGGGCCGGTCAGCCACATCTCCCGCATGGTCACCGCGATCACGCTGGGCGGCGGGAAGAAGTTGGACTCCGCCAGCCGGGCGCCGGCCTCCCACAGCAGCAGGGCGACGGGGACCAGCCAGAAGCGGGCGAGCACGCGCGTCATCGGGCTCCCTCCGCGCGGGCGGTGTGCCACCGGAAGAGCCGCCGCTCGGCTCCGATGAACAGGCTGTTGGTCACGATGCCGAGCACTCCGGCCCACACGGTGGCGGCGAGGATGTACTCCAGGCCGTCGAAGCTGCTGCCGGCCTCGATGACGTAGGTGCCGATCCCGGAGGAGCCGCCGCCGATCAGCTCGGCGCTGATCGCCAGGATGAGCGCGATGCCGGCGGCCAGGCGCACCCCGGTGGCGATGAACGGCGCCGTGCTGGGCAGGGAGACCCGCCACAGCACGGCCAGCGGGCCGAAGCCGAAGCTTCGCAGGGTCTCCTTGGCGACGGGGTCGACCTCCAGCAGGCCGTACATCGTGTTGATGAGAACCGGCCAGCAGGAGGCGTAGAAGATCACCGCGATCTTCATGTCGAGCCGGTCCGGGAAGAGCAGGATCGCCAGCGGGATGAGGGCGACCGAGGGGATCGGCCGGAGGAACTCGATCAGCGGCCGCACCGCGGTCTCGACCCGGGGCAGGCTGCCGAGCGCGAGCCCGGCCGGGACCGTGACGGCCACGGTGAGCAGGAGGCCGAGGGCCCAGGCCTGCATCGTGGCCGCCACGTCGGCGAGGAACTCCCCGTCCGCGGCGAGCTCGGCCGTCCGGGCCAGGATCGTCGAGGCCAGAGGGAGGACGGCCGGATCGACGAGGCCGATCCGGCCGGCCAGCTCCGCGGCGGCGAGCAGCCCCGCGACGCCCAGGGCGCCGTAGAGCACTCTGCCGACGGCAGTGCTTCCGATCACTTGCCGGAACCCACGAGGAGCGTCTTGGCGTCGGCCTTGCTCTTGAGGTACTGGTGGTCGAACATCAGGTCCGCGACGCGCTGCAGGCGCTGCTCGTTGATGCTGGTCGGGAAGGTGCCAAGGGTGATGACCGCGGCGGTCTCAGCGTTGATCTTGGTGTAGGTGGGCAGGATCTGCTCCACGACCTTGCGGTCGGAGGCCGCGAGCTGCTGGGCCTTGCCGATGGCGCGCTGCATCGCGGCGACGGTCTTGGGGTTCTTCTCGGCGAAGTCGGCGGTGACGGCGAGGCCGGCGATGGGGAAGCCGTCCATCGGGCCGGTCATCGTGTCGGCGATCTTCTTGGCGCCGAACTCCTTCTGCGCGCCGGTCAGGAACGGCTCGGTCATCCAGGCCGCGTCGACGTCGCCCTTCTGCAGGGCCGGCGTCATGTTCGGGAAGGGCAGCTCGACGAACTCCACGTCGTCCGCGGTGAGGCCGTTGAGCTTGAGGGTCGCGGTCACGGCCAGGGTGCCGATGTTGTTGAGGGTGTTGACCGCGATCTTCTTGCCCTTGAGGTCGGCCACCGACGTGATGGTGGAGTCCTTGGCGGCCATGATGTTGAAGACGTTCGGGCCGGCCTGGAAGAAGTCGGAGACGATCTTGAGCTTGTTGCCCTTCTCCGCGGCGATGAAGGTGGAGACGTAGTTCGTCATCGTCGCGTCGAGGGTGCCGCTGACCAGGCCGGGGATGGCCGCGGCGCCGCCCTGGATGACCTCCGTCTTGATCGTGAGGCCCTCCTCCTTGAAGAAGCCCTTCTGGTCGGCGATGTAGACGGCCGCGTTGTCGGGGATGGGGAGCAGTCCGATGGTGAGCGAGGTCTTCTCCGGTCCGTCACCTCCGGCCGTCGCGGTGGTCTCGGAGTCCGAGCCGCCGCACGCGGCGAGCGAGAGCACCGCGGCGAGGCCGACGACGGCCACCCGGCTCGCAAGCTTGAACCTCATGAGGTCTCCTTAGCTGCATTCGGTCGTCCGGGAAGGATCTCGCCGAAGTGATCCGGGCGGCATGGAGATCGTCCCGGGAGAATCACGTGTCATGGGGGGGTATGCCGACCGCGGATCAGAGTAGCGGAGGAGATTGACCAAATTGCAAATATCGGCTTATTTGGCCAAATAGGCGGTAATCGGACTTATTTGCACTATCCCTCCCAATCTTTGCGACTGGGGTTTGTCTAGTGCTCGGACAATAAGATGTCAAGAGGGGGCTCTTTCCGCCTGTCCGGCGTTGCACGGAGAGCCGATGGGGCGAACATCCGTTTGAGGATGATATGTGGCGATTGTGGATGAGTTGCGACTTGTGTGCTATTGGCCGAAGTCATCCGCCTGTGCTCCAATAACCCCTACCCATGGATGCGTCGGCGTCACTCCCACCCTTTCTGTGACGCGATCCCCTCCAAGTAGACGATCCGAGGAGAGGCAGCGGAGATCAGTGAGGACAGCGTCAACCCCCAGTGAGCGCGCGACCGCACGGGAGGCCGCCGGGGACGATGACCAGGAGACTCCGCCGTCGGGCGGCCGGAGCCAGAGCCCCGGGGGGAGGGGCGCCGGCGGGAGAGGCGGGAGGCTCGCCCTCGGCAACTGGCGGGTCCGCTCGCGACTGGTGGCGCTCGTCGCCATCCCGACGGCCGCCGCGATCGTCCTGGGCGTGCTGCGGGTCGTCACCTCCATCGGCATGGCCGCCGAGTACGAGCAGGTGCGTACGACCGCGGAACTGGCCGCCGGACTGAGCGGCATGGTCCACGACCTCCAGCTCGAACGGGACCTCAGCGCCAGGTTCATCGCGCAGGGCAGGTCGCAGGCCGGCCGGCAGCGGCTGGAGGACCAGTACGCCGTCGTCGACAAACTGGCGGGACCCGTCCTGGAGCGGATCGACGACCTGGTCGCGAGCGGCGACTTCGCCCCCCGTGATCAGGAGCAGGCCATCCGGATGCGCGGCCGGATCGCCGAGCTCCCCAGCATGCGGAGCGCGGCGACCGGGACCGAGCTTCCGCCCCTGCCGATGATCAACTTCTACTCGGAGGCGATCCGCGAGCTCCTGTCGATCCACGACAGGATCATCCGGGGCGAGGGCGACCAGGAGATCGGTGGCAGCGCCGCCGCCTTCGCCGCCCTGGCCAGGGCGAAGGAGCAGGCGTCGCAGGAGCGCGCCAACCTCGCCGTCGCGCTGGCCGCCAAGCACCTCACCCCCGAGGGCCTGGACTCCCTCACCGCGGCCCGCGCGCAGCGCGACAGCGAGCTCGCGGTCTTCCGCGCCAACGCCTCGCTCGCCCAGCGCCAGCTCTACGACGACACCGTCACCGGGCAGAAGGTCGACCGCGCGGAGTTCATCCGCCTGCGCTCGATCGTCCTGGCCGGCCAGGACGCCTCGCTGCTCCGCGTCAACACGAGCGGCGCCGGCTCCAGCGACCAGGCGGCCTGGTTCGACGCCTCCTCCGAGACCGTCGAGCTGATGCGCCAGGTGGAGACCGCGCTCGCCGACACCGTCATCACGCAGAGCCGCACCCTCCAGGAGTCCGAGCAGCGCGGCGCCCTGATCGCCGGTGCGCTGACCGCGCTGCTGCTCCTGCTGGTCCTCGCCGTCACCGTGGTCGTGGCCCGCTCGCTGGTCAAGCCGCTGCGCACGCTGCGGACCGAGGCGCTGTCCATCGCGGGCGAGCGCCTGCCCGAGACCGTGCAGAGCATGCGCGAACGGGGCGAGATCACCTCCGTGCAGGTCCAGCCGATCGGGGTGGTCTCCTCCGACGAGATCGGCGAGGTCGCCCGGGCCTTCGACGAGGTCCACCGCGAGGCCGTACGGCTGGCGGGCGAGGAGGCGACGCTGCGCACCAACGTCAACGCGATGTTCGTCAACCTCTCCCGCCGCAGCCAGACCCTGGTGGAGCGCCAGCTGGCCCTCATCGAGAGCCTGGAGCAGGGCGAGCAGGACGAGACCCGGCTCGGCAGCCTCTTCAAGCTGGACCACCTGGCCACCCGCATGCGCCGCAACTCCGAGAACCTCCTGGTCCTCGCGGGGCAGGAGGCCGCGCGCCGGTGGAGCCAGCCGGTCCCGCTGATCGACGTGGTGCGCGCCTCGCTCTCGGAGGTCGAGAACTACGAGCGGGTGGACCTGCGGGTCGCCGGTGGCGTCTCCGTGGCCGGCACCTCCGTCAACGACGTCGTCCACCTGGTCGCCGAGCTCGTCGAGAACGCGATCTCCTTCTCCCCCCGGGAGACGAAGGTCATCGTGTCGAGCAACCGCATCGACGGCGGCGGGCTGATGATCTCGATCACCGACCTCGGCATCGGCATGACGGCCGAGGAGCTCGCGCAGGCGAACTGGCGGCTGGCCAACCCGCCGGTCGTGGACGTCTCGGTCTCCCGCCGGATGGGCCTGTTCGTGGTCGGCCGCCTGGCCCTCCGGCACGGCATCCGGGTGCAGCTCCGGCAGCAGGACACCGGCGGCCTGACCGCGATGGTGCTCCTGCCGGAGAGCCTGCTCACCTCCGCCGGCCCCGTTCCCGGCATGCCGGCGGCGGGACACGGCACGGACTGGGGCGGCGCAGCACCCTCGATGCCCTCGATGCCCTCCCTGTCCTCGGCACCCTCGGTGGACATGCCGCCGGTGCTGGCCAGCCCGGTCTCACTGGACGGCTCCCGCCCGGCGTTCGCCTCCTTCGAGGCGGCCCGGCAGGCGTTCGACTCCTTCGACGCGGGAAGGCGGTTCGACTCCTTCGACACCTCCCACCGCTCCTTCGCCGGCGGGAGCCTCGGGCAGGCGCCGTTCGACACCCCCTGGCCCGGCGACGTGCCGCCGCCGGGCTCCGGCCCGTCCTGGCCGAGCGTGCCCTCCGGCGACTCCGGCTCCTGGCCCGGCGCTCCGGTGCGCGGGGACACCAGCGTGTGGCCGGAGCCGGGCGCGGGGACGGCGGGAGCGGCGGGGGCGCGCCGCGGGTTCGCCGCCGAGGCGGACACCACGGGACCGCTGCCGGTGGTACGCGAGCCCTCCCCGATGGAGGAGGCCCGGGAGGAGTTCCTGCCGATCTTCGCGGCGGTGGAGTCCGACTGGTTCAAGAAGGCCGAACCGGTCGAGCGCGGGCCCGCGCCGTACTCGTCCGGCGAGGACCTGCAGGAGACCGCGGCGATCCAGCCGCCCGCACCCGCGGGCACCTGGTCCTCGCCCGCGGACGCCGGCTGGCAGGCGGCCCGGGCGGCGAGCGAGCCGGCCCTCGGCGGCCTCACCGGCGCGGGCCTGCCCAAGCGGGTGCCCAAGGCCAACCTGGTGCCCGGCACGGTCGCCGCCGAGACGGCCGCCCCGCAGGCGCCGCCCGCGCGGCCGGCGGTCTCCCCGGAGGCGGTGCGCAACCGGCTGTCCAGCTTCCAGCGGGGAGTACGGCAGGGCCGGGCGGTGGCCAGGGGAGAGGCGACCGGGGCGGAGGAGACGTATCCCCGCTTCGGCCCGGACGTTGAAGCGAGCAAGGAGGAGCGGTGAGCGAGCAGCCCGGCACGATCGCTGAGGAGGGCCACCGGTGCGCGAACTGAGTCAGGCCGCCCGGGGGGTCAACTGGCTGGTCACCGATTTCGTGGGCAACGTCCCCGGCGTCGCGCACGCGGTCGTGGTGTCGGCGGACGGTCTGCCGTTGGCGTTCTCGGACGGGTTCCCCCGGGACCGGGCCGACCAGCTGGCCGCGGTGGCGGCCGGGCTGCTCAGCCTGACCCAGGGCGCCTCCAGGGTCTTCGAGGGAGGCGCGGTCACCCAGACCGTGGTGGAGATGCAGCGAGGGCTGCTCCTGCTCATGGCGATCAGTGACGGCTCCTGCCTGGCCGTACTGGCCTCACCCGAGTGCGACATGGGCCTGGTGGCCTACCAGATGACGTTGCTCGTCGAGCGGGCCGGGCAGGTGCTGACGCCCGCCGTGCGCGCCGAACTCCAGGCCTCCCACCCCCGGTGACGACCCACCAGGGCGCGCCGGAGCACTTCCCCTCCCGGAGCCCGAAGGAGCCCGTGAATGAGAGATGAGGGAAGAGAACGGTCGGCAGCATCCGTGCCGCGGCGCGTCGGCGCCGCGGCGGACACCGCGCTAGGAGGACGCCGTGGCAGGGCGCGGCTGGCCAGGTGAGGGCGACCCGTTAGGCGGGCCGCCCCACCAGTCGATGGACGATCTCCGCGCACCGCAGGGAGCGCCCCCGCGGCACGTGCCGCCGGGGGCGCCCGGCGGGCGCGTTCCTGCGGGGCCTGCGGGGCCGTACACGTCGCAGGAGGTCCCGGGCCCGTACGGACCGCAGGGACTCCCCGGACCGTACGGGCCGCCGCAGGGCGCGCCGGGGCCGTACGGATCGCCGCAGGGCGCGCCGGGGCCGTACGGGCCGCCGCAGGGCGCGCCGGGACAGTCGGGGGCCGGCCCGTACGCCGCCCCGTACCCCGTGCCGCAGGCGGTGCCCGCGCACGAGATACAGCCGGCGCCGGCGGAGCAGAGTTCCCTGGTCCGCCCCTACGCCGTGACCGGGGGGCGGACCGCCCCCCGGACCCATCTCGCCATGGAGGCCCTGGTCTCCTCGGCGACCTCCCAACATGATCTATCCACCCGCACTCCGGAGTATCAGGCGATCAGCGCCCTGTGCCGGCAAGTGCGTTCGGTCGCTGAGATCTCCGCGATGCTCCGCATCCCCCTCGGCGTCACCCGGATCCTGGTCGCCGACATGGCGGCCGAGGGGCTGGTCCAGTTGCACCAACCGCAACTGAACGCGGGCAAGCCGGATCTCAACCTGCTGGAAAGGGTGCTCAGTGGACTTCGCAGGCTCTAGCCGCGGTGGCGGTCTCACCTCGACCAAGATCGTCGTCGCCGGTGGTTTCGGCGTCGGCAAGACCACGTTCGTGGGCGCGGTGTCGGAGATCCTCCCGCTGACCACGGAGGCGGTGATGACCGACGCCAGTTCCGGCATCGACGACGTCGCGCTCACCCCCAACAAGACCACGACCACCGTGGCGATGGACTTCGGCCGGGTCTCCCTGGACCGGGACCTGATCCTGTACCTGTTCGGCACGCCGGGGCAGCACCGGTTCTGGTTCATGTGGGACGACCTGGTCCGCGGCGCCATCGGCGCCGTCGTGCTGGTCGACACCCGGCGCCTGGCCGACAGCTTCCCGGCGATCGACTACTTCGAGGAGGCCAGGCTGCCCTTCGTGGTCGCGCTCAACGGCTGGGACGGGAGCCACCCGCACGGCGAGGAGGAGGTGCGCGAGGCGCTGACGCTCGCGCCGGACATCCCCATCTCGCGGACCGACGCCCGCTCGCGCGACGCGGTGAAGGCCACGCTCATCACGCTGGTCGAGCACGCCCTGACCATGCGGATGGCCGTCCCGGGCTGGGGACGCTGACGGCCGTCCCGGGCCGGGGCCGCCGGGGGAGGGCAGGGCGCGTGCCCCGGCCCGGCCCTCCGGCGCGCTCTGGCCCGGCCCTCCGGCGTCCCCCGGTCCGGGCCCCCGGGGCCCCCGCGGCGGCCGCCCGCCGGGCGCCGGAGGCGGCCGCCAGCGGATAGGCTGGGAGGTCGAGTCGCAGACCCTGTAGCGCAGAGGCTGGCCAATCACGTGTTCGAGACGCTTTCCGACCGGCTCACATCGGTCTTCTCCTCCCTCCGATCCAAGGGTCGGCTCTCCGACGCCGACATCGACGCGACGTGCCGCGAGATCCGCATCGCGTTGCTCGAGGCGGACGTCGCGCTGCCCGTGGTCAAGACGTTCGTCGCCCAGGTCAAGGAGCGCGCCCGCGGCGCCGAGGTCTCCCAGGCGCTGAACCCGGCCCAGCAGGTCGTCAAGATCGTCAATGACGAGCTGATCGAGGTCCTCGGCGGCGAGACGCGGCGCCTCCGCCACGCGAAGAACCCGCCGACCGTCATCATGCTCGCCGGCCTCCAGGGCGCCGGAAAGACCACCCTCGCGGGCAAGCTCGGCCGCTGGCTGCGGGAGCAGAACCACACCCCGCTGCTGGTCGCCGCGGACCTGCAGCGCCCCAACGCGGTGCAGCAGCTGTCGGTCGTGGCCGAGCGGGCGGGCGTCGCGGTCTACGCCCCCCAGCCCGGCGACGGCGTCGGCGACCTGGTCGCCGTGGCGCGCCAGTCGATCGAGCACGCCCGGCGGCAGCAGCACGACATCGTCGTCATCGACACCGCCGGCCGGCTCGGCATCGACCAGGAGATGATGAGGCAGGCCGCGGACATCCGCGACGCGGTCTCCCCCGACGAGGTCCTGTTCGTCGTCGACGCCATGATCGGCCAGGACGCCGTCGCCACGGCCCAGGCGTTCATGGACGGCGTCGGCTTCGACGGGGTCGTGCTCACCAAGCTCGACGGCGACGCCCGCGGCGGCGCCGCGCTCTCGGTCCGGCACATCACCGGCAGGCCGATCATGTTCGCGTCGACCGGTGAGAAGCTCGAGGACTTCGACGCCTTCCACCCGGACCGGATGGCCTCCCGCATCCTCGACATGGGTGACATCCTCACCCTGATCGAGCAGGCGCAGAAGACCTTCGACGAGCAGGAAGCCGCCCGGATGGCGGGCAAGCTCACCTCGGGCGAGGGCTTCACGCTGGAGGACTTCCTCGAGCAGATGATGATGGTCCGCAAGATGGGCCCCATCAAGAACCTGCTCGGCATGATGCCCGGCATGGGGCAGATGCGCGACCAGCTCAACCAGGTCGACGACCGCGACCTGGACCGCATCGCCGCGATCATCCGCTCGATGACCCCGGCCGAGCGGCAGGACCCCAAGATCATCAAGGGGTCGCGCCGCGAGCGCATCGCCCGGGGCTCCGGTGTCACGGTCACCGAGGTGAACAACCTGGTCGTCCGCTTCTTCGAGGCCCAGAAGATGATGAAGCGCATGGCCGGCGGCCTGGGCATCCCCGGCATGCCGGGCGGGCGCAAGGCGGCCAAGGCGGCGCAGAAGAAGGCCGCCAAGGGGCGCCGGGTCAGCGGCGACCCGCGTAAGGCCGCGCTCGGCAAGGGCGGGGCCGGCAAGGCCGCCGCGGGCAACACGCCCGGCCCGGGCGCCCTCGGCAACCTGGGCGCGGGCCAGCTCCCGCCGGGCCTGGAGCTGCCGCCGGGCTTCGACCCCTCGAAGTTCAAGCTGCCGGGGCAGTGATGGGCGGCGGCGACGACAACTTCTTCGCGCGGGCCCGCTGGATCTGGGTGCTCATCATCCTGGGGTTCATCACCATGACGCTGCTGGAGTTGCTGGGCGTCCGGCCGAAGTGAGCCCCGGCGCGCCGGCACGGGGGTTCCACCTGTCTCCGCACGCGGAAGTCGGCGGGTGATTGGCAGGGCACCCCCGTGCGTCTGGCACAATTGCATGTTGGAACATCGTGGCCACGCGGGCGCCCTCTAACCCCCGCCGGTCGCGCCTGTCCCTGTAGCGGTCGGATCCTCGTGCCCCACTCGATGAGACACCGCTCATCCACGCTCTAATGCAGGAGAGACCACACCAGTGGCAGTCAAGATCAAGCTCAAGCGGCTCGGCATGATCCGCAACGCGCAGTACCGTGTCGTCGTCGCCGACAGCCGCACCAAGCGTGACGGTCGGGCGATCGAGGAGATCGGCCTGTACCACCCGAAGGAGAACCCTTCGCGCATCGAGATCGACGCCGAGCGGGCGGCCTACTGGCTGGGTGTCGGCGCGCAGCCGACCGGGCCGGTGCTGAAGCTCCTCAAGATCACCGGTGACTGGCAGAAGTTCAAGGGCGAGCCCGCCCCCGCGCCGAAGCTCGTCGCCGAGCCCAAGCCGGACCGCCACGCCGCCTACGAGGCCGCCGCCAAGGAGGCGCTGTCCCTCGAGGCCGCCGCCACGCCGAAGAAGCCGGCCAAGAAGGCCCCCAAGGCCGACGAGGCCGCCGAGGCCCCGGCCGCCGCCGAGGAGAAGCCGGAAGGCGAGGCCTGAGATGCTCGAGGAGGCCCTCGAGCACCTGGTGAAGGGCATCGTCGAGCATCCCGACGACATCCAGGTTCGCGGCCGCCGCATCCGCAGCGGGCGTGTGCTTGAGGTCCGGGTCCACCCTGAGGACCTGGGCAAGGTCATCGGCCGAGGCGGCCGTACGGCGAAGGCGTTGCGCACGGTCGTGAACGCCCTCGGCGACGGCAAATACGTCCGGGTCGACCTGCTCGACCTGGACGAGCCCCGCTAGACCCCGGCCGACACGAGATCCACCGAGCGGACGGGCCACCCACCGGTGTGGGTGGCCCGTCTGCTTTCTTTCGACACGAGACTCAGGAGACGGGCGTGCAGCTTGTCGTAGGCCGCATCGGCCGCCCGCACGGGCTCCGCGGCGAGGTGACCGTGGAGGTGCGCACCGACGACCCGCAGGGCCGGTTCGCCCCCGGGGCGGCGCTCGCCACCGATCCCGCGTCCGCCGGCCCCCTCGTCGTCGCCTCCCGGCGCTGGCACTCCGGGATCCTGCTGGTCCGGTTCGAGGGCGTGGACGACCGCGACCGGGCCGAGGCGCTCCGCGGGACGATGCTGGTCCTCGACTCGGAGGACGTCCCGCCGCCCACGGACCCGGACGAGTTCTACGACCACCAGCTCATCGGGCTGACCGTCGTCACCCCCGGCGGGGAACGGGCCGGCGAGGTGATCGACGTGCTCCACCACGGCCAGGACCTGCTGGTCGTACGGCGCGGCGGCGCGGAGGTCTACGTGCCGTTCGTCAAGGCGCTCGTCCCGGAGGTCGACCTGGAGGCGGGGACGCTGACGGTGGACGCGCCGCCGGGCCTGCTCGACCCCGACCAGATGGTCTGACATGCGCATCGACATCATCTCGATCTTCCCCGAGTACTTCGCCCCGCTCGGCGTCTCCCTCATCGGCAAGGCCCGCGAGCGCGGCATCCTCGACGTCCACCTGCACCAGCTCCGCGACTGGACGCACGACGTGCACCGCACCGTGGACGACACCCCCTACGGCGGCGGTCCCGGCATGGTCATGAAGCCGGACCCGTGGGGCGAGGCCGTCGACGAGGTCTTGGCCGCCGATCCGCAGGCCCGTCCCCGGATCGTCGTGCCGACCCCGAGCGGGGTGCCCTTCACCCAGAGGCTCGCGATGGAGTACGCCGCCGAGCCGTGGCTGCTGTTCACCCCCGCCCGCTACGAGGGCATCGACTCGCGTGTCATGGCCGAGTACGGCTCCCGCCTGCGGGTGGACGAGGTCAGCATCGGCGACTACGTGCTCGCCGGGGGCGAGGCCGCGGTGCTGGTGATGGTCGAGGCCGTGGGAAGGCTGCTCCCCGGAGTGCTGGGCAACGCCCACTCGGCGGTGGACGACTCCTTCGCCCCCGGAGCCATGGAGAACCTGCTCGAGGGCCCGGTCTACACCAAGCCGCCGGAGTGGCGCGGCCACCGGGTGCCGGAGATCCTGCTCTCCGGCCACCACGGCAGGATCGCCCGGTGGCGCCGGGACGAGGCGCTCCGCCGTACCGCGCGGAACCGCCCCGAGCTGCTCGCGGCGCTGGACCCGGAACGGCTGGACAAGCACGACCGCGCGGTCCTGGCGGAGATCGGATTTCCGGTGGACCGCGAGGATATGGCACACTGAATCCTTGCCGCCGACTGTCCGCAGACCGGCGCGCGCCGTCGGGCCGCCCGCCGACCGGAGGGTCCGGCTCCACGACAGACACATCAGTCCAGTACGTGCGTCCATCACGATGCCGCCCGCCGTGGCCGGATGGACCTCCGCGTGCTCACGTGAACGAGGTACCACTGCCATGCACCCGCTGATCGTCGAGCTTGAGAAGACCACGCTCCGCAGCGACGTTCCGGACTTCCGTCCCGGTGACACGCTCGAAGTCCACGTCCGAGTGATCGAGGGCAACCGCTCCCGTGTCCAGGTCTTCAAGGGCTTCGTCCTGCGCCGCCAGGGCGGTGGCGCCCGGGAGACCTTCACCGTCCGCAAGGTCAGCTACGGCGTCGGCGTCGAGCGCACCTTCCCGGTCCACAGCCCGGTCATCGAGAAGATCACCGTCGTGACCCGTGGTGACGTCCGCCGCGCCAAGCTCTACTACATGCGCGACCTGCGCGGCAAGGCCGCCCGCATCCGCGAGAAGCGCTAGCACCGCCGGCAGGCGCCGCGTCCGTCCGGCCCGTCTCCCCGTGCCGGG
Organism: Planomonospora corallina; assembly: GCF_042650625.1. NCBI lineage: Bacteria > Bacillati > Actinomycetota > Actinomycetes > Streptosporangiales > Streptosporangiaceae > Planomonospora > Planomonospora corallina. Next base: position 227,208 of record NZ_JBHSBM010000010.1, read on the forward strand.
AGGCGGGCCGCTCGTGTGCGCGGGCCGGTCCCGCCGCACGGGCAGGCGCGTCTTCGGGACCGGCCGGACACATGAAGACGAACCAACGCTGATGCAATCAGGAACACTCCTTAACCGCGGCCTCGACCACTGCGCCTCCACCATCATCTAGGCTCGTCAGCGATGACTAGCGAGGACCAGGCATACGGCGCGCAGGCACGCCGGCCTGCCGAGGACGAGGTGGACGTGGTCACGGAAGACACCAAGAAGACCGCCAAGGGCGGCAAGGACAAGAAGAAGGGCTCCTTCTGGAAGGAGCTGCCCGTCCTGGTCGTCGTCGCCCTGGTGCTCGCGCTCGTGATCAAGACCTTCATCGTCCAGGCGTTCTACATCCCGTCGGAGTCGATGGAGAACACCCTGCTGAAGAACGACCGGGTCCTGGTCAACAAGCTCGTCTACCACGTCCGCGACATCGAGCGCGGTGACGTGGTGGTCTTCTCCGGGGTGGACTCCTGGGACGGCGAGGTCCAGATAGAGGAGCCGTCCAACGCGTTCGAGGCGTTCTTCCGCTGGGTCGGCACCGCCTTCGGCATGGTCCCCGGCGAGAAGGACTACATCAAGCGCGTCATCGGCGTTCCCGGGGACGTCGTGAAGTGCTGCGACAAGCAGGGGCGCGTCACGGTCAACGGGGTGGCCCTCGACGAGAGGGAGTACCTCTACCCGAACGACGCGCCTTCCAGGGACGACTTCTCGATCAAGGTCCCGGAGGGGCGCCTGTGGGTCATGGGCGACCACCGCGGCGTGTCCATGGACTCCCGGAACCACACGGGCGACCCCGGGGGCGGGACGATCCCGATCGACCAGGTGATCGGCCGCGCCTTCGTCATCGTCTGGCCCTTCTCCAGGGCCACCACTCTCCCCATCCCCGACACGTTCAGCCAGCCGGCGCTGAACGCCGCCGCCGCCGTCACAGGGGCCACCCCGCTCCTGGCCGGCTTCGCGGGGGCCGTGCCGCTGGTGCTGTGGCGTCGTCGCCGGCTTTCGAGGCGGTAGCCGTACCCCATGACCGTTGAACCCGACAACGACAACAAGCGCGACGAGCCCTCCGGCCAGGAGGCCGAGCCCTCCGGCAAGAAGGACCACTCCTCCGGCAAGAAGAAGGGCGGGAGCCTGCGCGAGACGCTGCTCCTGCTGGTCTCCGGCGTCGTCGCGGCGCTGCTGCTGCAGGCGTTCGTCTTCCAGTCCTTCTGGATTCCGTCGGAGTCGATGGAGAACACCCTGCAGGTGGACGACCGGGTGGTCGTCAACAAGCTGCACGGCGCGGCCGAGCGCGGCGACGTGGTGGTCTTCAAGGGCTGGAACGGCGAGGACACCATCAAGCGCGTCATCGCGATCGGCGGGGACACCGTCAAGTGCTGCGACGACAAGGGCCGGATCACCGTGAACGGCGTGCCGCTCGACGAGAAGTCCTACATCCACCCCGACGACTTCCCCTCGGGCGACGAGTTCGAGAAGGTGATCCCCCAGGGGCGCCTGTGGCTCATGGGCGACCACCGCACCGCCTCCCAGGACTCCCGGAGCTGGGAGGAGCAGGCGGGTGACGGCACGATCGCGGAGGACGACGTGATCGGCAGGGCCGTCGCCATCTACTGGCCGTTCTCCCGGGCGGCGATCCTGGAGACGCCGGAGACGTTCGCCCGGGCGTTTCCCGGGGGGAAATAGCGGCACACTCTCCGGGAGGGCGGCGAGAGCCGTCCGGAGGGGGCCGATGGGGGACAATGAACTGGGGGCCGGCTCAGCCCGACCGGGTGGGCCGGAAGGGCGTGTGACAGGAGGAGCGGCATGAGCGCAGAGGATCTCGAGAAATACGAGACCGAGATGGAACTGCAGCTTTACCGCGAGTACCGCGACGTCGTCGGCCTGTTCACTTACGTCGTGGAGACCGAGCGGCGCTTCTATCTCACCAACTCCGTCGACCTGGACGTGCGCACCGCCGAGAACGGCGACGTGTTCTTCGACGTGAAGATGCAGGACGCCTGGGTCTGGGACATGTACCGGCCGGCGAGGTTCGTCAAGAACGTCCGCGTCGTCACCTTCAAGGACGTCAACGTCGAGGAGCTGGCCAAGTCCGATCTGGAGATGCCCAAGGAGGGCTTCTCCGGCTGAGGCCTCCACGTGGGCCCGTGGGGGCATCTCCACGCGGGCGCCCGCCGCCGGCCTGCCTGTGGCCGGAGCCTCTCCACAGGTCCATACCTCTGCCGTCCGGATGTCCACAGAAGCCGGTTCGGGCCGCCGGTGGCGGTGTGAGCTGAGCGAGGGTCGGGGACCGGAGGTGGTTCCATGGCCGCGAAGGACGAGCTCGGCAGGCACGGTGAGCAGGTCGCCGTCGACTACCTGCTGGCGCATGGCATGCAGATCCTGGACCGCAACTGGCGGTGCCCGGAGGGTGAGATCGACGTGGTCGCCCGGGACGGGCGGGCCCTCGTCGTGGTGGAGGTGAAGACCCGCTCCGGCCGGAGCCACGGCACCGCCTTCGAGGCGGTGACCAGGGCGAAGGTCGCCAGGCTGCGCGGGCTCGCGGGACGCTGGCTGGGCGGGCGGCGCGAGTGGTTCGACTCGGTCCGGGTCGACGTGGTCGCGCTGGAGCGGTTCGCGGGAGAGCTCGTGATCCGCCACGAGCGGGGGGTGTGCTGATGCCCCCGGCCCACCGGCTCTCCCCGGGACCGCCGGGGACCGTCCGGCGGCTCTTCCCGGGACCGTTGTGGAGCGTCCGGCGTTCCCCGGACCGGTGCGGGCCGCCCGCTCCGCGCGGGGACGGCGCGCGCCCTGCGGGGCGGCGTGCGCACGTCCGGTACCGGCACGTGCGGGGGTGGCGCGGATGACCGTCGCACGCACGCGCTGCGTCTGCCTGGTCGGGGTGACCGGGCATGTGGTCGACGTCGAGGCGGACGTCGGCAACGGAGTCGCCGGCACGCACCTCATCGGCATGCTCGACACCGCACTGAGCGAGGCACGCGACCGGGTCCGCTCGGCGGTGGTCAACAGCCGTCACGCCTGGCCCGACGCACGCATCACCATCAGCCTGTTCCCCGCCAGCCTGCCCAAACGGGGCAGCATGTTCGACGTGGCGATCGCGGTGGCGCTGCTCGCCGCGGCGGGGGTCGTGCCACGGGACCGGGTGGCCCCGCTGTTCTTCCTCGGAGAGCTGGGGCTCGACGGGTCGGTCAGGCCGGTGCGGGGCGTGCTCCCCGCCGTGCTCGCGGCGGCGGGCGCGGGTGCGGGCACGGTCGTCGTCCCGGTGGGCAACGCGGCCGAGGCCGCTCTGGTGCCGGAGCTGACCGTGATCCCCGTCTCGTCCCTCGGAGACCTGGTCGGCTGGCTGCGCGGAGACGGCCAGGCCGCTCCGCTCCCGTTCCCGGGCGGTGCGCCCCCGGCCGCGGGAGCGTCCGCCGCCGGACAGGACGGCGGGGCGCCGGAGCCGCACGGCGGATCCGCGGGGCGGGCCGGGCCGGGTCCGCTCGGTGGAGCGGAGAGCGGTGGGAGCACTCCGGATCTGAGCGACGTGGCCGGGCAGCCGTTCGCCCGCCGCGCTCTGGAGATCTGCGCCGCCGGGGGGCACAACCTCTGGATGCTGGGGCCTCCGGGGACCGGTAAGACGATGCTCGCCGAGCGGCTCCCCACGCTGCTCCCGCCGCTGGAGCACGACCAGGCGCTGGAGGTGACGGCGATCCACTCGGTGGCAGGGACGCTCCCGCCCGGCCGGCCGCTGCTGGCCCGCCCGCCCTTCATGGCGCCCCACCACACGGCGACCATCGCGGCCGTCATCGGCGGCGGCAGCGGGGTGATCCGCCCGGGGGCGGTTTCGCTGTCCCACGGCGGCGTCCTGTTCATGGACGAGGCTCCCGAATTCTCGATGAGCGTCCTGGACGCGCTCCGCCAGCCTCTGGAGTCGGGCAAGGTGACGGTCTCCCGGTCGCAGGGCACGGTCACGTTCCCGGCCAGGTTCATGCTGGTGCTGGCGGCCAACCCCTGCCCATGCGCGCAGCCGTCCCGTCCGGGGGAGCCCTGCCGGTGCTCGCCGGGCGCCCGCCGCCGCTACCTGTCCCGGCTCTCCGGCCCGCTGCTGGACCGCGTCGACGTCAAGGTGACGCTCCTGCGGGCGACGCGGCGTGAGCTGCTCGCCGACCGCAGGTTCACCGAGCCGAGCCGGACGGTGGCCGAGCGGGTGCTGCGGGCCAGGGCGCGGGCCGCCGAGCGGTTCGCGGGCAGGCCGTGGCGGTGCAACGCGGAGATGCCCACCGGGGCGCTGCACACCGAGTACCGCCTGCCGCCGAAGGCGATGGCGCCGTTGCTGGGCTGCCTGGACAACGGAGTGCTGAGCGCACGCGGCCTGGACCGGGTGCTGAGAGTCGCCTGGACCATCGCCGACCTGAAGGACCGCGGTGAGCCCGGAGTCGAGGAGACCAACGCGGCGCTCGGACTGTGGCTGGGGGAGGAGCGGTGAGGGAACGGCTGGCCCGGGTGACGCTGATGCGGCTGGCCGAGCCCGGCGACCCGGTGATGGGCAGGCTCACCGCCTCCTGCGGCCCCGAGGCCGCGGTCGAGCAGGTCCGGCGAGGGGCGCTGGACGCCGGATTCGTCCACTGGTTCGGGAGCGCCCGCCACCGGGGCGCGGCCGGTTCCGGTGACGGCGACGGTGCCGGTGCGGGGGACCGGCTGGCACGGATCCTCGCCGCCTGGGCGGCACGGCTGGAGACGGCGGACCCCGCGGAGGATCTGGCCGCCGGGGAGCGGACGGGGGCCCGCCTGGTGGTGCCCGGAGACGCGGAGTGGCCCACCCAGCTGGACGACCTCGGCGACGTGCGGCCGCACGCCCTGTGGCTGCACGGCGAGGCGAACCTGCGTTTCGCCTGCATCCGCTCGGTGGCGGTGGTCGGCTCCCGGGCCGCCACCCCCTACGGCGCGCACGTCGCCGCGGAGTTCGGCGCCGGGCTGAGCGAGCGCGGCTACGGGGTGGTCTCGGGAGGGGCGTACGGGGTCGACGGCGCGGCCCACCGTGGCGCCCTGGCCGGTGGGGCTCCCACCGTCGCGGTGCTGGCCTGCGGGACCGACGTCACCTACCCCAGCGCGCACCACGACCTGTTCGCGGCCGTGCGCGGTCAGGGGGTGCTGGTGAGCGAGTGCCCGATGGGGGTGCGGCCCACCCGGCCGCGCTTCCTGGTCCGCAACCGGCTCATCGCCGCGCTGGCCCGGGGAACGGTGGTCGTCGAGGCGGCGGTGCGCAGCGGGGCGCTCAACACGGCGGGGCACGCGACGGCGCTGCGCCGGGTCCTGGCCGCCGTGCCCGGACCGGTGACCTCCGACACCTCGGCGGGCTGCCATCGCCTGATCCGCCAGGGCGCGGCGACCTGTGTCACCACCCCCGCGGAGATGACCGAGCTGGTCGGCGTCATCGGCGACGAGCTCGCACCCGAGCCGCGTGGTCCGGTGCTCCCGCGCGACCGGCTCGATCCCGAGACCCGGAGGGTCCTGGAGGCCGTGCCGGCGCGGGCGGGCGCGGGACCGGCGACGATCGCGGTGGCGGCGGGGACCGACCTGGAGACGGTGCTCTCCTGCCTCGGCGGGCTGGCCGCCGCCGGATACGTCGAGCGGACCTCCCGGGGCTGGCGGCTGCGTCCGGAGCGGCCGGAGGGCGGATAGGTCCAGGGAGGCCCAAGGCGGTGCCCGCCGCCTGCCGGGCCGTGGGGCCACAGGGCGACAGGACCACGGCGCCACAGGGGGACAGAGCCGCCGGGCCGCCGGGCTATGCGGCTGCCTGGTCACCGGCCACTGGGAGCCGCGAGGCGGGATGGGTGGGCGGCTGTGGTGACCAACTGCTGTGGTGACCGGCGGCTGTGGTGACCGTCTGCTGTGGTGACCGGCTGCTGTGGTGACCGTCTGCTGCGGCGACCACGCTCAGCTGGGAGGGGCGGTCAGCGGGAGGAGCCGGACCCGGCCCAGTCCCAGCAGGAGCAGCGGGTCGAGATAACGCCGGTCCCGGAGCAGGCCCCAGTGCAGGCAGCCGGTGGGGCAGTGCCCGGGGACGTCCTCGAGCACTCCGATGACCTGGCCCGGCGCGACCGTCTCACCGCGCTCCACCGACGGACGGACCGGGAGGTAGGTCGTGCGCAGGCCGCCGGGGTGGAGCACGGTGACGACCCCGCGTCCTGCGAGCGTCCCGGCGTAGCCGACCGTGCCCCGCCCCGCGGCGTGGACCGGGGTGCCGGGAGCGGCGAGCAGGTCGACGCCCCGGTGGCCGGGCAGCCACGGCTCGGGTGGGGGCGCGAAGCTCCGCAGGACCCGGGGGCGGCCTGGCAGCGGCCAGGCCCAGCGGGCCGCTCCGGAGGGCGCGGTGGCGGAGCCGGCGGAGGGCGTGGCCGCCGGTGCGGCCAGGGGGGTGCCTGCTGGCGTGGCCGCTGGCGTGACCGCTGGTGGGGTCAAGGGTGCGCTCGGCGTGCCTGCCGCCCGTACCGCCGGCGGCGAGACCGGTCCGGTGGTCCGCGTGAGTGAGCGGGGGACGACCGGAGGCGCGGTGGCGGGGCGGGTGGGGCCCTCCGGAGTTGCGGGCTCCGGAGCGGGGCCCAGGAGGGCCGGCAGGAGGACGAGGACGGGAAGAGGGCGAGGGATCACATTCGCAAGGATGAGATCGGCCACAGGTGCGTGATGAACCGATCGGGGTTCTGTGGACAGTCGGAGAGGGCTGTGGATGGGTGGCCGGGGCAGCCGCACCGGAGGATCGTCTCGCCGGGGCGGAAGGGCCTCCGCAGCCCCAGCAGGACGCCCGCGGGCGAGGATCGCAGGGCCGGCCGCGGGCGCCGTGCCGTGAGGCGGGCGAGGACACGCTGGACGAGCGTCGCCGGCGACCCGGGCGACCCGGGTGACTGGGGCGGCTCGGAGGAGCTGGATGACCCGGGCGACCCGGGTGACTGGGGCGGCTCGGAGGAGCTGGATGACCCGGACGACCCGGGTGACTGGGGCGACTCGGACGGCTTGGACGGCGGGGGGGCCGCCGGGGGCCGCCTGGACGGGTCGGGACGGTTCCCGCGGAGGCCGGGAAGCGGAGCGAGCGAGGTCATGTCGTCCTCCGAACAATCTGAAGGGTTCGTTTCATATCTATGAAGGTAACCTTTCACGGTTGTGAAGGCAATCCTTCATACTCGGGAGTGGGTACGGTTTGCACATGACCGAGGACCGGCGGCCCCTCAGTGACACGGAGCTCAGCGACCCCAGGGCGATGCGGGCGCTGGCCCACCCCGCCCGGCTGGCCATCCTGAACAGGCTCCGGACGGACGGCGCGGCCACCGCGACCGAGGTCGCCGAGGTCGTGGGCGTGACCCCGAGCGCGGCCAGCTACCACCTGCGCATGCTGGCCAAGTACGGCTTCGTCGAGGACGCGCCGGCGCGCGGGGACGGCAGGGAGCGGCTCTGGCGCAGGGCCGTCGGCGGCTGGAGTGTGACCCCCCAGGCAGACGATCCGCCCGGGGTCCGGGAGGCCAAGGACACGCTGATCAAGGTGGTGCGGGAAGAGGCCGCGGCGGAGGTCACCCGGGCGCTGCGCAACCTCGACCGGGAGCCTCCGGAGTGGCAGGAGGCGAGCATCTTCATGCGGTCGGTGCTGCTCGTGGAGGCCGGGGAGATGAAGCGGCTCGTCGAGCGCATCGAGGAGCTTCTCGCCCCCTACCTGGTCGAACAGCGCAGGAAGGAGGGCGCCCCCGAGGGGGCCAGGGTCTCCGAGGCGCAGATCTCGCTCTTCCCCCGGGCCGAGCGGCGTCCGCACGGGCTCCCCTCCGACGGTTAGGAGGTTCCGGGCGGGCCGCCCGCGAGCCCCTGGGGACGGCCCCGGGCCGGAATCCGGGAGGAGGCGGCGCGGGGCCGGGGAGGGGGCGGGGAGTGGGGTGGGAGACCCCGCGATCCGGGAGGTTCGGGGTGGAAGGTCGGTATGCGGCCGCTCTGCGGGTACACTTTCCGATGGCCTGTAACTCACGGGCTGACTTCGCATGCCCCGTCAGTGGACGCTTCTCTCGGTCCGGGCGACAGCCCGGCTGGAGCGGCCCCGGGGCATCAGGGCGGCGGCCGAGGGCCGCCGCGTCAACCGAGAACAGCGCCCAGCGATGGGTGCTCCGACCTGGAGGACAATCACATGTCCACCCCCGTCGTCACCATGCGACAGCTGCTCGAGAGCGGCGTGCACTTCGGCCACCAGACCCGCCGCTGGAACCCGAAGATGAAGCGCTTCATCTTCACCGAGCGCAACGGCATCTACATCATCGACCTGCAGAAGTCGCTGGCCTTCATCGACCGTGCCTACGACTTCGTCAAGGAGACCGTCGCGCACGGTGGCACGATCATGTTCATCGGCACGAAGAAGCAGGCCCAGGAGGCCATCGCCGAGCAGGCCTCCCGCGTCGGCATGCCGTACGTCAACCAGCGCTGGCTGGGTGGCATGCTCACCAACTTCTCCACCGTGCACAAGCGGCTCCAGCGTCTGAAGGAGCTCGAGGAGCTCGACTTCGACAACGTCGCCGGCTCGGGGCTCACCAAGAAGGAGCTCCTCATGCGCCGCCGCGAGAAGGAGAAGCTGGAGCGCACCCTCGGCGGTATCCGCGACATGTCCCGCGTGCCCAGCGCGGTGTGGGTCGTCGACACCAAGAAGGAGCACATCGGGATCAGCGAGGCCCGCAAGCTCGGCATCCCGGTCGTCGCGATCCTCGACACCAACTGCGACCCCGACGAGGTCGACTACCCGATCCCGGGTAACGACGACGCCATCCGCGCCGTCGGCCTGCTGACCCGCGTGGTCGCCGACGCCGTCGCCGCCGGCCTCATGGCGCGCGCCGGCGCCGGCCGTGGCGAGGACAAGCCGGCCGTCGCCGGTGGCGCCGAGCCGCTGGCCGAGTGGGAGCAGGAGCTCCTCGCGGGTGCCGAGGCCCAGGCCGCTCCGGCCGCCGACGCTCCGGCCGCGGAGGCCGCCGAGGTCGCAGAGGCCGCCCCGGTGGCCGAGAACGACGCCGAGGCCGAGGCTCCGGCCGCCGGCGAGGCCGAGCAGGCGTAGTCCTTCCCGGTCCGTCCCGTACGGCACGGCCGTACGGGACGCAAGGATCTTCTCCGGGTGGGCGCGCCCGTCGCGGGCCGCCCACCCGATCCACCCAGACCTTCTGATCTCCCGCCGACATCCAGAGATCAGTGACGATTCCCACGAGGAAAAGACAATGGCTTCCGTGAACATGGCCGACGTCAAGCGGCTTCGTGAGCTGACCGCTGCCGGCATGATGGACTGCAAGAAGGCGCTGGAGGAGGCCGAGGGCGACTTCGACCGCGCCGTCGAGATCCTCCGCGTCAAGGGCGCGAAGGACGTCGGCAAGCGCGAGGCGCGCACCGCCTCCAACGGCCTGGTCGCCCTGAAGCAGGAGGGCGACTCCCTCGCCGCGCTGCTGGAGCTCAACTGCGAGACCGACTTCGTGGCCAAGGGCGAGCGCTTCCAGGAGGTCGCGGCCCAGGTCGTCGCGCACGTCCTCGCCACCCGTCCGGCCGACGTCCCGGCGCTGCTCGAGTCGCAGATCGACGGCAAGACCGTCAAGGAGCTGCTCGACGAGACCAACGCCGCCCTGGGCGAGAAGATCGAGGTCCGCCGCTTCGCGGTCCTCGAGGGCGGCTACGTCGGCGCCTACATGCACAAGAGCGACCCGCAGCTCCCGCCGACGGTCGGTGTCCTCGTGCAGCTCGACGCGGCCAACGCCGAGGTCGCCAAGGACATCGCGCAGCACGCCGCCGCCATGGCTCCCAGGTACCTCAGCCCCGAGCACGTCCCCGCCGACGTCATCGAGAAGGAGCGCGCGGTCTTCGAGGAGATGACCCGCGAAGAGGGCAAGCCCGAGGCCGCCATCGCCAAGATCGTCGACGGTCGCGTCAACGGCTGGTACAAGGACTTCACCCTGCTCCAGCAGGCCTTCGTGAAGGACAACAAGAAGACCATCGAGAAGTACGCCGCCGAGAACGGTGCCAAGGTCCAGGCCTTCGTCCGTTTCAAGGTCGGCCAGGCCTAGGCTTCGAACAGCTTCTCTCAGCGCAGAACCCCTACGAGGAGGCCGCCGTCGTGCAGGAGAACTCAGAACCCGCTGCGTCGGCGGTTTCGTCGTACACGGGCGCGCTCCGCTGGAAGCGCGTCATGCTGAAGCTGTCCGGTGAGGCGTTCGCCGGCAAGGAGCCGATGGGCATCGACCCCGGTGTGGTGGGCCAGCTCGCCGACTCGATCGCCGAGGCCGTCCGCGGTGGCGTGCAGGTCGCGGTCGTGGTCGGCGGAGGCAACATGTTCCGTGGCGCGGCCCTGTCCCAGGGCGGCATGGACCGCGCCCGGGCCGACTACATGGGCATGCTCAGCACCGTCATCAACTGCCTGGCCCTCCAGGACTTCCTGGAGAAGCGGGGCATCGAGACCCGGGTGCAGACCGCCATCACCATGCAGCAGGTGGCCGAGCCCTTCCTGCCCCGCCGTGCCATCCGCCACCTCGAGAAGGGGCGGGTGGTCATCTTCGGGGCGGGACTGGGCTCGCCGTTCTTCTCCACCGATACCTGCGCCGCGCAGCGCGCGCTGGAGATCGGTGCGCAGGCACTGCTCAAGGGCACGCAGGTGGACGGCGTCTACGACGACGACCCCCGTAAGAACCCCGACGCGGTCCGGTTCGATCACCTCGAATACGGTGAGGTGCTGACGCGCGGTCTCGGAGTCATGGACGCCACCGCCATCAGCCTGTGCATGGACAACGGCCTTCCCATCGTGGTCTTCGACCTCATGGGCGAGGGGAACATCCTCCGGGCCGTGCGTGGTGAGAAGATCGGCACGCTGGTGAGTCCGGCAGGGAAATAGGGAGCGAGCCTGACGGAGCGGGTGGCGTGGTACGCGACGAAGGAGCGGCCCGCGGCGCGCGTGAGGAAGGTGAGCGACCCAAAGGCAGGGAGCGAGCCTGACGGAGCGGGTGGCGTGGTACGCGACGAAGGAGCGGCCCGCGGCGCGCGTGAGGAAGGTGAGCGACCCCAGGAGCAGGGAACGAGCCCGACGCGAGCGAGTGGAGCGGTACGTGCCCCGGAGCGGCCCGCCCCGCGAGTGAGGGAACGGTGAGTGACCGAGAAGGCAGGGAGCCGCTGTGATCGACGAGACCCTCCTCGAGGCCGAGGAAAAGATGGACAAGGCCGTCGCGGTGGCGAAGGACGACTTCGCCGGTATCCGCACGGGTCGTGTCACCCCGTCGATGTTCAACAAGATCACCGCTGAGTACTACGGGACACCCACTCCCATTCAGCAGCTGGCGTCGTTCCACGTCCCCGAGGCTCGCATGGTCATCATCCAGCCCTATGACAAGGGCTCGATGGCGGCGATCGAGCGCGCGATCCGGGACTCGGACCTGGGGGTCAACCCCGGCAACGACGGCCAGGTGATCCGCGTGGCCTTCCCCGAGCTGTCGGAGGAGCGCCGCAAGGAGTACATCAAGGTCGCCCGGGGCAAGGCCGAGCAGTCCAGGGTCGCGATCCGCAACATCCGCCGCCACGCCAAGGAGGCCCTCGACAAGATGGTCAAGGACGGCGAGAGCGGTGAGGACGAGGTGCGCCGGGCGGAGAAGGAGCTCGACGACCTCACCCAGAAGCATGTCGCCAAGATCGATGAGCTGCTCAAGCACAAGGAAGCCGAGCTGCTCGAAGTCTGAGCCCCCGATCCTTGTCCTGCGCGGGCGACCGCGCGGGACAAGGATTTCGTGTATGAGAGTAGGACCCCTTGGAATCTGCGGCGGGCGGTAACCGTACCGGCCGGAATCTTCCCGCCGCGGTAGCGGTCGGGCTCGGGCTCGGAGCGGCCGTCATCTTCTCCCTCTACACCGTGCCGGAGATCTTCCTGGTCGTGGTGCTCGCGGCGGTGGGCGTCGGGGTGGTGGAGCTGGTCCAGGCGCTCGCGACCAAGGGCATCCGCGTCCCTCAGGTCGCGGTGCTCGCCGCGCTGGCCGCGATGCTCGCCGGCGCCTACTGGGGCGGGCCGGTCTGGCTGGTCGGGATCTTCGCGATGGCGGTGCCGGCCCTGATGGTCGGGCGGATGTTCGCCGGGACCGACGGTTACGTCCGCGACGCCGCCGCGACGATCCTGGTCACCGCGTACCCGGCGATGCTGGCGGGGTTCGTGGCGCTGCTGCTCGCCCAGGACCAGGGACCGGACCGGGTGGTGGTCTTCATCGCCACCACCGTCGCCAGCGACATCGGCGGCTACTTCGCGGGGATCTCGTTCGGCAGGCACAAGATGTCCCCGGTGATCAGCCCGAAGAAGACCTGGGAGGGCTTCGCGGGGTCGGCCCTGGCCTGCATGGCGGTGGGCGGCGGGCTGACGGCGTGGCTGCTGGAGGCCGAGGCATGGAAGGGCGTGCTGGTCGGAGCGGTCGTGGTGGTCGCCGCCACGCTCGGCGACCTCGTCGAGTCGGTGATCAAGCGGGACCTCGGGATCAAGGACATGGGCAGTGTGCTGCCCGGCCACGGCGGGATGATGGACCGCCTCGACTCCCTCGTCGCGGCGCTGATCCCGGTCTGGGCGCTGCTCACCCTGCTCGTCTAGCCTCGTCCAGCTCCGCCCTGCCCGTCCGGCCCCGCCCTGCCCGTCCGGCCCCGCCTCGCTCGTCAGGTCCGGTCCCCGTGCGTCATCCGGTCCGGACGAGCCGGTCGGCGGGGAGCCGGGAGGCCAGCGCCCGGTATCCCCGCGCGGCCACCAGGTCCAGCTCGGCGGAGGTCAGCGGGACCAGCCAGAGCCACCGTACGGTCTCCCCGCCGAAACTGAAGCCCGACAGGTCCGGCATTCCGGACAACTGGGAGAGCATGACGACGCCGTCGTAGGCGGGACCCAGCGGAAAGGTCTCCGGCCGGTGGTACCAGCGGGCGGTGTGCCCGTGGCCGAGCCAGGTGACCGAGTGCCACGGGTACTGGCCCAGCCAGACCAGCAGCCGGGCGGCCTCCTTGGGATCGCCCCGGGTGGCGGTGGCGAGCTCGATCCGGGCGTGGACCCCCGGCCGGTCGGCGTACCGCTCCACGGCGGGCATGCGCTGGCAGCCCATGCCGACGGTGGACAGGATCGTGTGCGCCCGGCCCCGCTCCGGCGGCCGCTCGGTGATGCCCACCGCGGGCATCCGCCCTCCGCCCGCGTCCCAGAACCGGCCCGCGGACCCGACGGCCCGGTCCAGGTGCCCCATCACGAACTGCTGGAACGAGGCCCAGGCGCCGTCGCCGGCGCGCCACTCCCAGTAGGAGCGGGCCGCCTGGAGGCGGGGGGTCAGCTCCCGGGCGGCCTCCTCCAGCGACCGGGCGAACGGCGTGGCGCCGACCAGGTCGCGGGCGTAGCCCGGCACCCCCTCACCGATGTCCGCCCACCCCGGAATGACCGCGAGCAGCTCGTCGTTCTCGTAGAGGGCGACGCCGTCGCCCTCCTCGAACCAGAGCGGTCTCAGGGAACCCAGTGGCGGCCTGCCCGCGGGGTGCCGGGTGTTCGCCCGGGGCACCAGGGGCGGCAGTCCCGCGTCGAGGCGTCCCGGGTCGATCGTGGGCGGAGCGGGCACGTGGTTGGCGAGCCAGACCGCTCCGTGCACGGTGCCGCCGGACGCGCAAAGGTAAGCTACCGAGGACATCTCGTCGCGCTCGACCACCAGGGTCCGGCTCCCGTAGGGATTGGCCTCGGAGAGCAGGACCTCGACGCCGTCTCCCCTCGTCTCCGAGGGGCGGAATGTCGCCATACCTCCGGACTCTAGATCAGGACCGAGCACCGCTTCGAGTATTCGCGCAACCGTCGAGAGAAGGCATTGGACGTGTCGACTGCCAGTCAGACCGGGACCCCCGCGCCCGGCCAGCTCACCTTCGTGGCGCCCCGCCGGGCCAAGCCCGCCCGCCACCTGGCTGACCTGACCATGGCCGAGCGCCGGGCGGCGGTCGCCGAGCTGGGCGAGAAGCCGTTCCGCGCCGACCAGCTCTCCCGGCACTACTTCGAGCGGCTCAACGGCGACGCCGCGACGATGACCGACCTGCCCGCGGCGGCGCGGGAGAAGCTCGGCGCCGCGCTGTTCCCGCGCCTCCTGACGCCGGTCCGGGAGATCACCTGCGACGGCGGAACCACCCGCAAGACGCTCTGGCGGCTCTTCGACGGCGCGCTGGTCGAGTCGGTGCTCATGCGCTACTCCGACCGCACCACGATGTGCGTCTCCTCCCAGGCGGGCTGCGGCATGAACTGCCCGTTCTGCGCCACCGGCCAGGCGGGCCTGACCCGGAACATGTCGACCGCCGAGATCGTCGAGCAGGTCGTCGCCGGCGCCCGCGAGCTGGCCGCCGGCGAGGTCCCCGGCGGTCCCGGCCGGGTCAGCAACGTGGTCTTCATGGGCATGGGCGAGCCGCTGGCCAACTACAAGGCCGTCATCGGCGCGGTCCGCCGCCTGGTCGAGCCCGCCCCCTCCGGCCTGGGCATCTCCGCCCGGGGCGTCACGGTCTCCACCGTCGGCCTGGTCCCCGCCATCGGCAAGCTCGCCGACGAGGGGCTCCCGGTGACGCTGGCGGTCTCCCTGCACGCCCCCGACGACGAGCTCCGCGACACCCTGGTGCCGATCAACACGCGGTGGAAGGTCGCCGAGGTGCTCGACGCCGCCTGGGAGTACGCGGCGAAGACCAAGCGCCGCGTCTCCATCGAGTACGCCCTGATCAAGGACATCAACGACCAGGAGTGGCGGGCCGACCTGCTCGGCAAGCTCATCAGGAACAAGCTCGTGCACGTCAACCTGATCCCGCTCAACCCGACCCCGGGCTCCAAGTGGACCGCCTCACGGCCGGAGGACGAGCGGGCCTTCGTCCGCCGCCTGGAGCACCACGGCGTCCTGGTGACGGTCCGCGACACCCGCGGCCGCGAGATCGACGGCGCCTGCGGCCAGCTCGCCGCCGCCGAGTAGCGGCCGCGGCGATCTTCCCGAATGGGATGCCGCGCCACGATCGTTGTCAGAGGGATGCAAGTGTCGCGCAAGTGCACTGCTGAATCCTCAGAGGGTGAAAATTGCACGAATCACCCTGACGGCGCTCGCGGTGGGCGTCCTGACGGGATGCACCTATTCCGCCGAGGCCGACCTGGCCTCCGAGGCTGAGGCGGTCGCGACGGCCGTGGCGACCGCGACGACCGCGACGACCAGGGCACCCGGTTCCTTCGCGGAACCGTTCCCCGAGCGACTGTTCATGATGGACCGCGTCTCCGCGGAGCCCGCCGCGGGAGACGCCGCGATCCCGGACGGGCCGCACCACACGTCCGCCGGTGGGCAGCTCACCGTGACCTACCGGAGCGCTGAGGGGGTCACCGCCGGTCAGCAGGTCACCGCCACCGGGTCGCAGGCCCAGGTGAGCGACGTCAAGGGCGCCCTGGACTGGCTGACCGCCAAGGCCGGGAAGCCGGCAGGCGCGAGGACGGACTGGGTGCCCGTGAACCCCGGCCCGTCCCCCGCCGCGGCCGCCTGCCAGAACCTCGCCGAGGGGGAGGGCACCCGCTGCTACTGGGTCGACGCCGACACCGTGGGCTACCTGCACATGTCGAAGGAGGCCGCGCCGTACATCCCCTTCGACAAGACCCGGATCGCGCTGGAGGGCCTGGAGGAGAAGTGACGCGGGCCCGCCCCGCGCGGTCCCCGGCCTGACGGGCCCGCGCGGGGCGGTGCGCCCGTCAGGGGCTGAGCCGGTGCAGGTCGCGCGGGAAGAGCGTGGTCTGCCGGACGTTGGCCGCGCCGGTCAGCCGGGCGGTCCACCGTTCCAGCCCGATGGCGAAACCGCCGTGCGGAGGCATGCCGTGCGCGAAGGCCGCGAGATACCCCGCGTACGCCTCCGGGTCCTCGCCGCGCGCGGCCAGCGCCGCCAGGTAGTCGCCGTGCCGGTGCAGCCGCTCCCCCCCGGTGACCAGCTCCAGCCCCCGGAAGAGCAGGTCGAAGCTGCGGGAGAACTCCGGCCGCCCGGTGTCCGGATGGGTGTAGAACGGGCGCTTGGCCATCGGGTAGCCGGTGACGAACAGGAACTCCGAGCCGTGCTCGCGGCGTGCCCATTCGCCCAGCCAGCGCTCGTGCGCGGGTGCCAGGTCCATCTCGCCGCGCACGTCCTCGCCGGTGTGCCGGCCGATGAGCTCCTGCGCCTCGGCGAAGTGGACCGCCGGGATCTCCGCCGGGACCTCGGGCACCTCCACCCCCAGCAGCGCGAGCGCGGCTCCGGCCCGCCCGGCGGCCGCCGCGTGCATGCCCGCAAGCGCCTCGCGCAGCACCGCCATCACGTCGCGGTGGTCGCGCACGAACCCGAGCTCGGCGTCGAGGCTGGTGTACTGCGCCAGGTGGCGGGCGGTGTCGTGCGGCTCGGCCCGGAAGACCGGGCCGACCTCGTAGACCCGCTCGAAGACGCCGACCAGCGCCTGCTTGAAGAACTGCGGAGACTGGGCGAGGAAGGCGCGGCGGCCGAAGTAGTCGACGCCGAACACGTTCGCCCCCGACTCGGTGGCCGTGCCGACGAGCTTCGGCGTGCAGACCTCGGTGAAGTGCAGCCCGTCCAGGGCGGCGCGGAACCCGGCGACCCCGGCCGCGGCGATCTCGAACGGCGCCCGCAGGCGGGGGTGGCGGAGCGCGGCGGGGGCGTGGTCGAGGATCGTCGGCAGCGCGGCCGGGACCGCGGGCCGGTACAGGTCGAACGGCGGCGGCTCCACCGCCTCCGCCAGCACCTCGACCAGCGGCCCGGCCGTACCAGAGGACGGGACGGGCCCTTCCGTGGCCCCGGAGGCGGCCGGTTCCGCCGCTCCCGGACGGCCGGCGGCACGCGGGTCCGCGGCCAGCTCGGCGCCGCCCGGCGCCTGCGGGTTCGCGACCACGGTGCCGGTGACCTGCAGGACGGTCTCCTCCGGGTACGGCGCCGGCTCGCGGAGCACGACCTGGGCGAGCCCGGAGCGGTCCCGGATCACCAGGAAGGAGACGGATTTCAGCTCGCGGCGGCGGTGCAGCCAGCCGGCGAGGCGGACACGGGAGCCGACGTGCCGGGGCAGGTCGGCGGCGAGAACTCGGTGGATCATCACAGTCCCTCACGGAGCATGAGCTGATCCCTTGGGAGTGCGGGCGAGAAGGGCAACTCGCGGTGCCACCGCACTTTCGCCACCGCCGCCCCGCGGAGCGCGGGAGGCGGCGGCCTCGTTCTGGCCCGGTGACGGGGGCCGGCCGGCGGGGCATCGGACCCGCCCTCCGGGACCGGTCGTCCCGGTCCCGGCCCGGCGGGCCGTTCCTCCCCGCGCTCGGGAGGGTCTTCGCCCGGGGCGCGGGGCCGCCTTCCCAGCTGCCGGCGGCTCTCTCCGGCCCGCGTGGTCCTCGGACTACTCGTCTCCGTCAACGCGTTGGCGGCATCCTAGAGATCACTCCCGCGGGAGCGCAAACACGTTTCCCGCTGCTCCCGCCGGGCGAACAACGGCTGACATGCCGAGGCCCCAGCGACCAACATGCCAGAGCGAAGGCGACCATCCTTTCAGCATGGTAGCGACCAGAAGGCCACCGATACGGCGACCAGGCTGTCAGGAGGCAGCAGGTCATGCCATTCTGATCCGGTGTCCAACAGTGTTCAGACTCCTCTCGGGAAGGTCCTCCCGCGGCGTGCGGAGCAGGCCGTGGAAGAGGCGCTGTCCGACACCCGCGTCGTCCTCGTCGCGGGTGCGAGGCAGTGCGGCAAGAGCACGCTGGTCCGCCTGCTCGCCAAAGGCAGGGCGGGGGAGTGGCGCAACCTCGACACCCCGGCCGTCCGGCAGTCGGCGATGGCCGATCCCGCAGGGTTCGTCGACTTCTCCGACCTGATGGTGATCGACGAGATCCAGCGGGCGCCCGGCCTGCTCCTCGCGATCAAAGAGCAGGTGGACACGGATCCTCGGCCCGGCCGTTACCTGCTGACCGGATCGGCGCGGGTCCTCGGGCTCCGAGCGCTCCCTGACGCGCTGCCCGGCCGGATGGAGACCATCGAGCTCTGGCCGTTCTCGCAGGGGGAGATCGACGGTGCGGCCGACGGTTTCGTGGACGCGGTCTTCGCCGAAGGGGAGAGCCTGCACCACGTGTCGGAGACCGGCCGCGCCGAGTACGCCGAGCGGGTGGTCCGGGGCGGATTCCCTGAAGCGGTCGCACGGTCGAACCCGCGCAGGCGTGAGCGCTTCTTCGACTCGTACGTCGGAGACCTCATCGCTCGGGACGTCAGTCAGTTGTCGGAGATCGAACGGACGGCGGAGATGCGGGCGCTGGTGCGGCTGCTGGCCGCACGCTCCGGCCAGTTGCTGGTCCCGGCCGCGCTGGGCAACGAGGTCGGCCTGTCGGCGAGCACCGTCCACCGCTATCTGGGCCTGCTGGAGGAAGTGTTCCTGATCAAGCGGATCCCCGCCTGGTCACGCAACCTCAGCAGCCGTGCGGTGGGCACGCCCAAGGTCGCCTTCGTCGACTCCGGGGTCGCGGCGAACCTCCTGGGCGCGGACGCCCGGAGCCTGCTCCGTCCCGGGGGTGTCTTCGGCCCGCTCCTGGAGGGTTTCGTCCTCATGGAGCTGGCCCGCCAGCTCACCTGGTCGCGGGAGCGCGTGGAGCTCTTCCACTACCGGACCAAGGACAAGGTCGAGGTGGACGCCGTCCTGGAGAACCGGCAGGGGCGCGTGGTCGGCGTCGAGGTGAAGGCGTCGTCCACGGTCCGGCCGGACGACTTCAAGGGACTGCGTCACCTGGCGGACCGCCTCGGCGACGACTTCGTCGCCGGTGTCGTCCTCTACACCGGCGCGCAGACGCTCCCGTTCGGGGAGCGCCTGCGCGCCATGCCGGTGAGCGCCCTGTGGGAGACGGCTCCACCGGAATGAAGGTTCGTCACCGGCCGGGGCCGAGGCGATCACCGGCGGGCACGAGCGGATCGGGACGTCAGCCGGCCGGTTCCCCGGCCGGTGCCGTCGCCCCCCGCGCGGCCGGAAAAACCGATTGCCCGGGCGCGATCCGGCGCGCAGGATTCCCTCGTGGTCTCCCAACGAGGTGGACGCCGGCGCGCGGATGCCTCCCGCCCGCAGTGAGGACCGTCGTGGACCATGCCATACGTGACTACGCTCCGGCGGACGAGGGTTCCTGGCTGCGCTGCCGGGTGCTCTCCTTCCTGGGGACCGCCTACTTCGACGACGTCATGAAGAGCAAGCCCGTCATCCCCGCCCCCGGATTCCAGCTGGTCGCGACCGGGACGGGAGGGGACGTCACGGGGATCATGGATGTCACCGTCGACGTCGATCTGGCGACCATCGACACCGTCGCCGTGCATCCCGACCACCAGCACCAGGGCATCGGCCGCGCCCTGCTCTCCGAGACCCGTACCCGTCTGGGCCTGCTCGGTGTGCCGGTGCTGGACGCCTGGACCCGTGAGGATCCGGAGACGTTGCGCTGGTACCGGTCGGTGGGTTTCACCGAGCGGGAGCACTACCTCCACGTCTACGCCGACCACTACGCCGACCCCGCCGAGCCGGGCCGGGCCGTCGGTGAGAGGCAGCCCCGGCTGCGGCCGGTGAAGGTCTTCCTCCATGCCGACCTACGGGACGAGCAGGCGATGCGCGAGCGGTTCACCCGCGTGCACGTCTGCCGCCGCTTCGTGCTGGACCTCTGATCCGCGGTCCGGGACCGGCCTGCGGCGGAGCGGCGCCGCGGCCCGGCTACGGCCGGGTACGGCGGAGGCGGGCGTAGGCGAGGGCGCCGGCGGCGGACCACAGGAGGGCCGCGGCCGAGATCGGGAGCAGGACCGCGTCGAGGGTGCCCGCGTCGGCGGCGCGCATCCACGGCATGATCGGTACGGCGAGGCTCCCGGCAGGGGTGAGGCTGAGCAGCAGCAGCCCCAGGTAGCCGCCGAACAGCGCCAGCATCGACGCGGCGGGGGAGGGCAGGACCGGCCTGCTGGTCAGCGCGCCCAGCGCGGTCCCGGCGCTCAGGCCGAGCAGGTGCAGCACGGTCCCCCGGACGAGGTCGCCCGCGGAGGGGAGCACGGCGAAGCCGATCAGGAGCGGGAAGACGACCGCGACCGCGGCCAGGACGAGGTTGACGGCCAGCGCGGCGAGCAGTCCCGCGCCGATCTCCCGGCGGGGGCTCCCGGCCGCCGTCATCGAGATCAGCCGCTGGGCGGCGGGCTCGGTGTCGAGCAGGCCCCGGGCGGCCCAGGCGAAGACGACGATGAGCAGTCCCGCGGAGTCGGCGTAGGAGGCCAGCTGCTTCCCGTCCGGGACGGTCGTCGAGTAGAAGATGAGCATCATCGTGAACAGCCCGATCGCCGGCTGCAGCAGCCGGTGGGAGCGCGCGTAGGCGGCCAGCTTGAACCGGGTGAGGTGGATCACGGGGCGCTCCGGGTCGGGCGAGGGGGCATGGGTCCTCCGGCGGCTGGACTCTCCTGCCGGCGCGGCTCTCCGGCGGCTCGCACGGTCAGCCGACCCGTCTGGTGACGTGGCCGTCGGCGCGGAGCTTCTGCTCGACCTCGGCGGCGTCGGCGGCGTCCACGATCACCTCGATGACCGCCCGGCGCGGCCGGTCGCCGTCCTGGACGGAGACGGCGCCGCCCTCGACCAGCCAGCGGACGGCGCCGGGGAACTCCCGCAGCTGGTTCTGGTGGTCGCTGACCACGACCGCGCCCCCGCCGGCGGCGACCTCACCGATGATCGAGGGGAGCTCGGCCCGGGTCTGCTCGTCGAGCCCGGCGAAGGGCTCGTCGAGGATGAGCAGGCCGGGCGGGGCGAGCAGCGCCTGGATCAGGCCGATCTTCTGCGCGCTGCCCTTGGACAGGTCGCCGAGGGGCAGGCCGAGCAGGTGCGTCGCGTTCAGCCGCTCGGCGAGCGCCGTGCCCGAGGAGCGCGGAACCCGCCGGATCCCGGCCAGGTGGGCGAGATAGGCCGAGACCGTGAACGGCTGGTCCACCGGGAAGACGTCGGGGGCGTAGCCGACGACGGCGGGCCTGCCGGTGACCGAGCCCCGGGAGGCCGGGACGATCCCGGCCAGCAGGCGCAGCAGCGTGGACTTCCCCGCTCCGTTGCGACCGGTGACCTCGGCGACCGTCCCGGGACCGAGGGAGAGCTCGACGTCCCGCAGGACCCAGGGGCCGCGGCGGGAGTAGCGGAAGGACACCTCGGATAACCGCATAGGGCCGTCACCCTACCGTTGCGACTCGCCTTTTCGGCCGGTGTCCCTCCAGAATGGGGCATTGGACGAGAACGCTAATACGCGGATGGAAAGGATGCGGGGCTTGAACCGCTTTCCACGGGTGCTGGGCGTGCGCTACGGATATGACCCGGACCAGGTGGACGCGCTGATCCGCCGGATCGAGGGCACCCTCGGCAGAGGGGAGCCGGTCGGCGAGCCGATCACCGCCGACGAGATCCGCGACGCCCGCTTCCGCACGAAACTGGGCGGATACAACGAGACCGCGGTGGACTACGCGCTGGACGCCTTCATCGTGGCGGTCGAGACGCTCACCGCGGGCACGCACCGGGCCGAGCCCGCGGCGGTGGAGGCGCCGGGAGCGGGAACCCCGCAGACCCCGGCGGCCGCCGGCCCGTGGAACGGAGCGGGGAACGAGGCAGGGAACGGGGCGGGGAACGGCCATGCCCCCGCGGACCCGAGGCCTGCGGCCCCACCGGCCCCACCGGCCCCACCGGCTGCGGCGGTTCCACCGGCCGCGCACGTCCCGCCTGCGGCCCAGGACGCGCACGTTCCGCTCGTCAGCCAGACCCCGCCGACCGGGCCGGACCGGCCGGTGCACGCGCCGCCGGGTCCGGATGTCCGCGTCGCGCCTGCTCCGGACCTCCTGTCCGGACCCGCCGCTCCGGACCCCGCGCCGGTGCACGCGCCGCCGGGTCCGGATGTCCGCGTCGCGCCTGCTCCGGACGTCACCCAGGGGCCTGTGCCGGACGCGCCGTCCGTGCCGGACGTGGAGTCCGGCGCGGGCACCGGGCCCGCTCCGGCGGGACCGGTCCGAGAGGACCGGCCTGTTCCGGAGGACCGGCCTGAGACTGGGCCGGTCGTGGGGGCGGTACCCGCGAGCGCGGAGCCTGCCGCGGGTGCGGTACCCGTGAGCGCGGAGCCGGTCACGGACGTCCGGCCCGTCGTGGAGACGCCGGCCGTACCCGGTGCGCCCTCCGCGCCGGACGCGGATCCCCATCCCGCCGAGGCCGCCGCGGCCACCGTGCCGCTGGCGCCCGCGGCGCAGGGTCCGGTACCACCTGCTCCGCCCGCGCCCGCGGCGCAGGGTCCGGTGCCGACGGCTCCGTCCGAGCCCGCTCAGGCGGCCCCCGCCCGGTCCGTCCCCTGGCCGACGCCCCCGGCGTCGATCCCCGGGCCGGTTCCCCTCCGGCTCCCGGACTACAGGCCGGTGGCGCAGGAGCGGGCGGCCCCGCCCGCCGCCGAGGAGGAGGCCGCCCGGGTCGAGCGGGTCGCCTTCCGGCCGGGGCGGCTGGGCATGGGCTACGACGAGGAGGAGGTGGACGTCTTCCTCGACCGCGTCGCGGCCACCCTGCGCGGGACCGCCGAGGATCCGGTCACCCCCGCCGACGTGCGCGAGGCCAGGTTCAGCACCGTGATATTCCGGCCGGGATACTCGGTGAGCCAGGTGGACGCGTTCCTCAACGACATGGCGGAGGTCCTGGAGCGCCACCTCGGCGGCTGATCTCCTCCCGGAGGCCGCCGGGAAGCCGCCGTACCTCTCGGCGGCCGGCCTCCCTCAGCGGGTGCCCCACGAGTAGGTCTGCTTGTGGAGCTTGAGGTAGACGAAGGTCTCGGTCGCGCGGACGGTGGGGATGGCGCGGATCTTGCCGAGGATCTCCAGCAGGTGCTGGTCGCCCTCGCAGACCACTTCGACCATGATGTCGACGGAGCCCGCGGTCAGCACGACGTAGTCGATCTCCTCGATGGCCGCGAGTTCGTCGGCCACCGCCTGCAGGTCGCCCTCGCACTTGATGCCGATCATGGCCTGGCGGGGGAAGCCGAGCGTCAGCGGGTCGGTGACCGCGACGATCTGCATCACGCCGGCGTCGAGCAGGCGCTGGACCCGCTGGCGGACCGCGGCCTCGGACAGGCCCACCGCCTTGCCGATCGCCGCGTACGGCTTGCGCCCGTCGCTCTGCAGTTGTTCGATGATCTGCTTGGATATGTCGTCGAGGACGACGGAAGCGGACCTGCCGTCGCGGCGGGCCTTGGGCGGAGTGCTCATCCGGGCCTCCCTCAGTCAGGTCGCGGTCAGGTCGCGGTCAGGTCGTCGCGTCGCGCGGCCGTTTCCGCCACGACGCGGCTCCGGTGCGACATGTTGTCAGTTATCCGCCTCCTGTCAAGCGATTTCGTAGCAATTTGGTATCTTCACAACGAAATCGCTTGTCCGGACCCTTTCCCTCTGTAAGAGTCGCGGCGACTCAGCTCCCCCTCACAGGAGGTCAACGGTGACCACCCGTCTGCAGAACTACGTCAACGGTGGGTTCGTGGACGCCAAGAGCGGCCGGTTCTCCGACGTCGTCGACCCGTGCACGGGGGAGGCATACCTCCAGGCGCCGGTCTCCGGGGCCGAGGACGTCGACGCGGCCTACGCCGCCGCGGCGGCCGCCTTCGAGTCGTGGGGGCGCACGACCCCGGGTGAGCGTGCCAACCTGCTGCTCAAGGTCGCCGACGCGATCGAGGCGCGGGCCGGCGAGCTGAACGAGGCCGAGTGCCGCAACACCGGCAAGCCGCGGGCCCGCATGGCCGAGGACGAGACCCCGGTCGCCGCCGACCACTTCCGCTTCTTCGCCGGCGCGGCGCGGACCCTGGAGGGGCCGACCTCCGGGGAGTTCCTGGCGGAGCACACCTCCGTCATCCGGCACGAGCCGATCGGCGTCGTGGGCCAGGTCACCCCCTGGAACTACCCGCTGATGATGGCCGTGTGGAAGATCGCCCCCGCGCTCGCGGCCGGCAACACCGTCGTGCTCAAGCCGTCCGACACCACCCCGGTCTCCACCCTCAAGCTGGCGGAGATCATCGGGGAGATCCTGCCGGCGGGCGTCTTCAACGTGGTCGCGGGCGACCGTGAGACCGGCGCCCTGGTGGTCGGCCACCCGGCCGCGCAGATGGTCGCGATCACCGGTTCGGTCGGCGCCGGCATGTCCGTGGCCAGGACCGCCGCCGACGACCTCAAGCGGGTCCACCTGGAGCTGGGCGGCAAGGCCCCGGTCATCGTCTTCGACGACGTCAGGGACCTGAAGGCCGCCGCGGAGTCCATCGCCACGGCCGGCCTGTACAACGCCGGGCAGGACTGCACCGCCGCCTGCCGCGTGCTGGTCCACGAGAGCGTGCACGACGAGTTCGCCGCCGCGCTCGCCGAGGCCGCCGCGAACACCCGCACCGGCGACCTGTCCGACGCCGAGGCGCTGTACGGCCCGCTCAACAACGCGGGCCAGCTCGAGCGCGTCGCGGGCTTCTTCGACCGCCTCCCCGGCCACGCCAAGGTCCTGACCGGCGGGCACCGGGTCGGCGAGAAGGGCTACTTCTTCGCCCCGACCGTCGTGGACGGCCTGCGGCAGGACGACGAGATGGTGCAGAACGAGGTCTTCGGCCCGGTGATCACCATTCAGACCTTCACCGACGAAGCCGATGCCCTCGCCAAGGCCAACGGCGTAAAGTACGGTTTGTCTGCTTCGGTGTGGACCTCCGATCACGGCCGGGCGATGCGGGCGTCGAATCGGCTCGATTTCGGCGTGGTGTGGGTCAACACCCACATCCCGTTCGTCTCCGAGATGCCCCACGGCGGTTTCAAGCACTCCGGCTACGGCAAGGACCTGTCGGTCTTCGGCCTGCACGACTACCTCAGGGTCAAGCACGTAATGCACTACATCGGTGAATAGCCGCGAAACAGAGGGATAAGCCTGGTATGACCAAGACCCGGGCGGGCACGGAGACGGCCCCATCCGCCTCCGACGCGCCGCAGGTGCCCGCGATCGAGCTCGACGGAGTCGTGAAGGAGTACCTCGCCCACGGTGAGGTCGTCCAGGCGGTCAGGGAAATCGACCTGACGATCGCCGAGGGGGAGTTCTTCTCCCTCCTCGGCCCCTCCGGCTGCGGCAAGACCACCACCATGCGCATGGTCGCCGGGTTCGAGGAGCCGACGCGCGGCACCGTCCGGCTGCACGGCCAGGACGTCACGGACGTCCCGCCCGACAAGCGCGACGTGAACATGGTCTTCCAGTCCTATGCGCTCTTCCCGCATATGGACGTCTGGGAGAACGTCGCCTTCGGACTGAGGCGGAAGAAGGTCCCGGCAGCCGAGATCACCCGGCGGGTCGGGGAGATGCTGGAGATCGTCGACCTGACGGGCCGGGAGAAGCGCCGGCCGAGGGAGCTGTCCGGCGGCCAGCAGCAGCGGGTGGCGCTGGCCCGCGCGCTGGTCAACCGACCCCGCGCGCTCCTGCTCGACGAGCCGCTCGGCGCGCTCGACCTCAAGCTCCGCCAGGCCATGCAGATCGAGCTCAAGCGCATCCAGCGCGAGGTCGGCATCACGTTCGTGTACGTCACCCACGACCAGAGCGAGGCGCTCACCATGAGCGACCGCATCGCGGTGATGAACGACGGCCGCGTCGAGCAGCTGGCCGACCCCCGGGAGATCTACGAGAGGCCCGCCACCGCCTTCGTGGCCGGCTTCATCGGCACCTCCAACCTGCTGCGCGGCACCGTGGACCGGGTCGAGGCCGGCTCCGCCGTACTGCGGCTGGGTGAGGATGGCCGGATCCTGGTGGCGGGCGCGCCGCACGGGGCGGGGGACGCGATCGCGGTCACCGTGCGCCCCGAGAAGATCACGATCTCCACCGAGAAGCCCGCGGGGAACGTCAGCGCGGTGCGCGGCACCGTGTGCGAAGTGGTCTATCTGGGGCTGTACAACAGTTACGCGGTCAGTCTCGCCGACGGCGCCGAGGTGACCGTGTTCCAGCAGAACGCGCTCGACAGCGCCAGTACGGCGGAGCGTGGTGACGCCGTGTGGCTGTCGTGGCAGCCGCACCACTCGTACGCGATCGGAAGTTGAGAGCCCCCACCATGGATCCCCGCACGACCCCCGCCTTCCTGCGCGGCATGACGCGCAGCCGTTCCGTGACCCGCCGGGACGCCTTCCGCCTGGCCGGGCTCTCCGCCGCCGGCCTGGCCCTGGCCGCCTGCGGTGTGGAGGGCAAGAAGGCCGCGCCGCCGAAGAAGGACGCCGTCGCCGAGTACTGGGCGTCGAAGAAGAAGAACGGCACGCTGCGCTTCGCCAACTGGCCGCTCTACATCGACAAGGACGGCAAGCGCTACCCGTCGCTGGAGCTGTTCACCGCCGACACCGGCATCAAGGTGGAGTACTCCGAGGCCATCCAGGAGATGCCCGCCTTCTTCGGCAAGATCCAGCCGCAGCTGGCCGCCGGCAACGACATCGGCTACGACCTGATGGTCATGTCCAACGGCGTCCACCTCAACCGGACCATCCAGCTCGGCCACCTGGTCCCGCTCGACCACTCCAAGCTGCCGAACTTCGCCGCCAACGCCGGGCCGCGGTTCAAGAACCCCGTCTGGGACCCGGGCAACACCTACACGATCCCGTGGGCGGCGGGCATCACCGGCATCGCCTACAACCCGAAGTACGTGGACGGCGTCACCGGCGTCGAGGACCTGTGGAACCCCAAGTACAAGGGGAAGGTCGGCATGATGCTCGACCCCCAGGAGGTCGCGAACTTCGCGATGTTCGCCCTGGGCATCGACCCGGACAAGTCCACCGAGGCCGACTGGAAGAAGGCGGCGGCCAAGCTCCAGGAGCAGCGTGACGCGGGCCTGGTCCGCAAGTACTACGAGAACGACTACATCGACGCGCTGGTCCGCGGTGACGTGTGGATCACCATGGCCTGGTCGGGCGACGTCTTCCAGCAGGTCGCCGAGGGCAAGGACCTGAGGTTCGTGGTGCCCGCCGAGGGCGGCACGATCTGGAGCGACAACATGTGCATCCCGAAGACCGCGCGGAACCCGGTGGACGCGCTGACCCTGATGGACTACGTCTACCAGCCCAAGATCGCCGCGATGCTGGTGGAGTACATCAACTACATCGCGCCGGTCCCCGCCACCAAGGACCTCCTGGCCGCCAAGGCCGGCGAGGCGAAGGGCGAGGACAAGGAGTTCCTGGAGCAGCTGGCGTCCAGCGCGATGATCTATCCTTCCGATGCCGACATGGCCAGGCTGCGCTCGTTCGTGACGCTGACCACGGCGCAGGAGAAGGTCTTCGAGGACATCTTCCAGCCCATCACCCAGGGCTGAGGGCGGTCGATGGAGCGAACCCGGAGCGGGCCCGGACGGGCCCGCACGGCGGACGAGAGGCGGTGAGCGGCCGGTGAGGCGCCTGACCCCCTACCTGCTGGTGCTTCCCGGCGGCCTCTGGCTGGCGGTCTTCCTGGTGGTGCCGATGGTCTTCATGGCCTCGGTCTCCACCCAGGAGGGCGACGTGGTCAACGGCTTCGTCCAGACCTTCAACGTCGGCGTCTACGGAGACGTCCTGGCCCAGTACGGCGGGCACTTCCTGCGCTCGGCCTCCTACGGCCTGGCCGCCACGGCGATCTCCATCGTGCTGGCCTACCCGGTGGCCTACTGGATCGCCTTCCGCGGCGGCTCCCGCAAGTCCACCTACCTGCTGCTGGTGCTGCTGCCGTTCTTCGTCTCGTTCGTGCTGCGCACGGTGTCGTGGAAGTTCCTGCTGGCCGACGACGGGATCCTGCTGGCGCCGCTGAAGTCGGCCGGCCTTCTCGCCGAGGACTTCCACGTCCTGCAGACGACCGCCGCGGTGATCGGCGGGCTGGTCTACAACTACCTGCCGTTCATGATCCTGCCGATCTACGTGGCGCTGGAGCGGGTGGACCCGCGGACCGTGGAGGCCGCGCAGGACCTGTACGCCTCCCCGCGCCAGGCGTTCATGAAGATCGTGCTGCCGCTCTCGCTGCCGGGGGTCTTCGCCGGGGTGCTGATGACGTTCGTCCCGATGACCGCGGACTACGTCAACGCCGCCATCCTCGGCGGCCCGGAGAACACGATGATCGGCAACATCATCCAGACCGAGTACCTGATGAACAACGACTACCCGACCGCCGCCGCGCTGTCGTTCACGCTGATGGCCGCGCTGCTGGTCGGCATCTTCGCCTACGCCAGGGTGCTCGGCACCGAGAACGTGCTGGAGGCGGCGGCCCGATGAGGAGCGGTGATCGACGATGAGCGCGCTGACCGCCGCGGCGCGGAGCACCGCCGGGCCCGCGCGGCCCCGCGGGAGCCGGTGGTCCGACCGGCTCCTGCGGGCCTACGTCTGGCTGGTCGTCGCCTGGCTGCTCCTGCCGATCGCGGTGATGATCGTGTTCGGCTTCAACGACACGCGGAGCAAGTCCAACGTGAGCTGGCAGGGCTTCACCCTCAAGTGGTGGGGCCGGCTGGACGAGTACCCCGACCTGGTCACCGCGGTGCTGAACTCGCTGCTGATCGCCGCGCTCAGCGTGCTCGTCACCACGGTGCTCGGCACGCTCATGGGCCTGGCCCTGGGCCGCCACCGGTTCCGCGGGCAGGGCGCGACCAACCTGGTGATGTTCGCCGCGATCTCCTCGCCGGAGCTCGTCATGGGCGCCTCGCTGCT
Source organism: Planomonospora corallina (assembly GCF_042650625.1). NCBI lineage: Bacteria > Bacillati > Actinomycetota > Actinomycetes > Streptosporangiales > Streptosporangiaceae > Planomonospora > Planomonospora corallina. The sequence goes on from NZ_JBHSBM010000010.1 coordinate 255,903, forward strand.
CTCGCTGTTCATCAGCGCCGGCGTGCAGACCGGCTTCGCGACCGTGGTCGTGGCGCACGTGCTGTTCTCGCTCTCGTTCGTGGCGATCACCGTGCGGGCCCGGGTGCTCGGCCTCGACCCCTCGATCGAGGAGGCGGCGCGTGACCTGGGCGCCTCCGCCTGGACGACGTTCTGGCGGATCACCTTCCCGATGATCCTGCCCGGCGTGGTCGCGGGCGCGCTGCTCGCCTTCGCGCTCTCCATCGACGACTTCGTCATCACCCAGTTCACCAGCGGCGCGACCCAGACGTTCCCGCTGTGGATCTGGGGCGCCACCCGGATCGGCGTCCCGCCGCAGGTCAACATCATCGGCACGCTCATCTTCGCCGCGGGCGTCGTGGTCGCCGTGGTCAACGCGGTGACCGCGCGCCGCCGCCCCG
>NZ_JBHSBM010000010.1:256355-291943 GCF_042650625.1 Planomonospora corallina
GTACGGCGCTCCCGGCGGGGCGTCGTGGTCGCCGGGGTGCCGGGGCCGGGAGTGCCGGAGGGCTCCGCACGGCGGTCCGGTTCCGGCCGGGGCCCGTTCAGGGCTCGCGTTCCGGGTGCGGGCCGTACACACTTGGCAGATGACCGAGAGGGTGGAGTTCACGGCCGACGGCATCACGCTCGTCGGCGACCTGCGCGTCCCGGAGGGGACCGGGCCGCACCCGGCACTGGTCCTCACCGGGCCGTTCACCGGCACCCGCGACCAGGTCACCGGGCACTACGCCGCCCGGCTGGCCGAGGCGGGATACGTGACGCTGGCGTTCGACCACCGCACCTGGGGCGAGTCCGGCGGGAGCCCCCGCCGCGACGAGGATCCCCAGGGCAAACTGCGCGACCTGCGGGCCGCCGTCTCCCTGCTGCGCGCCCGGCCCGAGGCGGACGGCGGCCGGATCGGCGCGGTCGGCATCTGCCTGGGCGCGGGCTACGCGCTGAAGTTCGCCGCCTTCGACCCCCGGGTACGGGCCTTCGCCGGGGTGGCCGGGGCCTACAACAACCCGTACGCGATGCTCGCCGGGATGACCCCGGACGGCTACCAGCGGGCGCTGGCCTCCCACACCGAGGTGCTGGAGCGCCAGGACCTCGGCGGGCCGGTGGAGTACCTGCCCGCCGTCGCGGCCGAGGGCGAGGCGGCGATGCCGGGCGACGAGCCGTTCGCCTACTACGGCACCGGGCGGTCGGCCTCGCCGCACTGGCGCAACGAGGTCACCCGGGCGTCGATCCGGGAGCTGATCACCATGGACAACATGACCGGCGCCGACTTCCTCGGTCCCAAGCCCGGGATCGTCGTGCACGGCGTCGTCGACCGGTTCTGCTCGCCGGAGGGGGCCGAGGAGGCCTACAAGCGCATGGACGGGCCCAAGAAGCTCGTCTGGCTGGACGCCCGGCTCCACATCGACCTGTACGACGGCGAGCCGTACGTCACCCAGGCCGTCGAGGCCGTCGCCTCCTTCCTCGCCGAGCATCTCTGATCGCCTTCCGCCGCTTCCGGCGGATCCGGCGCGGGTCGCAGGGCCGTACATCCATCGGTGTACGGCCCGGATGGGTCCGCCCGACGATGTCCCGCGCCGCTTCCGGCGGGATCGTCGCAGTGTGACGAACCGACGCATCGACGCGCTCGACGTGCTCCGCGGCATCGCCATCATGGGCACGCTCGGCACCAACATCTGGATCTTCACCGGTCCCGCGGGCCCGGCGGGCGTCCTGGACGCGCTGGAGCAGCCGGGGACCCTGGAGACCCTGCTGCGCTTCCTGACCAACGGCAAGTTCCTGGCCCTGCTCACCCTGCTGTTCGGGGTCGGGCTGGAGCTGCAGTACCGCTCGGCGCGGCGCCGGGGAGCGCGCTGGCCCGGCTGGTACCTGTGGCGGGCGGCGCTGCTGCTGGCCGAGGGATTCCTCCACTACCTGCTGGTCTTCGAGTTCGACGTGCTGATGGGCTACGCGGTGACCTCGGTCGTCGTCGCCTACCTGGTGGGCCGGAGCGACCGCGCCGTCCGGGCGTGGATCGCCGTGCAGGCGGCGGTGCTCACCGCGGTGATCGCCCTGCTCACCGCCGCTCTGATGACGGTGGAGGGCGAGCCGGCCGGCGCGGCCGGGGCGGCGCGGACGCCGGGCACGCTGTTCACCCAGGGGAGCTACGCCGACCAGGTGGCCGCCCGCCTCGACTCCTTCCTCCTCTACCGGCTGGAGGCGGTGCTCATCGTCCCGATGGGCATCGTGCTGTTCCTGCTCGGCTCGCAGCTGATGCGCGCCGGGGTGTTCGAGGACTCCGCCCGGGGCGCCGTGCTCCGCACCCGGCTCATGGTCCTCGGGTTCGGCGTGGGCGCGCCACTGAACCTGCTGACCGCCTTCGCCGGGGACGCCTGGTTCCTGGTGGACCGCTACCTGCTGCCGCCGCTGGTCGCCCTAGGGCTGCTCGCCCTGGTCACCACCGTCGTGCAGCGCATGTCCGGGACGCCGGGACCGCTGCGGCGCGGCGTGACGGGCGTCGGCCGGACCGCGCTGAGCTGCTACGTGCTGCAGAACCTGGTGGCCTCGGCGCTCTGCTACGGCTGGGGGCTCGGGCTGGCCGCGCGCCTGGACTCCCTGCGCCCCTGGTGGACGGTGGCCGCCTGGGCGGGCATCTGCGCCCTGTTCACCGTGCTGGCCGCGCTCTGGCTGCGCCGCTTCGAGCGGGGCCCGCTGGAGTCGCTCTGGCAGTGGGCCTACCGGGCGCCCCAGGGGGCGCAGCGGGCCTACCGGGAGCCCCGGCGGGCGCGGCGGGAGGCCGGGACGGAGGTCCCGCGGGACAGGGCCCAAGGACCCTACGCCGGGCGGGAGGCCGCGGGCGACCATGTAGGTGACACCCGCTGAGGCGGGGACCGAGGGGCCGACCCCGGAGCGACGACTCCGGCGGGGAGCCCGCCCGGACAACGGAGAAGGTGGCGGTACCGGTAGCCACCAGGCCTGCCGTCGCTGTCGCTCAGACGGCGCCCTCCGTGTCCCGAGGGCGGGCCGCCGGCCCCGGTGCCCCGCCGGCGGGTGCCGTACGTCCGCCCCTTCTGGCGTCCGCCCCTTCTGAACGGCCGTCCGCCTCTTCTGAACGGTCGTCCGCCTCTTCTGAACGGTCGTCCGCCTCTTCTGAACGGTCGTCCGCCTCTTCTGAACGGCCGGACGCCTCCGCCCCGGTGACCGCGGAGGCGTCCGCCCCGGCGGGCGGGGCGGGCCGCGAAGGGCCCGGCGCCGGAGCGGCGCGTTCGGGGGACCCCGTTCACCGCACCCGCCGAGTGGCGGGTAGTGTCCGCCGCATGGCGCTGGATCGCCGCCGCGTTTCTCACGATGGTGGGTACGGACCCGCCGGACCCCGGCAACGCTGACGATATGGGAGTCCCATGAGCCAGACCCTCCCCTCCGCCGCCACCCCGCCGCCCTTCGACCCCGAGCTGGCCGCCGCCCTCGCCGTGCTGGGCGAGTCCGTGCCGCCGTCGCTGACCCCGGACATGGTCCCGCTGCTCCGCCAGGCGCAGGCGAACGCCCTGACCGTGACGGACGAGGCGCTCAGCCGCGGCGGCGCCTTCCAGGTGGAGGAGCGGGCGGTGCCCGGGCCGGCCGGCGCGCCCGACGTCTCCCTGCTCGTCTGCCGCCCGGCGGGCGCGACCGCCCCGCTCGCCGCGATCTACCACACCCACGGCGGCGGGATGATCCTGGGCGACAACCGCGCCGGGATCGACGGCGTGCTCGACCTGGCGCAGGAGCTCCGGCTCGCGGTCGTGTCGGTGGAGTACCGCCTGGCGCCCGAGCACCCGCACCCCGCCCCCGTCGAGGACTGCTACGCGGGCCTGGTGTGGACCGTCGCCCACGCCGGCGAGCTGGGCATCGACCCCGGCCGCGTCGTCGTCGGCGGAGCCAGCGCGGGCGGCGGGCTGGCCGCCGCGCTGGCGCTGCTGGCCCGCGACCGCGGCGGCCCCGCCCTGGCCGGGCAGCTGCTGATGTGCCCGATGCTCGACGACCGCAACGACACCCCGTCGACGCACCAGATGGCCGGGCTCGGCGTCTGGGACCGGACCGCGAACGAGACCGGCTGGACCGCCCTGCTCGGCGAGGCCCGCGGCGGCCCGGACGTCTCCCCCTACGCGGCCCCGGCCCGCGCCGCCGACCTGTCCGGGCTGCCGCCCGCGTTCATCGACGTCGGCTCGGCCGAGACCTTCCGCGACGAGGACGTGGCGTACGCGAGCCGGATCTGGCAGGCCGGGGGCAGCGCCGAGCTGCACGTGTGGCCGGGAGGGTTCCACGGCTTCGACCTCATGGCCCCGCAGGCGGCCATCTCCCAGGACGCCCGCGCCGCCCGCCTGCGCTGGCTCCACCGCCTCCTGGACGCGTAGCCGGCCGGGAGCACGTGATGGAGGACCTCCTCGGGCGGCTGTCGGCGCTCGACCCGGACGCCGGTGCCGCGGTGCACGTCATCGCCTACTTCGACCGGCTGGTGGAGGCCCGGGCCGGGCTGGAGGCGATCGTCCGCGGCGCCGCCGTCCTGGCGGGCTGCCCGGCCGGTCTGTCCGACCCCGGCCGCGGCGTCCACGTCCGCGTGCTCCCCGACGGCCGCCGGGCGGACGCCGGGCCGCCGCCCGATCCGGCCTGGCCCCGCACCGCGCTGCCCGGCGGGCAGGCCGTGCTCTGGCTGGAGCGCCCGCCACCGGCGGGACCGGTCGGGGCGATGGCGCTGGAGCGGGCCGCCGCCGCGGCCCGCGGGGTGCTGGACCGCACCCGCGGGCGCGCCCCGCTCCGCCCGCCCCGGGAGGATCCCGCCCTGGTCGAGCTGGTGCTCGACGCCTGTGCGCCGGCGGCTGCCCGGGCCCGGGCCGCCCGCGAGCTCGGCCTGCCCGGCGGCGTCCCCGTCCGGGCCGTCGCGCTGGAGGGCGGCGCGGCGAGAGTCGGCCCCGCCGGCGACGCGGTCCCGGAAGGGGTCCGGGCGGGGGTGGGTCCGGCGGTGGACGCGGCGGACCTGCCCCGTTCCTGGGCGCTCGCCCGTACGGCACTGCGGCTGGCGGCCGAGGGGACCCCGCAGGACCCGGGGCCGCGGGTGGTCCACGCGGACGAGCTGGGCGGGCTGGCGGTCCTCGCGGCGGCCGTCGGGCCGGGCACCGCGCCCGCGCCGGACGTGCGCGCGCTCGAACGCGCCGGGGCCGGAGCGCCCTGGACGCTCACGACCCTGTACGCCGTCGCCTACGAGCCGAGCCTGCGCGCCGCCGCGGCCCGGCTCACGGTGCACCACTCGACCCTGCAGGACCGGCTCGCGCACGCCGAGCACCTTCTCGGGTGGACGGTGCGCGACCCCAGGGGACGGCTCCGCCTCCAGCTGGCCCTCGCGCTACGCCGCCTGCACCGCGAGGACTTCCCCTCCTGACCGGCCGCGCCCGCGCGGTCCCCGGGTCAGGACCGTGCGTCCTCGTGCTCGCGGGACAGGGTCTCGACGAGCTTGGTGAGGTAGGCGACCCGGGCCTCCAGGTCGAGGACGCGGACCTCGAGCTCGATCGTGGACGGCGCCTGGAATGACATGGCGATCTGGCGAGGCATGTTCGCTCCTCTTCTCCGGTCGGGACGCGTTCACCGGAACGCGGGGCGGCCGTGTCCCGTCCGGGCTGTCGCGGACGGAACGTCCACCCACCTCGAGTCTCCGTTCCGGCGGACCGGGGCGGTACGGCCGATGGACCCGCGGCCGAGGGACGACCGGCCCCGGATGCCGGGCCACCGGTCCCACCCGGCCCGCGGGTCCCTCACCATGCCGGCCGGATGGGACCGGTGGCCCTCCGGGATCGGCCGGGACGTGTCACGGACCGGTCCCGGCGGGCGCCGGGCAGGCCGTCACGGCCGCGGGGGCGGGGCGACGATCGGGCGGAGGGCCTCCAGCACGGCCGGGTCCTCGATCGTCGAGGGCACCGGCTCGTCGGCGCCCTCGGCCATGCCCCGCATGGTCTTGCGCAGGATCTTGCCCGAGCGGGTCTTCGGCAGCGCCGGGACCACGTCCACCTGCTTGAGCGCCGCCACCGCCCCCACCTGGTCGCGGACCGCCCGGACCAGCTCGGCCCGCAGCGCCTCCGGGTCGGCCTCCACCCCGCTCTTGAGGACCACGAAGCCGCGCGGGACCTGGCCCTTCAGCTCGTCGGCCACCCCGATCACCGCGCACTCCGCCACCGCCGGGTGGGCGGCCAGCACCGCCTCCATCGCGCCGGTCGAGAGCCGGTGCCCGGCCACGTTGATCACGTCGTCGGTGCGGCCCATGACGTACAGGTAGCCGTCCTCGTCCCGGTAGCCGCCGTCACCGGTCAGGTAGTGGCCGGGGAAGGCCGACAGATAGGACTTCACGTACCGCTCGTCGTCCTGCCAGAGGGTGGGGAACGCGCCGGGCGGGAGCGGGAGCCGGATGCAGATCGCGCCCTCCTCGCCGGGGCCGCACTCCGACCCGTCCGGGCGGAGCACCCGCACGTCGTAGCCGGGCACGGGCACGGTGGGGGAGCCGGGCTTGACCGGCATCGGCTCCAGCCCGCGCAGGTTCGCCGCGACGGGCCAGCCGGTCTCGGTCTGCCACCAGTTGTCGATCACCGGCACGCCGAGCTTCTCCGCCGCCCAGTGGTAGGTGTCCGGGTCCAGCCGCTCCCCGGCCAGGAAGAGCGTGCGCAGCGACGAGACGTCGTGGGCGGCCAGATGCCGCGCGTCCGGGTCCTCCCGCCGGATCGCCCGGAACGCGGTGGGGGCGGTGAACAGCACGTTCACCCCGTGCCCGGCGACCACCCGCCAGAACGCGCCCGCGTCCGGCGTGCCCACCGGCTTGCCCTCGTACAGCACGGTCGTCGCGCCGAGCAGCAGCGGGCCGTAGACGATGTAGGAGTGGCCGACCACCCAGCCGACGTCGGAGGCCGCCCAGAACACCTCGCCCGGCCGCACGCCGTACACGTTCTCCATGCTCCACAGCAGCGCCACCGCGTGCCCGCCGTTGTCGCGGACCACGCCCTTGGGCCGGCCGGTGGTCCCGCTGGTGTAGAGGACGTAGAGCGGGTCGGTGGCCCGGACCGGCGCGCACGGGGCCGGTTCGGCGTTGACCGCGCCCCACTCGACGTCCCGGCCCGCGACCAGCCCGGCCCGGGCCTGCTCGCGTTGGAGGATCACGCAGCGCTCCGGCCGGTGCCCGGCCAGCTCCAGCGCCGCGTCCAGCATCGGCTTGTACGGCACGACGCGGGAGGGCTCGATCCCGCAGGAGGCCGAGACGACGACCTTGGGCCGCGCGTCGTCGATGCGGGCGGCCAGCTCCTTGGGGGCGAAGCCGCCGAAGACCACCGAGTGCACCGCGCCCAGCCGGGCGCAGGCCAGCATGGCGACCACCGCCTCGGGCACCATCGGCATGTAGATCACGACCCGGTCGCCCCTGGCCACGCCCAGGTCCCGCAGGACCCCGGCGAAGCGGGCGACCATGGTCAGCAGCTCGGCGTAGGTGATCTTCCGGCACGTCCCGGTGACGGGGCTGTCGTGCACCAGCGCGACCCGGTCGCCGTGCCCGGCCGCGACGTGCCGGTCGAGCGCGTTGAAACAGGTGTTCAGCTCCCCGTCGGGGAACCACCGGTAGAACGGCGCGGCGGTGTCGTCCAGCACCCTCTTGGGCGGGACGCTCCAGGCGACGGCCTCGGCGGCCTGCCCCCAGAAGCCTTCGGGGTCGGCGATGCTGCGGGCGAAGACATCGGCGTACGGCATGCCGTCATCATGCCCCCGCCGCGCCCGCCCGCCCAGGACCCGTCGACCGGCGGTCGTTTCCGTGCGGCCGCCGGGTCCCGTCCCCCCTCCCCCGGGGCCGGGCGGGGCGGACTCCGGGGCCGGGCGGTTCCGGAACCCGCCCCGGCCCCGCGTGCGGGACGGGCTCAGACCACCAGCAGGGTCTTTCCGACGACGTCGCGTGCCTCGATCGCGGCGTGCGCGTCGGCGGCCCGCTCCAGCGGGAAGGTCCGCCCGACGACCGGCCGGAGCCGCCCGGCCGCCGCCTCGGCCAGCGCCCGTCCGGTCAGCCGCCGCGCCTCGGCGGGCGGGAACTGCACGTCCCGGATGCCGCGCAGGCCCACCCCCCGCCCCGCCGCCTCCTCCGGGGTGATCTCGGCGAAGCTCCCGGTGGGCGAACCGTGTGCGGAGAACCGGCCGCCGCGGGCCGTCACCCCGAACGCCTCCCGGCCGATCCGCCCGCCGACCCCGTCGAAGACGACGTCGGCTCCGGCGCCGCCGGTCAGTTCGCGCACCCGCTCCGCCCAGCCGGGCGCGGAGGGGTCCAGCACGGCGTCGGCGCCGAGCCCCCGGACCGTCTCCGTCTTCCGCGCGCCGCGGGCGGTGCCGGCGACCCACGCGCCCGCCGCGTGCGCCAGTTGCACCAGCAGCACGCCCATGCCGCCGCTCGCCCCGGTCACCAGCACCCGTTCCCCCGGCCGGACGCGGGCCGCCTCGAACAGGCCCAGCGCGGTGACGCCGTCGTGCGCGAGCGCCGCCGCCTCGCGCAGGTCCACTCCGTCGGGCACCTCGACCAGCGTCTCGGCCGGGACCGCCGCCCGCTCGGCGTAGCCGCCCTCCACCCCGGTCCGGGTGACGACGCGCCGCCCGGACCAGCCGGGGTCCACGCCCTCCCCGACGGCGGCCACCCGTCCGGCGATCCCGCCGCCCGGCACGTACGGCGGGCGCACGCCGAAGTACTCGCCGCCCGCGCCGCTCCTGATCTGCGTCTCGAGGAACAGGGTGTCCACCACGGCCACGTCCACCACGACCTGACCCGGCCCGGCGACCGGGTCGGGCGCCTCGTGCACGGCCAGCACCTCGGGCCCTCCGAACGCCTTCGCCTCCACCACGCGCATGTGCCGCTCCCCTCTCCGGGTCTTCGTTCCGTCGAGGACAGTCTTGAACCTCAACCATTGTCGAGGTCAACCGGAGGAGGGAGACGCCGTGCGGGCCCGGGTCTCCGGGCCGCCGCGGGACCGCCGCTCAGGAGGCGGCGGGCGCCGGGGAGACGAGGACCGTGCCGGAGGCGCCGTCCACGGTGATCTCCTGGCCGGACACGATGCGCTCGGTGGCACGGGCGACGCCCACGACCGCCGGGATGCCGTACTCGCGGGCGACCACCGCGCCGTGCGAGTTGGCCCCGCCCATCTCCATCACCAGGCCGCCCGCGGTCAGGAACAGCGGGGTCCAGCCCGGGTCGGTGGACGGGCAGACCAGGATCTCGCCGGGCTCCAGACGCGCCCCGACCGGGTCGAGGACCACCCGGGCGACGCCGGTGACGCCGCCCGCCGAGGCCGGGACGCCGGTCAGCGCGCCGTCCGGGGCGGCGGCCGGACCGGCGACCGCCTCGGGCTCGGTGCCGTCCGACAGGACGATCCGCGGCACGTGCCGGCGCCGCCGCTCGCGGGCGTGCTCCTCGCGCCGCGCGGTGACGAGCGCGCGCAGGGCGCCGGGCCCGTCCGGAGCGCCGGGTCCGGGCGGGGGGCCCGTCCTGACCGGAGCGCCGGGTCCGGCCGGGGCGACCGGTCCGGAGGAGGCGTCACCGGGAGCACCGGTCAGCGCGGCGCGCACCTCCGGCAGGGTCAGGAGGAAGACGTCACCGGGGGAGTCCAGCAGGCCGCGGCCGGCCAGCTCGGCGCCGACGGCGGCCAGCTCGGCACGGGCCGCGGCGATCGACGTCACCACCAGGAACTTGGGGAACTCGCGCAGCCCCGCCAGGGCGCGGGCGCGGCCGAGGGCGAAGCGCACCAGGCGGCCCCGCAACCCGCCCGCGCGGGCCGCCAGGGTCTCCACCATCGCCCCGGCCTCGGCCGCGCCCCGGGCGAACTGCGTATCCGGGGCCAGGGCCGGGTCGTCCAGCCGCAGGTAGTTGGCGAGCACGCCGACGACGTGCGCCGGGTCCTCCGCCCAGCGCGGCACGCCCAGGTCGATCTCGGCGACCGCGCGCACGCCGTACGCGTCCAGGAACCCCCGCAGGCCCTCCTGGACCACGGCGGGCAGCGCTCCGGCCGCGAAGCGCGCGGCGAGGTCGGGGGCGGGCGTGCCCAGCAGCAGGGAGGCGGCCGCGGCGTCCTCGCGGATCCGGGCGGCCAGGCGCCACAGGGCCAGGTCCATCTCGGTGGTCACGTTGCCCGGCAGGCCGCGCAGCACGGTCGGCAGGTCACCGGGGCGGGCGCGGTCGCCCAGCAGGCGCGCGGCCAGGCCGAGCATGGCGAAACCGGCTCCCGCGCCCGGCGCCACCTGCGGGACGAGCGGGAACGTCTCGTCGAGCAGGATCCGCTCGGCGCGGTCGAGGCGGCGCAGCGGGGAGACGTCCGGCGGGGAGACGTCCGGCGGTGTGGCGTGCGGCGGGGACGTGTCCGGCCGGGAGGTGTGCGGCGGGGAGACGTCCGGCGGGGAGGCCAGCCGCGACCTCAGCCCCGCCTCCACCCGCCGGGCGTGCCGGTGCGCGCTCTCCGGATCGAGCAGCGCCCGCAGCGCGCGCGCCGGGACCCGGTAGCGGCGCCCGATCCGCAGCAGCCGGCGGGCGGTGGGGCGCAGCGAGCGCCGGGTCACGCCGAAGCGGGGGTCGGCGGCCAGCGCGCGCAGGACCACGGCCGAGCGGGCCTCCATCACGTCGAGCACCCGGGGGAAGAGCGCCCGGCCCGCCCGGCTGCGCACGATCCCGGTGACGTCGAGGAAGAGCCGCCCGCCGGCCTCGGCGAAGAACGGCGCCCCGGCCGCCGGATCGGCCGTCCGCCGGTCGTTCATCAGCCGGTCGAAGGAGGACGACATCAGCCGGAACACCGACATGCCCATGGGGGTGACCGGCTGGTGGAGACCCTGGGCGAGGCTGCCGCAGAAGTAGATCCGCGTCCCTTCGGGCGGCCCGCCGTGCCCGCTGCGGGGGACCGGGTAGAGGGTCGTGACCGGGCGCGCCTGGGTCAGCCAGAGGACGCCTTCCGCGTCGACGGCCCACTCGATGTCCTGCGGCGCCCCGTAGTGCTCCTCGACCCGGCCGCCCAGCTCGGCCAGGGTCCTGACCTGCCCGTCGGTGAGGCAGAGCCCGCCCGCCGTCCCATCGCCCGGCCGCCGCCCGGTGATCCGCCCGCTCGCGAGGTCCACGGTGAAGCGGTCGGGGTCGACCGCGCCGGAGACCACCGCCTCGCCGAGCCCGGGGGCGGCGTCGATCACCGCCGTGCGCCGCCGCCCGGTGACCGGGTCGGCGGTGAACATCACCCCGGCGACCTCGGACCGCACCATCTCCTGGACGACGACGGCCGGCCGGACGGACCGGGGGCCGATCCCGCGCCCGGCGCGGTAGGCCACGGCCCGGTCGGTCCACAGGGAGGCCCAGCAGCGCCGGACCGCGTCCAGCACGGCGTCCGGGCCGACGACGTTCAGGTAGGTGTCCTGCTGCCCGGCGAAGCTGGCGTCGGGCAGGTCCTCGGCGGTGGCGGAGGAGCGGACCGCGACGGGGCCGTGCGCGCTGCGCCGTACGGCCTCGGCGACGTCGTCCGGTACCGGGGCCCGCAGCACGGCGGCGCGGGCGGTCGCGGCCAGGGCGGCCAGGCTCCCGGTGTCGGCGGGGGAGGCCGCCTCCAGCGCGTCGAGCGCCGCCTCCAGCGGCCCGGAGCGCTCGGTGACCCTCCGGTAGGCCTCGGTGGTGAGGCAGACGCCGGGCGGGACGGGGAACCCGGCGGCGGTGAGCACGCCGAGGTTGGCGGCCTTGCCGCCGACGAGCGGCAGCATCCCGGCGTCGATCTCCTCGAAGCTCAGGACCAGCGGAGTCTCCATGGCGCGCGCCTCCTCGCACTCACCATAGGCCCGCCCCCGGCAGTAAATCAACAAGTGATGAAATAAAGCGGGCCGGAAAGGGGACGCGCAAGAGCGGGAGGGTGACGGGAGCGGCCGGGGTGCCACCGGGGAGCGGGGCCCCGGGAATGCAAGGAAACAGCCATCCGTGCCATAACATGGCATCCGTATGCGTTCTGAGCGCATGCGTGTCATGACCGCCCGGCGGCCGCCTATCTGAAAGGGGCGGTATCTACCTCGGTCGAAGCCCACCACGACGGTGGCGCTCCCGAAGGAACCGGGCGGCGTCTCCGTCTGGAATCTCGACGGAGACGCAACGTGAAGTCCTACCTCGCCGTGCTCGCCTCTCCCGGAGCCTGGCGGTTCCTCGCCCCCGCCCTCCTCGCCCGCCTGCCGTACGCCATGCTGCAGATCGGCATCCTCCTGCTCGTGGAGTGGTCCACCGGCTCGTACGGCGCGGCGGGCGTCGCCTCCGCCGCCGCCGCGGTGGCGCAGGCGCTGATCGGCCCGCAGACCGGCCGGCTCGCCGACCGGTACGGCCAGGCGAAGGTGCTCGTCCCGCAGGTCCTGGCGCACGGCCTGGCGCTGGGCGGCCTGCTGGCGCTGGCCGCCGGGCACGCCCCGGCCCCGGTGCTGGTGGCCGTCGCGACGCTGGCCGGCGGCTCGATGCCGCAGATCGGCTCCATGGTCCGCACCCGCTGGGCGCACCTGCTCGGAGGCTCCCCGGACCGGCTGAGCACGGCCTTCGCCCTGGAGTCGATCACCGACGAGCTGACCTTCACCGTCGCCCCGGTGCTGCTGGTGGCGCTGTCCACCGGCTTCTCGCCGGTCTGGGCCCTGACCGCGGCCCTGGTCATGGTGGTGGCCGGCACGCTGGGGTTCTCCGCGGTCCGCCGCGGCGTCCCCGAGCCGGCGCCGGTCGTGGCGCGCGGTGGGCACGGTGTGCTGCGGATGCGCGGCGTGGCCCTGCTCGCGGCGGCGTTCGTCGCCATCGGCACCGTCTTCGGCAGCCTCCAGGTCGGCATCACGTCCTCGACGGCCGCCCTCGGCCAGGCCGGAGCGGCGGGAGCCGTCTACGGGACGTTCTCCGGGGCCAGCATGGTCGGCGGCATCGTGTACGGCCTCGTCCAGTGGCGGGTGCGGACCTCGCACCGGCTGGCGGTCGCCGTCGGCCTGCTCTCCGCGGCGACGGTCGCGCTGTCCTTCGCCGGTTCGATCCCCGCGCTGTACGGCACGGCGGCCCTGGCCGGGCTCGTCATCGCCCCCGCGGTGATCACCGGCTACACCCTGGTCGAGCAGCTGGTCCCCACCGAGGTGCGGACCGAGGCGTTCAGCTGGCTCAACGGCGCGACCGGGCTGGGCATCGCCACCGGCGCCGCGCTGGCCGGCCAGCTGGTGGACCGGCTCGGCGCCGGCTCGGCGTTCCTGGTCCCGCCGGTCACCACCGGCCTGGCCGCCCTGCTGCTGGTGCTCTTCCTGCGCCGCCTGGCGCCCGCGGTCTCCGCCGCCCCCGTCCGGGAGCTGGCCACGGTGTCCTGACGGTACGGCCGCGGCCGCGCGACGGCGGGGCGGCGGGGCGGGGGCAGGTGGTCCGGACGGCGTACGGCCCCGCCCTGCCGCGATCCGGCAGGGCGGGGCCGTACGCCGGGACGGGTCAGGCGCGGGCCGCCTGGGCGGCGCGCCGCGCCTCCCGGCGCTCGACGAAGCGGGAGGCGGTGACCTCGGTCCGGCTGAGGAAGTCGGCGAGCTCGTCGCGGGCCTTCTCGCCCTCGGCGCCGAGACCCTCCAGGTCGAAGACGCGCCACTGCCGCAGGACCGGCATGAGCACGTCGTCGAGGTGCAGGCGCAGGTCGTAGATCCCGGCGTTGGCGATGATCATGGCCTTGCGGGTGAAGCCCTCGATGCCGGTCCCGGGCATCTGGAAGGTGGTGACCACGTCGGTGATGGCGCGCATGGTCTGGTCCGGGGTGAGCTCCAGCGCCGCGGCCAGCAGGTTCCGGTAGAAGAGCATGTGGAGGTTCTCGTCGGCCGCGATCTTGGCGAGCAGGCGCTCGCAGTTCGGGTCCTTGGAGGCCTTGCCGGTGTTGCGGTGGGAGATGCGGGTGGCCAGCTCCTGGAACGAGACGTACGCCAGGGAGTGCAGCACGCCCTCGTAGGCGTTGCTGAAGCCCGCCTCCATGTGGACCATCCGGGCCCGCTCCAGCGCGACCGGGTCGACCGCCCGGGTGACCGTCAGATAGTCGCGCAGGGCGGTGCCGTGGCGGTCCTCCTCGGCGGTCCAGCGGTGCACCCAGGTGCCCCAGGCGGCGTCGCGCCCGAAGGTGGTGGCGATCTCGTGGTGGTAGCTGGGGAGGTTGTCCTCGGTCAGGAGGTTCACGATGAGGGAGACGCGCGCGTCCTCGGGGATGGTCGAGTCGCTCTCGGACCAGGCCTCGCCGCCGAGCACGCCGTCGAAGTCGCGCCCCTGCGACCAGGGGACGTACTCGTGCGGGAACCACTCCTTGGCGACGGCGAGGTGCCGGTCCAGCTCGCCGGCGACGACGGGCTCAAGCTCAAGCAGCAGCTCGGTCTGACTGAACTCTCGCATCTGGGCTTCCCCCTCGTGGTTTACGGAACCGTAACCTACGTTAGCGTAGGTAAAACCGCCCGCTCCTAGTGTGATCGACCCTATTTATTGGCCGATGGTTTGTGGTTTTCCTACGGGTGTGAGAGGGACGCGTGAGGAGGAGCCGACCGGGACGGGCCGGCCGCCCGCGTGCCCGGCGGCCAGGAAGACCAGCGCCATCTCGGCCAGCAGCAGCAGCCGTTCGACCAGGCCGTAGTAGCCGGGCCCGCCGATCAGGTCCGCGACCGGCGACCCCGGGTGCGCGGACAGGAACACGACCAGCAGCGCCACCGCCGCCCCGCTCACCGCCCGCAGCGAGGCCGCGCCGTACCGGTGGCCGAGGAGCAGTCCCGCACCGGGCAGCGCGGTGAACACCACGGCCGCCGACCAGCGGTGGATCTCCCCGGCGGCCGAGACGACGCCCGGCGCGGGATCGGTGGGGAACACCGCGGTCAGCAGCAGGCCGAGCGCGGCGGCCACCAGCAGCACCCGGGCGGCCGCGCTGCGCACCGGGTCCGTCCGGGTCAGGCCGTAGGCGGTCCACAGGCAGCCCGACGCCAGCGCCAGCGTGCCGCCGACCAGTGCCCAGGCCGTGGCGTCCACCAGCGCGTACTCGCTGACCAGGCCGGTCAGCGGGTCCACGGCGCCGCCCGCGGCCAGGTGCGCGCAGGCCGTCGCCGCCGCGGAGAGCACGGCCCCGCCCCGGCCGAGCCGGCGCCACACCGCCTCTCCCGCCTCCTCGGGGCTCCCCGGGGCCCGGACCCCCCCGGACTTCCTGGGCTCCTCGTGTTCCCTGGGCTCCTCGTGTTTCCAGGACTCCCCGGTCTCCCCGGTCTCCCCGTGCCCCTCGTGCTCCGGGCGGATCATGGCGCCACCTCCCGGTAGATCTCCTCGAAGCGGGCCAGGGAGGCCTCGTGGTCGTGGGCCAGGGCGACGGCGCGGCTCGCCGCGCCCAGGACGGCCCGCAGCTCGGCGGAGCCGAGCAGCGCGGTCAGGTGGCGGGCCAGCCCCCGGACGTCGCCGGGCCGGTACAGGTGGCCGTTCTCGCCGGGGCGCACCAGGTGGGGCAGGGCCATCGCGTCGGCGGCGACCACCGGCAGGCCGGCGGCCATGGCCTCCAGCGTGGCGATGCTCTGCAGCTCCGCGACGCCCGGCATGGCGAAGACGTCGGCGGCGGCGTAGGCGTCGGCCAGCATCCCGTCCGGGACGAACCCCAGGAAGGTCACGTGGCCGCCGACGCCGATGCGCCCGGCCAGCCTCTCCAGCGCCGCCCGCTGCCCGCCGGTGCCGGCCAGCACGAGCTGGGTGTCGGTCCCGTTGAGCACGTACGGCAGCGCGCGGACGAGCTCGTCCAGCCGCTTCTCCTCGTCCAGCCGCCCGACGAACAGCACGGTCGGGCGGTCGGGCAGGTCCAGCGCCTTCCGCGCCCACCTGCGGGGCTCGGCGCGCGGCCGGAACCGGCCGAGGTCGATGCCGCACGAGACCGGCTCGACGGGCCGGGCGAAGCCCTTGCGGGCCAGGAGCTCCGCGGCGATGGGGGTCGGCGTGGTGATCCGGTCGGCCCGGGAGAAGACCCGGTTGAAGTCCCGCCAGGCGAGGTCGCCCGCCCGCGCGCGGAGCGGTCCGGGGACGTGCGCGAACTGGAAGAGGTTGTCGGGCATGAAGTGGTTGGTCGCGACCACCGGGACGCCCGCCCGCCGGGCGGCCGAGATCGCGGCGCGGCCGACCACGAAGTGCCCCTGGACGTGGACGACGTCGGGGCCGACCGCGCTGACCAGCCGGTCGAGCCTGGCCGGGACCGAGATCCGCATGGTCGGGTGGACCAGCAGCGGGGCCGAGCGGAGCCGGTGCACCGTCACCCCGTCCGCGTGCTCGGTCCTGGCGGGGCCGGTCTCCGAGGCGCAGACCACGTGCACGTCGTTGCCGCGCCGGGCCAGGCCCGCCGCCAGCCGGTGGGTGAAGTAGGAGGCTCCGTTCACGTCCGGCGGATAGGTGTCGGTCGCGATCAGGACCCGGCACGGCCGGGTGGCCGCGGATCCGGCCGCGGCCGCGGGCGCGGGGGAGATCGCCGGAGCGGAGGGCGGGACGGGGACGGGCGTGAGGACGGGCGCGGGGCTGGACACGGGGCTGGACACGGGGCTGGACACGGCCATGGGGACTCCGTTCATCGGACGGTGTTCGTCAGGTGGTCGGGCCGGACGCGGACGGGAGCGGGTCATCGGTCGGTGCTCATCGGGAGCGGGTCATCGGTCGGTGCTCGTCGGGAGGTGTGCGGCGGTCGGTGCTCGTCGGGAGGTGCTCATCGGGCGGTGTTCATCGGGCGGCCGAGCCGGGGACGGGGGAGAGCGGGGTGGTCCGGGCCAGGGCGACGGTCCCGGCGGCGGTGAGGCCGGCCGCGGCCAGGGCGGTGAGCGTGCTCGCCGCACCGGTGGGCAGCGGCTCGCCGAGCAGCAGGGCGCCGAACGCGACGGCGGTGAGCGGGTCGGCCACCTGCAGGGCGGCGAAGGCCACGCCGAAGTGGCCGACGGCGTAGGCGCGCTGCAGCAGGACCACGGCGAACAGCGCGGGCACCGGGGTGGCGAGCAGGAGCCAGAGTTCCACGCCGCCGGCGGCCAGCACCCGGGCGAGGGTGGCGGTCGCGCCGTAGAGCACGCCCGCCCCCGTCGCCAGCAGCACCGCCCGCCCGGCGGGGGAGACCCGCCCGGCGGCGGCCCGCAGCAGCAGGGCGGCCGCCGCCGCCCCGGCGAGCAGGGCCACCGCCTGCCCGGTGCCGAGGGACGGCGCCCCGGTGTGCTCGGGCACCACCAGGACCAGGCCGGCGAGCCCCGCCGCGATCACGGCGGCCGAGGCCAGCTCCCCCACCCGGGGCCTGCGGCGCCGCAGCGCCGCCGCGCAGGGCAGGGCGAACAGGAGACTGGCCACGCCCATCGGCTGGACCACGGTGAGCGGGCCGTACCGGAGCGCGGCGATGTGCAGGGCCGTGCCCACGCCGATCGCCAGGCCGCCGAGCAGCCACCGGGGCCGGCGCAGCAGACGGGTGAGGGACGGCCCCGCCGCGCCTTCCGCCTCGAACTGCTGCAGGGCGGCGCCGAGCGCGAAGAACAGCGACCCCACCAGAGCCAGGCCTGCCGCGAGCACAGTCATGCGCACTCCTCCCAGAGCAGATCAAGGCATGGCGAGATGACCGCGACGCCTCGCGGAGGCGTCCGGACGGGGATTTCCGGTGAACCATCGGCAGCGTCCCGCGCCGGGACGGCCGGATCCATGGGGGATCACCCTGACTTCTGGGAGAGATCCCTGAGATCCGCCTGGGGGACGGGCCGCGGGGCGTCAGTCGACGGCCAGCTCGGCGGGCTCGAGATCGCGCTCGGGCAGGACGGGGATCCGGCGCCTGCGCAGGTGGCGGGCCACCTCGACGACCACGGTGATCGTCACGGCGATGCCCAGGCCGAGGAGCAGGCCCTTGAGCGGGTCGTGCTCGAAGGCGGCGCCGCCCACGTAGCCGATCAGAGCCGAGTACACGGCCCAGGAGCAGGCCGCGACCGCGTCGAAGAAGGCGAAGGAGCGGCGGGGGTAGGCGACCGCGCCCATCGTCAGCGTGCAGGCCGTCCGGCCGCCGGGGATGTAGCGGGCCACCACCAGGACGAGCCCGCCCCGCTCGGCCAGCGCCCGCTCCGCCCAGGCGAACGCCCTGCCCGTCCGCCTGCCGCCCCGGAGCCTGCCGTTGGCGGTGCGGCCGATGACGTAGGAGACGTGGTCGCCGGCGAAGGCGCCCAGCGCCGCGACCGCGATCACCAGGGCCACGTCCGGCGCGCCGGTGGACGCGGCGAACACTCCGGCCGTGATGACCGAGGTCTCGGCGGGCACGATGGGGAAGAACCCGTCGAGCACCGCCAGCGCGAACAGCGCGAGATAGATCCAGGGCGAGGACATCGCCTGTTCGAGGGCGTCGAGGATGGCTTGGGTCACTGCGGGTCTCCATCGGTCTAGGGATCTTCCGGCGGTCCAGGGATCCGCCGGGGCGCCGCCCGAGCACCGCCCGAGCACCGCCCGAGCACTGTCCGAGCACCACCCGGGCGCTCCGGGGCCGCCGCGGGCGCGCTGCGGGCTCGCTGCGGGGGCACCGGGGCACCGGGGGCGCCGGGGGCGCCGCGAGGGTGCCACCGGGACACACTGACGGCCCGCGCGCCCGCCGTCGATCGGGGGGATCCCCGGTTCGGGCGGAGGCGTCCCGGGTTCTCCGGGAGAGCCGCCGGGTCGACCGTACGGATTGTGCCGGTTCGCGGGCATCGCACCAACGGCCGCGCCCGCCCCTGACTTTCGTCAGGGGCGGGACGGCACTCCAGGCGGAGGAGGCCGGATGCGGCGGGCCTGTAGCGTCGCAGGGTGATGATCTCCCGGCCCGCTCTGCGGGATTCGCTGCTCTGGGCGGTCCTGTGCGCTCCGCTGCTCGCGTCCCCGCCGTTCATCGCCTGGTGGGAGGGCTCGGACGGCTGGGCGCGGGGGGTCTCGGCGGGCGCGGTGATCCTGGCGGCCGCGGTGCTCGCCCGCCGCCGGGCCCCGCTCGCCGCGGCGCTGGTGGTCCTGGCCGCGGGCTCGCTGGACCTCGGGTACGGGGTGGCCACCGTCCAGCTCTCGTGGACCGGCGAGTCGGTGAAGCTGGGCCCGCTGAACGGGTTCACCCTCGCGATCGCGTTCCTCAGCCACCGGCTCGGCCGCCGGACGTCCCGCGCCCGCCCCGCCGCGCTGGCCTACACCGTGATCGTGGGCACGGGAGTCCTGTGCGCCCTGGCCGTCTCCTGCGGACCGGAGCCCGACCCCTCGGTTCCCGGGTTCTGGTTCCCCGCCCTGTCCGGTGTGCTGTTCAGCGCGGTCCTGCCTTGGTCGGTCGGCCTGCTGCTGCGCCAGCGCGCCGAGGCGCACGACCGGGAACGGCGCCTGGTGACCGGTCAGGTCCGGCTCCGCGAGCGCAACCGGATCGCCCAGGACATGCACGACTCGATCGGCCACGACCTGGCGCTGATCGCGCTGCGCGCCGCAGCCCTGGAGCTGGCACCCGACCTGGAGGAGCGGCACCGCAGGGCCGCGGGGGAGCTGCGGGCCGCCGCCGCCGACACCACCGAACGCCTGCGCCGGGTGATCGGAGTCCTGCGCGAGGACGGCGAGGCGCCGCTCGCCCCGGCGGAGAGCGTCGCCGGGATCGTGGAGCGGGCGCGGGCCTCGGGCATGGAGGTGGAGCTGCGCGGCCCGGACGGGCTCCGTGACCACACGGCCTGCCGGATCGTCCAGGAGGCGCTGACCAATGCCGCCAAGCACGCGCCCGGCGCCCCGGTCACGGTCGAGGTGGCCGCCTCCGGCGGCGAGATCCGGCTGACCGTCGGCAACCCCGCCCCCCGGCAGGCACCCGCCGGGCCGCCGCCCGGCGGCGGCCTCGGCCTGATGGGACTGCGCGAGCGGGTACGGCTGGCGGGCGGCACGTTCGAGGCGGCTCCCCGCGCGGGCGGCTTCCTGGTCGCGGCGCGTTTCCCCGCGGAGCGGGCGGAGCGGGCGGAGGGGGCGGCGCGGTCGGGGACGGATCCGGCCGGGGAGCCGGATCCGGCCGGGGAGCCGCCGGGCCCGCAGGATTCCGAGAAGGGAGCACGATGATCCGCGTGCTGCTGGCCGACGACGAGGCGATGATCAGGGCGGGGGTGCGGGCCATCCTGGCCGCCGACCCGGAGATCGAGGTGGTCGCCGAGGCGGGCGACGGCCGGGAGGCGGTCGAGGGGGCGCTCGCCCACCGCCCGGACGTGGTCCTGCTCGACATCCGGATGCCGCGGCTGGACGGCCTCGCGGCCCTGGCGGAGCTGCGCCGGGCCGTACCGGGGACGGCCGTGCTGATGCTGACCACCTTCGGCGAGGACGGGTACATCGCCCGGGCGCTGGCGGAGGGCGCGGCCGGCTTCCTGCTCAAGTCCGGGGACCCGCGCGAGCTGCTGGCCGGGATCCGCGCCGCCGCGGAGGGCGCGGCCTACCTGTCCCCCCGGGTCGCCCGCCGGGTCATCACCGAGCTGGCCGGCGACCGGATGGCCCGCGCGGCGGCGGCCCGCGACCGGGTCGCCGTGCTCACCCCGCGCGAGCGCGAGGTGCTCGCCCTGCTCGGCGCGGGTCTGTCCAACGCGCAGATCGCCCGCCGGCTCCACCTGGTGGAGGGCACGGTCAAGGCGCACGTCAGCGCGATCCTCACCCGGCTGGGCGCGCGCAACCGGGTGCAGGCCGCCATCCGCGCCTACGAGGCGGGGCTGCTGGAGGAGTCCCGCCAGGCGGGGGCGGCGCAGGACGGGGCGTCCGGCTGAGCGTCAGGCGGACGGGGCGGGCTCGTGCTGCAGGCGGCGGATGACCCGAAGGAAGGCGCCGACGGAGAAGACGGCGGCCACGCCGGTGATGACGGCGACGGCGGCGGTGCGGATCAGCAGGTAGCCGCCGATGGAGTTGTGGAGCAGCAGCCAGATGCTCACCGTGGAGTTGGCCAGCAGGACGAACGCCCACAGCAGGGTGATCCGGGCGAAGAACCGGCGGACCCGCTCGTGCCCGAGCACCACCGCGGGCAGGTGGACGTAGTCGAGGGTGAGCTTCTCCACCATCGGGCGGCGCAGCCGTACCGAGGCGAGGAAGACCATGCTGATGCAGATCGTGCCCAGCTCCGGCTGGAGGAAGAAGTACATCGGCTCGTCGAGCCAGAGGCTGATCACGGTGCGGAGCGTGATCGCCAGGGCGGCGAGGTACATCGTCGCGGGCACCGGCGTGCGCCGGACGAGCCGCCAGCCCACTCCCACGTAGACCCAGGTCATCACCGCGAGCATGCCGCCCAGCTCACCGAGGAGGGCGAAGGCGGTGTAGAAGACCGCGAGGGGGGCGACGACGCCCTCCAGCAGGCGCGGTACGGCCTGGCGGGCCAGCGCGGTGAGGCGGGGCAGGGTGACGGCTTGGTGGCTCATGGGACTCCAGGACGGCGGTACGACCGGCACCGGGAACCGGCGCCTACCCCGGCAGGCCTTGATCAGACATACCGGGAATATTGCCTTTGTTTACGAAAGCGTTACTCCGTCGGTCGGCGCTCACGGTACCCGAGCCGCGGGGGTGCCATGGCCGGAATCCGGCGGCCGGTCCGGTCCCGCGCTGGAACGTACCCGCGGAGGGCGGAGGTCCCGCGCCAAGGGCGGGGAGATAGCCGGGGACGGGGAGATGGCCGGGGCCGGCGTCAGCCGAGCGACGCCGTGGCCAGCCGCGCGCCGAAGCCGACGAACAGCGTGCCCGCGCAGGCGGTGAGGAGCGCGGCCAGCCTGCGCCGCCGCCGGAACTGCGCGGCCAGGTAGGTGCCGCCGAAGATCAGCGAGCTCAGGTAGAGCATGCTGAAGATCTGCACGATCGTGCCCAGGACCAGGAACGACACGGCGGGTGCCGGGTAGGCGGGATCCACGAACTGGATGAAGAAGGAGATGAAGAAGAGGATCGCCTTCGGGTTCAGCAGGCTCACGACGAGCGCCCTGCGGAACGGGTCGGCCTCCCCGGCCGCGCTCTCCGCCACGCTCTCGGCGGTCTCCCGCGCCAGGGCCGCCTGCGGGGCGCGCCACGACCGCCAAGACCCGCGCAGCATCTGCAGGCCCATCCAGGCGAGGTAGGCCGCGCCGGCGTACTTCACGGCGGCGAACAGCAGCGGGTGCGCCTTCAGCACCGAGGCGGCCCCGGCGGCCGAGAGGATCATCAGCACCGAGTCGCCGACGAACACGCCCGCCGCACCCCGGTAGCCCTGCCGCACTCCGCGCCGGGCGGCCGTGGTCAGGACGTAGAGGGAGTTGGGGCCGGGCAGCAGGATGATGAGGAACGCACCGGCGACATAGGTCCAGATGTCGGTGATGCCGAAGAACATGAGCGGACTCCAGGGGACAAAGCGGATCCGGTATCACCGTACTCGCCCCGTAGTGTCCCTCATCCGGCAGGCTGCCGGCGAGGCCGCCCCCGCCGACCGCCCCCGAGGTCCGGCAGGCCGCCGGGGGGCCGCCCCGGCGGGCGCCGCCGGCCGCCCGGCGGGCGCTGCCGGGCGGTGCGCCCGGAGCGTCCCGCCAGGCGCGGCTTTTGGGTCTTGTGAACCCCGGGTGTCAAGGCTACGATCGCGGCAACTCTTAGGAAACTTTCCTAAAAGAAGGATCGAATGGAGTCGGAATGACTCGTTCGCGCCCCCCGTGAACCCCGTAGACCTGCGGCAACGCTCTCATCGGAGGCGACCCCCGCTCCACCTCCCCCGGGAGCGGATCCGCCGCCCTCCCCGCCCCGGCCGGGCGGGGAACCCGGGAAGACCCCTACCGTCCCGCCTGTCCTGACAAGGGCGGAAAGGCCTTCCCGTCATCCGCGGGCGGCGGCCGCGACCGATCCCGCGGGCCGTCCGCCGGACCACGGCTCCTCCCGCCCTCCTGCGCGGCGGGACGGGCCCTCCCCGCCGTACGGCGCTCCCCGCCCCTCCCGCCCTCGCCGGGAGTCCCGGGCGGGGCGCGCCGTACGGCCACCCCCCGAAGCACCGAATCATCGAGGTCAACGTGAGATTCCGCGTCATCGCCCGATCCGCCGTCGCGCTGGCGGCGCTCCTGCTGGGCACGGTGGCCGCGCCACCCGCCCAGGCCGCCTCCGTCACCGCGACCTTCACCAAGACCGCGGACTGGGGCTCCGGATTCGAGGGCAGGTACACGATCAAGAACGGGACCGGGTCCGCGATCAGCTCGTGGAAGGTCGAGTTCGACCTCCCCGCCGGGACCGCCGTCAGCTCCTTCTGGGACGCCGCGCTCACCCGCGGCGGGCAGCACTTCACCTTCACCAACGTCGGCTGGAACGGCGCCCTCGCCCCCGGTGCCACGGTGAGCTTCGGCTTCATCGGCTCGCCCGGCGGGGCAGCGGCCCTACCGGCGAACTGCAAGGTCAACGGCGCCGACTGCGGCGGAGACGACGGCGGCGGCCCGACCGACCCCGACCTGCCCGGCCGGCCCGGCACGCCGAGCGCGACCGGCGGCGCGAAGAGCATCTCGCTGAGCTGGGGCGCGTCCTCGGGGACGGTGACCGGCTACCGCGTCTACGAGGGCTCCGCGGTGAAGGCCACCGTCACCGGGACCGGCGCCACGATCACCGGCCTGGGCGACTGCGAGACGCACACCTACACCGTCAAGGCCTACAACGCCGCCGGGGAGTCCGCCGGCGCCGAGGCCACCGCCACCACCACCGGCTGCACCACCGGCCCGCTGCCGAAGCACTTCCTCACCGGCTACTGGCACAACTTCGACAACGCCGCCGTCGAGCTGCGGCTGTCCGCGGTGCCCACCGACTACGACGTGGTCGCGGTCTCCTTCGGCGAGGCCACCGGCACCCCCGGCGAGGTCGTCTTCGGCGTCGACCCGGGCCTGTCGGCCTCCCTCGGCGGCTACACCGACGCCCAGTTCAGGGCCGACGTCAAGACCCTCCAGTCGCGCGGGCAGAAGGTCATCCTCTCCGTCGGCGGGGAGAAGGGCCGCGTCCAGGTGGCCTCCGCCGCCGCCGCGGCGGAGTTCGCCGACAGCGTCCACGGCCTGATCCGGGAGTACGGCTTCGACGGCGTGGACATCGACCTGGAGAACGGCCTCAACGCCACCTACATGGCCCAGGCGCTGCGCGCCCTGCACGCCAGGACCGGTCCCGGCCTGATCATCACCATGGCCCCGCAGACCATCGACATGCAGTCCACCGGCGCCGAGTACTTCAAGCTCGCGCTGAGCATCAAGGACATCCTCACCGTCGTCCACACCCAGTACTACAACTCCGGCTCGATGCTCGGCTGCGACCGGATGGCCGCCTACGGCCAGGGCTCGGTCGACTTCCTGACCGCGCTGGCCTGCATCCAGCTGGAGAACGGCCTGCGCCCCGACCAGGTGGCGCTCGGCCTGCCCGCCGGGCCCGGCGCGGCCGGCGGCGGGATCGTCCCCCCGTCCGTGGTCAATCAGGCGCTGACCTGCCTGGCAACCCGGACGGACTGCGGCCGGTTCACGCCGCCGCGCGCCTACCCCGGCATCCGGGGCGCGATGACCTGGTCGATCAACTGGGACGCGAGCAACGGCTGGAACTTCTCCAGGACCGTCAAGCCCCACCTGGCGACCCTCCCCTGAGCCTTCCGGGTCCCCTGACCCTCCGCGTTCCCCGGCCTTCCGGATCTCCCGACCCTCAGAGTCTCCCGACCCCCCCAAGGAGAACCCATGCGACTGCGACGTGCGGCCCTGGCCGTACCCGCCGCCCTGGCAGCGGCGCTCACAACGGCCCTCACCGGGGCCCTCGCCGGGCCGCCGGCCCTCGCCGCCCCCGTGTCCGCCCCCGTGTCCGCCCCCGTGTCCGCCCTCCAAGCGGCCGTGCTGTCGGCCGCACCCCAGTGGCAGGCGTGGACGGCCTACACCGCCGGCACCGTGGTGACCTACAACGGCGCCGACTACCAGGCCATCCAGGGCCACACCTCCCAGCCCGGCTGGGAACCGCCGAACGTCCCCGCGCTCTGGAAGCGCGTCACCGGCGGCGGCGACCCCACCCAGCCGCCCGGCGTGCCCGGCGCGCCCGGCAACCTCCGGGTGGCCGGCACGACCAACTCCTCGATCTCCCTGGCGTGGAACGCCTCCTCCGGCACCGTGACCGGCTACCGGGTCTACGAGGGCTCCTCGGCCAGGGCGACCGTCACCGGCACCGGCGCCACCGTCTCCGGCCTGGGCGCCTGCAGCACCCACACCTACACCGTCAAGGCCTACAACGCCCAGGGCGAGTCGGCCGCGAGCGGCCAGGTCACCGCCACCACCGGCGGCTGCACCACCCCGCCGCCGACCGGGCGCATGCCCGGCGCGCCGTACCTCTACATGGGCTGGGGCAACCCGCCGAGCCCGGCCACGGTCATGAACGCCACCGGCGTCAAGTCGTTCACCATGGCGTTCATCCTGTCCAGCGGCGGCTGCACCCCCGCCTGGGACGGCAACCGGCCGCTGACCGGCGGCGCCGACGCGCAGGCCATCTCGCAGATCAAGGCCGCGGGCGGCAGCGTGCAGATCTCCTTCGGCGGCTGGTCCGGCAACAAGCTCGGCCCGAACTGCGCCACCCCGCAGGCCTTCGCCGGCGCCGTGCAGCAGGTCATCAACGCCGTCGGCCCGGCGGTGGTCGACTTCGACATCGAGAACACCGACGAGTTCGAGAACTACACCGTCCAGGACCGCATCCTCAACGGCCTGAAGATCGTCAAGCAGAACAACCCGAACGTCAAGGTCGTGGTGACCTTCGGCACCACCCGCACCGGTCCGAACGCGCACGGCCTGCGCCTGATCGACCAGGCGAAGGCGCTCGGCGTGCCGATCGACAACTACACGATCATGCCGTTCGACTTCGGCAGCTCCGACATCTACACCGACACCGTCAACGCCGCCGAGGGCCTGAAGAACGCGCTGAAGTCCGCCCACGGCTGGAGCGACGCCCAGGCCTACGCCCGCATGGGCATCTCCGGCATGAACGGCCTGTCCGACCAGCAGGAGCTGACCACCCCCGCCACCTGGCAGCGGATCACCGACTGGGCGAAGTCCAAGGGTCTGACCCGCCTGGCGTACTGGTCGGTCAACCGCGACCGCGGCTGCCCCGGCGGCGGCGTCACCTCCAACTGCAGCGGCATCTCCCAGGGCGACTGGGAGTTCACCAGGATCACCGCCGGCTTCTGACCCGCCGCGGGGCCCTCCACCGCGGGGGCCCTCCACCGCGGGGGCCCTCCACCGCGGGGGTCCTTCGCCGGGACGGCGAGCCCCTCGCCGCCGGGGGAGACGGACCCCCGGCGGCGAGGCCTCCACCACCGGTCCTCGCCATCGGCTCTCCGCCATCGGGTTCCCGGCACCGGCTCTCCGCCACCGGTCTTCACCATCGGCTCTCCGGCATCGGGTCCTCTCCATCGGTTCCCCGGCGCCGGGCCCGCCGCCGTCCGTGGCCGCGATAGCCCTTCCGTCACGTATGGTGATGAATTTCTGGGTAGAAGCCCCGCATGCCGGATGAACTTCGCAGAGGCCAGCTCCCGAACCTGGTCCTCGCCACGGCCGCGTTCGCGGTGACCTTCTGGGCGTGGAACCTGATCGGCCCCCTGGCCAGGAGCTACAGCAGCCAGCTCCAGCTGTCGCCGACCGAGACCTCCATGCTGGTCGCGATCCCGGTGCTGGTCGGCTCGCTCGGCCGGATCCCGGTGGGAGTGCTGACCGACAGGATCGGCGGACGGCTGATGTTCGCCGCCATCTGCTTCGTCTCGATCATCCCGGTCCTCCTCGTCGGCTGGTCCGACTCCTACGGCGCGCTGCTGCTGTGGGGCTTCTTCCTCGGCGTGGCGGGCACCTCCTTCGCCGTCGGCATCCCCTTCGTCAACGCCTGGTACGAGCCGGCCCGCCGGGGCCTGGCCACCGGCGTCTTCGGCGCGGGCATGGGCGGCACCGCCCTGTCGGCCTTCCTCACCCCCCGCCTCGTCGAGGCGGTCGGCCGTACCCAGACCCATCTGTTGATGGCCGCGGCCCTGGCGGTCACGGGCGTCGTGATGCTGGCGGCCGCCCGCAACTCACCGGCCTGGAAGCCGTCCGCCGAGCCCGCCCTGCCGCGCATGCGCGACGCCATGAAGATCAAGGCGACCTGGCAGTGCGCGTTCCTGTACGCCGTCGCCTTCGGCGGGTTCGTCGCCTTCTCCACCTACCTGCCGACCCTGCTGCAGAACGTGTACGACTTCGCGCAGACCGAGGCCGGGCTCCGCGCCGCGGGCTTCTCCATCGCCGCGGTGATCGCCCGGCCGCTCGGCGGGATCCTGTCCGACCGGATCGGTCCCGTCCGGGTGCTGATGGCCTCGTTCGCGGGCACCGCGCTGCTGGCGCTCGTCCTGGTGCTCCAGCCGGCCCCGGAGATCCCCGCCGGCATCACGTTCGTGCTGATGGCGGCCTTCCTCGGGCTCGGCACCGGCGGCGTGTTCGCCCTGGTCGCCAAGCTCGTCGAGCCGTCCCGGGTGGGCACCGTGACCGGCCTGGTGGGCGCCGCCGGCGGTCTGGGCGGCTACTTCCCGCCGCTGGTCATGGGCGTGGTCTTCTCCGCCTTCGGCGTCTACACCCTCGGCTACGTGCTGCTGTCCGTGACCGCGCTGGCCGCCCTGCTCTACACCTGGAAGGCCTTCCACCGGGTCGCCGCGCCCGGCGCCCGCACACCGGCCCGCTGAGCCCGTCCCGGCCCGTTTCGCCGTCCGGGTGGCTGGGCACTCGCGCCATCCGGCAGGCTAGGGGCCGTCATGGACAACGCATTGCTCACGGGGATCGTCCTCGTCACAGGTGTCGTGCTCGCTCTGGTCGCCCAGCGGAGGGGCTGGCGCCCGTCGATGGGTGTCATCCTCGCCGTCGGCGTCGGCGTCCGGGTGCTCATCATGGCCCTCGCGGCCAACAGCGACTGGCAACCGGTCGACTTCGTCAACAGCTTCAAACCCGCCGGTGAGGCGATCCTCAACCGGGAGGACCCCGTCCTGGGCAGCAAGGGCGGCTGGCACTTCCTGCCGACCATCCCGTACGTGTACGGCCTGCTGCTCTGGCTCGGCATCCCCTGGGAGTGGGCCGGCCGCCTGGTCACCGTGGTGGCCGACATCATCCTGATCCCGCTGGTCGGCAAGCTCGCCGGCGGGCCCGCGGCCTCCCTGCGCGCCTTCCAGTACGCCTGCAACCCCCTGGCCGTCCTCGTCGCCTCCATCCACGGCCAGGTCGAGCCGGTCGCGCTCGTCTTCGGCGTCGCCGCCTTCGTCGTGGCCCGCGGCCCCGGCGACCCCGACCGGCCGGGCCTGCGCCACGACCCGGTCACCTACGTGCGCGAGAGCGTCGCCGCCCACGGGCTCGGCGGCACCCTGCGGCGGGCCGGGGCCTACGGGATCGGCCGCGCCGTACGGCAGGCGGTGCGGCAGGGGCTCACCCCGCGCGAGGGCGACCGGGCCGCACTGCGCCGGGCGCTGGCCGCAGGTCTGCTGATGGGCCTGGCGCTGTGCGCCAAGAGCTGGCCGATCTGGCTGATCCCCGGCATGCTCCTGCTGCTGCCGACCTTCCGGGCCCGCGTGGTCGCGTTCGTGGCGACCGGCGCCGTGCCGCTCTTCTTCCTGGTCACCCTGCCGGTCTTCGCAGGCACCGCGCTGGACCAGATCCCCGAGGTCATCCGGGTGATCCAGCACATCCGCCCGATCGTCGGCGAGTGGGGCTACAGCGCCATCCTCGTCGGCGGCGACTGGACGCTCGACGCGGGCATCGCCACGTTCGGCACCCGGCTGATCTACGTCACGATGGTGGTCGTCGCCTTCCTGTGGCGCCGCGCCGACCCGGTCGACCTCACCACGGCCCTGCTGCTCGCCTTCATGGTCACCACCCCGCGCCTGGGCGCGCAGTACCTGCTGTGGTTCATGCCGTTCCTGGTGGCCCGGCCCACCCCCGCGCGCTTCGCCTGGCCCGCCATCCTCGGCGTCTCCCTGTGGGCGGGGTACGGCTACCTCTACATGACCCAGTTCAACAACGTCACCTGGTGGCACCTGCACTCGATGTGGGCCCAGGCGTCCGTGGCGCTGCTGCCGATCCTGGCCTACGCGATGCCCTGGGACCGCCGCGTCTCCGTCGCCGGCGCCGAGCCGTGGCGGGAGCCGGAGGCGCAGTCGTCCGCCCCCGCCTCCGTTCCCACGGCCGCCACCTGACGCCGCCACCGTCCGCGGGCCGTACCGCCGGAAAACCCGGTGCGGCCCGCGGGGGCGGTTTGCCACCCTTTACGGCATGCAGGCGACCGTCACCGTCACCCCCGCGCAGCTGCCCGGCGTGCTCCTGCACGTCGCGGTGGTGCGCCCGGTGTTCCTCTGGGGCGCCCCCGGCATCGGCAAGAGCTCTCTGGTCCGGGACTTCGCCGACGCGCTCGGGCTGGAATGCGTCACCCTGCTCGGCACCCAGCTCGCCCCCGAGGACCTCATCGGGGTGCCGGAGGTGGCCGGCGGCCGGAGCCGGTTCGCCCCGCCAGAGTCGATCGCCCGCGACGAGCCGTACTGCCTGTTCCTCGACGAGCTCAACGCCTCCGCGCCCGAGGTGCAGAAGGCGTTCTACTCGCTGATCCTCGACCGCCGCCTCGGCACCTACGAGCTGCCCGCCGGGTCCATCGTGATCGGAGCCGGCAACCGGGCCACCGACAACGCGCTGGCCCGGCCGATGGCATCGGCCCTGGTCAACCGTCTGGTCCACCTCCATCTGCGCGCCTCCGCCACCGACTGGCTCACCTGGGCCGCCGCCAACGGCATCCACCAGTGGATCGTCGACTACCTCGTCCAGCGTCCCGACCACCTGTGGAGCGCCCCGCCCAAGACGGAGGAGCCGTTCTCCTCACCGCGGGCCTGGCACATGCTCTCCGACGTCATGCACTCCTACGGCGACGGCATCGACGAGGAGACCCTCGCCATGCTGGCCTTCGGCACGCTCACCGCCGCCCACGCCTCGGCCTTCCGCGCCTACGTCAAGAAGGTCCGGCACGCCTACGACCTCGACGCCGTGATCAAGGGAGAGGTCCCCTGGCCCCGCGCCCCGGAGGACCGCGACCTGCTCTACTTCCTGGCGGAGACCTTCCGCGCCCGCCTGGTCAAGGAACTGCCCGCGGACAAGCGCGGCGCCTCCTCCCGGGGGCGCGACCTGGCGTTCCGCGCGAAGACCCTGCTCGTCGAACTGGCCGAGATCTCCCTGGAGTGCGCCCAGCTCGTCATCGCCGACGACGCGAACGGCGCCCCGGCCCTGCCGACCTGGTTCCTCGTCGAGGTGGGCCGCGACCTGCCCCGTCTCGCCGCGGCGCGCAGGTGACCGGCCGCCGCAGGGCCAAGGCCGACCCCTGGCGCGAGGCGGTGGAGCGGGGCTGGCGGACGGCGACCGGCCACCCGCTCTTCCGCGACTACCCCGCCCGCCTCTACGCCGCCCGCGCCGGCGAGCTGTCCGCCGGCACCTGGGCCACGGTCTCCGCCGACGGCCGGGTCCGCCACCATCCCGCGCGCCGGGCCGGGGCGGAGGAGTGGGCCTGGGTCTTCGCCCACCTCCTGCTGCACCTCGGCTTCGGGCACGCCGACCCCCGCTCCGCGCTGCCCGCGGACCTCGGCGAGCCGGTGGAGCGTGACTGGGCCACCGGCGTCCTGCCCGATCCCGCCTACCGGGCGGCCTGCTGCCTGGCCGCCGACCGCTTCCTGCGCACCCTCAAGATCGGCCGCTGCCCCGCGCCGCTCCCGCCGGAACCGCCGCCCGAGGACGAGAACACGCTCGCGCAGCGGTGGCGCCGCCTCGGCCTGCCGCCCGAACACGTGCCCGGCGGCATGCCCGACTTCGTGATCGGCAGCGAGGAACTGGCCCGGCGCACCGACTTCCAGCGGAGCTTCGCCATCGGAGTCTCCCGTTCCGCCACGGCCGCGCTGGACCTGGCGGGCACGCCGCGCACCGCCGCGGACGGCCGTGCCGAGGGGCCCTGGGACCGGGCGCTGGGCTGGTTCGTCTCCTCCTACCCGCTGCTCGGCGCGCTCGCGGCCGGGATGCGGATCGTCGCCGACGCCGACCTCGCCCGGGACCGGCAGATCTCGATCGCGGCGGTCAGCGCCGAGGCCGCCGAGATCTACGTCAACCCGCTGGTGAGCCTGTCGGCCGAGGAATGGCGTTTCGTGCTGGCCCACGAGATGCTGCACGCCGCGCTCCGCCACGGTGAGCGCGTCGGCGGGCGCGACCCCTACCTGTGGAACGTCGCCGCCGACTACGTGATCAACGGCTGGCTGGTCGAGATGGGCGTCGGCGAGATGCCCGAGGGGCTGCTCTTCGACCGGTCGCTGGCGGGACTGTCCGCCGAGGCCGTCTACGACCGGATCGCCGTGGACCTGCGCCGCCTGCGCAAACTGGCCACCCTGCGCGGGCGCGGGCTCGGCGACGTCCTCGACCGTCCGCTGCCGCACCCGGGCGCGCCCGGCCGCCACGTCGACCTCGACGACTACTACCGCAACGCCCTGTCCACCGGTCTGGCCTACCACCACGGCAGCGGCCGGGGCCTGCTGCCCGCGGGCCTGGAGCAGGAGATCCGCGCCCTGGACCAGCCTCCGCTGCCCTGGGACGCCGCGCTGGCCCGCTGGTTCGACGAGCACGTCCCCTCGGTGGAGCGGCGCCGCTCCTACGCGCGCGCCTCCCGCCGCCAGGCGGCCAGCCCCGGCATCCCGCGCCCCGGCTGGGTGCGGCCCGAGGAGCTCCTGCGGCGGCCGACGTTCGGCGTCGTCCTGGACACCTCCGGCTCGATGGACACCCGGCTGCTCGGCAAGGCGCTGGGCGCCGTCGCCTCCTACGCCGCGGCCCGCGACGTGCCCCGCGCCCGGGTGGTGTTCTGCGACGCGGCGGCCTACGACGCCGGGTACCTGCCGGTGGAGGAGATCGCCCGGCGGGTCAGGGTCCGCGGCCGGGGCGGCACGGTCCTGCAGCCCGGCGTGAACCTGCTGGAGCGCGCCGAGGACTTCCCGCCCGGCGGGCCGATCCTGGTGATCACCGACGGCTGGTGCGACGTGCTCCGGATCCGCCGGGAGCACGCCTTCCTCGTCCCCGAGGGCGCGCGTCTCCCCTTCGCCCCCCGCGGACCGGTCTTCCGCATGAGATGACGGCCCGCGACTTCGGGCCGGGCGGGCCTCGGCCCGGGAGGCGGCGGCTGCTAGGTTCCGGAACTGTGACGAACGGAACAGCGACGAGCAACGCGGAAGTCCTGCGCTACAGCGCCTTCACCCACGACCCGGCGGGCGGCAACCCCGCCGGGATCGTCCTCGACGCCGCCGGCCTCACGGACGCGGAGATGCGCGCCGTCGCCGCCGAGGTCGGCTACTCCGAGACCGCCTTCCTGACCGAACGCGACGACGAGGCCCGCGTCTTCCGGGCCCGCTACTTCGCGCCCTCGGCGGAGGTCGACTTCTGCGGGCACGCCACGATCGCCACCGCCGTGGCCCTGGCCGAGCGGATCGGGACGGGACCGCTGACGTTCCGCACCAACGCCGGCGAGATCGCCGTCGACACCGGCGTCGACGGCGAGACCCTGGTCGCCACCCTCACCAGCGTGCCCACCCGCTCGGCGCCCGCGGCCGAGGACGCGCTGGACGAGGCGCTCGCCGCGCTGCGCTGGTCCCGCGACGAACTGGACCGGTCGTTCCCGCCGCACGTCGCCTTCGGCGGAGTCCACCACCTCGTGCTCGCCGCGGCCTCCCGCGAGCGACTGGCCGACCTCCACTACGACTTCGAGGCCCTGAAGTCGGTCATGACCCGCCACGGCTGGACGACCGTGAACCTCTTCCACCGCGAGAACGACCGGCGCTACCACGCGCGCAACCCGTTCCCGGTGGGCGGCGTGGTCGAGGACCCGGCGACCGGGGCCGCGGCCGCCGCCTTCGGTGGCTACCTGCGCGCGCTGGGGAGCGAGGCGCGGGAGTTCATCGTCATCCAGGGCGTGGACATGGGACGGCCCAGCGAGTTGAAGGTCTCGATCGCCGAGCCCGACGGGCGCAGCCGGGTGAGCGGCGGGGCCGTCGCGATGGAGATCCCCTGACCCCGGCCGGCGCGCGCGACTCCTGTGAGGCCGGCCCTGCGTGACACGCGTCCGATTCCTGCAAGACGCCGCGGCGGCGCGGCCGTACGGTCACAGGCATGAAGACGCTCACCGCCGACGCCCTGGCCGCCGCCAGGCGCTACCTGCTGCTCAACGCCAGACTGATCGACCGGCTCCGGTGCGAGAGCCTGCTCGACGGCGCGCCGCCGGAGCGGGTGCTGGCCGTGCTGCGGGGCTACCAGAACGCCGACGGCGGGTTCGGCAACGCCCTGGAGCCCGACCTGCGCGGACCGGAGAGCCAGCCCGAACCCGTCGAGGTGGCGTTCTGGATCCTCGACGAGCTGGACGCGTTCGACGACCCGATGGTCACCCGCGCCTGCGACCACCTGCTGACGGTCACCGCTCCGGACGGGGGCGTGCCGTTCGTGCTGCCGAGCGTGCGGACCTCGCCGCGGGCGCCGTGGTGGGAGACCCCCGACGACCCGCCCGGCTCCCTGGTGCCGACGGCCTCGATCGCCGCGCTGCTGCACAAGCACAAGATCGAGCACCCGTGGCTCGCCCCGGCCACCGGGTTCGCCTGGGCCGCCATCGAGAAGGAGGACAAGCCGACGCCCTACACCGCGCGGGCGATCCTGCACTTCCTGGAGCACGTCCCGGACCGCGACAGAGCCCTCGGCGAGTTCACCCGGCTCCGCGAGGCGATCCTGGCCACCGTCGCCTTCGACCCGGACGCGCCCGGGGAGGTGCACTTCCCGCTCGACTTCGCGCCCGAGCCCCTCACGCTGCCGCTCTTCGACCAGGAGGTCCTGGACCGCCACCTCGACGCGCTGATCGGCCAGCAGGGATCCGACGGCGGCTGGGCGCCGAACTTCCCGATGTGGACGCCGATCGTCGCCCACGAGTGGGGCGGCTTCATCACCGTGGCCCGGCTGGGGACCCTCAAGGCCTACGGCCGGCTGACGAGCTGACCCAGGGGCACGCCGGCCAGCCGCCGCACCTCGTTCGACAGGTGCGACTGGTCGGCGTAGCCGCTGGCCAGCGCGACCTCGGCCGGTGGGAGCCCGCTGCGGGCCAGCCGGAGCGCCCGCTGGAACCGCACGACCCGCTGCAGCACCTTGGGGCCGTACCCGAAGGCGCGCACGCACCGCCGGTGCAGCTGCCGCTCGCTCAGCCCGAGCTCCCGGGCGACCTGCCCGACGCTCCGCCCGGTCCGCAGCGCCCCGGCGATCGCCGGGGCCGCCGGATCCGGACCGGGCAGCGCGCGCAGCCGTACGGCCAGCGCCTCCTGGACGGCCTCCGGGCTCAGGGGGGCGGCGGCGAGCTCGGGCAGCGTGCCGAGGTCGGCCAGCGGCACCCGCTGGTCGCGCAGCGCCTCGACCGGCACCCCCAGCGCCTCGCCCACCGCGCCCGGCCGGAACCGGACGCCCGTGTAGCGGTCGCCGGGGGAGAGCCGGACCGGCATCGGCCCGGTGTCGGGCCCCGCCACCTGCGGCCCCGCGGGACCCCAGACCAGGTCGACGCAGCCGTCCGGCACGACCAGCCCGACGCCGGCGGACGTCACCACGCGCGTCCAGACGCACACGAGCCGCCCGGCCAGCCCCGGGACGGGAGCCTGCTCGCTGTACATGCGCTCAGGGTACGGCGGAGGCCCCGGACGGGGGGACGTCCTCCGGCCCGGGGCCGTCCCGCCGGTGGCCGCGTCCACCGTCCGGAGGGACCTGGCCCGAGATGAGCGCGGCGGCCCACGCGCCGTGGGGGTCGCTGTCGATGAGCAGCGCACGGACCAGCAGGCTGAGCGGGATGGCCAGGAGAGCGCCCAGGGGGCCGAGCACGAACGCCCAGACGATGAGCGACAGGAACGTCACGGTGGTGGACAGACCGACCGCGTCACCGAGGAACTTGGGCTGGATGAGCGACTGGACCACGAAGTTGATCGCTATGTAGGCGGCGATCACGAAGATCATGGTCTCGAACCCGCCCTCCAGCAGGCCGAGCAGGGCGGGAGGGATGAGCCCCATGACGAAGCCGATGTTCGGGATGTAGTTGGTGATCAGGGCGAGCACCCCCCACAGGAGGGGGAGCGGGACGTCCAGGAACCAGAGCGCGGTGGCGTCCAGCACGGCGCAGACGATGCCGAAGACGGTCGAGACGACCAGGTAGCGGCGGGTCTTGTGGGCGAAGGTGTCCAGAGCGGCGGCGAGCGCCGGTCGGGAACCGCCGCCCCAGGCGAGGGCCCGGGAGAAGGCCTGCGCGTCCAGGCACATGGCCAGCAGCAGGATCACCATGAACACCAGGCTGGAGAAGACCTCGAGCAGCCCGGAGGCGAACCCCTGGACGAAGGTGAAGACGTTCCCGGGGTCGAAGGATCTGAGCGCGTTGTCGATCTGCTCGCTGCCGACGCCCCTCTGGGCCGCGAAGTCCTGCAGCTGCCGGACGATCTCACCGAACTGGTCGCTGTAGGTGGGGGCCAGGCCTGCCAGCTGGGCGACGGACACCGTCATGATCGCCGCCATGCCGAGCAGGACGAGCAGCACGATGGTCAGGGGGAGCGCGACCAGCAGCCATCCCGGGGCCCCGTGCCTGCCGAGCCAGGTGCGGACCGGGGAGACGGCGATGACGAGCACCAGCGCCAGGAGCATGGGGCCGAGGATGGAGCCGACGGCTCTGATGCCGGCCAGTGCGACCACGGCGGCGGCCACGCACAGCAGGATGCTCAGAGCCCGGGGGATTACGCGTTGGTCTGTCACGCCCTGTACCTACCCAGCGAGCGGGAAGCACGTTCCCAGCGGGGATCTCGGCTGATTTGACGGTGTCGGCGGGCCTACATATAGTTCACAGGCCCGAGGGGGTCGGCGGAGATCGCCGGAGCCTCGGGAGCCCCCTCTGACTCACTCCTCCTCTGTGAGGCTGCGCGTCTCGCCGAGGTTCGGTTGGACAAGAGCCGAATGATGGAGTAAGTTTGAAGGGTTGCTCCGGAGACGGAGCGGTTCCGGTCGGACCGGGAT
>NZ_JBHSBM010000011.1:0-52738 GCF_042650625.1 Planomonospora corallina
CGGATGCCCTTGCGGTCGCGCTTCGACGGCTCACCCCCACGGGCGTGGGGAGGACTTCGCCGTGTACAGCTTGACCGCGGCGTCGGCCGGCTCACCCCCACGGGCGTGGGGAGGACCGGCGTCGTGACGGTGAGCGGAGGCCATTCGGCGGCTCACCCCCACGGGCGTGGGGAGGACGGCCTCTAGACCTAGAGGCTCGTAAGGCCACCGGCTCACCCCCACGGGCGTGGGGAGGACCTCCAGGAGGCCATGACCACCTCCGACTTCAGCGGCTCACCCCCACGGGCGTGGGGAGGACTGAGCGGCCAGCACCCGGAGCCGGG
This sequence comes from Planomonospora corallina, assembly GCF_042650625.1. Classification (NCBI taxonomy): domain Bacteria; kingdom Bacillati; phylum Actinomycetota; class Actinomycetes; order Streptosporangiales; family Streptosporangiaceae; genus Planomonospora; species Planomonospora corallina. The sequence continues at coordinate 324 of NZ_JBHSBM010000011.1, forward strand.
TTGCTTGCGGCTCACCCCCACGGGCGTGGGGAGGACGGAGGGGCGGGGGCGTCGTCGCGTCAGGAGGTCGGCTCACCCCCACGGGCGTGGGGAGGACGGACATGGAGCGACCCCTCCGCCTGCCTACGCCGGCTCACCCCCACGGGCGTGGGGAGGACGACCCGGCACACTTCGGAGATGCGCAGCAGGCCGGCTCACCCCCACGGGCGTGGGGAGGACGTCGCGGAGGTGCCGTTGAACGAGACGCGGATCGGCTCACCCCCACGGGCGTGGGGAGGACTGCCCGACGCCGATCCCGGCGTCCTTCGCCGACGGCTCACCCCCACGGGCGTGGGGAGGACCGCCTAAGCGATAACGTCCGGGGACGATATCGCGGCTCACCCCCACGGGCGTGGGGAGGACCTCCTCTCGTAACGGCGGACGGGGATGCCCGCCGGCTCACCCCCACGGGCGTGGGGAGGACGGCCCGGCGGCAGGACACCGCCCTGGTCGAACGGCTCACCCCCACGGGCGTGGGGAGGACTTGACGAAGTTCCCCAGCGATGACGCGGACGACGGCTCACCCCCACGGGCGTGGGGAGGACCGGGGCCGGGGGGATCAGACGGTCCGGTCGTGCGGCTCACCCCCACGGGCGTGGGGAGGACACGGAGCCCGGCCGCTTCCGGCCGGGCTCGTGCGGCTCACCCCCACGGGCGTGGGGAGGACTTCTTGAGCTGGTCTGTCATCTGGCCCGCTTCTGGCTCACCCCCACGGGCGTGGGGAGGACGCCGCGGACGTCGGCGGCATCCTGTCCGGGGTCGGCTCACCCCCACGGGCGTGGGGAGGACGGCCCCCGCTCCCGGGAAGGGAGACGGGGGCCGGCTCACCCCCACGGGCGTGGGGAGGACACTTCGCGACCTGCGACGTTACAACGACGACACCAGGTTCCCAGTCCTTGCCTTGAGCACAAGGCGAGGAGTCCAACCGAGAAAAACTTTCATATTGACCAATCTCACATGAAATGTCGTCCTGTCACTCTACAGTGATGTCTCGCCTGATGATCTAGCCGTAGGCCTGCTGTTCTTCGGTCTTCTCTCGAGAATTGCGAGGTGTTCGAGTGGACGAACCCCCGGACGTCGACTTGATGCTGTGGGGGAAGTCTCGAGGGCTTCCGGCGCGGTATCCCCTGGTGTGTCACCTGCTCGACGCGGCCGCCGCCGTGGAGGTGTTGTGGGATGACTACCTTGCACCGGGTCTGCGTACTGCCCTGGCAGGCGAGCTGGTGGTGGGAGAGGAACGCGCGCGCCGCTTATTGGCGTATTGGGCGGGATTGCATGATATTGGCAAGTGCATGTCCTGTTTCCAGGAGCAGGACGGAGATGGTTTCAGCGGGCTTGTCGGCTACCCCGAAGTGGATGGCGAGGCGAAAAGTCATGCGTTCGCCGCTCATGTCTGGCTGGGGCGGATGCTGGCCGGCTCCGGTTACACGGCGAAAAGGAAGTGGTCTGCAGCCATCCGGGTCGCTCAACTGCTGGGCGGCCACCACGGCGCGTTCTCCTCATTCCACCATCTCGAGTTCCGCGACCCGCTGGGCGCGCTGCCGGCCCTGGGAGAGGGCCGGTGGGAAGAACAACGCCGGGCCATCGCTACTGCGGTCCATGAACTGATGGATCGTCCTGAACCACCGCCAGAGGTATCGGCCGCAGGTGGGGCGCTGGCCTGCGCCGTGGTGATCCTCGCCGACTGGCTGGTGAGTCAGGATGCCTTCCTGCGCCGGCGTATCGATGCCGGTCTGCCCAGGCATGGGGACATCACCGATCTTCAGCGCCACCTGGCAGGCAGCCGGGCCGCCGTCGTTCCGCTACTACGGGAGGCCGGTCTAGGCCGGCTGACTTTCAAGCCCGGAGGGTTCAGCGAGGACTTCCCTTTCCAACCGAACGATCTGCAACGCTCCATCAGCGAACGCCTGCCGGTTCTCGTCGGCGGAGAACCTGGGCTTTTGCTGATCATGGCACCGATGGGGGAAGGCAAGACCGAGGCCGCGCTGCACGGGGGACGGCTGATGGGTGAAGCCGCAGGGATGCCGGGCTGCTTCGTCGGATTGCCGACCATGGCCACCTCCGACCAGATGCTGCGACGGGTCGATGACTTCCGCGCCCGCCGGGCGGAAGGTGCCGACTCGCTGACTCTGTTGCACGGGATGGCCTGGCTGAATACGGCTTACTCGCCCGATGGTGGGGAGGCCCGTGTTCTGACGGACGACCCGATGGCGACCCGGTGGCTGCGAGGAAGCAAACGTGGCCTGCTGGCCAACCTCGCGGTGGGCACGATCGACCAAGCGCTGCTGGCGGTCCTGCGCGGCCGGCACAACGTGCTGCGGATGCTCGGCCTGGTCGGCAAGGTACTCGTCATCGACGAGGTACACGCCTACGACGCCTACATGCAGGGCCTGCTGAAGGTGCTGCTGGAGTGGCTGGGCGCGTTGAAGGTACCGGTCGTGCTGCTGTCGGCGACTCTGCCGGTGGCGGTCGGACGGAGGTTGGCCGAGGCCTACCTGAAAGGCGCCGGCTGCCGGGAACAGAAGGTACCCGAGGTGACCTACCCCGGGTGGATCTACGTCAGCCCGCAGGCTGCGCAGGCTACGGCGGTGGCGAGCCGGGAACGGATCCTGCGGGTGGAGAGCCACCGCGTGCCGATCGGCCGTGACGGGCGCCTGGACCGGTCGGCCGCCCTGCAGAATGTTCTGACACCGGTGGCGGACGAGGGCGGGTGCGCGGCGGTCATCTGCAACACCGTCGCCGAGGCCCAGCACACCTATCTGGCGTTGCGCGACTGGATCCGGCAGCGCGGTGGCGCGCAGGTTCCGGAGATCCGGCTGTTGCACTCCCGATTCCCGGCCTATCGCCGCGAGGAGATCACCCAGGAGATGGTGGGCTGGTTCGGTAAGGACGCCGCCGGCCACCGGCCTCGGGCGGCGATCTTGGTGGCGACGCAGGTGATCGAGCAGTCCCTGGACCTGGACTTCGATGTCGTGGTCAGTGATCTGGCGCCGATCGCGTTGCTGCTGCAGCGCGCGGGTCGCTGCCAGCGGCACCCGGTGAACGACACCAGACGGCCCGGCTGGGCTGTGGGCATGCGGCTGGTGGTGCTGACCCCCGCCGACGCGCGCGGTGAGCTCGTCGTGCCGCGGGCCTGGCCGTTCGTCTATCCCACGTCGCTGCTGCGCCGCACCCACGATGCGCTCATGCGTCTGGACGAGGGCGCGGTGGCCATTCCCGGCGCCATCCAGGCCTTGGTCGATGAGGTCTATGACGAAGATTTCGGTAACGAGGTCGCGCCGCTCACCGACGATGACGTGTCGCGGTTGGCTGATGAGCAGACCAAGGACCTGTATGCGCGCATGGCCGCCATCCCGGCGCCCGAGGACGTCGAGGAGCTGAGCCAGCTCAGCGGGGATGACTTCATCAACGAGTTCTCGACCCGCCTGGGCGCCGAGTCCGGGAGGGTCGTTTGCTGTACCGTCGGCGCCGACGGCCGGTTCCTGCTCGATGGCGAGCGCCTTCCCGAGACCGGAACCAGTGGTTCCGGGAACAAGCGATGGTTTTCCAAGGAGCAGGTCCGGCTGGTGATGCGCCACACCATCCCGGTGCCGGGAACGTGGCTGCGAGGCCTGTCAGCGGACAACGCCCCACCAGCGGCGTGGGCCGACAGTGCTCACCTTAGCGATCTCACCGTGGTCACGATGTCCGGCCAGCAGCCATCCGGGCAGCTCGGCCAGCGGCAGGTGTGGCTGTCGCCGGAGCTGGGGCTGGCGGAGTTTCCCGCAACACCGAGCTGATGAGTGGCTCGTACCACCGTGCAAGAAAGGAGCGCGATGACGTATGACCTGCTGACGCGTGACTGGGTGCCCGTCCGGATCGGGGACGTGCGGCGGCAGATCGGACTGCGGGAGCTGTTCGAACACGCTCACGAGCTGACTGACATCGAGGCCGCGCCGCCGCCGGGCGCCTCGGGCTTGTGGCGGGTGCTAACGGTCATCGCGGCCCGGATCACCGGCCTGGACGACATGAGCCTGAGCGCGAAGGCGTGGGGTGAGCGCCAGGAAGCGGTCTTGGAGGCCGGATACTTCGACTCGGATGAGGCGGATAAGTATTTCGCCCGGCACGCTGGCCGGTTCGACCTGTTCGACACCGACCGGCCGTGGCTGCAAGATCCCCGTCTGCGCGAGCAGTGCCCGTCGAGCTCTGGTGTGAACAAGCTCGTCATGTTCCGGTCCGCCGGCAACAATCAGGTGTGGTTCGACCACGCGACCACGTTGCAGGTGCGGCCGATCTCCGCTAACGAGGCGGTCTTCCACCTGTTGACGCAGCTGTACTACGGCCCGTCCGGCCAGTGCACACCCCGCACTGTCGGCGCCACCCGGGGCGGCAACAGCAAGGCCGGGCCGCTGCGCAGGACGATCTCCTTCCACCCGCTGGGCCGCAACGTTTTCGAGTCGCTGGTCGCCGGGATTCCTCCCGCCTACCGGTACAACACCGGTGGAGTCGATCTCGCCCCCTGGGAGACCGATGAGCTGCCCAATCCGTTGGGAGTGCCGCCGCGGCCCAGTGGCCTGGGCGGAGTGCTGTGTGGCCGGTTCCAGCACGCGGTGCTGCTGGAGAGTTCCGACGACGGCGAGTCGGTGGCGGATGCGTGGATCACTTGGGCGTGGCGCGATCGGGAATTCCCGGCCGAGGACCCGTACCTGGTCTACCAGCAGAACAAGGAAGGCGGTTTCTACGCCCGGCAGGCCGATGCCGGGCGGGCGCTGTGGCGGGACTTCGACGCGCTGATCCTGGAAGACGCCGGAGACGACCACCGCCGCCGCCCGGCTGTCCTGGTCACAGTCGAGGACCTGCGCGGGCTGCTGCTACCGGTGCTCCGGGTGCGGGCGTTCGGGTTCGATCAGGACGGCCAGACCCGTGACAAGGAATGGACAACCGCAGTGACCCCGGCGCTGCTGGCGCTGGCGAACGAGACGCAGGTGGCGCGAGCCGTCAGCGAGATGCGGCAGACGGCCGAGAAGACCGAGCGGCACCTGCGCTGGGCACTACGCGATGTGTGGATCGCGATCAACGACCCGTCTAACGGTGACGGCAGGCCCCAGCGCAAGGACATCTCGGAAGGGCCGTGGCCAGCCCAAGGCTCGGCCCGGTACTGGCCGCGAGCCGAGCGGATCTTCTGGCAGCGGGTGCGTGAGCGCCGTTTCGACCGTGCGGCAGATGCCTTCCTGCACCTGGCACTGGAGGTCTACGACGAGGTGACCGACAGCGCGAGCGCGCGGCCCCGGATCAAGCGGGCCGTCGAACTCAAACGAGGGCTGATCTTCGCCGCGCGCGGGTCCCGCACCGCGACCGGTAAGGCGAGCAAGGTGAAGGAGCGTGCATGAATGTGATCCCGTCGATCCGCACAGCCGACAGATACGTGGCCTATCTCGACCGGGTGATCCGCACCGATCCGGGGCGCCGGGCCGCTCTCCGTCGCGGACTGGGCCGACCGGTGGACGACGCCCTGGTGCGCAGGAGCCATGCCGTCGTCGCGCGATGGCTGCCGGTGGACCGGCCGGGCCGCGCGGTCGAAAGCGCCTACTACACGGTGGCGGCGCTCATCGCCGCGCAGCCAGCCCGCCGCCAGGAGCCCGAACCGCTGCCAACGGCTGAGGCTGAGTCGGTCGATCCTCCGATCGCATCCGAGAAGCAGGAAGAGGCGGAGCGACCCACGACCAGCCTGGGCGGCACCCTGGGCGTCGCCGTGCGCGACGACAAGCTCAACCCCACCTCCGTGGAGGAGCGCCTGCATCTGCTGTGCCGCCAGGACATCAGCGGCCTGCACCGTCACCTGCCCGGCCTGGTCCGCCAACTGGCGGCCAAAGAGATGGCGCCGGACTGGGGGCGGCTCCTGGTCGACCTGAGCGGGTGGGGACACCGGCGCGACCAGATCGGCAAGTGGTGGCTGCAGGACTTCTACCGCGCTACGAACCCCGTAACGACTACTTCCGCGACTGACAACGACGCAGAGGGCGAGGACCAGTGACCATCCCCCGATACCTTGACGTGCACGTCCTGCAGACCGTGCCGTTCGCCAACCTCAACCGCGATGACCTCGGCTCGCCCAAGAGCGTGGTCTACGGCGGCGCCATGCGCACCCGCGTCTCCAGCCAGTGCTGGAAGCGCGCCGTGCGCCTGGACGTCGAACGGGCCATCGGAGATGCGGCGGTGCGCACCCGCCGCATCCCGGCCGAGGTCGCCGCGCGGCTGCGCGAGCGCGGCTGGAGCGAAGAGGCGGCGCTGGCGGCCGGAGCGCAGATCGCCCTGTCGGCCAACAAGAAGGACGGCCTGAAGCTGGAGGACAGCGGCAGCACCTCGGTGCTGGTGTACCTGCCCCAGGCCGCCCTGGACGCGCTGGCGGACCTGGCCGAGGCCCATCAGGAGGCGATCGAGCAGACCGTCGGCGTCAAGAAGCCCAAGGCGGTCCTGCCGATCGATGAGGTCGCCGCTGTGCTGACCGAACGCAACGGCATCATCAACCTGTTCGGCCGGATGCTGGCCGAGCTGCCCGGTGCCGGGGTCGATGGCGTTGTGCAGGTCGCGCACGCCTTCACCACGCACGAGGTCGCCCCGGAGATCGACTTCTTCACCGCGGTCGACGACTGCCTGCCCGCCGACGAGGTCGGCAGCGGTCATATGAACAGCGCCGAGTTCAGCGCCGGCGTCTTCTACCGCTACGCCAACCTCGACCTGCACGGCCTGCTGCACAACCTCGGCGGGGACGCGGCGATGGCGCGTGAGCTGACCGAGGCGTTCCTGCACGCGTTCGTCTCTTCTCTGCCCACCGGCAAGCAGACCTCCTCGGCCGCCACCACCCTGCCCGACCTGGTGCACCTGGCGGTGCGCGCCGATCGGCCGATCTCGCTGGCGGCCGCGTTCGAGGCGCCGGTCCGCGCCGAGAACGGCATCGCCGCCCCTTCCCGCCGCCAGCTGGCTCACCACGCTGAGCGGCTGGGCAAGCTGTGGGGGACCGGCGGCCTGCTCTACCGCGGATACGCGAGCATCGACGACAAGCCGCTCGACGGGCTCGGCGATCAGGCCGACTCCTTCGCCGACTTGATCGGCGGTGCGGTCACGGCAGCGCATCCCCAGAGCGTGGCATGAGCGGCCTGGTCCTGCGGCTGGCCGGTCCACTGCAGTCCTGGGGCGAGCACAGCGTCTTCACCCAGCGCGACAGCCTGCGCTTTCCCACCCGCTCCGGTCTGATCGGCCTGCTTGCCAGCGCCGAAGGCCTGCACCGGGGCCGCCCGCTGTCGGCGTATGAGGAGCTGCGCTTCACCGTCCGCATCGACCGGCCCGGCATCCGCATGATCGACTTCCATACCATCGGTGGCGGACTACCGCGCGGGGTTCCACGCCCGGACGGCACGCAACGGCCTCGCGACACCGCCACCATGGTCACCCGCCGCCAGTACCTGGCCGATGCGGTCTTCACCGTCGCCGTCGACGGCTCCGACCAGCGCATCGACGAGCTCGCCCAGGCGCTGCGCCGCCCGCACTGGCAGCCGTATCTCGGGCGGCGCTCCTGCCCACCGGACCAGCCGCTGCTGCTACGCCAGACCGACGACGCGGTGGCCCACCTGGAGACCAAAGTGCCGCTGGCACGCCGACTGCGCCAAGGCGAGGAACCGGTGGTCGAGTTCGTCGTCGAGGGCACCGCCGACGCCGCCGACGCGGTCACCGAAATCGCGGACGTGCCTGAGAGCTTCAACCGCTACGACCGGCGCTACCGCACCCGCAGCGTCAGCATCATCACCCGGACCTTGCCGGGACAGCTGTGCTCTGCCGGTGAGGAGTTCTGGGAGCGCCTCATCGCCTACGTCACCGAGGAGGAATCGTGACCGCCTGGCTGGTGCGGATCCTGCCGGAAGTACGACGGCGGGACGTCCAGTCCGATCTGGCCGACCCCGACCGGCTCCACAAGCGCCTGATGATGCTGGTACCCGACGAGATCGGCGAGAAGGCCCGAGCCCAGGGCGGGGTGCTGTTCCGGACCGAGGACACTCGGACCGGTCTGCAGATTCTGGTGCAGACCACCATGAAGCCCGAACTGTCGCGGCTGCCCGACGGCTACGGCGAGATCGCCGTGCGCGAGCTGGACGGTCTGCTGACGCGGCTTGTCTCAGGGACGCGGGTGCACTACCGCATCACCGCCAACCCGTCCAAGCGCCTGGGCAGGAACGCCGGCCCCAAGGCCGGAAAGATCCAGGCATTGCGGGGGGCCGCGGCCGAGGAATGGTGGGTGGCCCGCGCCGCCGCAGGCGGGCTCGCCGTCGCCACCGTGACGTCGCAGTCACAGCAGGACATCCGCGCCAAGGGCACCGTCCGGCACGCCGCCGTGCGCTTCGACGGCACCGCGACGGTCACCGACGCCGACGCCCTGCGCGCCGCTGTTCTGGGCGGTATCGGCCGCGGCAAGACCTACGGCTGCGGCCTGCTCAGCCTTGCCCTGGCCCGCTCATGACAAGTACGGCCCGGCGGAAACTCGCCGCCCCCACCCTGGCGATGCTGCCCCGCATCTCCGACTCGCTGTCGTTCCTGTACGTCGAGGCAGTCCGGATCGTCCAGGATGACACCGGCGTCTGCGCCCAGGTCGAATCCGCCCGCGGAACCGACCGGGTCTACCTGCCGACCGCGGCCCTGGCGTGCATCCTGCTGGGGCCCGGAACATCGATCACCCAGCCGGCCATGGCCACGATCGCCCGGCACGGCACCTCGCTGGTGTGCGTCGGCGCGGGCGGCGTACGCAGCTACGCCGGGATCATGCCCGCTTCACTGACCACGGCATGGCTGGAAAAGCAGGTCCGCGCCTGGGCGAATGACGAGAGCCGGCTACAGGTGGCGACCCGGATGTACGAAGCGCGCTTCGGTGCCGCCCCGCCCGGGGCGTCACTGGCCCAGCTGCGTGGCATGGAGGGCCAGCGCGTCAAAGCGCTGTACCGGCTCCTGGCGACGAAGCACGGGATCAAGCGCTTCAAACGCAACTACGACCCCGAGGCGTGGGACGACCAGGATCCCGTCAACAAGGCCCTGTCCGGAGCCAACTCCTGCATGTACGGCGTTGTTCACGCGGCCGTCCTGGCACTCGGCTGCTCTCCGGCGCTGGGCTTCATCCACAGCGGCACCCAGATGGCCTTCGTCTACGACGTCGCCGACCTGTACAAGGCCCGCATCACCATCCCGCTGGCCTTCTCCCTGCACGCCTCCACCGATCCCGAGCGGGAAGCCCGAAGACGCCTACGAGAGGACTTCAGGGCGTTCAAGCTCATGCCGCAGATCGTCGCCGATATCCAGGCATTGATCGACCCGTCCGCCGACCGGCCTGCTTCAGCTGAGCGCGGCAGCGACCTGGTGCATCTGTGGGACCCCCACGCCGGAGCACTGCCGGCGGGTGTGAACTACGGGTCCGATGCCTTCGACTTCTCTTTGGAGTGACCGATGGCTTCAATGATCGTCATCTCCACGACCGCGGTCCCTGATCACGTCGGAGGAGCGCTGTCGCGCTGGCTCATCGAGCCCTGCCCTGGCCTGTTCGTGGGTACGGTCTCAGCTCGCGTGCGGGACGAGCTATGGTCGGCCGTCAGTGCGAATGTGGGCGACGGCATGGCGGTTCTCGTCCATCCAGCGGACACGGAACAGGGCTTCCTGATACGGACGGCGGGACAACGCCGACGCCATGTGGTCGACTTCGACGGCCTACAGTTGATCAGATTCGCTGCCGATAGCTTAAGTAGCGGATCTTCGTCAGTGGAAACTTCAAGTGCGATTGTGAAGTAGCAGGTCAGGAAGTGTCCTCCCCACGCCCGTGGGGGTGAGCCGTCAAGCCTTGACTGTGGCGTGGTGAGGGGCTAGTCCTCCCCACGCCCGTGGGGGTGAGCCGTCGCGGTGGCCCTTGACCGCGCCGGCCACGCCGTCCTCCCCACGCCCGTGGGGGTGAGCCGGCGATGGAGAGCGGCGAGGGCCTGAAGGAGGTGTCCTCCCCACGCCCGTGGGGGTGAGCCGGTGACCCGCGACGTGCGGATCATCGCCCCCACGTCCTCCCCACGCCCGTGGGGGTGAGCCGCCGAAGTGTCGCGCCGCGCCAAGGAGATGGACGTCCTCCCCACGCCCGTGGGGGTGAGCCGGGATCGTTTGTCGTCATGCGAGGAGATGAGGCGTCCTCCCCACGCCCGTGGGGGTGAGCCAGAACGACGCAACGCCCAGACCTGCCTGCGCGAGTCCTCCCCACGCCCGTGGGGGTGAGCCGCCCCGCAACGCGCGTGAGGCGGAGTGGGGTGAGTCCTCCCCACGCCCGTGGGGGTGAGCCGCCGGGATGACGCTCGCCGAGCTGGCCGCGTTCGTCCTCCCCACGCCCGTGGGGGTGAGCCGGGACCCCAGCCCATGACGACCGTGACCATCAGTCCTCCCCACGCCCGTGGGGGTGAGCCAGCATCGTACGATGCTTTGTGTCGTACGACGCAGTCCTCCCCACGCCCGTGGGGGTGAGCCGCCCGCGACCGCGCCCTGGACGACGCCATCCGCGTCCTCCCCACGCCCGTGGGGGTGAGCCGTACGTCCCGGAGGCGAAGGGCGGCGAGCTGGCGTCCTCCCCACGCCCGTGGGGGTGAGCCGCGTCACCCGGACCTGGGCCTCCGCCGGGGGAGGTCCTCCCCACGCCCGTGGGGGTGAGCCGGCACCCTGCCCTCCCCCCTAGTAGACGAGCGCGTCCTCCCCACGCCCGTGGGGGTGAGCCGCCGCTCGGCGCCCCGACTCTGTCGGGCGGGCAGTCCTCCCCACGCCCGTGGGGGTGAGCCGGCTCTGCATGCGCGGATCGACGTCGGGCGGACGTCCTCCCCACGCCCGTGGGGGTGAGCCGTAAATCGAAGTAAATCATTGTCATGACTAGTCGTCCTCCCCACGCCCGTGGGGGTGAGCCGTCCGGACCGGCGATGTCGTCGCTGCCGCCGCAGTCCTCCCCACGCCCGTGGGGGTGAGCCGCGGCCGGGCTCGGGGCGGTGGGCTGGTCAGGCGTCCTCCCCACGCCCGTGGGGGTGAGCCGGCCATCGAGCTACTCCAGAGCCAGGGCCTTGTGTCCTCCCCACGCCCGTGGGGGTGAGCCGCAGCTGCGCGCCGCCGCCCTCCGCGCGCTCGAGTCCTCCCCACGCCCGTGGGGGTGAGCCGCCGGCGGATGACGTGCGGGGTGAGTGGCCGATGTCCTCCCCACGCCCGTGGGGGTGAGCCGGCCGATGAGGACCGCGACGAGCTGGTCATGGTGTCCTCCCCACGCCCGTGGGGGTGAGCCGGCACTGGCGGCGGCCGCCGGAGCCCTGATCCAGTCCTCCCCACGCCCGTGGGGGTGAGCCGGTGGGGAGGATGGCGGGCTGGTCGTCGCTGCCGTCCTCCCCACGCCCGTGGGGGTGAGCCGACCGGCGCGCCTGTCACCCAGTCGTCCGGGGCGTCCTCCCCACGCCCGTGGGGGTGAGCCGCGGACACCTCTGCCCAGGACCACGCGGGGGTGGTCCTCCCCACGCCCGTGGGGGTGAGCCGCCTCAGCCGACCAACATGATCGCTGGTCATGCGTCCTCCCCACGCCCGTGGGGGTGAGCCGATCACGTTCGGGCCGGACCGGCCGGAGATCAGTCCTCCCCACGCCCGTGGGGGTGAGCCGACGGACCCGCTCGTCTTGGCCAGCTTGACGGAGTCCTCCCCACGCCCGTGGGGGTGAGCCGCCGTCCATGTCGATCGAGTGTGGGTCCGGTTTGTCCTCCCCACGCCCGTGGGGGTGAGCCGGGCTTCAGCGGGGAGCGCTCGGACATCGTGCAGTCCTCCCCACGCCCGTGGGGGTGAGCCGGCGGAGGGCTTCCTGGTCAGCCGGGCCGGAGCGTCCTCCCCACGCCCGTGGGGGTGAGCCGCCACCTTCACCGTCAACAAACCGGCGGGCACGGTCCTCCCCACGCCCGTGGGGGTGAGCCGCTCGAAGCGGCCACGAGAGCTCTGCCGAAGATGTCCTCCCCACGCCCGTGGGGGTGAGCCGGCGCAGGAGCGCGAGGCCACGCCGCTTGAGGCGTCCTCCCCACGCCCGTGGGGGTGAGCCGTCGAACGCGGCGGCGGAGCAGCTGAAGGAGAAGTCCTCCCCACGCCCGTGGGGGTGAGCCGCATCGCTCTGCGCGCGAATGTCGCGGGCTTTGGTCCTCCCCACGCCCGTGGGGGTGAGCCGTCGGCGAAGGAGGCCGGGATCGGCGTGCAGCAGTCCTCCCCACGCCCGTGGGGGTGAGCCGGCGTTCACGGTCGCCGGGTCGTCGCAGTTGTTGTCCTCCCCACGCCCGTGGGGGTGAGCCGCCCGGCACCTGCTGCGAACAGGTCCGGGCGTGGTCCTCCCCACGCCCGTGGGGGTGAGCCGATCGAGATCGATGCGGACTCCGGCCCGGCGGAGTCCTCCCCACGCCCGTGGGGGTGAGCCGCACTTCGGCGTTCCGCTTGCGGTCGATGGTCTGTCCTCCCCACGCCCGTGGGGGTGAGCCGTCGTCGTCGGCGTAGGCGGCGGCTTCGACCCAGTCCTCCCCACGCCCGTGGGGGTGAGCCGACAAGGAGTAGGCCGTGAAGCGTTTGACCGACGTCCTCCCCACGCCCGTGGGGGTGAGCCGCAGGCCGACAACCGCGCGACCCGCGCCGAGCTGTCCTCCCCACGCCCGTGGGGGTGAGCCGCCGGTGCGCGTCACGGTCGACCTGGCCCCGACGTCCTCCCCACGCCCGTGGGGGTGAGCCGTTCAGTGCGTCGCGGGGGTCGGCGAGCTTCCCGTCCTCCCCACGCCCGTGGGGGTGAGCCGATCCTCGACCAGGCGGTCATTCAGGACAATACGTCCTCCCCACGCCCGTGGGGGTGAGCCGATGATGGTCACGGTCGGTGTGACCGTGCTGTGGTCCTCCCCACGCCCGTGGGGGTGAGCCGGTTGAGGTGGCGCGCAAGACGTATCCGGTCGTGTCCTCCCCACGCCCGTGGGGGTGAGCCGCAGAGCAATGTGTCCGACATCGTCGTCAGGAAGTCCTCCCCACGCCCGTGGGGGTGAGCCGTCAGCGAAGGACGCCGGGATCGGTGTCGGGCAGTCCTCCCCACGCCCGTGGGGGTGAGCCGCCGAAGTGTCGCGCCGCGCCAAGGAGATGGACGTCCTCCCCACGCCCGTGGGGGTGAGCCGCCCGCCGCGGACTTCACGGACGACGACCTCGAGTCCTCCCCACGCCCGTGGGGGTGAGCCGGCCCGTCTCGATGCTGTCATGGGCGATCCGAAGTCCTCCCCACGCCCGTGGGGGTGAGCCGTTCGCCACGCGGGCGGAGTCGTCGGCGCCCCAGTCCTCCCCACGCCCGTGGGGGTGAGCCGACGTCCGCGAGAGCGACAGGACCAAAAGGAGAGTCCTCCCCACGCCCGTGGGGGTGAGCCGAACACCGCCTGGTCCAGGGTCCGGCCGAACGCGTCCTCCCCACGCCCGTGGGGGTGAGCCGACCCAGCGCGCCAAGAAGGACACCGCGGAGGCGTCCTCCCCACGCCCGTGGGGGTGAGCCGGAGGACGGGGGCGTTCTGTCGCAGGCGACGGCGTCCTCCCCACGCCCGTGGGGGTGAGCCGGTCAGCGAACCGGTAACCGGTTCCTGAGGGTCGTCCTCCCCACGCCCGTGGGGGTGAGCCGTCGGTTGTCGTGAAGTTCGAGGGCCGCGAGGGGTCCTCCCCACGCCCGTGGGGGTGAGCCGCCCCGGCCGCCGGAGTCTGAGGAGTAGTCGTGGTCCTCCCCACGCCCGTGGGGGTGAGCCGTCGTCCGTGCCGCCGGGCACGTCCGTGACCTTGTCCTCCCCACGCCCGTGGGGGTGAGCCGGAGATCATCATGCGTAGACTGCTCGACCGGATGTCCTCCCCACGCCCGTGGGGGTGAGCCGTCCGCGATGGAGCGGCTGCTCCTGCTCGCGGAGTCCTCCCCACGCCCGTGGGGGTGAGCCGACCACCGCCCGCGACTTCCTCGCCCAGCTGAAGTCCTCCCCACGCCCGTGGGGGTGAGCCGGAGACCGCCATGCAGCTCCACGCCACCCAGCTGTCCTCCCCACGCCCGTGGGGGTGAGCCGGACGTCCGCGCCAAAATCAAGGCGGAACTCGAGTCCTCCCCACGCCCGTGGGGGTGAGCCGCGCACGGCTGGCCCGTCGCCGCCGTCTACACCGTCCTCCCCACGCCCGTGGGGGTGAGCCGTAATGTCGCGACTGCTTGGAGTGCTTGCGGCGGTCCTCCCCACGCCCGTGGGGGTGAGCCGCCGAGCAGACCAGAACCGGGGGCGCCAAGGTCGTCCTCCCCACGCCCGTGGGGGTGAGCCGCCGCAGGCCGTCATGTGGGAGCGGCTCGGTCAGTCCTCCCCACGCCCGTGGGGGTGAGCCGCCGGGGAACACGATCGATCGGGCGACGTCCTCGTCCTCCCCACGCCCGTGGGGGTGAGCCGCAGACCGGTCAGCTCGCCGCGATGCAGGCGACGTCCTCCCCACGCCCGTGGGGGTGAGCCGCAGGGACGGAAGCAGAGCCGGACGCCCTTCGAGTCCTCCCGACGCCCGTGGGGGTGAGCCGATCACCGAGGAGGGGAAGATTCACGGCCGCAAGTCCTCCCCACGCCCGTGGGGGTGAGCCGGCGGTGCGCAACTCGGCGCGGCCCGGCCTGGTGTCCTCCCCACGCCCGTGGGGGTGAGCCGCCCAGGGCCTGACCACGTGCGTCATGACGTTCGTCCTCCCCACGCCTGTGGGGGTGAGCCGTCCATGCTGGAAAGACCTTCATAGAGGAGGCTGCATAGGGTGTTGCTGTGCAACGGCTTGCGCTCTTCGACCTAGACAACACGCTCGTGAGCCTGGACGAGGCGTTCCAGGCGTGGGCCGTGGAGTTCGTCGACGACCATCGGCTTGGACGTGAGGTGGTTGACTGGTTGATCGCTTTCGACCAGGAGGGTTATCCGCATCGTGAGGTCTTCTTCGGCAAGATCCGGGAGCACTTCACCCTGTCCGAGTCGGTAGAGGAACTGTGGAGCCTTTACCGCAGGCGCATGCCGCACCTCGTCCGCTGTCGGCCCGAGGTGATGGAAGGGTTGGGGCGGCTCCGCGCGGCCGGGTGGAAGGTGGCCATCGTCACCAACGGGACGGCGGACAACCAGCTCGGCAAGATCCAGCGGACGGGGCTTGCTGAAGCCGTCGACGCCTACGCGCTCTCGGGACTTGAAGGCATCCGCAAGCCGGATGTCGGGCTGTTCGAGATCGCCGCCCGGCGGTGCGGCATGAGCCTGGCCGACGGGGGATGGATGGTCGGGGACCATCCCGTCAAGGACATCGGTGGAGGACGAACCGCCGGCCTCCGTACGGTCTGGGTAGATCGGAGGAATCGGCAGGACCAGGAGCACAGGGCCGACCACGTTGTCAGGGACGTGCTCCAGGCGATGGAGATCCTGCACGGCGAGCGCTGACCGAGGGCGCGCCGTGGCTGGTGGGGGAGTGCTGTACAGCAGCGCCGTACAGCAACACCGCCTTACGCGATCACACGCCACCGGCCCGCATCTACCACCTGACCAGGACCCGGGTCGCGTGACGTGCATGCCGCCCTTCCCTTGTAAACAGAAGGTCAGGGGTTCGATTCCCCTCGTCGGCTCTGTAACGGAAAGGCCCCTGAACAGGCGATACGCCGTCAGGGGCCTTTGCTTGTTCGGATGATTCCGCGATTTCGACGGTCGTGTGCGGCCGGTCCCGGTCATGCCCCGGCTCTCCGTTGGGAGTCGGCAACGCGGTCTCGTCACCGGGCACCTGCAGCGTGGATGCCCCGCCCTTCAGGGCGGGGAGGAAACGCGGAACGGCCGGACACTTCGATCTCCTGATTCTGTCGGTGGTGCTCGATAGATTGATCGGGATGTCCCGCTACCGGCTCCAGCCCACGCCCGCCCAGGAGGCGATGTTGCTGGAGCACTGCGGACGGACACGCCCGATTCGTGTGGAACCTCGCCGTCGAGCAGCACGCTCACTGGAGATCGGGCCGAAAAAGTGCTCCGGCCTTCGCCGAGCAGTGTCGCCAGCTCACCGAGGCCCGCGCGGCGTCCGACTGGCTGCGCGCCGGGTCGATCATCGTGCAGCAGCAGGCGCTGAAGGACTTCGCCCAGGCCGTGGTGAACTTCTTCGGCGGCACCCACCGCCGCCCCACCTGGCGCAGGCGCGGCCGTGACGAGGGGTTTCGGATCGTCGCGGTCAAGCCCGGCCATGTGCGCCGCGTCTCGCGCAACGTCGGACAGGTGAGGGTCCCGAAGGTCGGGTGGGTGCGGTTTCGCTGGTCGCGGGCCGTCCCTGAGGGGGCGAGGTCTTATCGGGTGACCCGCGACGCCTGCGGCCGCTGGCATGTGGCGTTCGCCGCGATCCCGGCGCCGGTGCCCGGGCCGGGCACCGGCGGGATCGTCGGCGTGGACCGGGGCGTGGCCGTCTCGGCGGCTCTGTCCACCGGGGCTGCTGAACGCTCCCGGCCTGCGCGCCACTGACAAAGCCCGTCTGCTGCGCCTGCAGCGCCGGCTGGCCCGCGCCCGGCGCGGCTCCGGGCGGCGGGCAAAGGCTTTCGGCCGGGTCGTTCCGGTCGATCCGCGCTACACGTCGCAGACCTGAAACGCCCGCGGGCATCGCGCTGCGGAGTCGAGAGAGAGCCAATCCCGGTTCCGCTGCGTGGCCTGCGGGCATCGGGCGCACGCCGACGTCAACGCGGCCTGCAATGTGCGTGACACGGCGGCAGGGCATGCCGTTGCTGCGCGGGGAGGCTCGCCGTGGGGCGGGCCGGTGAACCGCGAACCTCAACCTGTCCTCCTCTGCGTGTAGGAGCGGGTTGGAATCCTCCGCCTTCCAGGCGGGGGAGGATGTCAATCGCACGCTCCTACGGCTCGCGGTAGCGTCGGTGCCGATATGTCTGCACGAAAGTCGGAGGTGATCACGGTGCATCCGGTCTTGTGACGGCCCCAGCCCGGGGCGTCACGGAGCCGAAAGGTGACCGTATGAGCAAGACCGACAAGACCCGGCCCCGGTGGGTGCGGATGGCCGACGCGCCGATGGTGACCTGCGTGCCCGTGCACGATCACAGGGTCGGGCCGTGCACGCTGCCGGACGAGATCACTGCCGGCAGCGCGTCCCTGAACCACCGCACGAGCGGCTGTCACTGGCGTGCCACCGCCTACTACCTGTTCGACTGCGGTGGTGTCGGCGGGGGCCGCGAGGGGGTACCACCTCCGGCGCCAAGAGCGTCGCCGCAGCCGGCACCAGGCACGCTGCGAGCTGCGCACCTGGCACGGCGAAGACTGAGGGAAGGGGCGGGGCTCGCATATCGGCGGGCCCTGCCCCTGTTCCTGCCCGCCGGCCGATCAATGTCTCAAGTTCGCCGGCCGAACCGCGCGGTGAGCGACCAGCCAGAATCGCTGTCTGCTCGTCCCTGCGCCACAGCGTCCTCTTCAGAGATCGAGGTGCTGCGACGACCAGTTGAACCCAGGCAGAAATCCGTTTCCCGCGCAGCGGTCGGAGACGGCTCGCCCAGGGGGATCAGAGTGACGAGAGGCCGACGGCAGGCCGCCCGCGGCCGGCCCGACGTCATCGGCCGGAGGGCCCGCGACCCGGACTCCGCGATCATTCCGGCTCCCAGATTTATCCGCTCGGTGTGCATGGCAGGGCTCCCGCCTCCGCTCATGGGCGGGAAGCATAGAGTCCCTCCACGACGATTCCGGCTGCCGGGGCCGCACCGCCGGGCTGCTCGCGAACGGTGGACGCCGTACGGCCTAGCCGGTTTCTCGCGGGCGATGGACGCCGCGCGAGCGGTGGACTCCGTACGGCCTCCGTGCCGGAGCAGGCGGGACCAGCCGGGATTCACCGGGTGGGTGAACGTCTTCCCCGCTCCGGTGGTGTCTCGGTAGGCGACCCGGCGGCCGGGATCCGCCATGGGGAACCGTGGCCAAGGGGAGTGCCTCACGCGTCGGAGAAGGCCGGCGCCCGGCCGTCCGAGTCCCAGCCGTCCACCTCGTCCAGCGCCGACTCCAGTGTCTCGCGCACCTCGAACACCGAGATCAGGCCCGTGGTGGTGAGCATGCGCCGCAGGAAGACGGGCAGGGCGGTCAGGACCAGGCGGATCCCGTGCTCCCGGCACTCGTGGCGGGCCATGGCCAGCGTGCCGATCGCCGTGGAGTCGCAGAACGTCAGCGCGGTGAAGTCCAGGATCAGGCAGCCGCCGCCGAGGAGGCCGCGCAACTGCTCCACGACGATCCGCAGCGAAGGGGAGGCCGCCCAGTCGAGCTCTCCCCTGACGCGCACCACGGCGCACCTGCCGCGGGCACCGAGCTCGATGTCGAAGACATTCTCCTCCGGAGGCACCGAGACCACCGCCCCTCACCGTCCAGCGTCACCGACTCGCCGGTTGAACCTCGCCCACACGGTACGGCAGTGCTCCCCGATCCGTCACCATGCCGTCGCCCGGCGGTCGTTCCCTACCCGTCTCCCGTCATGTAAGCCTCCGGCGGTTCCCGTGGTGGCCGGGAGGGTGCCCGGCTCCTCGGCCGCCCCCGGTGGGCGGTACGGTCACCGGGGGGACGGCCGTGCGCCCGGTGGCGCCCGCGAGCGGCGACCGGAGCCGGGCCGCGCCCGTCAGACCGGGTCTCCTCCGCCGGACGGATCAACGAGGGAGCATTCCAGGGGAATGATCCGGGTCCTCCGCGGCCGTGGGGAATTCTGACGTGGTTCTTCTCTTATCGGGAAAATGCCATGACCGAAATCATGCAGACAGTTTTCGGTCCTTTGCCGACCGGATTCTTTTTGCTTCCGGATGGCCCGTACGGAGATGGGGAGGACGGCTATCGTAGGAACCGGACATGGCTATCCGGTCTTCTCCGGCGGTCTTCTCGGAGGCCACCGCCTGCCGCCGCGGCAGGCATGACGAGGCGGTCGCGGGCACGGCCCGCGGCGGAGACCGCGGACCCGCCTGGGGCCGGATCCCGACCGGGGCTGTTCCCTGCCAAGGAGGCGAAGTGAGTGAGCCCGGCCGCAAGGCGATGGACTACCCGTTCCGCAATCCCACCGCGCTGGAGCCGCCGCCCGAGTGGGCCGAGCTGCGGCAGGCGTGCCCGGTGGCGCCGATCCGGCTGCCCAGCGGGGACGAGGCGCTGGTGCTGACCCGCTACGACGACGTGAAGCAGGTGCTGTCGGACCCCCGCTTCACCCGCGAGCTCTCCGCCGCCGACGCCCCCCGGATCACCGCGAACGAGTCCGGCGGCGTGTTCGGCGCCAGCGAGCTCAACATGACCGGGGAGGAGCACCGGGCCTGGCGGCAGTTGCTCGGCAGGGCGTTCACCGCCAAGCGGGTCACCGCGATGCAGCCCCGGATCCAGGCCATGGCCGAGCGGCTCGTCGAGGAGATGGTCGCGCGGGGGCAGCCGGCCGACCTCGTCTCCGGCGTCGGGTTCCCGCTGCCGGTGTGGGCGATCTGCGACCTGCTCGGCGTGCCCGACTCCGACCGGGACCGGTTCGCGTACTGGTCCGACACCATGCTCAGCCTGACCAGGTTCTCCCAGGAGGAGATCGACGCGGCCCAGGCCGAGTTCGACGCCTACCTGATCGCGCTGGTCGAGGCCAAGCGTGCCGAGCCGGGTGACGACCTGGTCAGCGAGCTGCTGTCGATCGTCGAGGGGCTGGACGGGCGGCTGACCGAGCAGCTCATGCTGGGCACGGCCAAGGGGCTGCTGGTCGCCGGGCACGAGACCACCGCCAACATGATCGGCAAGATGATGGCGATGCTGCTGTCCGACCGGAGCCGGTGGGAGGCGCTGCTGGCCGACCGCGCGCTGATCCGGCCGGCGGTGGAGGAGGTGCTGCGCTACGACGCCAACCCCGGCTTCGGCATGCCGCGCTACCTCAGCGAGGAGGTCGAGGTGGGAGGCACGGTCCTGCCGAAGGGCACCACCGTGGTGTGCAGCATGGGTGCGGCCAACCGGGACGAGCGGCAGTTCGAGCAGGCCGGCGTCATGCGGCTGGACCGCTCGCCCAACACCCACGTCGCCTTCGGCGTCGGCCCGCACTCCTGTGTCGGCCAGGCGCTGGCCCGCACCGAGCTGCAGACCGTGCTCAGGGTCCTGCTGGAGCGGCTGCCCACGCTGGAGCTGGCCGTGCCCGCCGAGGCTCTGGCCCGCCGCGAGGGGCTCGTCGTCGGCGGCCTGGAGCAGGTCCCGGTGCGCTGGTGACCACTGGAGGCGATCGATGAACGTCACCGTCGACCGGGACAGGTGCTGCGGCGCCGGGCAGTGCGTGCTGCTCGCGCCGGAGGTGTTCGACCAGGGGGAGGACGACGGCGTCGTGGTGCTGCTCGACCCGTCCCCCGGCGAGCCGCTGCGCGCCGCCGTCCGCGAGGCCGCCGGGGTGTGCCCCACCGCCGCGATCACCGTGGACGAGCGCTCCTGACGGGCGCCGCGGGCCCGGCGGCCACCCGCGCCGCCGTGCTCCGGGCCTGCGCACGCCCGGGCCCGGTGGCATGCGCGGGCCCGGCACGTCCGGCACGCCGCCGTGCTCCTGCCCGGCGGCGTGAACGGGCCGGGCTACGCGGGCAGGGGCGCCCCGGCGGCGGCCGTGGTGGACTCGCGCACGATGAGGCGGGTCTCCAGCCGGGCCAGTGTGGGCGTCCCGGTGTCCCCGGCGTTGACGGCGGCCAGCAGCAGGTCGACCGCCATCCGCCCGGCGGCCGCGGTCGGCATCGTGATCGTCGTCAGCTTCGGCCGGTTCAACCGGCCCGGCAGGCTGTCGTCCACGCCGATGACGCTCAGGTCGCCGGGCACGGTCAGCCCTCGTTCGCGCAGGCCCTCGATCAGGCCCAGCGCGACCAGGTCGTTGTAGCAGAGCACGCCCGTCGCGCCCGACTCGGCGACCGCCGCCGCGGCGGACAGGCCGCCCCGCTCGGTCGGGTCGTTCGGCCGGAGCACGTCCAGCTCCACGCCGGCCCCGTCCGCGGCGGCGGTGGCGGCGTCGTGCATCTCCTCGCTGGTCCACGAGCCGCTCGGCCCGGACAGCAGGGCGATCCGGCGGTGTCCCAGCGCCGCCAGGTGCTCCACCGCGGCCCGCACCCCCTGCCCCACGTCCATCAGCACCGTGGGCAGCCCCTTCACCTGCCGGTTGACCACCACGAACGGGACCTGCGCCCGCAACCGCTCGATCATCCGGTTCGACAGGCGCGGGCTGCACAGCAGCACCCCGTCGACCTGCTTGGAGAGCATCTCGATCAGTTCCTGCTCCAGCAGCGGGTTCTCGTCGGTGTCCGCCACGAACACGTGGTAGTCCCGCTCCCGCGCCTGCTCCTGCGCCGCTTTGATCAACGGGGGGAAGAACGGGTTGGCGATGTCCGCCACGATCAGCCCCAGGTTGTGGGTGCGTCCCGTGGTCAGCGCCCGCGCCGCCCGGTTCGGCCGGTATCCCAGTCCCTCCGCCACCGCCAGCACCCGGTTGCGCGTCTCCGCGCTCACCAGGTGGGGGGCCGAGAACGTCCGGGACACCGTCGAGACGTGCACCCCCGACGCGCGTGCCACGTCCCTGATGGTCACCGCCATGGATCATCTCTTTCTGCGTTCAGATGGCGGGCGAGCCAGCCGAAGACGTGCTCCTGCGCGGCCAGGCCGAAGTCGTGGCCCGCGTCGGCGAACACGCCGGTGTAGTTCGCCGGGGTCCGCCGGTAGTGGTCTTTGATCGTCTCGTGGGCGCGGCGCATGCCGCTCAGCGGGAGGATGGGGTCGTGCTCGCCGTACCAGACGAGCAGGGGGCGGGGTGCGGCGCAGGCGACCAGGTCGGGCAGGTCGCAGAGCCTGGACAGGCCCGGGGGGTAGAGCATCCAGGTGTGGCCGGCGACGTACCCGTCCAGCAGGTCGCGGTAGGAGGAGACCATCGCCACCACGGCGACCGCGGACAGGCCGGGGTCGAAGGCGCCGAGCAGGGCCGCGCGCAGGCCGCCGCCGGACAGTCCCGCGCAGCCGACGGCCCCGACGTCGGGGCGCGAGCGCAGGTAGGCGGCCGCGGCCAGGTCCTCTCCCGCGACGACGCCCGCGTAGGAGACGCCGAGCACGGTGCAGTACTTGGCCAGCACGTGCTCGTGGCGGGCGGCCGCGGCGTCGTATCGGTCGGCCTCGCCGAGAGCGGGGTCGGGGACCCCGCGCACGCCGTCGGGCATGTCGGCGAGCGGGATCCGGCGGCTGCCCCAGCCCAGCGCGTCGGGCACCAGCACGGTGAACCCGCGCGCGGCCAGTCCCTGCGCCCAGGCCCTGCCGTCGTAGATCGAGGCCCGCAGCCGGGCGACCTCGGCGGAGTGGCCCTCCGGGCCGTCGGCGATCTTCTCCTTGCCCGCCCACTTCATGCCGGCGTGGCAGTGCAGGGCGAGCACGCCCGGCAGCGCCGCGTCGCCCGCCTCGCGGGGGCGCAGCACGTAGGCGCGGGTCCGGGGGCCGAACCCGACGTCCCAGGAGACCTCCTCGCCGCGGATCCCGCCCGCCGCCCAGGTCCGCTCGGTGCGCACGTCCGCGGCGGTCAGGTCGAGCACGCCCAGCAGGTCGCGCGCCCGCCCGCGCAGCTCGGGACCGGGCGGGGGAAGCGGGAACAGCCCGCGCTGCGCCGCGGCGATCTCGGCGAGCGGGGAGAACTCGCCGAGATGCCGCAGCCGGCGCGGGCCGCCGGCGGGGTCACCGGTGGGGTCACCGTCAGGATCGGGCCGCACGGCTCAGCTGTCCGCCATGCGGGTGCCGCCGTCGGCCAGGTGGACCGGCCGCCCGGTGCGGATGGACTCGTTGGCCGAGGCGCCCACCATGACGCTGCGGATGCCGTCGAGGTAGCCGGCCTGCCGGGCCAGCGGGTCGTCGCCGGGCCCGCGGAAGACGTCGTCCAGCAGGAGCCGGTCGCCGCCGCCGTGGCCGCCGGCGCCCTGCTCGATCGGGATCTCCCGGGCCTCCTGCCAGTGCTGGTGCAGCAGGAGCCGCTCCCAGGCGCCCGTCGCGTGCTCCTTGGAGGCGGCGGTGGGGTCGATCGCGGCGTGCGGCGGGGTCCAGGCCCGCTCGCAGACCTCCAGCTCGATCCGCCCGCCGGTGCCGTTGAAGACGACCCGGTAGCCCTCGTAGGGGGCGTGCGCGTTGAGCGAGTAGGTGAGCACGGCCCGGTTGTCGTAGCGGACCAGGACCGCCATGTTGTCCTCGATCGTGACGCCCTCGGTGAAGACGTCCTGGTCGCGGATGTAGCCGTCCTCGTGCTCGGCGTCCAGGTAGAGGCGCTTGAGCCGGGGGTCGGCGGAGATGTCGAGGATGAACGGGTCGCTGCCGAGGCCGGGCGCGCCCTGGCCGCGCGCGGGCCGCGCGTCGAGCTCGCGGGCACGGGCGTTCTCGGCGCCGTAGAAGCGCAGGTCGCCCTGGGCGTACACGGTCCGCGCGGAGGCGGCCAGCCACCAGTTGACCAGGTCGAAGTGGTGGGTGGACTTGTGCACGAGCAGTCCGCCGGAGTTGGCCTTGTCGCGGTGCCAGCGGCGGAAGTAGTCGGCGCCGTGGATGGTGTCCAGGGCCCAGTCGAAGTGCACGGAGGTGATCTCGCCGATCGCGCCCTCCATGATGAGGCGGCGGACCGCGGAGTTGCGGGGCGAGTAGCGGTAGTTGAAGGTGACGACCAGCGAGCCGGTGCTCCGCTCGGCGGCGGCGGCGATCGCGGCGCAGCTGGCGGCGTCGATCGTCAGCGGCTTCTCGACGATCACGCGCTTGCCCGCGTCCAGCGCCGTCACGACGTAGTGGGCGTGCGTGGCGTCCACGGTGGCGACGACCACCGCGTCGCACAGCTCGAGCATCTTGGCGTAGTCGTCCGGCGCGAAGCGGGGGACGTCCCGGCCGATGAGCTCGGCGTAGTAGTCCATCCGGGTCCGGTTGGTGTCGCACAGGGCGACGATCTCACCGGTGTCCCGCCAGTCGCCGAGCAGCGCGTCGACGTACATCTGGGCGCGGTGGCCGAGCCCGACGAATGCGTATCTCATCTCGTCTCATCTCCCCGATTGGTGTGCCGTACGGCTCGCGCGTGCGGTCCGCACGAGCCGTACGGCAGGCGTGAGGGCCTCTCTCAGCCGGTGCGGCCGGTCGGCGACGGCTCAGGAGTCGCCGGCCGGCCGGCGGGTCAGCCGGAGATGGCCGCGTTGGCCTCCTCGAGGAACTTGGTGGCCGCCTCGTCGGCGCTCTGCTGCCCGGCGGTCACCGCCTCGGTGTAGCGCTTGATGATGTCCTCCATCTGAGAGGCGCCCTTCGGCGGGACGATCGCCTGGGTGAGCTCGCCCCTGATCTGCTCGATGAAGTCCACGCTCTGCTGGTCGGCCGGGGTCAGCTTGCCCTTGATCGCCTCCAGGACCTTGGAGTTGATCGGCAGGCCGCGGTCGCTGAGCAGGATGCCGCCGGCCTCCGGGTCGTTGAGCAGGAAGTCGACGAACTTCTGCGCCTCGGCCGGGTGCTCGGACTTGCTGGAGACCGTCCAGTGCATGGCGGGCTGGAGGAACATGCCGTTGCCGCCGGAGGCGTCCAGCTTCGGCATGCGGAGCATGGTCAGCTCGGAGCCGGAGACCTTGCTCAGGGTGCCGAGCTGGTTGCTCCACCACATGCCGAACGCGCCCTTGTTGGTGCCGATCAGCGACTGCTCGACGCCACCGGCGATGATCTCGTTCATCTTCGCGGCGTCGGGCGAGGCCTTGGTCTCGATCATCTGGGTGAAGTTGCCCCACCATGCCTTGAGCGTGTCGGCGGTGATGCCGATCTTGCCGTTGTCGTAGAGCTTCTCACCGCGCTGCGCGGCGTAGATGGTCGGGTAGGTCGGGTTGTTGGAGGTGTACTCGGTGCCGTAGTACTCGCCCTTGCCGGCCTCGGTGATCTTGGCGGAGAGCTTGATGTACTCGTCCCAGGTCCAGGTCTTGTCGTCCGGGAGCTCCACGCCCGCCTTGTCGAGGACGGACTTGTTGGCGTACATCGCGAAGACGTTGACGCCGGTGGGGATGGCGTACTGCTTGCCGTCGACCTGGTTGGCCTTCAGCACCTCCTGGTCGAGGTCGGCGGTGTTGACCTTGCCGGTGAGGTCGAGGAGGGCGCCCCGGCCGGCGTACTCGGCCAGGCCGCGGATCTCCAGGGTCATGACGTCGGGCGCGTCGTTGGCCGCGACCTTGGTGGCCAGCGACTCGTAGTAGCTCGGCCAGTCGGAGAACTCGCCGACCACGTCGATGTTCGGGTTCTTCTTCTCGAACGCCGCGATGACCTGCTCGGTCAGCTTCTGCCGGGAGTCGGAACCCCAGTAGGAGAAGCGGATCTTGACCTTGCCGTCGGCGGACTCGCCGCCGTCGCCGCCGCTGCCGCAGGCCGTAAGGGTGAGGGCCGCCACCGCGAGCAGGGCCGCCGCCTTGAGAGAGCGCATCTCTCGGTCCTTCCTCTTGATCATTATCAGGGGGGTTGAAGAGGACTACTCAGGGATATGGGGAGGGCTTACTTGAGA
The DNA here is from genome assembly GCF_042650625.1 of Planomonospora corallina. Taxonomy (NCBI): domain Bacteria; kingdom Bacillati; phylum Actinomycetota; class Actinomycetes; order Streptosporangiales; family Streptosporangiaceae; genus Planomonospora; species Planomonospora corallina. Next base: position 25,906 of record NZ_JBHSBM010000011.1, read on the forward strand.
CCCGTGGTGGCCATACCGCGGATCAGGTACTTCTGACCGGCCAGGAAGAATCCGAAGATCGGTCCGAGGGCGATGATCGACATGGCGAACATCGGTCCCCACGACGACTCACCGCTGGAGTCCAGGAAGGTGCGCAGCGCCACCGGGACGGTGAAGTTGTCGGGGTTGTTCAGGTAGAGGAGCTGGCTGAAGAAGTCGTTCCACGTCCAGATGAACGTGAAGATCGCCGTGGTGGCCAGCGCCGGGGTGCAGAGCGGGAGGATGACGCGGAAGAACGTGCGCCAGTAGCCGGCCCCGTCGATCGAGGCCGCCTCGTCGAGCTCCCGCGGGAGCGTCCTGATGAACTGGACCATCAGGAAGATGAAGAACGAGTCGTGCGCCAGGAACTTCGGCAGGATCAGCGGCCAGATCGTGTTGATCATGTCCAGCTGGGCGAACATGATGTACTGCGGGACGATCACCACGTGCAGCGGCAGCATGATCGTGCCGAGCATGAGGGCGAACCAGAGCTTCTTCAGCGGGAAGTCCAGCCGGGCGAACGAGTAGGCCGCCAGCGAGCAGGCGACCAGGTTGCCGATGACCGACAGCACCGTGATGAGCGCCGAGTTCCACAGGTAGTAGCTGAACGGGTGGGCCAGCGCGTCCCAGCCCTTGGTGTAGTTGTCAAAAGTGATCTTGCTGGGGATCAGACCGGGCTCACGGAAGATCAGCTCCTCCGGCTTGAGCGAGCTGGAGATCATCCACAGCAGCGGGTAGAGCATGACCAGGCCGAAGCCGATCAACATCAGGTGCTTGGCACCCCTGGAGACGCGGCGCCGGTACAGGACCGGCATCCGGCTACTTGCTGTCGCCATAGAAGACCCAATACTTGGACGCGAGGAAGTTGATCCCGGTCAGACCGGCGATGATGACCACGAGCACCCAGGCCATCGCCGAGGCGTAGCCCATCTCGTAGTGCTTGAACCCCTTGGTGTAGAGGTAGAGCGTGTAGAAGAGCGTGGAGTCGTTCGGGCCGCCCGTGCCGTTGCTGACGATGAACGACTGGGTGAACGACTGGAACGACTTGATGATCTCCAGCACGAGGTTGAAGAAGATGATCGGCGTGAGCAGCGGCAGCGTGATCGACTTGAACTGCTGGATGGTGCCGGCGCCGTCGATCGACGCGGCCTCGTAGTAGCTGCTCGGGATCTGCCGCAGGCCGGCCAGGAAGATGACCATCGGGGCGCCGAACGTCCACACGTGCAGCAGGATCAGCGTGCTCAGCGCGGTGTCGGGGTTGTTGACGTAGCTGGTGCCCTCGATGCCGAAGATCGCGAGCACCGCGTTGACCAGGCCGTCGGCGCCGAAGATCTTGCGCCAGAGGATGGCGATCGCCACGCTGCCGCCCAGGAGCGAGGGCAGGTAGTAGATCGACCGGTAGAACGACAGGCCCCGCAGGCCGCGGTCCAGCATCAGCGCCAGTGCCAGCGCGAAGCCGAGCTGGAGCGGGACCGAGACCACCACGTAGATCGCGGTGACCTTCAGCGAGGCCCAGAACCGGGGGTCCTCGGTGAACAGCTTGAGGTAGTTCTCCAGCCCGACCCACTCGGCCTCCTCCAGGAGGCTGTAGTTGGTGAAGGACAGGTAGAACGAGGCCACGATCGGACCGACCGTGATCAGGAACAGGCCCACGAACCATGGGGCGAGGAATGTGTAGGCGGCCAACGCCTCACGGCGAGAGCGCTTCACGGCCGGCCCGCTTCCCTGGACGGGGGCGGGGGGCGTGGCCACCGGCTTCTTCAGCGACAACGAATCAACCACGGCGGAACCCCTGTGTGGATCGGGCCCGGACATTTCCTGATTCAGTCGTCATCACGGGACCTCCCGATGTGACGTGATTGGATGGCGCTTTCCTATAGGTCTGGGAAAGCCACGTCAACCCTTTGCATGCGTTACCTGCTTGTTATCGATATATCGTTATCGATGTTTGTGCAGGTCGTAGGGTTAACGACAGGTTTCGCGAAATAAAGGATCTTGTAACTATCGCTTCGTTGCTACAAGCGGTTGCAGAAAGAGGAGTGGAGATACGGTCATGGGATGATTGGTTTTCTTTAGGAAAGATCGAGGGGTTGCCACATCTCGGCAACCAGTCATATCTCGCTTTTTCTGGACAAATCAGACAGTGGTCAGTATGTGAAACGGTAGGCCGTGACCGAGGTGTGCTCCTGTCCCGGCCGGAGCACGGTGGAGGGGAAGTCGGGCCGGTTCGGCGAGTCGGGGAAGTGCTGCGTCTCCAGGCAGAGCCCGGCGTACCTGCCGTACGGCGTGGCGACCCCGTCCAGCATGTGCCCGGTGTAGAACTGGACCCCCGGCTCGGTGGTCGTCACCTCCATCGCCCGGCCGCTCACCGGCTCCACCACCCGCATCACGCCGCCGGGGCGCAGCACGTAGCAGTGGTCGTAGCAGCCCTCGAGGCGTGCGCCCACCGCCGCCGGCCGGGTGAAGTCGTACGGCGTGCCCGCCACCGGAGCCGGCTCCCCGGGCAGCGGGATCTTGCCCTCGTCGACCGGCAGGTAGTGGTCGGCCTCGAGGGTGACGACGTGGCCGAGCACGTCACCGCCGCCGGCGAGGTTGAAGTAGGAGTGGTTGGTCAGGTTGAGCACGGTGGGCGCGTCCGTGGTGGCGCGGTAGTCGATCCGCAGCTCGTCGCGGTCGGTGAGGGTGTAGGTGACCGAGGCGGTGAGCGTGCCCGGGTAGCCCTCCTCGCCGTCCTCGCTGACGTAGGTCAGCCGGACGGCCCGCTCACCGTCCGGCTCGGCCCGCCAGACCCGCTTGTCGAACCCGGCCAGCCCGCCGTGGAGGCTGTGCCCGTTGTTGTTGAGCGGCAGCCGGTACTCCACGCCGTCGAGGGTGAAGCGCCCGCCCGCGATGCGGTTGCCGTACCGGCCGACGACCGCGCCGAAGTAGCGGCTGCGGGTCAGGTAGTCGTCCACGGTGGGCAGGCCGAGGACGACGTCGGTGCCGTCGGGCAGTTCGAGTGACTGGACGGTCGCGCCGAGGGTCAGGACGCCCGCGCGCACCCGGCCGTTCGACAGGACGTGCCGGTCCACGGGGTCGCCGGCGGGGGTGGATCCGAATCTCACGGTGAGCTCGCTCTCTGTCGGTCGGTGCTGTGTCGGTTTCGGGTCGGTGTCGGGCCGGTGCCGCGCCGACGTCACGCCGATGCCGTGCCGTACCGGTACGGCACGGCGCCGGCACTGTACGACGGCGCTGTACGACGGCGCTGTGTGACGACGCTGTGCGGCGGCACTGTGCGCCGGGACCGCGCGGCGGCGCCTCGGCGGTCCGGGCGGGCTCCCATCGGGTGGGTACCCGGTGGCCGGCCCGCCCTTCGGGCGGCGGGCGAGGGTACCCCGCCCGCGGCACCGTAACGCAAACGGTTGCATCCCTACTAGGCGCCGCAGGCGGGTTTCCTGCGACCGGTTGTGACGGAAAACGATGATCTTTATGAGAAAATCGCAGGTCAGAGAGGTGCCTAAAATTGACGCCTTGACGTTTCCGCGAGATGACGCCACTGTTTGGCGCAACTGGTTGCAGTCTCTGAGCGTGCTCGTGACTGCCAGAAGGGAAAGACACCCGTGAGCAGAACTCTTGTCACCGGGAGCGCCGGGCGCCTCGGGCGCAGCGTCGTGTCCGCGCTCGCCGCGGCGGGGCACGAGGTGATCGGCGTGGACAACATGCCGGGCACTCCCGCCGACGCCGCCGAAACCCTCCCCGCGGACCTGACCGATCTCGGTGAGGCGTACGAGGTGATCGCCCGGTTCCGGCCGGACGCCGTCGTGCACCTAGCCGCCATCGCCACCCCGTTCAGCCGCAGCGACCAGGTGATCTTCCGCACCAACACGCAGCTGGCCTTCAACGTGTGCGACGCGTCGGTGGCGCTGGGCGTGGGCAAGGTGGTCGTGGCCAGCAGCCCGACCGTCATCGGGTACGGCCGCCCGGGCGGCTGGACGCCGTCCTACCTCCCCCTCGACGAGGACCACCCGGCCGAGCCGTGGAACGCCTACAACCTGTCCAAGCACGTCGCCGAGGAGACGATGCGCTCCTACGCCCGCGCCTCCGCCACCACGAAACTGGCCGCGGTGCGGCCCTGCTTCGTGATCGCGCCGGAGGAGTGGGAGGGCGCGCCGACCCAGTCCGGCCACACCGTCACCGAGAGGCTGGACCGGCCCGAGATCGCCGGGGTCTCGCTCTTCAACTACATCGACGCCCGCGACGTGGGCGACCTGTTCATCGCCCTCCTCGACAAGCTGCCCGGACTGCCGAACGGCGAGACCTTCTTCGCGGGGGCCGCGGACGCGCTGGCGCGTGAGCCGCTGGCGGACCTGCTGCCGAAGGTCATGCCCGGAACCGAGGGCTTCGCGGACGGCCTGACCGGCACCGCGCCGGCTTTCTCCTCCGCCAAGGCCGAGCGCCTGCTCGGCTGGCAGGCCAAGCGCAGCTGGCGCACCGAGCTCTCCTCCTGAAGCCTCTCGAAGGGAAAACGATCATGAATCTCAGCGGCGTCCTGTTCTTCCCGGTGACCCCGTTCGACAGTGAGGGCGCGCTCGCCGCCGACGTCCTGGCCGAGCACATCGGCCGCAACATGGAGCACGGCCCGGGCGGCGTCTTCGTGGCCTGCGGCACCGGTGAGTTCTCCGCGCTGTCCCAGGCCGAGCACACCCGCGCCGTCGAGGTGGCGGTCAAGACCGTCCAGGGCGCGGTGCCGGTGCTCGCGGGCGCGGGCGGCCCGCTCGGCGCGGCCTTGGAGCAGGCCCGCGCGGCCCGCGCCGCGGGCGCCGACGGCCTGCTGCTCATGCCGCCCTACCTGATGCTGGGCAGCCGGGCCGGCTTCGCCGAGTACGTCCGCGCGGTCGCCGCCGAGCTGCCCGTGATCGTCTACCAGCGCGGCGCCCTGGTGCTGGAGCCGGACGCGGTGGTGGAGCTGGCCCGCATCCCCGGCGTGATCGGCCTCAAGGACGGCCTGGGCGACATCGACCGGTTCCAGCGGACCGTGCTGGCTGTCCGGCGGGAGATCGGCCCGGACTTCACGTTCTTCAACGGCCTGCCGACCGCCGAGCTCACCATGCCGGCCTACCGCGGCCTCGGCGTGGAGCTGTACTCCTCGGCCGTGTTCGCCTTCGCCCCGGAGATCGCCACCGCCTACTTCAACGGCGGCGAGCTGAGCGAGCGGCTGCTGACCGAGTTCTACGCGCCGCTGGTCGAGCTGCGCGGCAAGGGGCCGGGCTACGCGGTCGCCCTGGTCAAGGCGGGCCTGCGCCTGCGCGGCCTGGACGTCGGCCCGGTCCGGGCGCCGCTGAGCGACCTCGCCCCCGAGCACGAGGCCGAGCTGGGCGCGCTCATCGAGCGCGGCCTCGCCCTGGTGTCCGCATGATCAAGGATCTGAGGACCACCCTGCGGTCGGCGCCGCTGCGCCGGCCGTGGGGCGCGGACGTGCCGTACAACCACGTGATCGTGTGCGAGATCACGCTGGAGGACGGGCGGGTCGGCACCGGGTTCTCCTGGACGCCGCAGATCGGGGCGCATGCCGTCAAGGCCCTGCTCGACCACGACATCCGCGAGGCCGTGCTCGGCATGCCCGCCCACCCGGAGGTGGTCTGGGACCGGCTGCGCACGCACCTGAGCGAGGCCGGGCGCGGCGGGCTGGCGACGGTCGCGATGGCCGGGGTCGACCTGGCGCTGTGGGACCTGCGCTGCGGGGAGTCCTCGCTGGTGGACGTCCTCGGCGCGCGCCGGGCGGGCGTCCCGGTGTACGGCAGCGGCGTCAACCTGCACTACTCCCTCGAGGAGCTGGTCGAGCAGGCCGGGCGCTGGAAGGCCGCCGGGTATCCGGCCGTCAAGATCAAGGTGGGCCGTCCCGACCTGGCCGAGGACGTCGAGCGGGTCGCCGCGGTCCGCGAGGTCGTCGGCCCCGGCGTGATCCTGATGATCGACGCCAACCAGCGCTGGGACCTGCACCGGGCCCGCCGCGCGATCGCCGCGCTGGAGCCGTACGGCCTGCACTGGATCGAGGAGCCGCTGCCCGCCGACGACCTCGCCGCCCACGTGGAGCTGCGGCGGAGCATCGGCGTGCCGGTGGCGGTCGGCGAGAACGTCTACACCGTCCACGGCTTCCGCGACCTGCTGACCGCCGGCGCGTGCGACGTGGTCCAGCCGAACGTGGTACGGGTCGGCGGCGTCACCCCGTTCCTGCGGATCGCCGAGCTGGCCCGCGCCTTCGACGTGCCGGTCTACCCGCACCTGCTGACCGAGCTCTCGGGCCAGCTCGCCCTCACCCTGCACCACCCGGTCATGGTGGAGCTGGTCGAGGACGCCTCCCTGAGCGACCTGGGACTGCTGGCCGAGCCGCACCCGGTGGAGATCGACGGAACCGAGCTGCGCACGGCCGGCCGGCCGGGGCTGGGGATGACATGGGCGAGCTGAACGGCGGGCCGGTCCGGGTCGTGCTCGCGGGCGCGTACGGCCACGGCCGCTCCCACCTGGAGAACCTGCGCGACCTGACCGGGCGGGGTCTGGTGGAGCTGGTCGGCGTCTGCGACGTGCGGCCGGTGGAGGCGGAGTGGCTGCACGGCCTGGGCACCCCGGAGCAGGCCCGTCCGGACGACCTGGCCGGGCTGATCGGGCGCACGGGCGCGGAGGTCACCATCCTCTGCACGCCCATCGACACCCACGCCGAGCTCGCGGTGACCGCGCTGCGCGCGGGCTCCCACCTGCTGCTGGAGAAGCCGCCCGCGGCGTCGCTGGCCGACTTCGAGCGGATCGCCGCCGCGGTCGAGGAGACCGGCCTGGCCTGCCAGGTCGGCTTCCAGAGCCTGGGCTCGGCCGCGATCCCCGCCGCGCGCAAGCTCATCGCCTCCGGTGAGCTCGGCGCGATCCGCGGCATCGGGGTGGCGGGTGCCTGGGAGCGGCCCGCCGAGTACTTCACCCGCTCGCCCTGGGCCGGCCGCCGCCGGCTGAACGGGCGGGACGTGGTGGACGGCGCGCTCACCAACCCGTTCGCGCACGCGACCGCCACCGCGCTGGCGGTCGCCGGGGCGGAGGAGCGCGGCGCGATCACCTCGGTCGAGCTGGAGCTGTTCCACGCCAACCCGATCGAGTCCGACGACACCTCCGCCGCCCGGATCCGCCTGGCGGACGGCCGGGTGATCACCGTGGCGGTGACGCTGTGCACGACGGGGCGGAACGAGCCGTACCTGCTCCTGCACGGCTCGGCGGGCACGGCCAGGCTCACCTACACCACCGACGACCTCGACGGGACCGTCCACCCCCGGGCGAACCTCCTGCAGAACCTGGCCGAGCACGTCAGGACCGGCGCGGACCTGCTGGTCCCGCTGGCCCGCACCGGCGCCTTCATGGAGTTCATGGAGGCGGTGCGGCTGGCGCCCGACCCGCTGCCGATCGCCGACGAGCACCAGACGATCCATCCGGACCGGCGCGAGCTGCCCGGGATCAAGGAGCTGACGGACACCAGCGCCGAGCGGCTGGCCCTGTTCTCGGAGCTGGGCGCGGCCTGGGCCGGCGGGTCCGCCGGGACCGCGGCGGGCCGGGGCGCGCGCGAGCTGAGGGTCGCGGGCACGCCGGTGGCCTCCTACGTGTGGGAGCCGGACCTGCCGGCGAGCGACTCGCCCCGGCCGTACCTGCACCCGGTGCGCACGCTGGGCGGTGTGGAGGTCACCGAGCACCGCCCGGACGACCACGTCCACCACCTGGGCGTCAGCCTGGCGATCTCGGACGTCGGCGCGGTGAACTTCTGGGGCGGCCGGACCTTCGTCCGCGACCGGGGGCCGAGCTGGCTGGGCGACCACGGCCGGCAGCGGCACGACGCCTTCGAGGAGCTCGGGAGCGGGTTCGCCGAGGAGCTGACCTGGCTCGGGCCGGGCGGCGAGACCGTCGCCCGCGAGCGGCGGACCGTGCTGGCCGAGGCCCTGCCTTCCAGTGGGCCCTCCAGCGGGCCCTCCGGCGCGTCCGGCGACGTGCTCGGCGCGGGCGGCGGCGCCTGGACGCTGGACTTCGCCTTCACGCTGACCGTGCGCGAGCCGCTGGAGATCAAGAGCTCGGCGTGCAAGGGACGGCCGGGAGCCGGGTACGGCGGGTTCTTCTGGCGCGCGCCCAAGTCCGCGCCGGACATCTCCGTCTTCACCGGTGAGGCCGAGGGCGAGCAGGCGGTCCACGGCAGCGTCACCCTCTGGCTGGCGCTGGTGTCCGGCGCCTGGAGCCTGGTCTTCGTCCAGCTCGGCCACGCGGACCCGTGGTTCGTGCGGGTCGCCGAGTACCCCGGCGTCGGCCCCGCGCTGGCCTGGGACCGGCCGCTGGCCGTCGCCGACACCCTGAGCCGGCGCGTGGTCACGGTCGTGGCGGACGGACGGCTCGACCGGGCCGCCGCCGAGCGGCTGGCCGAAGCCGCGCGGGCACGGGCGTGAGGGCCGCATGAGGGTCTTCGTCGCCGGGGACTCCACCGCCGCCTCCTACCCGGCCGCGCTCGCGCCGCAGGCCGGGTGGGGGCAGGCGCTCCCCCTCTTCCTGGACGTGCCCGTGGTCAACGAGGCCGTCCCCGGGGCCAGCGCGCGCAGCTCCGTCGAGCGCCTGGGCATGTTCCAGCGGATCATGGACGCGCTCGCGCCGGGGGACCTGCTGCTGGTCTGCTTCGGCCACAACGACGGCAAGCACGACCAGGGCCGCTTCGCCGCGCCGTACGGCGGCTACCAGGACTTCCTGCGCCGCTACCTCGACGGGGCCCGGGCCCGGGGCGCGACGCCCGTGCTGGTCACCTCCGTCGAGCGGCGCCTGTGCGGCCCGGAGGGCACGCACGGGGACCATCCCGGCGCGATGCGGGCCCTGGCCGAGGCCGAGGGCGTGCCCCTGGCCGACCTGCAGGCCGCCAGTCTGCGCCGCTGGCGGGAGCTCGGGCCCGAGGCGGCCAAGGAGCTGTTCCTGTGGCTCGGCCCGCACCCGAACTACCCCGAGGGCAGCGCCGACGACACCCACTTCACCGCGCGCGGAGCCGTCGAGGCCGCCCGGCTGCTGGTCGAGGCGGCGGGCGGCCTGCTGCCCCGAGCCGCCGGAGAGCCCGATCCCGGCCAGGTGGAGTGGGCGCCCGCCGAGCCGGTCTGGAGCGTCGACGCCCGCACGGGCGAGCGCCGCGGCCGCTACGGCTCCACCTCCCCGATCGAGGTGGGCGTCGCCTGCCGCAGGGCCGAGGAGCTGCTGCCCCGGCTGGAGGAGGCAGGACCGGCTGGACGGGCCGCGCTGCTGGAGGCCATGGCCGGCGCGCTGGACGAGCGGGCCGGCGCCCTGGCCGCCGCCGCCGACGCCGAGACCGCCCTGGGCACGGCCCGCCTGGCCGGCGAGATCACCCGGACCAGCGGCCAGCTGCGCCTGTTCGCCGAGGTGCTGCGGGAGGGCTCCTTCCTCGACGCGCGGATCGACACCGCCGACGGGACCAGGCCGGACCTGCGCCGGATGAACGTCCCGCTCGGCGTGACCGGGGTCTTCTCCGCCGGCAACTTCCCCTTCGCCTTCAGCGTCGGCGGCGGCGACACCGCGAGCGCCCTGGCCGCGGGCTGCCCGGTCGTGGTCAAGGCGCACCCGCTGCACCCGGAGACCTCCGAGCTGACCCTGGCCGCCCTGCGGGAGGGCGCCCGCCGTGCCGGGTTCCCCGCCGAGGTCGTCCAGCTCGTCCACGGCCACGAGGCGGGCATCGCGCTGGTGCGCGACGCCCGGGTCAAGGCGGTCGGGTTCACCGGGTCGATCCCCGGCGGGCGCTTCCTGCACGACCTGGCCAAGTCCCGGCCCGACCCGATCCCGTTCTACGGCGAGCTGGGCAGCCTCAACCCGCTCGTCGTCACCCCCGGCGCGGCCGCCCGCCGCGCCGAGGAGATCGCCGAGGGGCTCGTGGCCTCGGTGGCGCTGGGCGCGGGCCAGTTCTGCGTCAAGCCGGGGCTGGTCCTGGCCCCGTCGGGCGGCGGGCTCGTCGAGGCGATGGCACGGCACGTCGCCGCGCTCGGACCCCAGGTGCTGCTGGGCGACGGCATCCGGGAGAGGTTCGAGGCGGGCGCGGCCGACCGGGAGGCCGTCGCGGGCCTGCGCGTGGTGGCCACCGGGCAGGCGGGGGGCGGGCGGCGGGTGGCGGCGCGGCTGCTGGCCGGGCCGGTCTCCCTGCTGGAGACCTCCGAGCTGCTGGTGGAGGAGTGCTTCGGGCCGATGGCCGTCGTGCTCACCTACGACGACGAGGACGAGCTGCTCCACGCGCTGGCCGCCACCCCCGGCAACCTGACGGCGACCCTGCACTGCGAGCCGGAGGAGGAGAAGCCGGCCGCCCGGATCACGGCGGTGATGCGGGAGCGGGCGGGACGGCTGGTCTTCGACGGCTACCCGACCGGGGTGGCGGTCGGCTGGGCGCAGCAGCACGGCGGGCCGTACCCGGCGACGACCGAGCCGGCGTCCACCTCGGTGGGCGCCGCGTCGATCCTCAGGTTCCTGCGCCCGGTCGTCTACCAGAACTGCCCGCGGCACCTGCTGCCCGAGGCGCTGCGGGACGGCAACCCGTGGCGGCTGCCGCGCCGGGTGAACGGCGTGCTCACGCCTCTCTGACCCGGCTGTGGGCGGCCGGGGCGCCCTGCACCGCCCCGGCCGCGCACAGCCGGCCGGCCCCGGGGGATCCTGCGTCCCCGGGGCCGTCGGCATGCCCGTGATCCGGCACGGTTATGCAACCCTTTGTAGCAGGGAAAGCCTTTTCCTCCAGGACTATTGACGTTAACGGTGGATTGCGCCACCGTTTCTTGCAACCGATTGCCACACTCCCCCCACGCAAGGTTGCAGCATGCGACTTCTGTTATCCGTACCGGTGATCGCTCTGGCCGTCGCCGCCACGGCCGCACCGGCCCTGGCCGAGGTCAAGCCGTCTCCCGCCACCATCGTGGTCGCCGCCGACGGCTCCGGGGACCACAGGACCGTGCAGGACGCCGTCAACGCCGTCCCCGCCGGCAACGCCAAGCCCGTCACCATCCTGGTCCGCGAGGGCACCTACAAGCAGCAGGTGGTCATCCCGGCGGACAAGCCGTACATCTCGCTGGTCGGCGACACCTCCGACCCGCGCAAGGTCGTGCTCACCTACGACGCCGCCGCCTCCACCCCCAAGCCGGACGGCTCGGGCACCTACGGCACCTCGGGCAGCGCCTCCTACGTGATCAGCGCGCCGGACTTCACCGCCCGCAACCTCACCTTCGAGAACTCCTACGACGAGGCCGCCAAGGGCAACAGCCAGGCCGTGGCCGTGCGGACCACCGGCGACCGGCAGGTCTACGAGAACGTCCGCTTCATCGGCAACCAGGACACCCTCTACGCCAACACCGCCAGCGCCACCACCACGGCCCGGCAGTACTACCGCGACTGCTACGTCGAGGGCGACGTCGACTTCATCTTCGGCCGCGCCACCGCGCTCTTCCACAACTGCGTGATCAAGTCTCTCAGCCGGGGCGCCGCCGACGGCAACAACGGCTACGTGACCGCCGCCAGCACCGAGCTGTCCAACCCCTACGGCTTCATGATCTACCGCAGCCACCTGGTCAGCGACGCCCCCGCCAAGACCGTCCACCTGGGCCGCCCGTGGCCGGCCGGCGGCTCGGCCACCGCCCGGGGCCAGGTCGTGATCCGCGAGTCCTGGCTCGGCCAGCACTTCAAGGACGCGCCCTGGACCGACATGTCCGGCCTGAACTGGCGCGAGGCCCGCCTGGCGGAGTACCTCAACCGCGGTCCCGGCGCGGCCGTGAACGACGACCGGCCGCAGCTGACCAGGGAGCAGGCCGGGCAGCACGACCCGGAGGACTACCTGAGGGGGAACGACGGCTGGGACCCCTTCCGCAGCTTCCCCTCCTTCTCCGACAAGCAGCTCGGCCGCCAGGTGCTGCCCGAGAACGACGGCTGGGCCGCCGAGGGCGCCGGCACCACCGGCGGCTCGGCCGCCCGCCCGGAGAACGTCTACACCGTCTCCACCCGGGCGCAGCTGCGCGCGGCGCTCGGCGACCCCGCCGACAACACCCCGAAGATCATCTATGTGAAGGGCGCCATCGACGCCGACACCGACGACGCGGGCAACCCCCTCACCTGCGCCGGCTACGCGGTGAACGGCTACAGCCTGGCGGCCTACCTGGCCGCCTACGACCCGGCGGTCTGGGGCAGGGACAAGGTGCCCTCAGGCCCGCTGGAGGACGCCCGCGTGGCCTCCTACAACAAGATGGCCGAGCACGTCACCATCATCCTCGGCTCCAACGTCACCCTGGTCGGCCTGGGCCGCGACGCCGCGCTGAAGAGCTTCGGCATCCGGGTCGCGAACGCCGACAACGTCATCATCCGCAACCTCACCATCACCGACACCTCCGACTGCTTCCCGCAGTGGGACCCGACCGACGGTGAGCAGGGCGCGTGGAACGCCTCCTTCGACAACATCGAGATCTCCGGCTCCACGCACGTCTGGCTGGACCACAACACCCTCAACGACGGTGACAACCCCGACTCCGGCCAGCCGAGCTACTTCGGCCAGCCGTACCAGGTCCACGACGGCCTGCTCGACGTGGTGCGCGGCTCGAACTACGTGACGATGTCGTGGAACCACCTGAGCAACCACGACAAGGTGACGCTGATCGGCAACACCGACAACGGCACCCGGTACAACGAGACCGACAAGCTCAAGGTCACGCTCCACCACAACTTCTTCGAGGGCCTCGGCCAGCGGACCCCGCGGGTGCGCTTCGGCCAGGTGCACATCTACAACAACTACTACACGGGTGGTGACGACTACCTGTACAGCGTCGGCGTGGGCGCCGAGTCGAAGGCCTACGTGCAGGCCAACGCCTTCAGCGGCATCCCGGCCGAGAAGGTCCTGTCGGTCTTCAAGGGCACCGCGGTCACCGCCAGGGACAACCTGGTCGACGGCAGGCCGGTCGACCTGGTGGCCGCCCACAACGCGGCCACCGGCGCCTCCCTCGGCTCCGACGCGGGCTGGACGCCCACCCTGTTCACCAAGATCGACCCTGCCCAGAAGGTCGCCCAGACCGTCCCCGCGAAGGCGGGAGCGGGCCACCTCCGCTGATCCGCCGGAAACCCCCCGCGGCCCGCACCCGACCCCACCCGGGTGCGGGCCGCGGGCGTGAACCGTCCGCTGACGGATCCGTCGAATGTCGGTCGACAGGCCGTGGACTGTCGGTTGCAGTTCCCGTCAAGTGTCGATTGGACGTCTGTACTCTGTCGGTTCGAAGCCCCGTGAAATGTCGGCCGGACGTCGGGGCGATCTGACGGCGGAAGGTGGATCACCATGTCGGAGCTGGTCGCCCGTCATGTGACAGGGCATGCTGAGGAGTTCCTCGACGCCTTCAGGGTGGTGATCGTCAACGGCCCCAGGCAGTCGGGGAAGACGACCTTGCTCCAGCAGCTCAACAGGGGAAGGCGGGGAACCTACCTCACGCTGGACGACGGTCCGCTGAGATCGGCCGCCCAGGCCGATCCCTTGGCCTTCATCGCCGACGGTTCCCGCCCGATGATGATCGATGAGATCCAGCGGGGTGGAGACGACCTCATCCTCGCCATCAAGGCGGAGGTCGATCGGGAGACCGGGCGAGGACAGTTCGTCCTGGCCGGCTCGACGAGATTCCTGTCCACGCCCTCGCTGAGCGAGTCGCTCGCCGGCCGCGCGGGCATCCTGGAGATCTGGCCCTTCGCCCAGGAGGAACTCGCGGGGTCGGGCGAGCCCTTCCTCGTCACGGCATTCGACGACCCCGAGTCGCTGCGGTCCCCGTCGCTCAGCGAGTACGGCCGGCGGGACTACTTCGAGCTGATCTGCCGGGGGTTCTATCCGGAGGTCGTCGGAATGCGGTCGGAACTCACCCGGGACGGGTGGTACCGCACCTATGTCCAGTCGATCATCGACACCGACGTCCGGGAGATGGCGCGGATCGAGGAACCGAGCAACCTCCGGCAGCTGCTCGGCATCGTCGCGGCGAGCACAGCGCAGGAGCCGAACATGGCCAAGATCGGCAGTGATCTCCAACTCCACCGCACCACGGTCACCCGCTACCTCGGCCTGCTGGAGACAGTCTTCCTGGTCCGCCAGGTCCCGGCCTGGTCCCGGAATCTCGTGGCGCGGGCGATCCGACGCCCCAAGCTGCACGTCACCGACACGGGGCTGGCCGCCCACCTGATCGGAGTGGACGCCGACGGCCTCGCCGCCCGGGTGTCGCCCGCGCGGGGACCGCTCGTCGAGTCGTTCATCGCGAACGAGATCGCCAAGCAGGCCACCTGGGCGCCGTTCCGCGTCGGGCTCCACCATTGGCGGATCAGCCAGGGCGCAGAGGTGGACCTCGTCCTCGAACGGAACAACGGCCGCGTCGTCGGCGTGGAGGCGAAGGCGACCGACTCCATCGACCAGAGGGACTTCCGGGGGCTCGCGGAGCTCCGCGACAACCTCGGCGAGGACTTCGTCCACGGATTCGTCTTCTACACCGGGGCGAGGTCGCTGTCCTTCGGGGACAGGCTGACCGCCCTGCCCATCAGCGCTCTCTGGGACAGATAGCCCATCGTCCCGGCGCCGTCACGCGGGGGAGGCCGCGGCGGGCAGGTCCCGGCGGTGGATCCTGCGGAGCACGACCTTGACGAGCTCGCCGGCCCACAGGATCACCGAGCCGACGGCCGCGCAGACCAGCCACTGCTCCGAGGAGAGGTCGGTGGTGCTGAAGAAGCCGTGCAGGACGTCCATCTCGACGACGAGCACCAGCAGGACGACGACGGCGGCGGTGGCGACGAAGGCGGAGGGGTTCTCGAAGGTCTCGCGGCTGAAGACGGAGCGGAGGTCGTTCCGCACGTTCAGCAGGTTGAAGGCCTGGAAGAACACGAAGGTGACGAAGGCCATCGTGCCCGCCACACTGGCCTGGCCCAGGCCCGGCACGGGGCCGGGCGCCAGGGCGAGGACGGCGAGCGTGCCCGCCGCCATCACGGAGCTGGCCAGCAGGATCCGGACGAGCCGCTCCGTGGTGAGGATCCGCTCCCGCGCCGGGCGGGGCGGCCGGCTCATCGCGTCGTGGCTGACCGGATCGACGCCGAGCGACATCGCCGGGGGGCCGTCCATGACCAGGTTCACGAAGAGGATCTGCAGCGCGGTGAACGGCGCGCCGCCGGCGATCCCGGCCGCCGACGCGACGAGGAACGTCAGCACGAACCCCAGCGCGGTCGAGACCTGGAACCGGGTGAACTTGACGATGTTGTCGTAGATGCCGCGGCCCTCGCGGACGGCGCCGACGATCGTGGCGAAGTTGTCGTCGGTCAGGACCATCGTCGCCGCCTCCTTGGTCACCTCCGTCCCGGTGATCCCCATCGCGACGCCGATGTCGGCCTTGCGCAAGGCTGGGGCGTCGTTGACCCCGTCCCCGGTCATCGCGACCACGTCCCCGCGGCCCTGCAGGGCGCGGACGATCCGGATCTTGTGCGCGGGGGAGACCCGCGCGATGACGCCGACCTCGTCCAGCCGGCGGGCCAGCTCGGCGTCGTCGGAGATCCGGTCGAGCTCGGCGCCGGTGACGGCCCCGCCCGGGATGCCCAGTTCGCCGGCGATGGCCCCGGCCGTCACCGCGTGGTCCCCGGTGATCATCCGGACCCGGATGCCCGCGTCGTGGCACTCCGCGATGGCCTGCCGCGCCTCCGGGCGCGGCGGATCGACGATGCCGACCAGGGCGAACAGCCTGATCCGGTCGAGCAGCAGCTTCGGGTCGTCGCCGGGGTCGAAGCCCTCGGCGGGGAAGTCCTCCCCGCCCACGGCCATGACCCGCATGCCCTGCCCGGCCAGCTCGGCGTTGGCCCGCTCGTACCGCTCGCGGGCCGCCTCGTCGAAGGCGGCCGTCCCCTCCTCCCCGAGGTGCAGGGTGGCCCGCGCCGCCAGGACGTCCGGGGCGCCCTTGACGAAGCAGCGGACGATCTCGCGGCCGTCCTCGTCCGTCCAGCGGTGGAAGGTCGCCATGAACTTGTGGTCGGAGTCGAACGGGATCTCCAGCAGCCGGGGGCGCTCCTCGCGCAGGGCCGCGACGTCGATGCCGCCCTTCTCCGCGAGCACCACCAGGGCCCCCTCGGTGGGGTCGCCGACCACCTCGCCGTCGCGCAGCACCGCGTCCGTGCACAGGGCCATGGCCAGCAGCGCCTCGTCCAGGGTGGCCGGGAGCGGCGTCCCGTCGGTGGTCCGGATCCGCCCCTCGGTGGAGTAGCCCCGGCCGGAGACGGTGAACCGCCGGCCGGCCACGATCAGCTCCCGGGCGGTCATCTCGTTCAGCGTCAGGGTGCCGGTCTTGTCGGTGCAGATCTGCGAGGTGCTGCCGAGGGTCTCCACCGAGGCCAGCTTCTTGACGATGGCGCCGCGCCGGGCGAGCCGGCCGGTCCCCATCGCGAGGGTGAACGCGACCACGGCGGGCAGTCCCTCGGGGATGGCGGCGACGGCGAGGGAGACGGCGGTGACGAACAGCTCCCCGAACTCCTGCCCGCGCACCACTCCCAGGACGGCCACGACGAGGACGACGACGCCCGCCACGAGCGCCAGGGTCCGGCTCAGCGTGTCGATCTGGCGCTGCAGCGGGGTCGGCTCCGGCTTGGCGCCGGTGAGCATGCCGGCGATGTGACCGGTCTCGGTGGCCATGCCGGTGGCGGTGACCAGCATCTCCCCCCGGCCCCGGGTGACCGAGGTGTTCATGAAGACCGCGGTCGCCCGGTCCGCCAGCGGCGCGTCCGCGTCGACCCGCGAGCCCGCGGACTTGTGGGCGGCCAGCGCCTCCCCGGTGAGGGCGGACTCCTGCACCTCCAGGGAGGCCGAGGAGACCAGCCGCCCGTCGGCGGGGATCCGGTCGCCGGCCTCCACCACCACGACGTCGCCGGGGACGAGGTCGTGGGCGTCCAGGCGCAGGGTCCGGCCGTCGCGCCGGACGGTCGCCGTCGTGGTGCTCATCTTCCGCAGGGCCTCCAGCGAGGCCTCGGCGCGGGACTCCTGGACGAACCCGATGGTCGCGTTGAGCAGCACCACCAGGACGATCGCGGCGGGGGTCTCCCACTCGCGCACCACCACCACGCTGACCACGGCGGCGACCAGCAGGATGATGATCATCAGATCCTGGAACTGCCGCAGGAAGGCGTGCCAGCGCGGCTCGCGGGGCGCCTCGGCGAGCTGGTTGGGGCCGTGCCTCTCCAGCCGCCGGGCGGCCTCCGCGGAGGAGAGCCCGGAGTGCGGGTCCACGCCGAGCTCGGCGGCGACGTCGGAGGGGGGAAGCGCGTGCCAGGGGGGCGGGGCGGAGCCGGCCGGTCGGGTCATGGTCATCATCATCTCCGGTGCGGGACGCGGGTGGCCCGCGGCACCCCCTCGCCGCGGGCCCGCCCCTATTCGTCCCGGTTCCGCCGGGTGGGTGTCCGCCGGTCGGCCTCGTCCGCGAGCTGGCTCTCGACCACGGCGCACCAGCGGTGCCACTCCTCCAGGTCCCGGTGCTCGGCGACGTCCCCGGCGCGGGCCTCGGCCAGCATCCGGTGGGAGTCGGCGGCGGACCTGTGCGCGTTGGCCAGGGCGTGGTGGCCGTGGTTGGCCAGCGCCTCCGAGATGGCCAGGCCGACGGCCAGTTTGTCCAGGTCCCCGCGCCGGTGCCCATGACCGTTCCCGAAGTCGTCCGCGCTGACGTCGAAGTCCTCTGAACGCTCACCCATGCATGGCCGCATGCCCGATATGTGCTAGATCTATCTCGCGAATTCGCCGTGGAACGCTCCGCGGTCGTCCTGCGCCCGTCCTGGCCGCGCCGAGGAGGTTCCCGGTTCGGTCATGACGGGGATCGCCGTGCCGCGCCCCGGGCACCCCGACGTACGGAAGCGGTCGGGGGGTGAGGGCGTGGACGTTCCCGTGGTCTCGGTGGTGATCGCCGTCCGCGACGTCGAGGCGTACGTGGGGGAGTGCCTCGACTCGGTGGTCGGGCAGAGCCTCGGGCTGGAGAACCTCCAGGTCGTCGCGGTCGACGACGGCTCGACCGACGGCAGCTACGCCGTGCTCGACCGGTACGCGGAGAAGTACCGCGAGATCACGGTGGTGCGCCGGCCGAACTCCGGGGGGCCCGGCGGGCCCCGCAACACCGGGCTCGGCCTGGCGCGGGGACGCTACGTCTTCTTCCTCGACTCCGACGACTACCTGGGCCCGCAGGCGCTGGAGCGCATGGTGGCCGCCGCCGAGCGGAACGGCTCGGACGTGGTGCTCGGCCGGATGGCCGGAGTGGGCGGGCGCCGGGTGCCGAGGGCCGCGTTCACCCGCAACCGGGAGCGGGCCGACCTGTTCCGGGACGGCGTCTACTACACGCTCTCGGCGCAGAAGCTCTTCCGGCGCGAACTGGTCGAGCGCTGCGGCCTGCGCTTCCCCGAGGGCGTGCGCACGGGCGAGGACCAGCCCTTCACCGCGCTGGCCTACTTCAACGCCCGGGCGATCTCCGTGGTGGCCGACTACGACTGCTACTACCTGACCTACCGCGAGGGCGTGCGCAACGTGACGAGGTCCGGGCCGCGCCCGCTGGAGCGGCTCGCGCAGGCCGCGGAGATGATGGAGCTGGTCGAGCGGCACACCGCGCCGGGCGCCGACCGGGACCGGCTGATGCGGCGGCACTTCAGGTGCGAGGTGTTCGGCGCCTTCGGGCCGGGGTGGCGCGACCTCGACCGCCGGACGAGGCGGCGGGCGGCCGAGGCGGCCCGGCCGATCGTCGAGCGCTGGCTGACCGGCTGGATCCTGGACCGTCTCCCGCCGAGGGAGGTCCTGCTCGCCCACTGCGTCCGCCGCGGTCTCCACCGAGAGTTGGACGCCGTCACGGGCGCAACCCGTACGAACCGGCTCTTTCCCGCCGGGCGCGGCGATCCCGGCGTCCGGGAGGGCGGGCCAACCGGATGGATCGCCCACGCGCGAGCCGCTCTTCGTCACATACTGAAGCGCGGTGTAAGCGCGATGTGACCGACGAGGAGCACGGCGGTGGCGCGAACGATCCTCCAGCGAGTCCGTACGGGGCGTGGCGGCGGGACGGCGGAGGTGGTCGAGGCGCGCACCGTGCGCCCGGCCGTCGACGTGAGCGTGATCGTCCCCCTCCACGACTGCCGCCCCTACCTCGACCGCTGCCTCACCTCGATCCTCGTCCAGCGGGTCGCCAAGGAGATCGTCGTGGTGGACGACGGCTCCACCGACGGCGGCGGCGAGCTGGCCGACCTCTACGCCGCCTGCCATCCGGGGACCGTCCGGGTCGTGCACCAGGCGGCCTCGGGAGGCGCCGGCCGCCCGCGCAACACCGGCCTGTCCCTGGCCCGCGGGCGGTACGTGTTCTTCTGCGACGCCGACGACTACCTCGGCGAGGAGGCGCTGGAGCGCATGCTCGCGATGGCCGAGCGCAACGGCTCGGACATCGTCCTGGGGAGGATCGCCGGCCACGGGCGCCGGGCGCCGGCCTCCATGTTCGGTGAGAACGCCGAGCGGGTCTCCCTGGACGACAGCGCCGTCTACAACAGCCTGTGCTGCTTCAAGCTGTTCCGCCGCCGGCTGCTGGAGCGGCACCGCATCCGCTTCGACGAGACGCTCCTGGTCGGCGAGGACATCGTCTTCACCGCCCACGCCTACTGCCACGCCGAGGTGATCTCCGTGGTGGCCGACTACGACTGCTACCACCTGGTCGACCGGCCCGACGGGACGAGCATCATGCAGCGGAAGGGGAGCCGCGACCCGGTCTCCTGGATGCGGATGATCCGGCGGCCGATCGAGCTGGTGGCCGCGCACGTGCGGCCGGGCCCGCTCCGCGACCACCTGCTCCGGCGCCACCTGCGGCTGGACGCCCTGGCCCACCTCGGCAGGCCGTTCCTGGCGGCCGGCGAGGTCGAGCGCAAGGAGATCGCCGCGGAGGTGGCCGAACTCTGCGAGGACTGGCTGACCGACGGGGTGCGGGAGCGGCTCGGCCCGGTCGACCGGGGCCGGCTCGCCGCGCTGGAGGACATCGACCGCCTCGTACGGCTGGCGCACATCGAGTCGGCCGCGGTCCGCAGGCAGCTGCTGGAGCTGCGCTGGGAGGCCGGCACGACCCGCCTGGCCCTCGCCGGCCGCCTGGCCCTGGAGGCCGCGGACGCGGCCGTCCGGCTCGCCGTGGACGGCGTCACGCTGCTGCTCCGCCCCCGCCGGGCCGAGGGGCCGCCGGGGACGCCGGAGGTTCCGGAGCCGTCGGGGCCGCCGGGGCCGCCGCCGGCCGAGATCACCGTCCCGGTGGCCTGGGACGGCGCGGAGTTCGCCGGAGTGATCGACGTCGCCGCGCTGTCCTCCGGCGTCTGGGACGTCCACGTGGCCGTCGAGTGCGAGGGGGTCGTCCGTACGGCGCGGCTGGGCGCGGAGCGGGACCGGCGGATCGTCCGGCCGGAGCCCCGGATGGCCGGAGCGGTGATCGCCCTGCCCTATTTCACCCGCCCGTACGACAACCTCAGCATCGACGTGGGCGGGCACGTGGTCGCGGCCCCCGCCCTGGCCCGGCTGACCGGGACGCGCTGGGCGGCCGGGCACCGGCTGGTGGTCGACGGCCGGGCGGCGGTCTGCGCGGCGCCCGCCCCGCCTGGGGCCGTACGCCGCCTGGTGTGGCGGGAGCGGCGCTCCGGGCGGGAGCGGCACGTCCCGGTCGAGGCCCGGGTGGACGGCTCGTTCACGGCCCGGCAGGCGCTCGCCCGGCTGGGCCCGGGCACCTGGGACGCCTGCCTGGAGCTGGATCTGGGCGGCCCCGGGGCGCGCCTGCGGATCGAGGCGGCGACGGAGCTGGTCGCGCCGGCGCGGGCCTGGTGGCGCGGGCCGGTCCGGTGGACCGCCAAGCCCTACGCCACGGTGGGCAAGGGGCGGCTCAGCGTGGTGGTCAGGGCCGTTCCGCTGAGTGTCCTGCTCGGGAGGATCGTCCGTTAATGCCACTTCGTTGCAACAACAAGCCCATGGCTTAAAGTGGGGGCACATACCCCCACCGGAGGCTTGTCGTGCACGTTCCTGACGGTTTCTTCAACGTCGCCGTATCCGTCTCGACGGCGGCGGTGGCCGCCGCCGGGGTCGCGGTCTGCCTGCGGGGCGCCCGCCGCGAGCTCGACGACCGCACCGCGCCCATGGTCGGCCTGGTCGCCGCCTTCGTCTTCGCCGTCCAGATGCTCAACTTCCCGGTCGCCGCGGGCACCAGCGGCCACCTCCTCGGCGGGGCGCTGGCCGCGATACTCGTCGGACCGTACGCGGCGGTGCTGTGCATGGCGGTGGTCCTGCTCGTGCAGGGCTTCTTCTTCGCCGACGGCGGGCTGACCGCGCTGGGCGTCAACATCACGCTCATGGGACTGGTCACCGTCCTGACCGGCTGGGGCGTCTTCCGCCTGATCACCAGGGTCGCGCGGGGCCGCGCCGCGGTCACCGCCGCCTCGTTCGCCGCCGCGCTGGTCTCCGTGCCCGCCTCGGCGCTGGCGTTCACGCTGCTGTTCTGGATCGGCGGCACCGCGCCCATCGAGATCGGCACGGTCGCCGCCGCGATGGGCGGCGTGCACGTGCTCATCGGCATCGGCGAGGGCCTGATCACCGCCGTCACCGTCGGCACCGTGCTCGCCACCCGGCCCGACCTGGTGTACGGCGCGCGCGGCCTGGCCGCCCCGCTGGTGCTGCGCGGCGCCGGCGGCGAGAGCACGGTGGTCCCCGCCGCGCCCGCGCCGAAGGCCTCCCCGAGCCCGGCGCGGCCCTTCCTGCTGGCCGGCACCGCGCTGACGCTGGTGCTGGCCGGCGCGGTCTCGTTCTTCGCCTCCGGCGACCCCGACGGGCTGGAGAAGGTCGCCGACGACCAGGGCTTCCTCGACCGGGCGGGCGACCACGCGCTCGGCACCTGGTCGCTGGCCGACTACGGCGAGGCAGGCGGCGTCCCGGTCGGCGTCGCCGGGGTCATCGGCGTCGTGATCACGCTGGCCGTCTCCGGGGCCGTCGCGTACGCCGCGCGCCGCCGGAAGGCCGCCGCGCCGGCCGGGACCCGCGGGGCCGACAAGGCCGACGGGACCCGCGGGGCCGACGGGGCCGACAAGGTCGGCGAGGTCGACGAGGTCACGGCCTGATGCCCGCCCTGCGGCAGGCGGGTGCGGGAAGCCGCTCCCGATGAGCGCCGGCCACCACCACCGGATCCACCGGCCGGGCGACACGCCCGTCCACCGCCTGGCGCCCCAGTGCAAGCTGGCGGCGGTCGCCGCGTTCGCCCTGACGGTGGTGGCCACGCCGCGCGAGTGGTTCGCCGCGTTCGCGGTGTACGCGCTGCTGCTGGCGGCGGTGGCCGCCGTCGCGCGGATCCCGCCCGGCTTCGTGCTGCGCCGGATGGTGATCGAGCTGCCGTTCGTGGTGTTCGCGCTGGCGATCCCGTTCATCGGCACGGGCGAGCGGGTGGCGGTCGCCGGGCTCTCGCTCAGCCTGCCGGGCCTGTGGGCCGCCTGGAACATCCTGGCCAAGGCCACCCTGGGCGTGGCCGCGAGCATCCTGCTGGCGGCCACCACCGAGCCCCGGCTGCTGCTGCTGGGCGCGCAGCGCCTGCGGTTGCCGCCGCTGCTGGTGCAGATCGCCATGTTCATGGTGCGCTACCTCGACGTGATCGCCGGAGAGATGCGCCGGATGCGGGTGGCCAGGGAGGCGCGGGGCTTCACCGCCCGCGACGTCCGGCACGTCCCGGTCGTCGCCCGCTCGGCCGGGGCGCTGTTCATCCGCTCCTACGAGCGGGGCGAACGGGTCCACCTGGCCATGCTGAGCCGCGGCTACACCGGCACGATGCCGGTGCTGACCGACCTGTCCGCCCCGGCGCGGCAGTGGCTGCTGGCCGGTACGCTGCCGGGTGCGGCGCTGGCGGCACTGCTCGGCGCGTGGGCGCTGGCATGACGGGGCACGGCAGGCCGCGGCAGGACACGACGGGGCACGAGGGGGCGGCATGGCGGCGTCGCTGGAGGTGAGCCGGCTGGCCTACGCCTACCCCGACGGGACGCAGGCCCTGTTCGGAGTGGACCTCCGGATCGAGCGCGGGGAGCGGGTCGCGCTGCTCGGCCCGAACGGCGCGGGCAAGACCACCCTCGTGCTGCACCTCAACGGCATCCTGACCGCCGGGCACGGCACGGTGACCGTGGCGGGCCTGCCGGTCGGCGGGGACTCCCTGATGGAGATCCGGCGCAGGGTCGGCCTCGTCTTCCAGGACCCCGACGACCAGCTCTTCATGCCGACCGTCCGCGAGGACGTCGCCTTCGGCCCGGCGAACATGGGCGTGCGCGGCGAGGAGCTCCAGCAGCGGGTCAAGGACGCGCTGGAGCGGGTCGGCATGCTGGAGGCGATCGACCGGCCCCCGCACCACCTGTCCTTCGGCCAGCGCCGCCGGGTGGCGGTGGCGACCGTCCTGGCGATGGAGCCGGAGATCCTCGTGCTGGACGAGCCGTCGTCCAACCTCGACCCGGCCTCGCGCCGCGAGCTCGCCGAGATCCTGCGGAGCCTCGACGTGACCGTGCTGATGGTCACCCACGACCTGCCGTACGCCCTGGAGCTGTGCGAGCGCTCCCTCATCCTCTCCGGCGGCGTGATCGCCGCCGACGGGCCGACCCGGGAGATCCTGGCCGATGCCGAGCTGCTGGCCGCGCACCGGCTGGAGCTGCCGTACGGTTTCACCGTGGGCTGAGGGGCGGACGGCACGGGCGGGTCCCCGCGGGAGCCGATGCGGATCAGCGGGTCGTACGAGCACGCATGGGGCGATGCCGAAGTAAAGTAGGTCTGCCTCTTACGGCGCTGAGGAGGACAGATGAAACTACGGCTGGCTCGCCGGACGGTCGGCGACGCCGTGGTGGTGGCGGTCGAGGGGGAGCTCGACCTGTTCACCGCGCCCTTCCTGCGTGACGAGGTCCGGGAGGCGATCAAGCTCGACGGCGCCCGGCTGGTGCTCGACCTGACCGCGCTGTCGTTCATGGACTCCAGCGGGCTGTCGGTGCTGATCGAGGCGTGGCGGCTGGCCACGGGCCAGGGCGGCGGCGTGGCCCTCGCCGCGCCCCAGCCGCCGGTGGCGCGGATCCTGCGCACGACCGGTCTCGACCGCCGCATCAAGGTCTATCCCGACGTCTCCACCGCCGTGGGCGAGATCTGACCCGTCCCCCGCGTGCCCGGCACCGGGAAGATCCAGGCGTGCGCATTCCGCGGACGAGATTTACCCACCCCGAGTAGAACTTCATTCGGTATCCGCGTTAAAGTCCGCTCATGGACCTGAACGGAGCAGCAGCAATCATCTCGGGCGGTGCCAGCGGCCTCGGCGAGGCCACGGCCCGCGATCTGGCCGCGCACGGCGTGACCGTCGTCATCGCCGACCTGAACGAGGAGCGCGGCAAGGCCCTCGCCGACGAGCTGGGCGGCGTGTTCGTCAAGACCGACGTGTCCGACGAGGAGCAGGTGCAGGCCGCGGTGGACGCCGCGGTGGCCACCGGCAAGCCGCTGCGCGTCGTGGTGAACAGCGCGGGCATCGGCTGGGCCACCCGCACGGTGAACCGCGACGGCTCGCCGCACGACCTGGCGTCCTACCGCAAGGTGATCGACGTCAACCTGATCGGCACCTTCAACCTCATGCGCATCGGCGCCGCGGCCATCGCCAAGACCGAGCCGGTCGACGCCGACGGCCTGCGCGGCGTGGTCATCAACACCGCCTCCGTGGCGGCGCTGGAGGGCCAGACCGGCCAGGTGGCGTACTCCGCCTCCAAGGGCGGCATCGTCGGCATGACCGTTCCGGCCGCCCGCGACCTGGCCGCCGTCGGCATCCGGGTCAACACGATCTGCCCCGGCATCATCGACACCCCGATCTACGGCTTCTCGGGCAACGCCGACGAGTTCAAGGCCAAGCTGGTCGCCCCGGTCGTCTTCCCCAAGCGCATGGGCCAGCCCGCCGAGTTCGCCCACCTGGTGCGCGCGCTGATCGAGAACGACTACATGAACGCCGAAGTCATCCGCTTCGACGGCGGCATCCGCTTCCAGCCCAAGTAGGAGTCCCGGTGTCCGACACCTCTCCCGCAACGGCCTCCGACGAGGTCCTCGTCGAGGTCGACGGCGGCGTCGCCGTCATCATGATCAACCGTCCGAAGGCCAAGAACGCCGTCAACGGCGTCGTGGCCCGTGCCATCGCCGCGGCGCTGGACGAGCTGGAGGAGCGCAAGGACGTCTCCGCCTACGTCCTGACCGGCGCGGGCGGCACGTTCTGCGCGGGGATGGACCTCAAGGGCTTCCTGAGCGGCGACTTCCCGGTCGTCGAGGGCCGCGGGTTCGGCGGCATCACCGAGGCCCCGCCGGCCAAGCCCGTCATCG
Source organism: Planomonospora corallina (assembly GCF_042650625.1). Lineage (NCBI taxonomy): Bacteria > Bacillati > Actinomycetota > Actinomycetes > Streptosporangiales > Streptosporangiaceae > Planomonospora > Planomonospora corallina. The sequence goes on from NZ_JBHSBM010000011.1 coordinate 51,314, forward strand.
CGGCGATCGAGGGGTACGCCCTGGCCGGCGGCTTCGAGCTGGCGCTGGCCTGCGACATCATCATCGCCTCCGAGGAGTCCAAGTTCGGGCTCCCCGAGCCCAAGCGCGGCCTGGTGGCCGGGGCGGGCGGCGTGATGCGGCTGCCGCGGCGCATCCCGTACCACATCGCGATGGAGATCGCCCTGACCGGCGACCACTTCCCGGCCTCGCGGCTGTACGAGGTGGGCCTGGTCAACCACCTCACGCCGGCCGGCGGCGCGCTGGAGCGGGCGGTGGAGCTGGCCAAGCGGATCGCGGCGAACGCCCCCCTGGCGCTCGCGGCGACCAAGCGGGTGATCGTCGAGTCCGCGGACTGGAGCCTCGACGAGATGTTCAAGAAGCAGGGCGAGATCATCACTCCGGTGTTCGGCTCCAAGGACGCCATGGAGGGCGCGGCGGCCTTCGCCGAGAAGCGCGCTCCGCAGTGGAGGGGCGAGTAGCCGCTTGCCGTCCGCGGGTCCGCGGAGACCTCCTCCCGGGCCCGCAGGGCCTCCCCTGTGCTTCGGCCGTACGGGCCGGGTGACGCGTCGCGAGGCGCGCCACCCGGCCCGTCCGCGTCTTCGCGGGCGGATGACGCTTCGCACGGGCGCGTACGGCGGGCGGGCAGTGCGTACGGTGAAGGTGTGGGCGCGTGCGGCGTGGGCACGGGAGATGGGCCCACGAGACGGCTTCGCGAGGCCAGGAGAGCGCATGTACGACCACCCGGGCACGACCCCGTCCAGCCGATCCTCCGGTGAGCGCCTGCGGCGCAGCCTGGGCAGCCTGGCGGCCGGGGCCCTCGGCGCCGCGCTGCTCGTCGCCTTCCTGGTCGCGGGCATGTGGGCGGTCGAGATCGCCGACTACCTGATGCCCGGCAGCTTCGACGTCTACGGCATCCGCGCCTGGGACGAGGAGGGCCTGGCCGGCATCTTCCTCGCCCCGTTCCTGCACGCCGACTTCGCCCATCTGATGGCCAACTCGCTGCCCCTGCTGGTCCTGGGCTTCCTGGCGGCGCTGCGCGGGGTGGGCCGCTTCCTGGCCGCGAGCCTGATCATCATCGTGGTCAGCGGGGTGGGCGTGTGGCTCACCACCGACCCGCGGTTCGTCACGGTCGGCGCGAGCGGCCTGGTCTTCGGCTACTTCGGGCTGGTGGTGGCCCGCGGCCTGTTCGACCGCCGCCCGCTCGACATCGTGATCGGCGTCGGCGTCGCGGTGGCCTACTACTCGATCATCTGGGGCGTGCTGCCCACCCAGCCCGGCGTCTCCTGGCAGGGCCACCTGTTCGGCCTGGTCGGCGGTGTCCTGGCCGCCTGGGTCCTGCGCCGCCGCCGTCCCGCGGTCGAGCCGTACGGCTCGCCGTACTGATCCCGTACGGCTCCGCATGGGAACGGCCCCGCGCCGCCCGGA
>NZ_JBHSBM010000011.1:52751-53987 GCF_042650625.1 Planomonospora corallina
GCGGGGGGCCGTGGGCCGAGGCCGGGCGGGCCGGGCCTCGCGGAGCGGCTAGAGCCGCTCGACGACGTGGTCGATGCAGTGGGTCAGCGCCTCGACGTCGGCCGGGTCGATGGCCGGGAACATCGCGATGCGCAGCTGGTTGCGGCCGAGCTTGCGGTAGGGCTCGGTGTCCACGATGCCGTTGGCGCGCAGCACCTTGGCGACCGCGGCGGCGTCGACGTCGTCGGAGAAGTCGATGGTGCCGACGACGTTGGAGCGGAACTCCGGCGCGGCGAACGGCGTGGTGTAGGAGGTCTTCTCCGCCCACGTGTAGAGCCGGCTGGCCGAGTCGGCGCTGCGCGCGGTGGTCCAGGCCAGGCCGCCCTGGGCGTTCATCCACTCGATCTGCTCGGCGAGCAGGAACAGGGTGGTGACCGCCGGGGTGTTGTAGGTCTGGTCCTTGGAGGAGTTGTCGATCGCGATCGGCAGGCTGAAGAACTCGGGGACGTACCGGCCGCTGCCGGCGATCTCCTCGACCCGGGCCAGCGCGGCCGGGGACATCAGGGCGATCCACAGGCCGCCGTCGGAGGCGAAGCTCTTCTGCGGGGCGAAGTAGTAGACGTCGGTCTCGCTGATGTCGACGGGCAGGCCGCCGGCGCCGGAGGTGGCGTCCACGAGCACCAGCGAGCCCTCCCCGCCGACCCGCTTGATCGGCATGGCGACACCGGTGGAGGTCTCGTTGTGGGTGAGCGCGTAGACGTCCACGCCCGCCTCGGTGACGGCCTCGGGGTGGCTGCCCGGCTCGGACTTGATGACGCTCGGCTCGGCCAGCCACGGCGCCTTGGCCGTGACGGTGGCGAACTTGGAGGAGAACTCGCCGAAGTGCAGGTGCTGCGACTTCTCGCGGACCAGGCCGAAGGCGGCGATGTCCCAGAAGGCGGTGGTGCCGCCGTTGCCGAGGACGACCTCGTAGCCCTCGGGGAGGGAGAACAGCTCCGACAGCCCCGCGCGCACGCGCCCGACGAGCGACTTGACCGGCTTCTGGCGGTGGGAGGTGCCCAGCACGCTCGCACCGGAGGCGGCCAGAGCCGAGATCTGCTCGGGTCGCACCTTCGAGGGCCCGCAGCCGAAACGGCCGTCGGCGGGCTTGAGGTCAGAGGGAATCACGATGTCAGCCACCCGACCAGCGTACTGAAGCCGCAGATGACCACCGACAGGGGTCCGGGGTTTGAGACGGAAATTACTGAAAGGCGAGAC
>NZ_JBHSBM010000011.1:54000-74880 GCF_042650625.1 Planomonospora corallina
GCAGGCTCAGGGCGTCAGAACTTGCCGATGACCTCGGCGGCGCCGGGCACGTCGTTGATCGAGCGCTGCGCGGGGCCGATGTAGTTGGCGCTGGGGCGGACCAGCCTGCCCGTGCGCTTCTGCTCCAGGATGTGCGCGGCCCAGCCCGCGGTGCGGGCGCAGGTGAACATCGAAGTGAACATGTGCGGGGGGACCTGGGCGAAGTCCAGGACGACCGCGGCCCAGTACTCGACGTTGGTGGCGAGCACCCGGTCGGGCTTGCGGGCCTGCAGCTCCTCCAGGGCGGCCTTCTCCAGGGCGGCGGCGACCTCGTAGCGGGGCGCGTTCAGCTCCTTGGCGGTACGGCGCAGCACGCGGGCGCGGGGGTCCTCGGCGCGGTAGACGCGGTGGCCGAAGCCCATGAGGCGCTGCCCCTTGTCCAGCTCGCCCTGGACGTACTTCTTGGCGTCGCCGATCTGCTCGACGCCCTCGATCATGTGCAGCACGCGGGCCGGGGCGCCGCCGTGCAGCGGGCCCGACATGGCGCCGACCGCGCCGCTCAGCGCCGCGGAGACGTCGGCGCCGGTGGAGGCGATGACGCGGGCGGTGAAGGTGGAGGCGTTCATGCCGTGCTCGGCCGCGGAGACCCAGTAGGCGTCGATGGCCTTGACGTGGGCCGGGTCGGGCTCGCCCCGCCAGCGGACCATGAACCGCTCGACGATGGTCTGGGCCTCGTCGACGCGCTTCTCGGGCACGACCGGCTGGCCCTGGCCGCGGGCGGACTGGGCGACGAAGCTGAGCGCGGTCACGCTCGCGCGCGCGAGGTTGTCGCGCGCCTCGTCCTCGTCGATGTCGAGCAGCGGGCGGAAGCCGTAGTGCGGGGCCAGCATGGCCAGCGCGCTCTGCACGTCGACGCGGATGTCACCGGAGTGGACGGGGAGGGGGTAACGCTCGGCCGGGGGGAGGCCCGGCTGGAACTTGTTGTCGACGAGCAGGCCCCATACGTTCCCGAAGGAGACGCGGCCTACCAGCTCTTCGATGTCGACGCCCCGGTAGCGGAGGGCGCCCCCTTCTTTGTCCGGTTCCGCGATCTCGGTCTCGAAAGCCACGACGCCTTCGAGCCCGGGTTTGAAGTCGGACATTCTCGGCCGCCTCCCTTTCTTGAAGTCAAAGCCTTGATGTCGAGATACCGGCGAGTCATATTCAACCCCCTGGGTTCGGGTGGCTCGCCGCCGGTCCCTCCGGAACGCGATAGCCCCAGGTGGGGGGCGGTGCGCGTGGCTTGTCGCCAAGCACGCGAGAATACCGTCTCGTGGACGCCACCTCGCACCCGCCGTCGCTGGCGGGGCTCCGCCGTACGTACGAGGGACAGCCCCTGCTGGAGGAGCACCTCGCTCCCGATCCCGTCTCCCAGTTCGCCGCCTGGTTCGGCGAGGCCGTGGACGCCGGACTGCCCGAGCCGAACGCGATGGTCGTCGCGACCGCCTCGGCGGGCGGCCGGCCGACGGCCCGGACCGTGCTGCTCAAGGGCTACGACGAGACCGGGTTCGTCTTCTACACCAACTACGAGTCGCGCAAGGGCCGGGACCTCGGGGAGAACCCCCGGGCCTGCCTGCTGTTCCCCTGGCACGCCATCCGCCGTCAGGTGCGGGTGGAGGGGCCGGTCGTCCGGCTGCCGAGGGAGGAGTCGGCCGCCTACTTCCGGTCGCGGCCGTACGGCTCGCGCGTCGGGGCCTGGGCCTCGCGCCAGTCGGCGGTCGTGGCCTCCCGCGGGGAGCTGGACGAGCGGTACGCCAGGCTGGCCGAGCGCTGGCCCGAGGATCCGCCGGTGCCGGACTTCTGGGGCGGTTTCCGGGTCGCGCCGGTGGAGGTGGAGTTCTGGCAGGGCCAGCTCGACCGCATGCACGACCGGCTCCGCTACCGGCGCGCGGGGGACTCCTGGGTGGTGGAGCGCCTGGCCCCCTGACCAGCCCGCTCCCTTTTTGCTGATATATCCGGTGAGGCCGGAAGACAGGAAAAAGGGGGGCTCGTGGGGCTGCTGGACTTCGTGCGCAGGCACCTGGTGGACGTCCGCCCCCTGGCCACCCCCGCCTACCGGCGGCTCTGGTGGGGGCAGGGCGTCTCCTTCATGGGCTTCCAGCTCACCTCGGTGGCGGTCAGCGCTCAGATCTACGACATCACCGGCTCGTCCTTCTGGGTCGGCATGCTGGGCCCGGCCAACCTCGTCCCCCTGATCGTCTTCGGGCTCTGGGGCGGCGCGATCGCCGACGCGGTGGACCGGCGCAAGCTGCTGATCGGCGGCGCGCTGGTCGCCTGGACGGGGACGCTGGCCCTGCTGGTGCAGGCCTGGACGGGCACCGCGGAGGTCGGCCTCCTGCTGGCGGCCGTCGCCGTGCACGCCACCGGGTTCGCCGTCACCAGCCCCACCCGGGGCGCGATCGTCCCCCGGCTGCTCCCCGTCGACCAGGTGCCGGCCGCCAACACGCTCAACTTCCTCGTCTCCAGCCTGGGCGCGGTGGCCGGGCCGCTGCTCGCCGGCGTGGTGCTCGCCCGGGGCGGGGCCGCCACCGCCTACCTCGCCGACGCGCTGCTGTTCGGCGCGAGCCTGTACGCGGCCCTCCGGCTGCCGCGGCTCGCGCCGACGGGCGAGGTGACCAGGCCCGGGCTGGGGTCCGTCCTGGACGGCCTGCGCTACATCGCCGGGCACCCCGTGGTGCTGATGTCGTTCGTCGTCGACATCATCGCGATGGCGTTCGCCCTGCCCAGGGCGCTGTTCCCGGAGGTCGTGGCCGAGCGGTTCGGCGGCTCGCCGGTCGCGTTCGGCTGGCTGACGGCCGCCATGGGCCTCGGCTCGGTGGCCGGCGGGCTGCTGTCGGGCTGGGTCGGCCGGGTGCGGCGCCAGGGGGTGGCGCTCACCTGCACGATCGTCGTGTGGGGGATGAGCGTCGTCGCCGCCGGGCTGGCCGGAGAGCTGTGGGCGATGGTCGCGCTGCTCGCGGTCGGCGGGGCCGCGGACATGGTCGCCGGGGTGTGGCGGCAGACGATCCTGCAGACCCACGCCCCCGACGAGATGCGCGGCCGGATGCAGGGCGTCTTCACGGTCGTGGTGGCCGGCGGCCCGCGCCTGGGCGACCTGCGCGCCGGAGCCACCGCCACCTGGTTCGGCGCCACCGCGGCGTGGGTCGGCGGCGGGCTGGCATGCGCGGTCGCGGTGGTCGCCGCCGGGCTGGCCGTGCCCGCGTTCCGGAACTACCGGTCGGCGGCGGTGGCGCGCGGGAGCGGGGCGTGACGGGGCCGCGAGAGGACGTGCGGGAGCGGGGCGCGGCGGGGCCGTACGCGGGACGTGCGGGCACTGTCACTGAGGGTGACGGACGCCCGCGCGCCGGGGACACGGTGGGTGAGCGGCGGGGAAGGATTCCGGGCCCCGCGGTGTTGGCAACCGCCATCGGGGCTCATCGCGGCGCGTCTCCCAATAGGGTCGGAAGTCCCTACCCCACTAGGGTCAGAAGTCTCATGGCCCTTCGTGAACTTCGTGAATCCAGCCTCGCCCGGCGCGGTTCGCGGGGATCCCGCGCCGGTGGACACGGCACCCATACAGGACGGGAGGAGTCTTGACCGCACACGGCCTGATCGACACCACGGAGATGTACCTCCGTACGATCTTCGAATTGGAGGAGGAGGGGATAGTCCCCCTGCGCGCGCGCATCGCCGAGCGGCTCAAGCAGAGCGGGCCCACCGTCAGCCAGACGGTCGCGCGGATGGAGCGGGACGGCCTGGTCCGGGTCGAGGGCGACCGGCACCTGGTCATGACCGACCTCGGCCGCGCGCTCGCGACCCGCGTCATGCGCAAGCACCGCCTCGCGGAGTGCCTGCTGACCCAGGTGATCGGCCTGCCCTGGGAGGAGGTGCACAACGAGGCATGCCGCTGGGAGCACGTCATGTCCGACTCGGTCGAGGAACGCCTGGTCAGCCTGCTGAACAACCCCACCCGCGACCCGCACGGCAACCCCATCCCCGGGCTGGAGGAACTCGGCGTCGCGGTCCCGGAGGGCGAGCGGGAGTCGCTGCCGTCGATGGCCGAGGCGGCCGGGCCCAGAGAAGTGGGCGTCGTGGTCCGCCGAATTAGCGAACAAGTGCAAAGCGATCCCGCTGTGATGCTTAAACTCAAGCAAGTTGGGATACAACCCGGACGCGAGGTGACGCTCGCGGCGAGCGACGACGGGGTGCGGGTGATCGGTGACGATGCGACGGGCAACTCTCTTGCGGACCTCCCGCGGGACGTCGCCGCCCACGTCTTCGTCTCCGTTCGCTGACCGGCGCGCATCGGCTCGGTTGGATCCCGCGGGGAAAGCCCTCCACTCCCCGGCCGAGACTGCAGCAGGAGCAACCGTGGTTCGCTTTGCGCACACCCGTCCCCGAAGGGTGGTCACTGTATGAAGCGGTGGGGGGATCTTCCGCAGGACGCCGCCGATCACCTTTCGGCCGGAGCCGTCCTCGACCAGGCCGAGATGGCGGTGGTGGTCACCGACCGCTTCAGCAACCTCCTCTACTGGAACCCGTTCGCCGAGAAGCTCTTCGGCCACTCCGCCCCCCCGGGCTCCAAGGACAGGCCCGGCCTGACCCTGGGCCTGCTGGACACCGACCACCCGCTCGCGGTCGAGGCGGCCAAGCAGGTGCTCAAGGGCGGTGTCTGGGAGGGCACCTTCGAGGTCAAGCGCGGGGACGGGACGATGATCTACGTCCGTGCGCAGGCCGTGCCGCTGCGGCACCCCTCCGGCGCGGTGACGGGCATCGTGATCACCGCCCGTGAGGCGATGCGGAGCAACGAGCGCGAGAAGGACCGCTTCGGCCTGCTGGAGCGGATCGGCGAGCGGCTCGCCGGCTCGCTCTACGTCGAGGAGACGCTCAAACGCGTGGCCGAGATGCTCGTCCCCCAGTTCGCCGACCACTGCTTCATCGAGCTGATGGAGGGCGACCGGCTGACCCGGAGGGTCTCCACGCACGTCCAGGGCTGGAGCCCGCCCCCGAACACCTGGGCGCCGCTCGGCGCCGAGATCCGCTACCCGGCGGGGCACTACGCCGACATCGCGCTGCGCCGCCAGGAGACGATCCTGGTCGAGGACTTCGCCCGGACCAGCTACCCCAGCCCCAGTGAGGGCAGCACCCGGCTGGCCGCCGAGGTCGGCCTGACCTCGGCGATCGTCGCGCCGCTGTGCGTGCGCGGCGAGACCCTCGGCCTGATGTACCTCGGCCTGTCCAACCTGACGGACCGGCGCAGCCCGCACTACGACACCTTCGACCGCGACTTCGTCGGGGCCATCGCCACCCGGGTCGCGCTGGCGGTGGACAACGCGCTGCTGTTCGAGGAGGAGCGGCACACCGCCGAGTCCTTCCAGAAGCACCTGCTGCCCCGCGCGCTGCCCCAGTTCGACGGGCTGGAGATCGCCGTCCGCTACTTCCCCGCCGCGCCGCTCGCCTCGCACGGCCAGGGCATCCAGACCCAGGTCGGCGGCGACTGGTACGACGTGATCCCGCTCTCGGCCGGCCGGGTCGGCATCGTCATCGGCGACGTGGAGGGGCGGGGCGCCAAGGCCGCCGCCGTCATGGGACAGCTGAGGGCCGCGCTGCGCGCCTTCGCCCAGGACGACAAACCGCCCGCGGAGATCCTCGCCCGGCTCGACGAGTGGACGCGGATCATCGCCACCCCCGAGCAGGACGAGAACGGCGAGGACGTCAGCGTCCCGCCCATCGTCACCTGCCAGTACCTCGTCTACGACGCCTGGTCGCGCGAGCTGTCGTTCGCCAACGCCGGCCACGCCCCGCCGCTGCTGCTCATGGACGGCGGCTGCGTCGAGCTCGACATCAAGGAGGTCGGCCAGCCGCTCGGCGTCCGCGCCAAGGGCATGCACGCCGACCTGGTCTACAAGGAGGAGACGCGCACCCTCCCGCCCGGGGCCGCGCTGCTGCTCTACACCGACGGCCTGGTGGACCGCCGCCCGCTGCGCGACTCCGGCGGCCGGCCGCTCAGCGACGAGGAGACCCTCGCGATCCTGTGCGACCGGCTCGTCGGGGCCGCCCGCGACTCGGTGGAGCAGATCGCCGACGTCGCGACGGCCGCGGTGCCCGGTGAGATCGACGACGACATGGCCATCCTGGTGATCAGGTCGTCCCCCACCGAGCTCGACGTCGAGGAGCGCACCTTCCCGGCCGAGCCGATCATGGTCAGTGAGGCCCGCCGCATGGCGTCGGCGGCGTTCGCCGAGTGGAACGTCCCGGAGGAGCGGGCCGAGCTCGCCTGCCTGCTCGTCTCCGAGGTGGTCACCAACGTCGTGCTGCACGCGGCCGCCGCCGGTGTCCCGCGCCGAGACCTGATCATGGACGGCGGGCCGGTCGACGGGCCGCTCGACTTCGACGAGTCCTGGGATCTTCCCGGCTTCGACGACGAGGAGGAGGTCGCCGCGGAGAAGGAGTTCACGCTCCGGCTCCGCCGCGGCCGGGAGTCCGTCTGGGTGGAGGTCTTCGACCAGGACCTGCGCCTGCCGCGCATCCGCAGCGCGGGGGAGAACGACGAGGGCGGGCGCGGCCTCTACCTCGTCGACCAGCTCGCCCGGCGCTGGGGCTCCCGCCCCACCCAGGAGGGCAAGGCCGTCTGGTTCGAGATCCCCACCAGGTCGCGTTAGCCGCGGACGGCCCCCTTCCTCCCGCGGCGCGTCGCCTTCCGGACGTCCCCGCGGCGTGCCGTCCGAAGGTGGCCGCCGGGTCTGGGCGGAGGCTGCGATCGGTGCTTGAGTGGTCAGCATGGAGCTTGCCTTCGAACGGCGCGGAGCCGGAGCGCCCCTGATCCTGCTGCACGGCATCGGCCACCACTGGCAGGGGTGGCTCCCGGTGCTCGACCGTCTCGCCGCGGAGCGGGACGTGATCGCCGTGGACTTCCCCGGCTTCGGAGTCTCGCCGCCGCTCCCGCCCGGCACGCCGTACACGGCGGAGACGCTCGCCGACGCGGTCGAGTCCTTCTGCGCGATGCTCGGCATCCGCGAGCCGCACGTGGCGGGCAACTCGCTCGGCGGCTACGTCGCGCTGGAGCTCGCCTCGCGGGGGGCCGTCCGCACGGCGGCCGCGCTCTCCCCGGCGGGTTTCTGGAGCCGGGGGGAGCTGCTCTACACGCAGGCCGTGCTCCGGGCGACCAGGGCGGCGGCGCTGGCCGTCCCACCGGAGCGGGCCGCGCTGACCACCCGCAGCCCGCTCGCCAAGGCGCTCTCGGTGGGGGTCATGGTGGCCCACCCGGGCCGCCTGCCCGACGAGGCGGTGCTCGCGGCCGGGGAGGCGCTGCGCGGCGCGCGGGGGTTCGACGAGATGCTCGAGGCGTTCACGTGGATGATGCCCCCGGCGCCGCCGAAGGCGCCGATCACGATCGCCTGGGGGGAGCGCGACCGGCTGCTTCCACCGCGGCGGCAGGCCGTACGGGCGGCCCGCTGGTCCGGGCAGCGGGTGAAGCTGCTGCGGGGCTGCGGGCACCTGCCGATGAGCGACGACCCCGAGCTGGTGGCGCGGGTGCTGCTGGAGGCCTCGGCGGTCTAGCGTCCGCACGCTCCGGGCGGGCGGTCAGCGCATCGTCTGTCCCCAGACGGCGAGCACCACGATGGCGAATGTGATCATGACGCCCGCGTAGGCCAGGGGGCCGAGCCGCAGCGCCCGGCGCACCCGGTTCAGCCCCCAGGCGAACAGGAACGCCAGGAAGACCAGCAGGATCAGTCCGCTGTCCATGCCACCGCCTTCGGGAGAGCCGTCGCTGACCAGTATGCGTTCTCCTCGCGTCCCGCGCGGGAGAGCGGACGGAATCCATGATCCGCACCGCGCGGAGGCGGGCCGGTGCCTCCGTGCCCGATACGGGGGGCCACGCCGGGTCATGGCAGGGTGGGGTCCCGTGAACGGAACGTTGAAGGCAGGCCCTGTCCTGTCCGTGGTCGCCCTCGCCCTCGCGCTGTCCGCCTGCTCCGGGGGAGAGGACCCGCCGCCCGCGTCGGCGGCTGCCTCGCCCGCCGCGACCGTGACGGAGACGGCCTCGCCCGCCGTGACGGTGACGGTGACGGAACCGGTCCTCCCGGAGCCGACCGGTGAGGCGTCCCCGGTCCCGCTCCCGCAGGAGTCGCGTACGAACTTCCCCGGTGGCAGGGGGCTCGACGAGAACGTGACGGGCCAGGTCACGATCAAGGGAGCGGACTCGATCCTCGTCCAGGGGGACGACGCCGGAGAGCGCACGGCGCAGCTGGTGCCGTACACGGAGGTGCTGGACGTGCAGGGCGGCATCTGCGACGAAGGGCCGATCCCGCGCAGCTGCAGTGTGGACCAGCTGAGGAAGGCGCTGCGGGAGGGCGTCTCGCTGTACGCCAAGATCTCGATCAAGGACGGTGTGGCCGTGCGGATCGAGGAGATCGTCAGGAACTAGGTCCGGCCCCGGCCGGACCGGACGGCGGCGGGTCCGTGAGCCGCCGGGCCGCCGCGTCGGCTCCGGCCGGCCGGCCGTCACGTCCGCTCCGGCCGGCAGGCCCGGCTCCGCCGTCTTCCCCGGCGGGCGTGCTTCCTCGCGGGCGCGTTCTCCCGTGGGTGCACTTCCCCGCGGGCGCGTTTCCCCGCGGGCGCGTTTCCCCGCGGGATCGTGAGACGGGTGCGGCCCGGTCCCGGCGAGGACGGGCCGCACCGTCGTGGGCGGTCCCGGTGTCAGAAGCCGAAGGAGCGGCCGATGATCTCCTTCATGATCTCGGTGGTGCCGCCGTAGATCGTCTGGACCCGGCTGTCGATCCAGGCCTTGGCCACGGGGTACTCCATCATGTAGCCGTAGCCGCCGTGGAGCTGGAGGCAGCGGTCGATGACCTTGGTCTGCAGCTCGGTGGCCCACCACTTGGCCTTGGCGGCGTCGACGACGGTGAAGGCCCCCGCGTTGAGGGCGCGGATGCACTTGTCGACGTAGTGCCGGGCGATCTCGACCTCGGTGTCCAGCTCGGCCAGGACGAACCGGGTGTTCTGGAAGGCGCCGATGTTCCGCCCGAACGCCTGGCGGCTCTTGCAGTAGTCGACGGTCGCCGCCAGCACGGTCTCGGCGGCGGCCACGGCGGCCACCGCGATGGACAGGCGCTCCTGCGGCAGGTTGCCCATGAGCTGGAAGAAGCCCTGGCCCTCCTGGTCGCCGAGGAGGTTGGCGGCGGGCACGCGGACGTTCTCGAAGAACAGCTCGGCGGTGTCCTGGGCGTGCATGCCGATCTTCTCCAGGTTGCGGCCCCTGGTGAAGCCCTCCATGCCGCGCTCGACGACCAGCAGCGAGATGCCGCGGGCGCCCGCGGACGGGTCGGTCTTGGCGACGGTCACCACCAGGTCGGAGTTGATGCCGTTGGTGATGAAGGTCTTGGAGCCGTTGACGACGTAGTGGTCGCCGTCGCGCACGGCGGTCGTCCGTACGCCCTGCAGGTCGCTGCCCGCCCCCGGCTCGGTCATCGCGACCGCGGTGATCAGCTCGCCGCTCGCGAAGCCGGGCAGCCAGCGGGCCTTCTGCTCGTCGTTCGTCAGGTCGACGAAGTACGGCGCCATGACGTCGTTGTGGAGCGAGAAGCCGAGGCCCGACGCCCCGACCCGGATGATCTCCTCGACGATGACGGCGTTGTAGCGGAAGTCCTTGATGCCCGCGCCGCCGAACTCCTCCGGCACTCCGAAGCCGAACACGCCGACCTCGCCGGCCTTCTTCCACACCTCGCGGGGGACGATGCCGTCCTTCTCCCACTGGCCGTGATGGGGCACGACCTCCCGGGCCAGGAACTCGCGCACGGTCTCGCGGAAGAGCTCGTGCTCCTCCTCGAAGAGGTCTCGCTCCATGGGCTTCCTCCTTCAGGGGTATCCGCGCAACAGAATACGATTCTGTTGCCTGGCCGGGTAAGTGCCCGGGGACTCCGATCGTCGCGCCGGGACCCCACGCGACCGCTCGCGCCGGGACGTCACATGACCGCTCGCGCCCGGACGCCGCGCGATCGGTCGCGTTGGAACGCTGCGAGATGGGCGGCGAGATCACAAGTCCGCCACGGTGCCCTGGGAAGACCCCCGAACCCCTGCGGACACTGCCGCATACCAGTACGATCCGGACCTGCTGTGATGAAATGACCATTTCTGTGTCCAGGTTTTACGAGCGGAGTGTCCAGTGGTGCGGTGGGGAACAGGGCTCCGTAGGGCGGCCGCCATCCCGGTCCTGGGTCTGCTGAGCGGCGCGCTGGTCGTGCTGTCCTCCGGTACGGCCAGCGCCAACGTCGCCGAGCTGGTGGCCGACTACACGTGCCAGGGCGGGCTGACGCAGAGCGGCCCGGTGAGCCTGCGGACCAAGCTGGTGGTCCCCACCACGGTCGCGGTCGGCCAGCCGCTCAACATCGGCTGGACCCTGGGCTACCGGCAGGAGCACCCCACCAGATTCGGTTCGCCGGGCTTCTTCGCCCCCGGCGGCAAGGTCACCGTCACCGGCAACGTGAGGCTCTCCGGCGGCTGGAACGGCATCCTCCAGCCGAAGGGGTTCGCCGAGCAGCCGGGCCAGCTCGCGAACGGCACCATCCTGACGCTCCCCGAGGGGATCTCCGACGCCGCCCACACCACCGCGGCGGCGAAGGTCAGGGTGGCGCCCCAGCGGCTGGTGGTGAACTTCATCCCGCCGGCGGGCGAGGTCGTGGTCAACGACGACCACGCCGACGTGGAGTACCAGGCGGGCAACTGGAGCGACGAGAACGACCGGGACGAGCACTACGGGGATCACCACCACGACCTGCACCGGTCGGTGGACACCGGAGCCCGGGTCGCCTACCGGTTCACCGGCACCGGGATCGAGTACGTCGCGCCGCGCGACTTCCGCGCCGGGAAGGTCAAGTTCTACATCGACGGCGAGCTCGCCACCCCCGCGTACGTGGACGCCTCGAAGAACGCCGACGGCACGCCGTCGACGGACGCCGACAAGGGCGGGCAGACGCTGTGGGGCTTCCGCGGCCTGAAGTACGGCAAGCACCTCATCCAGGTCGTCCATGACGACGTGCAGGGCAAGTGGGCGCAGCTCGACGCCTTCCGGGTGATCACGCGGGAGCTGCAGAACCCGCCGGAGGAGTACCGGACCGTCTGCACGCTCACCAACGACCCGGGCGCGGTCATCGTCACCATCGGCGGCTCGGCCACCCCGACGGGCGACCCGACGGGCGAACCCACGGACGACCCCACCGGGGACCCGACGGACGACCCGACGGGCGAACCCACACCGGGCCCGACGGGCAGCAGGACGCCTCTTCCCACCTGCGGGCCCACCCCGACCCCGACCCCGACTCCCACCCGGACCCCTACTCCCGCGCCGACTCCTTCGCCGACGTGGCCGACTCCTTCGCCCACCTGCACGAACCCGCCGAGCGGAGGCGGGACCAGCCCGAGCCCGACGAACACGAGCAAGAGCCCCACGCCCACGGCTGCGGCCAAGACCACGCCCAAGCCGACCGTCACCGCGACCGTCACCGTGACGCCCACCCGGGCGACGCCGACCACGCCCCAGGTGATCGTGACGCCGAAGGGCGGCGCCGACACCGGCCGCGGGCCCGTCGAGCAGTCCGGGCCGGCCCTCGCCGGCGCGGGCTCGGCCATGATCGCGGGCAGCGTGCTGGGCGGATTGACGCTCCTGCGGCGCCGGGCGGCGCACGCGCGCGGCCGGGACTAGCCGGGGACGCCGGGATGTACCCAGGACCCTCGCAGGGCGGTCCCGCCCCCCATCCGGGCGGCGGCCCCGTCCACCCGGGCGGCGCCGCGCCCGCCAAGGGCAGGAAGTGGCTGATCCCCTCGCTCCTGGTCGCCGGATCGCTCGGCGGGGTGGGGCTGGTCATGGCCGGGCTGCTCACCTTCATCGCCCCGCCGGCCGAGGAGGAGGTGTACGGGCCGCCCATCCCGCAGGCCGCGGCGCAGGAGCAGCCGCAGCCCGCCCCCGCCGAGCAGAACCCGGCGGGGGCTCCCGCGGAGGTGGGCCCGGGCGGGCTGAACGTCCCGCTGACGGCCGCCGCGCCCACGGCCGCGCCGCCGCTGCCCGTCGTGATGCCGCCGGAGCCGCTCAGGAGCGAGGGCGTGAGTCCGCGCAGGATCTCCATCCCGAAGATCGGCGTGATGGCCCCGCTGATGTCGCTCGGCGTCGACGCGAAGCAGAAGATCCAGACCCCGCCGATGAGCAGGCTCGGCCACGCGGGCTGGTACAAGCACGGTCCCGTCCCCGGCCAGCAGGGGCCGTCCGTCGTGCTCGGCCACGTCAACGGCAACGGCAAGGCCGGTGTCTTCCTCCGGCTCAAGGAGCTCGTCCGCGGGGACAAGATCAGGATCTCGCGGACGGACGGGTACGTCGCCGAGTTCACCGTCGACGGGGTCGAGCAGACCAGCAAGACCTCGTTCCCGTCGAAGCGGGTCTACGGCAACACCGGTGAGGCGACCCTGCGGCTGATCACCTGCGGCGGCGTGCTCAACCAGAAGACCGGCCACTACACCGACAACATCATCATCTACGCGACCCTCTCGGCCACCCGCAAGGCGTCCTGAGGCCGGCCCGCGCCGCCGGGTCGGCGTCCGGCCCGGTGCGGGTGCGGGCTTCCGCGCGCGGCGAGGCCCGGATCCTCCCGCCGACGGGCCGTGCGGATCGCCCGCCGGGCGGCCGCCGGGCCGTACGGGCGGCCCGCCGCCGCCCGCCGCGCGGCCGCCGGACCGTCACGCCGGCTCGGGCCCGGCGCCCTGCGGGTGCTCGCCGGGGTGGAGGTGCAGGCACTCGCCCGTTCCCAGGCACATGCGGCACTCCTCGGCGACCCGGTGGAACACGGTCACCCCCGACTCCTCGACGCCGGCCCGCTCCGGGCTCCAGGCCCCGCTCCCGTCGCACCAGCGGCACGGCAGGCCGCAGCGGTGCGCGCCCTGGGCCACCCGCACTTCCCGGCCCTCCCGCATGATGTGGCGATTCCCCCCGGCTGTCAGCTGTGCGGACGGTCCGTCCTCCGGACCGCCCAGGAGTGATCTTGCCTTCTCCCCGCTGCCCACGCGACTCCACCGGTCGTCTCGGCGAGGGCTTCGAGCGGGATGGGATGGGGGAGAATCTATGCCCGCTTTGCGGAGAGGTTCCCACCTTCGAGGAGATCTTCATAGGATCTATGGCGAACCTTGACCGTTGGTGGGAACGACGAGTGATCGTCCGCCGAACAATCACCTGAACCCAGGAGAGACCGTGCTGAAGTCCAGGACGCGCAGGCGCGTCGCGGTCAAGACCGCCGCGATCGGACTGGTGGGCGCGGGGGTCGTCTTCGGGGCCGTCCCGGCGATCGCGTCGATGGTGGCGGCCCCCGCGCAGGTCACCTACAACTGCACCGGCACCGGCACCGGCACCGCGGCGGCGGCGAGCCCCTACAAGCTCCAGCTGGAGCTGACCGGCCCGGTGGCGCCGACCCCCAGCTCCACGGTCGTCGCGACCTGGAAGATCAACCAGCCCGCGGCCGCGCCGAGCCTGCTCGCCCCCTCGGCCGTCGCCGCGACCGAGCGCCTCGTGGTCGAGGGAGGGGCGCTGGTCACCGGCTCGCCGCTGCCCACGCCCTCCTCGACCGTCTACGCCACGGCCTCCTCCACCCCCGGGGCGATCGCCGCGAACAGCCCGCTGCCGGGCGCCACCGTGCTGATCACGATGGTGCCCACCGCCACCGGCGTCATCGGGGTCCAGCCGGGCGGCTTCTTCCTGGCGGTCGGGCCGACCAGCGGCACCGGCACCGCCACCGACCTCTACGAGTGCGTCCCCGCGACCCCGGCCGAGGTCACGGCCGCGCAGCTGCTGATCACCGTGAAGCCGTCCGGAGCCGGCACCGGTACCGGTACGGGCACGGGCACCCCGTCGCCCACCGCCACCACGCCGAAGCCGACGATCACCGTTTACGAGACCGTCACGGGGAGCGCCACGCCGACCACCAAGACGAGCAGGACCACCAAGACAAGGCAGATCGAGGAGACGCCCGAGGGCCCGGCGGCCACCGGTGGCGGCGGGGAGTCCGGCCCGGACGCCCGGATGATCATGTTGAGCGGCGCCCTGATGGTGGTGGCGGCGGGGGCCGGCGGGCTGGCGCTGCGCCGCCGTACCGTGCGGCGAGGCTGACCGGAGGGGACGGGATGACCACGCCGACGCCGGACGGCCGGCGGCCCGGACCGCCGCCCCGGGGCGGCCGGGCGCGATGGGCCGCGCAGCCGTACGGATATCCGGGCCCCGTCCACCGGCCGCCGGGCCACCCGCCGCCTGGATACGCGGCTCCCGTCCAGCCGCCCGGCGCGAGATACGCCCCCGGGTACGGTGACCCGTACGACGGCCCGTACGACGGCCCGTACGGCGACCCCGCCGGCGGCGGCAGGGCGCTGCGGTCGGTGCTGATCCTCGCCGGGATCGCCGGCGTGGTCACGGTGCTCGTCGGCTTGATCCTCATGGTCGCCTCGCCCGAGGAGTACGGCCTGGCCGACGTGGCCGACCAGCGGACCACGCTGCCGCGGACGGAGCCGAGCGCGGCCGGGGCGACCGGGCCGTACTTCCAGGCGGCCCCGACCGCGCCGCCGCCGCAGCCGACCGCGCCGGCGGCCGCGCCGATGCGGCCCGCGACCCCGCTCCGGCTGGTCATCCCGAAACTGAAGGTGGACGCGCCGATCACCTCCGTGGGGCTCGACGAGCGCAGGGCCATCGAGGTGCCGCCGGTGGACGACCCGAACCTCGTCGGCTGGTACCGCCTGGGCAGCACGGCGGGGGAGGCCGGTCCGGCGATCATGCTGGGGCACAAGGACACGAAGAAGGGCAGCGCGGTGTTCAGCCGGCTCCACGAGCTCCGCAACGGCGACACCATCGAGGTGCGCCGCCAGGACGGCATGATCGCCGTCTTCACCGTCGGCGGCCTCGAGCAGGCGGAGAAGGAGGTCTTCCCCACGCAGCGCGTGTACGGCGAGTCGGCCGAGCCGCAGCTCCACCTGATCACCTGCGGGGGCGTCTACGACCGCACGACCGGCCACTACACCGACAACGTGATCGTCTACGCGACGATGACGAGCACCCGCAGGGCATGAGCGGGGGCGTCGCGGCCGGGGCGGAGGAGACCGGCGAGAGCGGGCGGGAGACGCCGGGGAACGGGGGCGCCGGGTCCGGTGCGCAGGAGGGGCGGACCGGGGAGCGGCCGGCTCCCGGAGGCGTCGCCGGGCGTGTCACCGGGCGCGCCGCGGCCTTCCTGCGGCGCCGGCCGCACACGACGGTGCCGGCCGTGCTCGCGCTCGTCGCCGCGGCCGCCTACGCCGTGCTCGGCCTGGTCAAACTGGCCACCTTCCGGGCCAGCACCTTCGATCTGGTCATCGTCGACCAGGCGGTGCGCGGCTACGCGGGCTTCGAGATGGGGCGGGTGCCCTCGGTCGGCATGCACTATGGCGTGGGCATGGACCTCCTCCAGGTCGGAGACCACTTCTCGCCGATCTACGCCCTGCTGGCGCCGCTCTACTGGATCCACGACGGGCCGCGGACGCTGATCATCGCCCAGGCGGTGCTGCTCGCGCTGGCCGCGATCCCCGTCTGGCGCTACGCCGAGCGCCGTCTCGGCCCGGTCCCCGCGCACCTGGTCGCGGCGGCCTACCTGCTGTCGTGGCCGGTCGCGCAGACCGCCGGCTTCGACGTGCACGAGGCGGCGTTCGTCCCGCTGCTGAGCGCGATCATGATCGAGCGGTTCGACGCCGGGCGGGCGCTCCCGGCGGTCCTGGCCGCGGCGGGCCTGCTGCTGGTCAAGGAGGACATGGGACTGCTCGTCGCGGGCTTCGGCGTGTACCTCCTGGTGACCCGCAGGCGGCTGGAGGGGACCGCGTTCGTCCTGTTCGGGTTCGCCGCGCTGACCCTGGTCCGCGGCGTCCTCATGCCGCTGGCCGGATCGAGCGGGGAAGGTTTCCACTGGGCCTACGGCAGGTGGGGGGACGGCCTGGGCGGGCTGGTGCTCGGGATCGCCCGCGACCCGCTGGGAGCGCTCTGGCAGCTGGTCAGCCCGGAGACCAAGGTGGACACGCTGGCCTTCCTGTTCTGGCCGGTGCTGCTGACCGCCCTGCTCTCGCCGCTCACCCTGGCGGCCCTCCCGCTGATCGCCGAACGTTTCCTGGCCGACCGGCCGCAGTTCTGGGAGGCGAACTTCCACTACAACGCCTTCCTCGTGGCGATCCTGTTCTGCGCGGGCGTGGACGGTGCGGGCCGGCTGGGCGGATGGCTCCGGCGCCGGGCGGCGGCCCGGCGGTCGGTGGCGGTCCGGGGGCCGGGGAGGAGCGGCGGGACCGGGCCGGGCGGGGGCGCGGACCGGGGTGCGGCCGTGGGGCGCGGTGAGGAGCACGGCGGGGGCGCGGACCGGGGCGGGCGCACGGACGTGGCCCGGCGGGCAGGCCGCCACTGGGCGTTCGGCGTCTGCGCGGTCGCCCTCACTCTGGTGCCGCGCTTCGCCCTGGGCGACCTGCTGGAGTGGTCCTTCTACGAGGGCGAGTCGCACACCGCCGCGGCCCGCCAGGCGGTGGCGGCGGTGCCGGACGGGGTGGTCGTCGAGGCCGTCAACCACGTCGGTCCCGCCCTCACCGAGCGGGCGACCGTGCTGCTGTGGGGTCCTGCCGCGCACGGCGCGCCGTGGATCGTGGCCGACGTGGACCGCTGGTCCTTCCCGTTCGGGGCGCACGAGGTGCAGCGGCAGCGGGTCGACGAGGCGCTGCGCGACGGGTACCGGGTCGTCTTCGAGCGGGACGGCTACATCGTGCTGAACCGGCCCTCCTGACCGGACGGCCCGCCGCTCCCGTACGGTTCCGGCCGCGGTGCTCCCCGGACCCCGGCCCACCGTCCCTGAAAGTTTCAGCCCCGCGATCGTAGGGCGCACCCCGTCTCCGCGCCGGGCGGGGCCCCTGACCTGAGCTGTTCCTCCGCCGCTTCTTACGACACGTCCTTCCTCTTTTTCTGTGGATTGACGCTTTTGTCCGCCTTGCTCTACCGTCTGGGCGCTAGGAAAGCGCATTCCCACCAGTCGGGCGGCCGGCCAGGGAAGGCGCCCGCGCCGGCCGTACGGGCACCCGCCCCCCGGGGCGGTGCGGCAGGGCGGCGCGCGGCCGAGGCCCGCTGTTCCCCCGGTGGTCGAGATCGGAGCTGGACATGAGACCCTTCACACCCCCGCGACGGCCCCGGCCGCGCCGCGGGACCGCCGTCACGGCCGTCCTGGCGGCGGGCGCGCTGCTCGGCGGCTGGGAGACCGCGGCGGCGACGACGGCCACCGCGCCCGCCGCCCCGGCCGCCGGGTCGTACGTCCTGGTGAACGAGGCCAGCGGCCTGTGCCTCGACGTGTACGCCAAGGGCACCGCCGACGGCGCTGCGCTGGTGCAGTACGCCTGCAACGGCGGCGCGAACCAGACCTGGAAGCTGTCGGACGTCTCCGGCGGCCGGCGGCTGACCGCCGCGCACAGCGGCAAGTGCGCCGGGATCTCCGGCGACAGCACCTCCGCGGGCAAGGCGGTCGTGCAGCAGACCTGCTCGGTGAGCTCCTTCCAGGCGTGGAAGCTCGAGGCGGCCGGCGGCTCGGTCTACCGCGTCGTCAACGCCGGCAGCGCCAAGTGCCTCAACACGGCGTCCAACGACTCCGGCGCCGCCGTCAAGCAGAACACCTGCGACTCGGTCGTCTCCAAGCGCTGGACGCTGAAGCCCGCCGGCGCGACCCCCGGCCCGACCGCGACCCCCACGGCCAAGCCGACCGCGACCCCCACGGCGACCCCGACCGCCACGCCCACGGCGATCCCGGCGGACGCCAAGCAGGTGGAGGACCTGGATCGCGGCCTGGTCAGCGTGCGTTCCGGCAGCGGGAACCTGGTGAGCTGGCGGCTGCTGGGCACCGAGGCGGCCTCGACCGGGTTCAACCTCTACCGGAACGGCACGAAGGTGAACTCCGCGCCGATCACCGGCTCCACCAACCACCTGGACGCCGGCGCCCCCGCCGACGCCTCCTACACCGTGCGGGCCGTGGTGAACGGCGCCGAGCAGGAGGCCTCCGGGCCGTCCCTCCGTTTCGCGGACGGCTACCTGGACGTGCCGATCCAGCCGCCGGCCGGCGGCACCACCCCGGACGGGGTCGCCTACACCTACGCGGCCAACGACGCGAGCGCCGGCGACCTCGACGGCGACGGCCGCTACGAGCTCGTGCTGAAGTGGGACCCGTCCAACGCCAAGGACAACTCCCAGTCCGGCCACACCGGCAACGTCTACGTCGACGCCTACCGGATCGACGGCACCCGGCTGTGGCGGATCGACCTGGGCCGCAACATCCGCGCCGGGGCGCACTACACCCAGTTCCAGGTCTACGACTACGACGGCGACGGCCGCGCCGAGGTCGCCATGAAGACCGCCGACGGGACCAGGGACGGCGCGGGCAAGGTCATCGGCTCCTCCTCGGCCGACCACCGCAACTCCTCCGGCTACGTCCTGGCCGGTCCCGAGTACCTGACCGTGTTCGACGGGCGGACCGGCGCGGCGCTGTCCACGGTCGACTACCTGCCCGCCCGCGGGACCGTCTCCTCCTGGGGCGACTCCTACGGCAACCGGGTGGACCGCTTCCTGGCCGGCACGGCCTACCTGGACGGGCGGCGCCCCTCCCTGATCATGGCGCGCGGCTACTACACCCGCAGCGTGATCGTCGCCTGGGACTTCCGGAACGGCTCGCTGACCAGGCGCTGGACCTTCGACTCCAACTCCGACACCTCCTACGCCGGCCAGGGCAACCACGGCCTGTCGGTGGCCGACGTGGACGGCGACGGCAGGGACGAGATCGTCTACGGGTCGATGGCGGTCGACGACAACGGCGCTCCGCTGTGGAACAACCGCAACGGCCACGGCGACGCGATGCACGTGGGCGACCTGAACCCGTCCCGGCCTGGCCTGGAGATGTTCAAGGTCTCCGAGGACTCCTCCAAGCCCGGCTCGTGGTTCGCCGACGCCCGCACCGGCAAGGTGCTCTGGTCCACGGCCTCCGGCAGCGACAACGGCCGCGGCGTCTCGGCCGACGTCTGGGCCGGCAGCCCCGGCGCCGAGTCCTGGTCGGCGGCCGACAACACGCTGCGCAGCGTCACCGGGGGCTCGCTGGGCCGCAAGCCCTCCTCGGTCAACTTCGTGATCTGGTGGGACGGCGACCCGGTGCGCGAGCTGCTCGACCGGACCCGCATCGACAAGTACGGCACCGGCGGGGACACCCGGCTGCTGACCGCCTCCGGGGTGAACTCCAACAACGGCACCAAGGCCACGCCGTCCCTGACGGCCGACCTGTTCGGTGACTGGCGCGAGGAGGTCGTCTGGCCGACGAGCGACAACCGGGCCCTGCGGATCTACAGCACGCCGCACGCGACCGACCGGCGCATCCACACCCTGATGCACGACGTGCAGTACCGCACCGCCGTGGCCTGGCAGAACACCGCCTACAACCAGCCCCCGCACCCGTCGTTCCTCATCGGCGACGGCATGTCCACCCCGCCGAAGCCGAACGTCCACCCGCGCTGACGTCCCGGCGGTTCCGCGGGCCCCCGCCCCTCCGGGCGGGGGCCCGTCGTGCGTGGCGGAACACACCGTCGGGGGAGGGCGCGGGCGGGCGTTCTGAGGTAACCTCC
Source organism: Planomonospora corallina (assembly GCF_042650625.1). Classification (NCBI taxonomy): domain Bacteria; kingdom Bacillati; phylum Actinomycetota; class Actinomycetes; order Streptosporangiales; family Streptosporangiaceae; genus Planomonospora; species Planomonospora corallina. The sequence continues at coordinate 73,669 of NZ_JBHSBM010000011.1, forward strand.
TACTGACCGAATAATGCTCGGTTTCGTAGGGACGGGACCCAGGAGGCACTGTGGCAGAGGCGTACATCGTCGGGGCGGTCCGTACCCCGGTCGGCAAGAAGAAGGGCGGCCTGTCCACCGTCCACCCCACCGACCTGGCCGCGCACACGCTCAAGGCGCTCATCGACCGCACCGGGGTGGACCCCGCCGCGGTCGACGACGTGATCATGGGCTGCGTGATGCAGTTCGGCCCGCAGAGCATGGACATCGCACGCAACGCGTGGCTCTCCGCGGGACTGCCGGAGAGCGTCCCCGGTGTCACCATCGACCGCCAGTGCGGTTCCTCGCAGCAGGCGGTCCACTTCGCGGCCCAGGGCGTGCTCTCGGGCACCCAGGACCTCGTCGTCGCCTCCGGTGTGGAGTCGATGAGCATCGTCCCCATGGGCGCGAGCATCACCGCCGCGCTGGAGAAGGGCATGCCCTTCCCGTTCGGTGACACGTGGGTCGAGCGGTACGGCAAGCAGGAGATCTCCCAGTTCCGCGGCGCGGAGCTGATGTGCGAGAAGTGGGACCTGTCCCGCGAGGAGCTGGAGCGCTTCGCCTACGAGAGTCACCAGCGGGCGGCCAAGGCCATCGCCAACGGCTACTTCAAGGACCAGATCGCCCCGGTCAACGGTGTCGAGGACGACGAGGGCCCCCGCCCCGACACGACGCTGGAGAAGATGGCGCAGCTGAAGACCCTGCGCGAGGGCGGCCGGATCACCGCGGCCACCTCCTCGCAGGTCTCCGACGGCTCCGGCGCGCTGCTGATCGCCTCCGAGCAGGCGGTCCGCGACCACGGCCTGACCCCGCGGGCGCGCATCGTCACCCTGACGCTCGCCGGCGACGACCCGGTCTACATGCTGACCGCGCCCATCCCGGCGACCCGGAAGGCGCTGAAGAGGGCCGGCCTGTCGATCGACGACATCGACGTCACCGAGATCAACGAGGCGTTCGCCCCGGTCCCGCTCGCCTGGCTCAAGGAGATCGGCGCGGACCCGGCCAAGGTCAACCCGAACGGCGGAGCGATCGCCCTCGGCCACCCGCTCGGCGGCACCGGCGCGATCCTGATGACCAAGCTCCTGCACGAGCTCGAGCGCACCGGCGGCCGGTACGGCCTGCAGACGATGTGCGAGGGCGGCGGCCAGGCGAACGTCACCGTCATCGAGCGCCTGTAGGCGCCCAACGGCCGGC
>NZ_JBHSBM010000011.1:74919-80923 GCF_042650625.1 Planomonospora corallina
CGGGCTGCCCGGCGCCGGCCGGCGCACGGCAGGAAAGAGCCGGCAGGCAAGAAGACGCCGCGGTCCCCTAGTGGGAGGGACCGCGGCGTCTCCTCTTCAGCGGCCGCCCTTGCCGGGGATCCGGCGCGGCTGCTGGGTCGGCCTCACCGGCTGATGCGGTCTGGGCATCTGCCGGGGCACTGGCGGCATCGGGGGCTGGGCCCGCTCCGGGAGCGGGGTGCGGGTCCGGGGCTTGCCGGAGCGCTTGGCGGAAACGGGGACGGCGGGAAGACGGGTACGCATATGGGATCTCCTTCGAAGGATCGAGACGACGCGGCGCGAGGGCCGTGCCGGAGACTCAGCTGCCGCGTCGGACGTACGGGGCCGGAGAGCTGAGTGCGGGCGGATCGGCGTGCGGCCGATCGACGCCGGCTGTCAGGAGAAAATCCACATACCGACGACGGTACGCGCCCGTTTCCACCGGTGCAAGGCATTTAAATCCGGGTGATTCCGGACATATGGTGCGAGGCTGTGCCCGGCCGGGCCCGCCCCCGGCGCGGTGGCTCCCCGCGCCGGGGACGGGCCGGACCCCGTGCGGTGGCCCGGCCCGCCGCGCGGTCAGTGGACCGGGCGGCGGAGGTTCTCGGCGGTCGGGGCGCCGGAGGACCCCTGGGCGATCCACGGCCCGGCGAGGGAGGGGTCGATGATGCCCTCCTCCGCGAACGTGTAGCGGTCCTTCAGCAGGTACCGCGCCAGCCGTACGTCACCCGCGTCGGTGTTGTCCCAGAGCCGGTCGAAGAGCGCCTCGGCGCGCAGCCGCGCCTGGCGGCAGAACGTGTCGGCCAGCTCGACGGGCCGCCGGCCCAGCTCCGCGGCCTCCTCCTGGGCCCGCACGCAGGCCGCCGTGATCGCGAACAGCTCGGCGCCGATGTCCACCAGCCGGCCCAGGAACCCCTGCCGGTGCTCCAGGCCGCCCTGCCAGCGGGACATGCCGTAGAAGGTGGAGCGGGCGAGCCTGCGGCAGGTCCGCTCGACGTAGCGCAGGTGCGGTGCGAGGTGCCCGAACTCCGGGTAGGAGCCGGGCCTGCTGCCGGGCCCGGTGACGAGGGTGGGCAGCCAGCGGGCGTAGAAGGAGCCGGCCCGGGCCAGCGCGCGGGCCCGGTCGCGGGCGGAGGCCGAGGGGTCGACGAGCTCGCCCGCCACCGACAGGTGCGCGTCGACCGCCTCGCGGGCGATCAGCAGGTGCATGATCTCGGTGGACCCCTCGAAGATCCGGTTGATCCGCATGTCCCGGAGCATCTGCTCGGCGGGGACCCCGCGCTCGCCCCGGGCGGCCAGCGACTCGGCGGTCTCGTAGCCGCGCCCGCCGCGGAGCTGGACCAGCTCGTCGGCGACCTTCCAGACCATCTCGGAGGCGTACAGCTTGGCGAGGGCGGCCTCGATCCGGATGTCGTTGCTCCTGTCGTCGGCCAGGCGGCAGGTCAGGTCCATCACGGCCTCCAGGGCGTAGGCCGTGCCGGCGATGAAGGAGAGCTTGCGCGCCACCGCCTCGTGCTCACCGATCGGGCGCCCCCACTGGACACGCTCACGGGCCCACTCGCGGGCGATCTTCAGCGCCCACTTGGCGCTGCCCGCGCAGGCGGCCGGGAGCGAGAGCCGGCCGGTGTTCAGCGTGGTCAGCGCGATCTTCAGACCCTGGCCCTCGCGGCCGATCAGGTTGGCGGCCGGGACGCGGACCCGCTCGAAACGGGTGACGCCGTTCTCGATGCCGCGCAGGCCCATGAACGCGTTGCGCCGCTCGACGGTGATCCCGGGACTGTCGGCCTCGACGACGAAGGCGGAGATCCGCTCCCCGGTGCGCGCCATCACCACCAGCAGGTCCGCCACGACCCCGTTGGTCGTCCAGAGCTTCACGCCGTCGATCACGTACTCGTCGCCGTCCCGGACGGCGGTGGTCGACAACCTCGCCGGGTCGGAGCCCACGTCCGGCTCGGTCAGCAGGAAGGCCGAGATCTCACCGGCGGCGCACCGGGGCAGGAAGGCGCGTTTCTGCTCCTCGCTGCCGAACAGCTTCAGCGGCTGCGGCACCCCGATCGACTGGTGCGCCGAGAGCATGGTGCCGACCGCGGGGCAGCAGGAGGAGGCGAGCATCAGGGCCCGGCCGTAGTAGAGGTACGGCAGGCCCAGCCCGCCGTACTCGCGGTCGATGGTGATGCCGAAGGCGCCGAGCTCCGCCAGGCCCTTGACGACCTCGTCCGGCACCTGGGCGGTCCGCTCGATCAGCGCCGGGTCGACCCGCTCCGCCAGGAACCTCCGGAGCGTGTGCAGGAACTCCTCGCCCCGGGTGCTCTCCTCCTCCGGCAGGACCGGGGCGGGGTGGACGAGGTGGGGGCGGAAGTCGCCCAGGAAGAGCTGCTTGCCGAAGCTGGGCCGGACCCACTCCTTCTCACGGGCCTGCTCGGCCACCTCACGTGCTTTGGCGTAGTCGGCGGCCTTGGCGGCGGCTTCGGCGCGATCGCTCGCTCTGGCGTGATCGGTCGTCATCGGACCTCCCCGGACGCGGATGTCTTCCGGCGTTATGCCCGGGTACGGGCCGTGGGGAGGGCATGTCCGGGTACGGGCTCGGGCAAGGCCGTACAGGGGGCGGGGCGCGGACGGTCGCGGACGGCCGCGGCGGGCCGCGGGACGGGGGCGCCGGCAGGGCCGGCACGCCGACGGCCCCGGCCGGGACGGGTGGCCGGGGCCGTGCGGCGCGGGGGCTAGCGCGGCTGCTGCGGCACGCGGGCGACGCAGAAGACGGTCTGGCCGAACGGCGGGCGGACGAACCGCTCGATGAGACGGGTGGCGGGCACCACCGTGCGGTCGTAGATCTTGACCAGGCGCGGGTCGGGGTAGCCGACGCCGCCGCGGCGGACGGCCAGCCACCACGCGAGGCCGCCGAGGAAGTTGATCGGCTTGAGCACGTCGATGTCGAGGCCCGCCCGGGCGACCGTGCTGCGCAGGGTGGCGGGGGTGTAGCGGGTGACGTGGCCGACCTTGCGGTCGAAGTCGCCGTAGAGCTGCATGTAGCCGGGGACCCAGATGATGATCCGGCCGCCGGGCAGGGTGGCGGCGGCGAGCGAGCGCAGCGCCTCGACGTCCTCCTCGATGTGCTCCAGGACGTTCATCAGGACGACGGTGTCGACCTTATCCCCGATGGGGATCTCGGTCGGCAGGCCGAACTGCAGCACGTCGACGTCGTCGCGGTCGGCGAAGCGCTTGTTCAGCTGCTCCACGCAGTAGGGGTCGAAGTCGCTGACCACCAGCCGGTCCAGCCGGGGCAGGAACTGCTCGGCGAAGTGGCCCAGGCCGGAGCCGATCTCCAGCATCGAGCGGCCCACGTGCGGGGCGACCATGTCGAACTCGTACTGCCGGTAGTTCCTGGCCTCGTCCCCACCGAGGTGGTTCTCCAGGGCCTCGTCGCCGGCCGCGGGTTGCACTACGCGGTCATACCCAGACATGCGGTCCCGTCCAGTTCGCAGAAAAACCGCGGCGCGGCGGCCACGGTCACGGACAGGCAGAGTCTAGTGGCCGTCCTTCTAGATCGGCTCCCCGAACGTCCCGGACGGGGCGTCCGGGGCGGGGGGATCCGTCCCGGAGTGTGTGAGGGATCCGTCCCGGAGTGCACGGAATCGGTCCGGTCGCGTGTCCCGCGCGTCCCGTCGGCCACAGACTCCCACGTAGTGCATTTTACGGCATTTAACGGACATTGATGATTAAATTAAAGCGATTGCGAATATCAACGGCGGGCGGGAGAAGTTTCAATCCCGAGGTGAGGACGTGATTTCCGCCGGAGGGGAAAAACCCCACCCCGAAAGGGGTGACGCCCGGCCCCTGGCCGCGACCGGATGTTATTCCTGATACGCGGAAGGAGCTGAACCGATGGAACGGAACCCGTGGTGGCGTGGGAACCTCCCCGCGGAGACGAGCAGCTTCGTCGGCCGCGAGACCGAGGTGCGGGAGCTGGTGAAGCTCCTGGACGAGGCGTCGCTGGCCACGGTCACCGGCCCCGAGGGCGTCGGGAAATCCCGGATCGCCGTCAAAGCCGCGGAAGAATGCCGCGACACCTATCTCGACGGCGTCTGGCTGGTCGAATTGTCCGGTGAGAGCAACGGCGACCTGCTCGCCCACATGGTCGCCGCGGTCCTCGGCCTCCGGGAGGAGTCCACCCGCTCCCAGACCGAGGTGCTCGTGGAGTTCCTCTCCCGCAAACGGCTCCTGCTCCTGCTGGACACCTGCGAGCGGCTGCTGCCCGCCTGCCGCGCGCTCGCCGGCCGGATCCTGGCAGGGGCCCCCGGGGTGCGGATCATCGCGACCTCCCGCCGGCCCCTCGGCGTGGACGGGGAGGCACTGCTGCCCGTCGAGCCGTTCCGGCCGCCCGATCCCACCGGCGTCGTGCGCGCCGAGAGCAACGACGCCCTCCGGCTCTTCCTCGACCGGGCCGAGGCCGCGGTGCCCGGCCTGAACCTGGACGACGGAGGGCTGGCGGCCGCCGCCCGGATCTGCCGGCGGCTGGACGGCATCCCGCTCGCCGTCGAGCTGGCAGCCGGACAGCTCGGCACCATGCCGGTGGAACCGTTCGCCGAGCGGCTGGACGGCCGGTTCGCCGCCCTCTCGGCCAACCGGGCCCTCGTCTCACAGCAGCAGACGCTCCGCACCGCGGTCGCCTGGACCCACGAGCTCTGCACCCCCGCCGAGCGCCTGCTCTGGGCGCGCCTGTCGGTCTTCGCCGGGAACTTCGACACCGAGGCGGCCGTCTGGGTCTGCGGCGACGAGCACCTGCCCGACGTGCCGGGCCTGCTGGCCGTCCTGGCGGGCAAGTCCCTGCTCATCCGGGTCCCCGGCGGCTACCGGCAGCTCGACACGATCAGGGAGTACGGCAGGGAGCGGCTCCTCGCGCTCGGGGACGCCGAGCGGCTGGCCGAGCGGCACCGCTGCTACTACCTCGACCTGGCGCGCCGGGCCGACGCCGGCTGGTACGGCCCCGACCAGGAGCAGTGGGCCAGACGGCTGAACTTCGCCATCACCAATCTCCGCGTCGTCCTCGACTCCGGCGCTCCCGGCGGCCCGCTCTCCGTCGAGATCGCCGGAGCGCTGTGGATCCTCTGGTTCTGCCTGGGGCGCCTGCGCGAGGGCCGCTACTACATGAAGCGGGCGATCGAGGCCGCTTCCCCGACCGACCCCGGCCTGCCCAAGCTCCTGTGGGCCGACGGCTGCGTGGCCATGGCCCAGGGCGACCTGGAGTCCGGACGCCGCCGGGCCGAGACGGCACTGGCCGTGGCACTCCAGTGGGGCGACCACGAGGCGGCGGGGCACGCGCAGCTCCGCCTGGCCGTCCGCGCTCTGTGCGTCGGCGCCCTCGAGGAGGTCGAACCCGCTGTCAGGCGTGTACGCGAGTATTTCCGGAGGGCGCAGATCATGACCGTGAGCGAGCCGCTCGCCCTGGTGACCGCGGCCATGGCGGTCACCTGGCGCGGTGACTTCGCCAGGGCCATCACCATCCTGGAGGAGGCGCAGGGCCTCTGCGAGAGCCACGGTGAGCGCTGGGCCCGAGCCACCGGCGACTACGTGCTCTCCATCGCCCAGCTCGGCCTCGGACGGCTGGAGGAGGCCGAGCAGGCCGCCCGGCGCTCGCTCGCCGCCAAGTGGCGGCTGCGGGACACCACCGGGGTGGCGCTCGCCCTCGACCAGCTCGCGGTGATCGCCGCGGTCCAGGGCGACGGCTACCGCACGGCCCGGCTCCAGGGCGCAGGCATGCGGCTGTGGGCCGCGTTCGGGCTGCGGGGCTTCGGCTCGGAGGGCATGTCGGAGCCGCGGACCGTCGCCGAGCGCACCGCCCGGCAGCTGCTCGGCGACGACACCTACGACGCGGTCTTCGCCGAGGGCCACGACGACGACCCCGACTCCGCCGTGGCCTACGCCCTCGACCACTGAGGGCGCCGGGCGGCCGTGCTCCGGGGAGCGCCGCCGCCCGCCGGTCCCCGGC
>NZ_JBHSBM010000011.1:80953-87069 GCF_042650625.1 Planomonospora corallina
GCTCCCCGGAGCGCTCCGTCACTCCGGGCGCTCCGTCATTTCGGCGTGCTCCGTCACTCCGGAGCGGCCGGCCGGTCGCCGCTCTGCTTCAGCGGGTTCTCACTCCGGGGCGACCAGCCAGTCGTCGATCTGCTTCAGCAGGTCCTTGCGCACCTGCTCGGGGGCGGCCGAGGCCCGGATCGACTGCCGGGCCAGCTCTGCCACCTCCGCGTCGCGGAAGCCGTACACCCGCCGGGCCAGCTCGTACTGGGCCAGCAGCCGCGAGCCGAACAGCAGCGGGTCGTCCGCGCCCAGCGCGATCGGCACCCCCGCGTCGAAGAGCCGGCGCAGCGGCACGTCCTCGGCCCGCTCGGCCACCCCGAGCCCGACGTTCGAGGTCGGGCAGACCTCGCAGGCGATCTGCCGGTCGGCGAGCCGCTCCATCAGCCGGGGCGACTCCGCGGCCCGCACCCCGTGCCCCACCCGGTCGGCGCCCAGGTCGTCCACGCACTCGGCGACGCTCGCCGCCCCCAGCAGCTCCCCGCCGTGCGGTACGGCCAGCAGCCCGGCCCGCCGGGCGATCCGGAACGCGCCGTCGAAGTCGCGGGCCCGGGCCCGGCGCTCGTCGTTGGAGAGCCCGAACCCGACGACGCCCTGGTCGAGATAGCGGGAGGCGAGGCGGGCGAGCGTCTTGGCGTCCAGCGGGTGCCGGGTCCGGTTGGCGGCCACCACGACCGCGATCCCGATCCCGGCGTGGTCGGCGGCCCGGTGCACGGCGTCGAGCATCAGCTCCAGCGTGCCGGTGAGCCCGCCGAACCGGTGGGCGTACCCGGACGGGTCCACCTGGATCTCCAGCCAGGCCGAGCCCTCCGCGGCCTCGTCCTCGGCGGTCTCCCGCATCAGCCGGTAGATGTCCTCGGGGCGGCGCAGGACCGAGCGGGCGATGTCGTAGAGCCGCTGGAACCGGAACCAGCCCCGCTCGTCGGTCGCCCGCAGGCGGGGCGGCCAGTCCTGCTCCAGCGCGTCGGGGAGGTGCACGCCGTGCTCGCGGGCGAGCTCGACCAGCGTGCCGTGCCGCATGGACCCGGTGAAGTGCAGGTGCAGGTGGGCTTTGGGGAGGGCGCTCAGCGGACGTGCCATCTCCATATCCTGCCGCACCGGCGCCCCGAGCCGGGCACGATCCCGCCGCGGCGCGGCCGCCCGCCGTACCGGCGCAGGGGAGTGCGCCGGGGCGTCCCGGAGCGGTGGAGGGAGCGTCCCGGAGCGGCGGTCACGGGTGCGATGTCCGGAAGCGGGAGCAAGGATCACCGTAATTCCCGGAACGGTTCCACCGGACCGGCGCGGCATGCGAGAGTTGGCACGGTATGGGTAGTCGGAACGGTGCCGGGACTGCGATGGAAGCGGACCTCTTCGTCGGCAGGCGCACAGAGCTCGCCGAGATCTGCGGCCTGCTCGCGCGGACGCGCCGTGTCACGCTGATCGGACCTGCGGGGTCGGGCAAGAGCCGCCTCGCGCTGCGCCTGGCCGGGACGCTCGGGCAGGACTCCCCGGGATACGTCCGGGTCGCCGACCTGTCCGAGGCTCCGGACGACCTCCCCGGCCTGGCGCGGACGCTCGCCGGCGTGCTCGGGGCCCGCGTGCGGCCGGGCGCCTCCGCCGTCGACGCCGTGACGGTCGAACTGCTCTCCCGCCCCCGGCTGCTCGTCCTGGACGACTGCGACCGTGTCGCCGGCGCCGCCGGAGCCCTCGTTGAGCGGCTGCTGCACCAGGTCGGCGACCTGAGGGTCCTCGCCACCGGCAGGCAGCGGCTCGGCTTCACCGGTGAGCACCTCTACCCGATCGGCGGGCTGCCGGACGACGACGCCGCCGACCTGCTCGCCGCGCTCGCCGGCGACCGGCTCGGCGGGCGCGATCCGGTCGAGATCTGCCGCAGGCTCGACAATCTCCCGCTCGCCATCAGGCTCGCCGCGGCCTCCCCGGACCCGGGCGGGGCACGCCTGTTCCCGGACGGCTCCCTCGTGGACGGCTCCTCTCCGGACGGCCCCCGCGGCGACGGCGAGGCCCGGCGGCACGGCTCCATGGGCGCCGCGCTCGACTGGAGCCACGAGCTGTGCGACCCGGCCGAGCGCCTGGTCTGGGCCCGGGCCTCGGTCTTCGCCGGGAGCTTCGACGCCGGGGCCGCCCAGCACGTGTGCGGCCCCGGCCTCTCCACCGGGCAGGTCCTCGACGCGCTGTCCGGGCTGTTCGACCGGTCCGTCCTCACCCGGGAGAAGGCCGCCGGCGGCGTCCGCCTCCGGCTGACGAACACCGCCCGGGCCTACGGCGCCGCCCGGCTGGACCTCCTGGGCGAGACCGCCGAGGCCGAGCTCCGGCACCGCGACCACTTCTTCGGCCTGGCCGTCCGCGCGAACGAGGGCTGGCGCAACGACCAGCTCGGTTGGTATCGCAGGCTCGTTCCCGACCTCGCCAACCTGCGCCGGGCCGTCGACCACTGCTACGCCGACCCCGCCGGGCGCCGCAGGGGCCTGGAGCTGGTCAGCTGCCTGTGGTTCCTGTGGGTCTGCTGCGGACGGACGGCCCTCGGCCGCGAGCTGATCCTGCGCGGCCTGGAGCTGGAGCCCGCACCCTGCCCCGAGCGGTTCAAGGCGTTGTGGGTGCACACCTACATGTCGATCCAGCGAGGCGAGTACGACGAGGCCGAGCGGGCCCTCGCCGAGTGTGCGGCCGTCGACCGGGACGGGGCCGGCGAGATGGCCCCCTACGTCAGCCACTTCCAGGCCCACCTGGCCGTCGCCAGGGGAGACCTGGGCAGTGCCCTGCGGCTCATCAAGGAGGCCCGGGAGCGCCACCGCTCGGCCGGTGACCTCCTGCCCGGCTTCCTGTCCACCTACACCGTCGTGGCCGTCGGCCTGCTGCTCGCCGGACACCACGACCAGGCCGTCGTGGTCGTCCGCGAGGGCCGCGAGTTGTGCGCCTCCTGCCGCGACTACTGGACCCTCGCCCACCTCGACCTGATCCTCGGCCTGGTCGAGCACCTCCTGGGCAACACCGCGGCGGCCACCGCCTCGGTCCGCGAAGCACTGCGCGGGGCCCGGGTGTTCGACGACGACCCGGCCCTCGTCACCGGGCTCGAGGTCCTCGCGGTGATCGCCGCGGGGGACGTGGACGACACGCTCGCCCTGTTCCTCCTCGGTGCGGCCCGGGCCGCCTGGGAGAGCACCGGGGCGCCGCCCCGCCGCCTGCCGCTGCTCGACGGGATCCTCGCCGGCGCCGAGGCGAGGCTGCGCGCCCGCACGGACACCGACGAGTACGACCGGCTCATCGAGACCGGGCGCGCGACCGACCTGCGCACGGCCGTGGAGTGCGCCCTGCAGGGGGTCATCGGCTGATCCGGGCGGGTGCTTCGAGAGGCCGCCTCATCCGGGCGGGTTCTCCGAAAGGCAGGCCGGTTTCCGGGCGGCCCGTCGGAAGGGCGCCCGGCCGGCGGAGGACTCCCCGGTCCCGCCGGGCAACCCTTCCGGCGCGCCGAGCGTAGGTAGGGGCATGAGACCAGGCACGGCCGCATGAGCGGCCACGAGGAGTTCGCCGCGTTCGTCGCGGCGCGGGGGACCGCCCTGCTGCGCGTCGCCCACCTGACGTGCGGGTCGCGGGACGAGGCCGAGGACGTGCTGCAGAGCGCGCTGGAGAAGGCATACCGCAACTGGGGAAGGCTGCGCGCCGGCAGCGACCCCGAGCCGTACGTCCGCCGCATCATCGTCAACACGGCGATCAGCCGCGCCCGCCGCCGGGCGATCCTGCACATCTTCCCGGCTCCCACGCTCCCGGAGACCCCGGCCGCAGGCGACCTGACGGGCGTCGAGCTCCGTCCGGTCCTCATGGACGGCCTGCGCCGCCTGCCCCCGCGCCAGCGGGCGGTGCTCGTCCTGCGCTTCTGGGAGGACATGACCGAGGCGCAGACCGCCGAGACGCTCGGCTGCTCGGTGGGCACGGTCAAGAGCCAGGCCGCCAAGGGGCTGGCCCGCCTGCGCGCCCTGATCGGCGCCGAGATCTTCACGGAGGTGATCCGCCATGCCGAGGCTTGAGGACGAGCTGCGCGCCGCCATGGCCGCCGAGACCGCCGACCTGGGCGCCGCCCCGGACCTGGCCGACCGGGTCGTACGGCTCTCGCACCGCCGCCGCCGCGGGAGGCGCCTGGCCGCGGGCACGGCCCTGGTGGCCGCCGTGCTCGCCGCCGGGACGGTCATCCCCGGGCAGCTGACCGGCGCGCAGAGAGACCCGGTCGCGGCCGCGGACCGGCCCACCCGCGCAGGTATGGATGTGAACGTCGCGGAGGACGTCGAGGCCCGGTACCTCCCGGCGGGGCTGGGGACGCTGCTGATCGATTCCGGCTCCGTCGGCAAGCTCGACGTCGTCACGCTGAGCTGGGGATCCGGTGACGGCCTGGTGCGTCTGCGCAAGTACGAGAAGGCAGGACCGGCAGGGCCCGGCCGGCTCACGTCCCTCGGGCTGGTGCCCGGCGGCAAGGCGACCTCGGTCCGCGGCAGGCCCGGGCTGGTCTCGCCCGACGGCCTCGACCTGCTCTGGCACGAGCGTGACGACGTCGTGCTGCGGGTGACGGTCGGCGCCGATCACCGGGACGAGCTCACGCGCATCGCCGAGGGGGTCTGGCTCCCCGACCCGACCGGTTCCGGCGGCGGCACCCTGGAGGGCGTCAGGTTCGCCGGCCTGCCGGACGGCGTCTACCTGGACCGCGAGGTTCCCGCCTCCTCCGCCGAACCGGTCACCCGCAAGGAGTGGAGCGGTCAGGGCGGCCGGGTCAGGCTGAGCGCGGTGCGGGGGAGGAACGCCGCCGACCCGGACGCGCTCAGGGCGTGGGCGGAGCGGAGCGAGGGCTTCGAGGCCGTCCGCAGCCGGGAGGCCGTCCTGCGGACCGCGCCCGCCTGGGAGGGCACCACGGGTGAGAGGGGGTGGGGCGGCCGCCCGCGCGCGGTGCTCTGGCACGACAGGACGGGACTCGGATTCCTCCTGGAGGCCGCCCCTGGGATGGAGACGGCGCTCGACGAGATCATCGCCGGCCTCGGCCGGGATCCGGAACCGGGCGACCGGCTCTGCGAGCCCCCGGCCGCCGGGAAGGTGACGGGCCTGGTCCCCGGCGTGGTCCTCCCGCGGATCCCGGAGCGCCTCACCGTGGGCGGCGGCTTCACCGACCTGGAGTCGCTGAGCGAGCCGGAGAAGGTCACCGTCCGGGGCCACGGATGGTCGGACGAGCGCAGCGTGGAGGAGGGCGGCAGCGCGCTGAGCGTCGGGGTGGTCTGCGGGGTCGCCTCGGAGCGGGAGTTGCGCGCCCTGGTCGGCCACGCCCGCTCTACGGCGCCGGTCCGGGGCCGGCCCGCCGTCGAGTGGGTCAACGAGCTGTACGGCGGGGGCCGGTTCGTGATGTGGCTGGAGCGGCCGGGAGCGGCGATCTTCGTCGGCGCCACCCCCGACCTCGAGACCGAGGCCGGCCGGATCGCCGAGGGGATCCGGGTCCAGAGGCGGTGACCGCCGGGACGCGCCCACCGGGCCCACGGCGCCGGCCGGGCGCGCACCCGGCCGGGTCCCGAGACGGCGGGAGGGCTCAGGACGGCCCGCGGCGCGCTTCCCGCGCGGCGGTGCGCTGCGCGAGGGCCTCGTGCAGCAGGTGCCGCAGCTCGGGGCCCTCGATGACGGCCGAGACCGACATCTTGCGGAATTCGAGCCGGGTGAGCACCCAGAGCTCCTTGCGCCCGATCTCCTCGGTGAACCGGTCGTCGAACTCCTCGGGGACGTCGTCCGGCACCTCGGCCCGGTAGGCCACGAAGGTGTCGGGAAGGCGCATGCCGTCCCCCTCGGGGGAGAAGATGTCGGCGAACTCCTCGGCCGGAGGGCGTCCGGAGATGTTCTTCAGTGAGAGGGCGAAGCCCAGGAAGTCACCGATGACCCGGTCCGGGTCATCGGTGACGTTGTAGAAGGGGCTCTCGAAGCGGACGGTGCGCATACCGGTGGACGGTACACGGGCGCCCCCGTCACCGGGGAGGCCGTCACCCGTTCCCCGGGCCCGCCGGCCGTCCACCCCGGTCCCCGCGGTCCACTCCGCGCCGGGGCGGGCGGCCGGCCGC
>NZ_JBHSBM010000011.1:87089-104177 GCF_042650625.1 Planomonospora corallina
CGACCGTCACCGCTTCCGGGGCGCGGTCGCGGGCGTCGGGCTCCGTACGGTCCGCAGAGAGTCCCTAGCGGGCGTCGCCCAGGAACTTGGCCACCCGGCCGACACCCTCGACGAGGTCGTCGTCGCCGAGCGCGTAGGACAGCCGGAAGTAGCCCGGGGTGCCGAAGGCCTCGCCGGGGACGAGGGCGACCTCGGCCTCCTCGAGGATGATCTCGGCGAGCTCGGCGGAGGTCTGCGGGCGCCTGCCGCCGAAGTCCCTGCCCAGGAGCTCCTTGACCGAGGGGTAGGCGTAGAAGGCGCCCTTCGGCTCGGGGCAGACCACGCCCGGGATCTCGTTGAGCATGCGGACCATGGTCTGGCGCCGGCGGTCGAAGGCCTCCCGCATCCGGGCCACCGCGGACAGGTCGCCGGTGACGGCGGCCAGGGCGGCGGCCTGGGCCACGTTGGAGACGTTGGAGGTGGCGTGCGACTGCAGGTTGGTCGCGGCCTTGACGACGTCCTTCGGGCCGATCAGCCAGCCCACCCGCCAGCCGGTCATCGCGTAGGTCTTGGCGACGCCGTTCAGCACGACCACCTTGTCGCCCAGCTCGGGGACGGCGGTGGCGATGCTGGAGAAGCGCGCGTCGCCGTAGGTGAGGTGCTCGTAGATCTCGTCCGTGACGACCCACAGGTCGTGCCCGGCGGCCCAGCGGCCGATCGCCTCGACCTGCTCCGGGCTGTAGACCGCCCCGGTCGGGTTGGACGGGGAGACGAACAGCAGGGCCTTGGTGCGGTCGGTGCGGGCGGCCTCCAGCTGCTCCACGCTCGCCAGATAGCCGGTGGTCTCGTCGGTCACCACGTCGACCTGGACGCCGCCGGCCAGCTTGATGGCCTCGGGGTAGGTCGTCCAGTACGGCGCGACGACCAGGACCTCGTCGCCCGGGTCGAGGAGCGTGGCGAACGCCTCGTAGACCGCCTGCTTGCCGCCGTTGGTGACGAGCACCTGTGCCGCGTCGACCTGGTAGCCGGAGTCGCGGAGGGTCTTGTCGGCGATGGCCTGCTTGAGCTCGGGCAGGCCCCCGGCGGGCGTGTACTTGTGGAAGCGCGGGTTCCGGCACGCCTCGACGGCGGCCTCGACGATGTAGTCCGGGGTCGGGAAGTCCGGCTCGCCGGCGCCGAAGCCGATGACCGGGCGGCCCGCCGCCTTCATCGCCTTGGCCTTGGCGTCCACGGCGAGCGTGGCGGACTCGGAGATCGCGGATATGCGCGCGGAGATGCGAGGACGGGTCATACCCCCATGGTTACAGACCCGTCGCCCCGGTTCCGTCCGGATCCACCATGTGGACGACGGCGTGGACGGTCACGTGGACGGCGGCGTGGACGGTCGCGGGCCGGTGGCGGGCCGGTGGCGGGGCCCTCCCGCGGGGTCCGGCCGGAGCCGGCGGAGGAGTCCATGACCTGCTCGTTACCCATCCTGTGACCTGCGGGAGAGGATTCCGGTTCGACGCGGCGGCCATTCCTGCGTAGACTCCCGCATGGCCTTGCCGCCTCATGCGTGTTCGGCGGTCAAGTCCGGTGAGCCACGGACAAACTTCGGTTCAACCGAGGTATGGTGGTTCATGTCTTAGGGCACTAGCGCAATTGGTAGCGCACCGGTCTCCAAAACCGGCGGTTGGGGGTTCGAGTCCCTCGTGCCCTGCGAGGAGCGGTCCGCGCATCAGGGCGTCCAGCGCGCCGCGGATATGCGTTGGACACGATGGATTTCAGGTGAGGACTGTGGCGATCGACACGCGCGGCGAAACCGCAGACAAGCCGAGCGGTGAGAAGAAGCCGAAGCGCACTTCTCCCGCCCTCTTCTACCGGCAGATCGTCGCCGAGCTGCGCAAGGTCATTTGGCCCACGCGCAAGGAACTCGTCTCCTACACCGTCATCGTCCTGATCTTCGTTCTGATCCTGGTCGGGATCGTGTCCGGGCTCGATGCTCTGTTCACCGAGGGAGTGCTGAGGATCTTCGGCGGAGCCGACTCCTAGGAGTCCGCGTCCGGCGGGCCGGCCCGCCGCGATCTCAGCCCCTCCGCACGCCCAGTAGCCCATCGACGGAAAGAGAAAGAGCCACCGTGTCCGAGTCTTCACAGTCGGCCGGCGAGTCCCGCGAAGAGTGGGAGGGCGAGCCGGAAGAGACCGTCGACGCCGCGGAGGAGTCGTTCGACGAGTCCGAGGAGACTCGCGGCGAGTCTGGCGAGTCCGGCGAGGCTGACGCCGGGGCGGAAGGCGAGGCCGAGGCCGGGCAGGCCCCCGCCGGCGCCGTCGACGAGGACGGCGACGTCCTTCCCGAGGTCGACCCGGTCGAGGAGTTCAAGCGCCAGCTGCGCGGCCAGTACGGCGAGTGGTACGTCATCCACTCCTACGCCGGCTACGAGAACCGCGTGAAGGCCAACATCGAGACCCGCACGCAGTCCCTCAACATGGAGGACTACATCTTCCAGGTCGAGGTGCCCACGCACCACGTGACCGAGGTGAAGAGCGGCAAGCGCCAGCTCGTCAAGGAGCGTGTGCTGCCCGGCTACGTGCTGGTCCGGATGGAGCTCACCGACGAGTCCTGGTCCGCCGTGCGCAACACGCCCGGCGTGACGGGCTTCGTCGGCCTGTCGAACAAGCCGAGCCCGCTGAGCATCGACGAGGTCGCCAAGCTGCTGGCCCCCGAGCCCAGCGAGGAGGCCAAGAAGACGACCGTCAAGACCACCACGGCCACCGTCGACTTCGAGGTGGGCGAGTCCGTCACCGTCATGGACGGCCCCTTCGCCACGCTGCCCGCGACGGTCAGCGAGATCAGCGTCGAGTCGCAGAAGCTCAAGGTGCTGGTGTCGATCTTCGGTCGCGAGACCCCGGTCGAGCTCTCGTTCAACCAGGTCTCCAAGATCTGAGACGGTCGCGTAGACTTCATCAGTCCGCCCCGTGTCAACGGGGGCGGTCCCACGGTCGCGGAGCCGGTCGAGGTCCGGCTGCCGCGCTCCCCGCGTGCGCGGGGGCCTGGGACATCATGTGAGAAGAGAAGGACCCGGAGAAAACCATGCCTCCCAAGAAGAAGATCGCCGCGTTGGTCAAGGTCCAGCTTCCCGCTGGCCAGGCCACGCCCGCCCCGCCGGTCGGTACCGCCCTCGGTCCGCACGGCGTCAACATCATGGACTTCGTCAAGCAGTACAACGCTGCCACCGAGGCCCAGCGCGGCAACATCATCCCCGTTGAGATCACCATCTTCGAGGACCGCACCTTCACCTTCGTCACGAAGACGCCGCCGGCGCCTGAGCTGATCAAGAAGGCCGCCGGTGTGGCGAAGGGCTCGGCCGTCCCGCAGAAGGACAAGGTCGGCAAGCTGACCAGGGAGCAGCTGCGCCAGATCGCCGAGACCAAGATGCAGGACCTCAACGCCAACGACATCGAGGCGGCCGAGAAGATCATCGCCGGCACCGCCCGCTCGATGGGCATCACGATCGCCGACTGAGGCGTCCACCACAGACTCGACAGCGAGTGGAAGGGCCAGGCGCTGGCCCGTACCACGGACACTCGATCCACAGGAGTGAGCAAGTGAAGCGCAGCAAGGGCCACCGCAACGCAGCGGCCAAGGTCGACCGCGAGAACCTCTACAGCCCGGTCGAGGCCGCCAGGCTGGCCAAGGAGACCAACGTCGCCAAGTTCGACGCGACCGTCGAGGTCGCCCTGCGGCTGGGCGTCGACCCCCGCAAGGCCGACCAGATGGTGCGCGGCACCGTCAACCTCCCGCACGGCACCGGCAAGACCGCCCGGGTCCTGGTCTTCGCGACCGGTGACCGTGCCGAGGAGGCTCGCGCCGCGGGCGCCGACATCGTCGGCGCCGACGAGCTGATCGACGAGGTCGCCAAGGGCCGCCTCGACTTCGACGCGGTCGTCGCCACCCCGGACCTCATGGGCAAGGTCGGCCGCCTGGGCCGCGTCCTCGGCCCGCGTGGTCTGATGCCGAACCCCAAGACCGGCACCGTCACCCCGGCCGTCGGCAAGGCCGTCACCGACATCAAGGGCGGCAAGATCGAGTTCCGTGTCGACCGGCACGCGAACCTGCACTTCATCATCGGCAAGGTGTCGTTCGGCGAGCGTCAGCTCGTCGAGAACTACGCCGCCGCCCTCGACGAGGTGCTCCGTCTCAAGCCGTCGGCGGCCAAGGGCCGCTACCTGAAGAAGATCACCTTCTCCACGTCCATGGGCCCGGGCATCCCGGTCGACCCGAACGTGACGCGGGCGATGACCGCCGAGCTCGACGCCTGATCCGTCGGACGTCTCTCACACCAGGGCCTCAGCCGAATGGCCATTCGGCTGAGGCCCTGGTGTTTTTTCTCGTCCTCACGGACGAAGCAGCACGTCTGCCTGCGACATAGGCTCATGGTCAGGTTCGGGGGAGACGAAGGAGAGTGAGACGGATGCGTCGACTGGTGCCCGCACTGGCGCTGGGAGCGGCCGCGCTGGTCGGGGTGGCGGGATGTTCTGCCGGGCAGGGCACCGCCTCCCTCGGGAACATGAAGCTGGCGGCCGCCGAGGCGGTCCAGGTGAGTGCCCAGAAGGCCGAGGAGGTGACCTCCTACTCCGCCGACCTGGTGGTCGACGCCACCGGGCCCGAGGGGAGGTCCGGCACGGTCCAGGGCAGGGTGGTCTACCAGAGCAGGCCGGAGCCGTCGGCCGACGTCACGCTGGACGTGATCTCCTTCGGCGGGCGGAACGTGCCCGGCGGAGCCCGGGTGATCCTGCTCGGTGACACGGTCTACGCGAAGTCCGAGGCGCTGACCCGGTTCACCGGGGGGAGCAAGCCGTGGACCAGGGCGTCCGCCGCGGACCTGGAGGCGGGGGACCGCGCCGAGGTCGACGAGCTCCTGTCCCGGGTCCAGCAGTTCGACCTGCCCGGCACGGTCAAGCTGCTGACCGCCTCCAAGGACGTCAAGGCGGTCGGCACGGAGACGGTCGGCGGCGTGGAGACCGTCCACTACAGCGGGACCTTCCCGGTGGCGGAGGCCGTTCAGGCTCTCGCGCCCGAGGAGCGTGAGCAGCTCCAGGAGGAGTTCTCGCGGGCGAAGAGCGTGAAGTTCGACCTGTGGGCCGACGCGCAGAGCCTGCCCCGCAAGGTGACGCTGAGCGGCTCCGAGGAGGGCGCGACGTTCACCATGGCGGTGCACTTCGCGGACTTCAACGAGCCCGTCACGATCACGGCGCCGCCCGCCGACCAGGTGGGCGACCTGCCGAAGGACGCGGGCGCGCGGCCGCCGGCGGACTCCGGCGGGAACTGAGCCCGGGCACGGCCCGCGCCCCCGGGGCTGTCCGGCCGGGGCGCGGGCCGTACTCGTCCAGGAGTGTCCGGCCCGCGGACCGGCGTCCTCCGCGAGCGGAGGCGCGGAGCCCGGACGGCTCGCGGGACCGCCCGGCCGGCCTCGGACGGAGGCCGGCCGGGGCCCTGGAAACCCGCCGGACGCCTCGATTTGGCATGTGTCCGCCATGACGCGTAAGCTGTCAACGCCGAAGACCGCCGGTCGTCGCCTGGCCTCATGGCCTGGCGGCCCAAGGATCCACGACAGTGGACGGCCCGCGTAGGTGTGATGTGAGTTTTCATCTGGATTGATTTCCTTATGTGAGCCCCGTGCGCCTATGCCGGGGCTTGTCTGCTTTTCGGGGCCTTTGCCGGCGGCACATCTGGAAGGAGGCCCATGGCGAAGGCGGAAAAGGCGACGGCTGTAGCCGAGCTGAAGAGCAGCTTCGAAGGCTCCAGCGCTGCCGTTCTGACCGAGTACCGCGGTCTCACCGTCGCTCAGCTCAAGCAGCTGCGCGTCTCTCTCGGTGAGAATGCGAAGTTCGCCGTGGTGAAGAACACGCTGACCAAGATCGCGGCCAACCAGGCCGGGATCAACCAGCTCGACGACCTGCTCGCGGGCCCGTCGGCGATCGCGTTCGTCAACGGCGACGTGGTCGAGGCTGCGAAGAGTCTGCGTGACTTCGCCAAGGCCAATCCCCTCCTGGTCATCAAGGGCGGCGTCGTCGACGGTAAGGCGATGACCCCGGCCGAGATCACCAAGCTTGCCGACCTTGAGTCGCGTGAGGTCCTCCTCGCGAAGCTGGCCGGCGCCCTGAAGGCGAAGCAGTCTCAGGCCGCCGCCGTCTTCAACGCGCTGCCCACCAACATGGCTCAGCTGGCCGAGGCTCTGCGCGCCAAGCGCGCCGAGGCGGGCGAGTAGGTCCGCGCAAGCGGTCGCAGGGGATTAGCGCATACGTACCGCGGTCCCAGTCCTTTAGTTTAGTTAGATCCATACGGAGGAAATCATGGCGAAGCTCAGCACCGACGAGCTGCTCGACGCTTTCAAGGAGATGACCCTCCTCGAGCTGTCCGAGTTCGTGAAGCTCTTCGAGGAGACCTTCGACGTCAAGGCCGCCGCCCCGGTCGCCGTCGCCGCCGCTCCGGCCGCCGGTGGTGGCGCCGCCGCCGCCGACGAGGCCGAGGAGCAGGACGAGTTCGAGGTCGTCCTCGAGTCCGCCGGTGACAAGAAGATCCAGGTCATCAAGGAGATCCGCGCCCTGACGAGCCTGGGCCTCAAGGAGGCCAAGGACCTGGTCGACGGCGCTCCGAAGCCGGTCTTCGACGGCAAGGTCAACAAGGAGCAGGCGGAGAAGGCCAAGGCCGCCCTCGAGGCCGCCGGCGCCAGCGTCACCGTCAAGTAGTTCCAGCTTCACCGCGACGAGAGCGGATCCACCCGGTGCCGGTGGGTCCGCTCTCGTCGTGTTCCCGGGCCTCGCGCGCTCCGGGCCGGCCGTGGCGGCGCACGTCACAGGCCGGGGATGTGGCCGGCGCCCCTCGCGCGGAAGACACCGCTGGGCCGTTCCCCCCTTGTTGTTGTACTGATGGTCTGATAACCATGCCGTAACGGTCGGTGGACCGGCCGGCGGACCGGCCGGTCGGGGGTCCGTCGCCGACGTGGGCGAACCGGTCTTCTGGAGGACGGCGCGTGGGCGTGGAAGTCGTGGTCGAGGGCCTGACGAAGTCGTTCGGCAGGCAGGTGATCTGGGAGGACGTCACGCTGACGCTCCCGGCCGGTGAGATCTCGGTGCTGCTCGGCCCGTCCGGCACCGGCAAGTCCGTCTTCCTCAAGAGCCTGGTGGGTCTCCTGCGGCCCGAGCGCGGCCACATCTGGATCGACGGGCACGACCTGGCCAACTGCAGCGAGGGCAAGCTGTACGAGCTCCGCAGGCTGTTCGGCGTGCTCTTCCAGGACGGGGCGCTGTTCGGCTCGCTCAACCTCTACGACAACATCGCCTTCCCGCTGCGCGAGCACACCAAGAAGAGCGAGACCGAGATCCGGCGCATCGTCATGGAGAAGATGGAGCTCGTCGGCCTCGTCGGCGCGGAGGGGAAGCTGCCCGGGGAGATCTCCGGCGGCATGCGCAAACGCGCGGGGCTGGCCCGCGCGCTGGTCCTCGACCCCGAGATCATCCTGTTCGACGAGCCCGACTCCGGCCTGGACCCGGTCCGTACGGCCTACCTCAACCAGCTCATCGTGGACCTGAACGCGGAGACCGAGGCGACCTTCCTCATCGTCACGCACGACATCAACACGGCCCGGACGGTCCCCGACAGCATCGGCCTGCTGTTCCGGCGGGAGCTGGTGATGTTCGGCCCGCGGGAGATGCTGCTCTCCAGTGACGAGCCGGTGGTACGGCAGTTCCTCAACGCCCGCCGGCACGGCCCGATCGGCATGTCGGAGGAGAAGGACGTCTCCGAGCTGGAGGCCGAGGCGCAGATGGGGCACGACCCGGGCAGGTTGCCCCCGATCCCGCCGCAGCTCATGCCGGGCGGGAACCGCATCCGCCGGACGCAGCGCCCGCCGGGCGCGTGGCTGGCGGCCAACGGCGTCATCCCGCCGCCGAACTCGTTCGTGGACGAGCGGGGCCGCAACTGGCTCGAGGAGTACCCCCGGCTGGTCGCCGCCCACGTCAACGGCGTGCGGTGACGCCCTCCGCGGGAGACGCGGAGAAGGTCCCTGAAGCGGCGGTCGCGGATCCATCCGGCGGGTTATGATCCGGCGACCGGAGGCTTCCGCGCCCGGTACGGCGGGCCCCGTCCGTACGGCCGGCCCGGACGCCGCCGGCCCACCGTCCGGCGCGCGACGGGAGAGGACGCATGGCAGTGGAGGCTGACCGGCCCCCTCGGTGGCCGAGGATCGCGGTGTCCGTGCTCGGTGCGCTGATCGTGCTGCTGCTCGCGGCGGCCGTCTGGATCGGCGGGCGGCTCCGCGAAGCCCAGGCGGCGGCCGACGACCGCCAGGCGGCGCTGCGGGCCGCGGGAACGCACGCGGTCAACCTGCTCTCGGTCGGTCACCGGACCGTCGACGCCGACATCAGGCGCATCCTGGACACCTCCACCGGACAGGCGAGGGCCGAGTACTCCAGGAACGCGGCGGCGCTGCGGGAGACGACGACCAAGGACAAGGTCGTCCAGACCGGGGCCCTGCGCGCGGTGGGGCTGGTCTCGCTGGGGGAGGGGACGGCCAGGGTGCTGGTGGTCGGGGACGCGGTGGTCGAGTGGGAGGGCGGTGAGAACGCTCCGCAGGAGAGGTTCTACCGGTGGAGCATGGAGGTCACCCGGACCGGCGGGAAGTGGCTCGTGTCGAAGGCGGAGATGGTCCCGTGAGGCGGGTCTGGCTGCCGACCGCCGGGGTGATGGGCGCCGTGGCGCTGGCCCTCGCGGTGGCGGTCGGCGTCATGCTCGCCGACCTGGGGCGGCTGCAGGCGGCGGAGGCGGCGGGGCGGGAGGCGCTCGCCGCGGCCCGGTCCGTGGCGTCCGACATGTTGTCGTACGACTATCGTACGATCGAGCAGGATCTCGCGCGGGCCGCGGGATACGCCACCGGAGAGCTCACCGGGCACTACAGGCGGTTGTCGGCCACGCTGGCCCCCGCGGCCCGGCGGCAGCAGGCGGTGCAGTCCGCGACGGTCGCGGGGGCGGCGGTGGAGTCGGCGGGACCGGACCGGGCCGAGGTGCTGCTGCTGGTGAACATGAGCGTCGCGAAGATCCCGGCGGGGGAGAAGGCGCCCCGGCGGCAGGTCAGTCAGAGCCGGGCGCGGTTCGTGATGGTGAACAAGGACGGCCGCTGGCTGGTCGCGGAGCTCTCCACACTTCTCGGAGCCCCTCCGTCGCCGTGACCGCTCGGATGATCTTCCCGCTCAGGCAGGGCGCGTTAGCTAATTGTTAGCAAATCCTGTGTTTAAGAAATGTGTGGCCGCGGGTACATGGATCACGGCAGTGTCGATCGTCGGTCGGTTATCGTCCGGCGTTGGAGCCATCGGGCTTCGGGGCGTTAGCCTCTCCGGAGCGTGGGCATCGTCTGGAGGCGGCGGTGCACACGGTCCGGTGAGGGAAGAAGTCCCAGCGTTCCGGCCGGTTTCCGGTTGGAATGTCGGTCCTTGGGCTTGACGTTTCGGCTTCGACGGGCGATGCTGCGACCAACGTGGAGCGTGCAGCGAGAGTGAAGTGGACAGGTGTATGCCGTTCGGCTACACTGCCCCTTTGCGCTGCCCTTTGACGACCCGCTTCTTTTGGTGCTCCGAGCATGGTCGTCTGGCGTGCGTGTAGTCAGTCCGCCGCGAGCCCTCGGAAGGACATCTGTTGGCAGCCTCGCGCAACGCCTCCGCCGTACCCGCCGGTCCCCGTCGTGTGTCTTTCGCACGGATCCAGGAGCCGCTCGAAGTTCCCGACCTTCTCGCTCTGCAGACCGAGTCCTTCGACTGGCTGCTCGGCAACGAGAAGTGGAAGGCGCGGGTCGAGGCGGCTCGCCAGGCCGGGCGCAAGGACGTTCCGGCCCAGTCGGGTCTCGAAGAGATCTTCGAGGAGATCAGTCCCATCGAGGACTTCTCCGGGACCATGTCCCTGTCGTTCCGGGACCATCGGTTCGAGCCGCCGAAGTACTCAGTCGATGAGTGCAAAGACAAGGACATGACCTACTCCGCCCCGATGTTCGTCACGGCGGAGTTCATCAATAACACCACCGGTGAGATCAAGAGCCAGACGGTCTTCATGGGCGACTTCCCGCTCATGACCGCCAAGGGCACCTTCATCATCAACGGCACCGAGCGTGTCGTGGTCTCCCAGCTGGTCCGGTCCCCGGGCGTCTACTTCGATCGCAGCATCGACAAGACCTCGGACAAGGACCTCTACGGCTGCAAGGTGATCCCCTCCCGGGGCGCCTGGCTCGAGTTCGAGATCGACAAGCGCGACAGCGTCGGCGTCCGCATCGACCGCAAGCGCAAGCAGGCCGTCACGGTCCTGCTCAAGGCTCTCGGCTGGACGAACGAGCAGATCCTGGAGCGTTTCGGCCAGTACGAGTCGATGCGGGCGACCCTGGAGAAGGACCACACGGCCGGCCAGGACGACGCCCTGCTGGACATCTACCGCAAGCTGCGCCCGGGCGAGCCCCCGACCAAGGAGTCGGCGCAGACCCTGCTGGAGAACCTCTACTTCAACCCCAAGCGCTACGACCTCGCCAAGGTCGGCCGCTACAAGATCAACAAGAAGCTCGGGGTCGACGCCGAGATCACGCAGGGCACGCTGACCGAAGAGGACATCGTCGCCACCATCGAGTACCTCGTGAAGCTGCACGCGGGCGAGACCTCGATGAACGGCGCCGGTGACCGCGAGATCGTCGTCGAGACCGACGACATCGACCACTTCGGCAACCGCCGCCTGCGCACGGTCGGCGAGCTCATCCAGAACCAGGTCCGCCTGGGCCTGGCCCGCATGGAGCGCGTCGTCCGCGAGCGGATGACCACCCAGGACGTCGAGGCGATCACGCCGCAGACCCTGATCAACATCCGCCCCGTCGTGGCGTCGATCAAGGAGTTCTTCGGCACCTCCCAGCTGTCGCAGTTCATGGACCAGACCAACCCCCTGGCCGGGCTGACGCACAAGCGCCGCCTGTCCGCGCTGGGCCCCGGCGGTCTGTCCCGTGAGCGCGCGGGCTTCGAGGTCCGTGACGTGCACCCCTCGCACTACGGCCGCATGTGCCCGATCGAGACGCCGGAAGGCCCGAACATCGGTCTGATCGGCTCGCTGGCCTCCTTCGGCCGGGTCAACTCCTTCGGCTTCGTGGAGACGCCGTACCGGAAGGTCGTCGATGGCCGGGTCACCGACCAGGTCGACTACCTCACCGCGGACGAGGAGGACCGGTACGTCATCGCGCAGGCGAACACGCCGATCAGCGCCGACGGCACCTTCCTCGCCGACCGGGTGCTCGTCCGCCGTAAGGGCGGCGAGTTCGAGTCCGTGCGGGCCAACGAGGTCGACTACATGGACGTCTCGGCGCGCCAGATGGTGTCCGTCGCGACCGCCATGATCCCCTTCCTCGAGCACGACGACGCCAACCGCGCGCTCATGGGCTCCAACATGCAGCGCCAGTCGGTGCCGCTGCTCAAGAGCGAGGCGCCGCTGGTCGGCACCGGCATGGAGTACCGCGCCGCCACCGACGCCGGTGACGTCATCACGGCCGAGAAGGCCGGCGTGGTGGAGGAGGTCTCGGCCGACTACGTCACGGTCATGAACGACGACGGCACCCGGACCACCTACCGGGTCGCCAAGTTCAAGCGCTCCAACCAGGGCACCTGCTTCAACCAGAAGCCGATCGTCGCCGAGGGCGACCGGATCGAGGTCAACCAGGTCGTCGCCGACGGCCCCTGCACCGACAACGGCGAGATGGCGCTCGGCAAGAACCTCCTCGTGGCGTTCATGCCGTGGGAGGGCCACAACTACGAAGACGCGATCATCCTGTCCCAGCGGCTGGTCCAGGACGACGTCCTCTCCTCGATCCACATCGAGGAGCACGAGGTCGACGCCCGCGACACCAAGCTGGGCCCGGAGGAGATCACCCGGGACATCCCGAACGTCTCCGAGGAGGTCCTGGCCGACCTCGACGAGCGCGGCATCATCCGCATCGGCGCCGAGGTCGTCCCCGGCGACATCCTCGTCGGCAAGGTCACCCCCAAGGGCGAGACCGAGCTGACCCCCGAGGAGCGGCTGCTCCGCGCGATCTTCGGCGAGAAGGCCCGCGAGGTCCGCGACACCTCGCTGAAGGTGCCCCACGGCGAGCAGGGCAAGGTCATCGGCGTCCGCGTGTTCAGCCGCGAGGAGGGCGACGAGCTTCCCCCGGGCGTGAACGAGCTGGTCCGCGTCTACGTGGCCCAGAAGCGCAAGATCACCGACGGTGACAAGCTCGCCGGCCGCCACGGCAACAAGGGCGTCATCTCCAAGATCCTTCCGGTCGAGGACATGCCGTTCCTGGAGGACGGCACCCCGGTCGACATCATCCTCAACCCGCTGGGCGTGCCCGGCCGTATGAACGTCGGCCAGGTCCTGGAGACGCACCTCGGGTGGATCGCCGCCAGAGGATGGGACATCTCCGGCATCGAGGAGGCGTGGGCCGAGCGGCTGCGCGACAAGGGCTTCGGCCAGGTCGAGCCGCGCACCAACGTCGCCACCCCGGTCTTCGACGGCGCCAGCGAGGAGGAGATCATCGGTCTCCTCGACAGCACCCTGATGACCAGGGACGGCCAGCGGATGGTCGGTCCGAACGGCAAGGCCCAGCTCTTCGACGGCCGCTCCGGTGAGCCGTTCCCGCACCCGATCTCGGTCGGCTACATCTACATCCTGAAGCTGCTCCACCTGGTCGACGACAAGATCCACGCACGTTCGACCGGCCCCTACTCCATGATCACGCAGCAGCCGCTGGGCGGTAAGGCCCAGTTCGGCGGCCAGCGGTTCGGTGAGATGGAGGTGTGGGCGCTGGAGGCGTACGGCGCCGCCTACGCCCTCCAGGAGCTGCTGACGATCAAGTCCGACGACGTCCTCGGCCGCGTGAAGGTCTACGAGGCCATCGTCAAGGGCGAGAACATCCCCGAGCCGGGCATTCCCGAGTCGTTCAAGGTCCTCATCAAGGAAATGCAGTCGCTGTGCCTGAACGTCGAGGTGCTCTCCAGCGACGGCATGTCCATCGAGATGAGGGACACCGACGAGGACGTCTTCCGCGCGGCGGAGGAGCTCGGCATCGACCTGTCCCGGCGCGAGCCGAGCAGCGTCGAAGAGGTCTGATCTAGAAGCTGAGGAGGGGAATACAAGTGCTGGACGTCAACTTCTTCGACGAGCTTCGGATCGGCCTCGCGACCGCTGACGATATCCGCCAGTGGTCGCACGGCGAGGTCAAGAAGCCCGAGACGATCAACTACCGGACCCTCAAGCCGGAGAAGGACGGGCTCTTCTGCGAGAAGATCTTCGGTCCGACCCGGGACTGGGAGTGCTACTGCGGTAAGTACAAGCGCGTCCGTTTCAAGGGCATCATCTGTGAGCGCTGCGGCGTCGAGGTGACCCGCGCCAAGGTGCGCCGTGAGCGGATGGGCCACATCGAGCTGGCCGCGCCCGTCACGCACATCTGGTACTTCAAGGGTGTCCCGTCCCGTCTGGGATACCTGCTCGACCTGGCCCCGAAGGACCTGGAGAAGGTCATCTACTTCGCGGCCTACATGATCACGCACGTCGACAAGGACCTGCGTGAGCGTGACCTGCCGTCGCTCGAGGCGAAGATCTCCGTCGAGCGCCAGCACATCGAGCAGCGCCGGGACGCCGACATCGAGGCCCGGCAGAAGAAGCTCGAGGCCGACCTGGCCGAGCTGGAGGCCGCCGGCGCCAAGGGCGACCAGCGCCGCAAGGTCCGCGAGGGCGCCGAGCGCGAGATGCGCCAGCTCCGCGACCGGGCCCAGCGCGAGCTGGACCGGCTGGACGAGGTCTGGAGCCGGTTCAAGAACCTCAAGGTCCAGGACCTGGAGGGTGACGAGCTGCTCTACCGCGAGATGCGCGACCGCTTCGGCCGCTACTTCCGCGGCGGCATGGGCGCCCAGGCCATCCAGGAGCGGCTGTCCAACTTCGACCTCGAGGCCGAGGCGGAGAACCTGCGCGAGACGATCCGCAGCGGCAAGGGCCAGAAGAAGGCCCGCGCGCTCAAGCGGCTCAAGGTCGTCTCCGCGTTCCTGAACACCCGCAACTCGCCCAACGGCATGGTCCTCGACTGCATCCCGGTCATCCCGCCGGACCTGCGCCCCATGGTGCAGCTCGACGGTGGCCGGTTCGCGACCTCGGACCTGAACGACCTGTACCGCCGGGTGATCAACCGGAACAACCGCCTCAAGCGTCTGCTCGACCTCGGCGCCCCCGAGATCATCGTGAACAACGAGAAGCGGATGCTCCAGGAGGCCGTCGACGCGCTGTTCGACAACGGCCGCCGCGGCCGTCCGGTCACCGGCCCCGGCAACCGCCCGCTGAAGTCCCTCAGCGACATGCTCAAGGGCAAGCAGGGCCGCTTCCGCCAGAACCTCCTGGGCAAGCGTGTCGACTACTCCGGCCGTTCGGTCATCGTCGTCGGCCCGCAGCTGAAGCTGCACCAGTGCGGTCTGCCCAAGCAGATGGCGCTGGAGCTGTTCAAGCCGTTCGTGATGAAGCGCCTGGTCGACCTGAACCACGCGCAGAACATCAAGTCGGCCAAGCGCATGGTGGAGCGTGCCCGCCCGGTCGTGTGGGACGTCCTCGAAGAGGTCATCACCGAGCACCCGGTGCTGCTCAACCGCGCGCCCACCCTGCACCGCCTGGGCATCCAGGCCTTCGAGCCGCAGCTGGTCGAGGGCAAGGCCATCCAGATCCACCCGCTCGTCTGCACCGCGTTCAACGCGGACTTCGACGGTGACCAGATGGCCGTGCACCTGCCGCTGTCGGCCGAGGCGCAGGCCGAGGCCCGCATCCTGATGCTGTCCACCAACAACATCCTCAAGCCGGCCGACGGCAAGCCGGTGACCATGCCCACCCAGGACATGGTGATCGGTCTGTACTCCCTGACCACGGCCAAGGAGGACGACGAGAACGCCGCCGGCGCGGGCCGGATCTTCGGATCGGTGTCGGAGGCCCTGATG
Organism: Planomonospora corallina; assembly: GCF_042650625.1. Classification (NCBI taxonomy): domain Bacteria; kingdom Bacillati; phylum Actinomycetota; class Actinomycetes; order Streptosporangiales; family Streptosporangiaceae; genus Planomonospora; species Planomonospora corallina. The sequence continues at coordinate 102,075 of NZ_JBHSBM010000011.1, forward strand.
GCCTTCGACCGGCGCGAGCTGGACATCCAGGCCAAGATCCAGGTGCGGGTGAAGGGCGACGTCCCGCCGCCCCGCGACTGGTCGGCCCCCGAGGGCTGGGAGCCGGGCGAGCCGTACCGGCTGGAGACCACGCTGGGCCGGTGCCTGTTCAACCAGACGCTCCCGGCGAACTACCCCTTCGTCAACTTCCAGGTCGGCAAGAAGCAGCTGTCGGCCATCGTCAACGAGCTGGCGGAGACCTACCCGAAGGTCGAGGTCGCGGCCGCGCTGGACGCGCTCAAGGACGCGGGCTTCTACTGGGCCACGCGGGCCGGGGTGACGATCTCGATCGAGGACGTCGTCGCGCCGCCGAACAAGGCCGACATCATGGAGTCGTACGAGCGCCGGGCCGACAAGGTCCAGCGCGAGTACGAGCGCGGTCTCATCACGGACGAGGAGCGCCGCCAGGAGCTCATCGAGATCTGGACGCACGCGACCAGTGACGTGACCGATGACATGCAGAAGGCCTTCCCGAAGAACAACCCGGTCTGGATGATGGTCCAGTCGGGCGCCCGAGGAAACCTGATGCAGGTCCGTCAGATCGCCGGCATCCGCGGTCTGGTCTCCAACACCAAGGGTGAGACGATCCCGCGTCCGATCAAGGCATCCTTCCGTGAGGGCCTGTCGGTGCTGGAGTACTTCATCTCCACCCACGGACAGCGGAAGGGTCTGGCCGACACCGCGCTGCGGACCGCCGACTCGGGTTACCTGACCCGTCGTCTGGTGGACGTCGCGCAGGACGTCATCATCCGCGAGATCGACTGCGGCACGGACCGCGCGGTCCCGCTGCACGTCGGCGAGCGCGACGCCCAGGGCAACCTCGTCAAGGCGGAGAACGCCGAGAGCAACGTGCACGGCCGCATCCTGGCCGAGGACGTCGTGGTGGACGGCAAGGTCGTCGCGGCCGCCGGCGTCGACATCAACGACAACCACGTGACCGCGCTGGTCGAGGCGGGGGTGGAGACCGTCCGGACCCGCAGCGCCCTGGTCTGCGAGGCCAAGATCGGTGTCTGCGCCATGTGCTACGGCCGTTCGCTCGCGACCGGCAAGCTCGTGGACGTCGGCGAGGCGGTCGGCATCATCGCCGCCCAGTCGATCGGTGAGCCCGGTACCCAGCTGACGATGCGTACCTTCCACACCGGTGGTGTGGCGGGTGCCGACATCACCCACGGTCTGCCCCGTGTCCAGGAGCTCTTCGAGGCGCGCATCCCCAAGGGTGTCGCCCCGATCAGCGAGGCCGAGGGCCGGGTCCGCATCGACGAGACCGACAAGACCCGGAAGATCGTGATCGTGCCGGACGACGGGTCCGACGAGATCGCGTACCCGGTCTCGATGCGCTCGCGCATGCTGGTCTCCGACGGGGACCGGGTGAAGGTCGGCCAGCAGCTGATCGCCGGTGCCGTCAACCCCAACGAGGTGCTGCGCATCCTCGGCCCGCGGGCCGTGCAGCTGCACCTGGTGGCCGAGGTCCAGCAGGTCTACCGGTCGCAGGGTGTGTCGATCCACGACAAGCACATCGAGATCATCGTCCGGCAGATGCTCAAGCGCGTGAACGTGCTCGAGTCCGGCGACACCGACATGCTGCCCGGTGAGCTCGTGGAGCGGCCGCGCTTCGAGCGGCTCAACCGCGAGTGCGTGGCGGAAAGCGGCACGCCTGCCGCGGGCCGTCCGGTCCTCATGGGCATCACCAAGGCCTCGCTCGCCACCGAGTCCTGGCTGTCGGCGGCGTCCTTCCAGGAGACGACCCGGGTGCTCACCGACGCGGCGATCCACGCCAAGTCGGACTCGCTGCTCGGTCTCAAGGAGAACGTCATCATCGGAAAGCTCATCCCGGCCGGTACCGGCATGCCGCAGTACCGCAACATCCGGGTGGAGCCGACCGAGGAGGCCAAGGCCGCGATGTACACCGTCGGCGGCTACGACGGCTCGGCGGCGGACTACACCTTCGGCTCGGGCTCCGGCGAGGCCGTGCCGCTGGAGGAGTACGACTTCGGTCAGTACAACCGCTGACCGGAGCCGGTCCGGCCTCACCGCCGGCGCGTCCTGACACGGCGCCCGGGTCCC
>NZ_JBHSBM010000011.1:104209-128231 GCF_042650625.1 Planomonospora corallina
GACCCGGGCGCCGTGTCCGTTGTACATGCCTCTTCGTATATGCCTCTTCTCCTCTGTTGTGACCGTTGGTACGGCTTGACCCGATCTTTGCGGCGAAGGCTGTACGTTATGAGGAGAACGGCCGGAGAGGCCGTCCACAACCGGTAAACTCCTCAAGGGATCCGTGCGATCGGCTGGAAACCGGTCGCGGAAGTCACGATCACGAATGCGGGCGCCCATGACGGCGCCTGGCCGGGTGTGACGTTTTGACGTGTCGCACTTGACTGGGTAGTCTCTCTCTTCGTGCCCGTGGCTTCATGGGCCCTCACGCGTGCGCGTCGGCAGGTTTCCCATGGGGAGTCGACAGGGGCGCCGTGTGAGCCTCCTCCGCTGGGCCGGCCTGAGCCGGACGTGGCGCGACAAGGGCGCGACACGCCCGACCGCGTGGGTCGGAGCGGACGGAAAACCAGCAGGTCATGACACCGGCAGTACCTGCGAAACGCACGACCATTCGAATCACCGGCAAGCACGAACGGAGACGCGGTGCCTACGATTCAGCAGCTGGTCCGCAAGGGCCGCCAGGACAAGGTCACCAAGACCAAGACTCCGGCGCTCAAGGCCAGCCCCCAGCGACGCGGCACCTGCATGCGCGTTTACACCACGACCCCCAAGAAGCCGAACTCCGCGCTCCGCAAGGTCGCGCGTGTCCGGCTCACCAACGGCATCGAGGTCACGGCCTACATCCCGGGTGTCGGCCACAACCTCCAGGAGCACAGCATCGTGCTCGTCCGTGGCGGTCGTGTGAAGGACCTGCCGGGTGTTCGCTACAAGATCATCCGTGGTTCGCTCGACACCCAGGGCGTTCGCAACCGCAAGCAGGCCCGTAGCCGTTACGGCGCGAAGAAGGAGAAGTAAGAATGCCTCGCAAGGGTTCTCCTGGCCGCCGTCAGCTCATGGCTGACCCGGTCCACAACTCGCCGCTGGTCACCGCGCTCATCAACAAGGTGCTCCTGGACGGCAAGCGCTCCATCGCGCAGTCGATCGTCTACGGCGCCCTCGAGGGATGCAGGGAGAAGACGGGCAACGACCCGGTCGTCACCCTGAAGCGCGCGCTGGACAACGTCAAGCCCACCCTTGAGGTCCGCAGCCGCCGGGTCGGCGGCGCCACCTACCAGGTCCCGGTCGAGGTCCGCGCCGCGCGCAGCACCACCCTGGCCCTGCGCTGGCTGGTGCAGTACTCCCGGGCCCGCCGCGAGAAGACCATGACCGAGCGCCTCATGAACGAGCTCCTCGACGCCAGCAACGGCCTCGGCGCGAGCGTCAAGAAGCGCGAGGACACCCACAAGATGGCCGAGTCCAACAAGGCCTTCGCCCACTACCGCTGGTAACAGCGGGTCCGACGAGACGACGAGGACGCGAGAGAAGTGGCCACCACGACCGCTCTTGACCTGGCCAAGGTCCGCAACATCGGCATCATGGCCCACATCGACGCGGGTAAGACCACGACGACCGAGCGCATCCTGTTCTACACCGGCATCACCTACAAGATCGGTGAGGTCCACGAGGGCGCAGCCACGATGGACTGGATGGAGCAGGAGCAGGAGCGTGGTATCACCATCACCTCCGCTGCCACCACCTGTGAGTGGGCCGGTCACACGATCAACATCATCGACACGCCGGGTCACGTGGACTTCACCATCGAGGTGGAGCGTTCGCTGCGCGTCCTCGACGGCGCCGTCGCGGTGTTCGACGGCGTGGCGGGCGTCGAGCCCCAGTCCGAGACCGTGTGGCGTCAGGCCGACGGCTACGGCGTGCCGCGCATCTGCTTCGTCAACAAGATGGACCGGGTCGGCGCGGAGTTCCACCGCTGCGTCGACATGATGGTCAGCCGGCTGAACGCGACTCCCGCGGTCATCCAGCTTCCTTGGGGCGTCGAGGCCGGCTTCAAGGGCGTCATCGACCTGGTGAAGATGAAGGGCCTGCTCTGGAGCGCCGAGACGGCCAAGGGCGAGATGTACGAGGTCGTGGACATCCCGGCGGAGTACGCCGAGGCCGCCCGCGAGTGGCGTGACAAGCTCGTCGAGACCGTCGCCGAGAACGACGACGAGCTGATGGAGCTCTTCCTGGAGGGCGTCGAGCCCACCGAGGAGCAGCTGGTGGCGGCGATCCGCCGCGCCACGCTGTCCAGCGCCATCAACCCGGTCCTGACCGGCACCGCGTTCAAGAACAAGGGCATTCAGCCCCTGCTCGACGCGATCGTCGCCTACCTCCCCGCGCCGACCGACATCCCGGCCTTCAAGGGCCGCTCGGTCAAGGACGAGGAGGAGGTCATCGAGCGCCACGCGGACGTGAGCGAGCCGTTCTCGGCTCTGGCCTTCAAGATCATGAGCGACCCGCACCTGGGCAAGCTCACCTACATCCGCATCTACTCGGGCACGCTCGAGACCGGCACCGGAGTGCTCAACTCGGTGAAGGGCAAGAAGGAGCGGATCGGCAAGATCTACCAGATGCACGCGAACAAGCGCGAGGAGCGCGCGTCCGCGCACGCCGGTCAGATCGTCGCCGTGATGGGCCTGAAGGACACCACCACCGGTGACACCCTGTGCGACCAGGCCAACCCGGTCGTCCTGGAGTCCATGACGTTCCCGGCCCCGGTCATCAACGTCGCGATCGAGCCCAAGACCAAGGGCGACCAGGAGAAGCTCAGCACCGCCATCCAGCGGCTGGCCGAGGAGGACCCGTCCTTCCAGGTCCGCCGGGACGAGGAGACCGGTCAGACGGTCATCTGGGGCATGGGCGAGCTCCACCTGGAGATCCTCGTCGACCGGATGCGTCGCGAGTTCAAGGTCGAGGCCAACGTCGGCCGGCCGCAGGTGGCCTACCGGGAGACCATCCGCCGCAAGGTGGAGAAGGTCGACTACACGCACAAGAAGCAGACCGGTGGTTCCGGCCAGTTCGCCAAGGTCATCATCGACATTGAGCCGCTGGGCGAGGGCAACGACGGGTACGAGTTCGAGAACAAGGTCACCGGTGGCCGCATCCCGCGGGAGTACATCCCGTCGGTCGACGCGGGCGCCCAGGAGGCCGCCGAGTTCGGTGTTCTCGCCGGCTACCCGATGGTCGGGGTGAAGGTCACCCTGCAGGACGGCGCCTACCACGAGGTGGACTCGTCCGAAATGGCCTTCAAGATCGCTGGCTCGATGGCCTTCAAGGAGGCCGCGCGCAAGGCGGACGCCGTAATCCTGGAGCCGGTGATGGCCGTCGAGGTCACCACCCCCGAGGACTACATGGGTGACGTCATCGGTGACCTCAACGGTCGCCGCGGGCAGATCCGGGCGATGGACGAGCGCGCAGGCGCCCGTGTCGTCCAGGCGCTCGTGCCCCTCTCTGAGATGTTCGGCTACGTGGGTGACCTCCGTAGCAAGACGCAGGGACGCGCGAGCTTCAGCATGCAGTTCGACTCCTACGCGGAAGTGCCCCAGCACATCGCCAAGGAGATCGTCGCGAAGGTTCGGGGCGAGTAGTTCGCTGCCAGGCCGGCCTCTGCCGGAGGCCGGCCTCCCCGGACCCGAGTGAAAAGACGAAAGTCAAGTCAGAATCTCTAAGGAGACAGACCAGTGGCCAAGGCCAAGTTCGAGCGGACCAAGCCGCACGTAAACATCGGCACCATTGGGCACATCGACCACGGCAAGACCACTCTGACCGCGGCGATCACCAAGGTGCTCCACGAGCGTTTCCCTGAGCTCAACGAGGCGACCCCGTTCGACAAGATCGACAAGGCGCCCGAGGAGAAGGCTCGTGGTATCACGATCTCCATCGCCCACGTCGAGTACCAGACCGAGAAGCGCCACTACGCCCACGTGGACTGCCCCGGTCACGCCGACTACGTCAAGAACATGATCACCGGTGCGGCCCAGATGGACGGCGCGATCCTCGTGGTCGCCGCCACCGACGGCCCGATGCCGCAGACGAAGGAGCACGTCCTCCTGGCCCGCCAGGTCGGCGTCCCCTACATCGTCGTGGCCCTCAACAAGGCCGACATGGTCGACGACGAGGAGATCCTGGAGCTCGTCGAGCTCGAGGTCCGCGAGCTGCTCTCGGCTCAGGAGTTCCCCGGCGACGACCTGCCGGTCGTGCGCGTCTCCGCTCTGAAGGCCCTCGAGGGCGACCAGAAGTGGGGCGACAGCATCATCGAGCTGATGACCGCTGTCGACGAGAACGTGCCGGAGCCGACCCGTGACGTCGACAAGCCGTTCCTGATGCCGATCGAGGACGTCTTCTCGATCACCGGTCGTGGCACCGTCGTCACCGGCCGTATCGAGCGCGGCGTCGTCAAGGTCAACGAGACCGTCGACATCATCGGCATCAAGTCGGAGAAGACCACCACCACGGTCACCGGCGTCGAGATGTTCCGCAAGCTGCTCGACGAGGGCCAGGCCGGCGACAACGTCGGTCTGCTCCTGCGCGGCATCAAGCGTGAGGACGTCGAGCGCGGCCAGTGCATCATCAAGCCGGGCACGACCACCCCGCACACCGAGTTCGAGGCCCAGGTCTACATCCTGGCCAAGGACGAGGGCGGCCGCCACACGCCGTTCTTCAACAACTACCGTCCGCAGTTCTACTTCCGTACGACTGACGTGACCGGTGTCGTCCACCTGCCCGAGGGCACCGAGATGGTCATGCCCGGTGACAACACCGAGATGCGTGTCGAGCTCATCCAGCCGATCGCGATGGAGGAGGGCCTCAAGTTCGCGATCCGTGAGGGTGGCCGCACCGTCGGCGCCGGCAACGTCACGAAGATCATCAAGTAGTCCGACCGCGGAGCGGGGGGGGNNNNCACCGCGCGGGGCCGTCCGCGGCCCCTCCGCACGACCCACGAACCGTGATCTCGCAGCTGTTTCGGCCGTGAGAGTGACCGAAGCAACTGCCAGATCACGGAAGAAAGCGCAGGCGTGAAGCGTCTGCTACGTGGGCCCCAGGGAGAGGGAGCCGAGCCGGGCACGGCCGGGACGCCGAGGGCGGACCGGAGGGGTGCAGGGCGAGGCGGACTCGACCCACAGACGGGGAGAGGGAGCCGAGCCGGGCACGGCCGGGACGCCGAGGGCGGACCGGAGGGGTGCAGGGCGAGGCGGACTCGACCCACATATAGCGGCCACCGGCCGCATGTAACTTTTTCAGACGACAGCGAAGGACACCGAGGCCATTATGGCGGGACAGAAGATCCGCATCCGGCTCAAGGCCTATGACCACGAGGTCATCGACAGCTCGGCCAAGAAGATCGTCGAGACGGTGACGCGGACTGGCGCTAAGGTCGCGGGCCCGGTTCCGCTGCCGACGGAGAAGAACGTGTACTGCGTCATCCGCTCGCCGCACAAGTACAAGGACAGCCGCGAGCACTTCGAGATGCGCACGCACAAGCGGCTGATTGACATCATCGACCCGACGCCGAAGACGGTCGACTCGCTCATGCGACTCGACCTCCCCGCCGGCGTCGACATCTCGATCAAGCTCTGAGGGAACGCACTGACATGGCTAAGCAGATCAAGGGCGTCCTGGGCAAGAAGCTCGGCATGACCCAGGTCTTCGACGCGGACAACCGAATGGTCCCGGTGACCGTGGTCGAGGCCGGTCCGTGCGTCGTGACCCGCGTCCGCACCCCGGAGAAGGACGGCTACTCCGCCGTTCAGCTCGGCTTCGGACAGGTCGACCCGCGGAAGGTCAACAAGCCGCTCGGCGACTACCTGCGTAAGCACGACATCACCCCGCGCCGCTACTTCGCGGAGATCCGTACGGAGGACGCGGGCGAGTACACCATCGGCCAGGAGATCACGGCCGAGGCCTTCGAGGCCGGCCAGTTCGTCGACGTGACGGGCAAGAGCAAAGGCAAGGGCTTCGCCGGTGTCATGAAGCGCCACGGCTTCGGTGGTCTGGGCGCCTCGCACGGTACCCAGCGCAAGCACCGCTCGCCGGGCTCCATCGGTGGCTGCGCCACCCCGGGCCGCGTCTTCAAGGGCCTGCGCATGGCCGGTCGGATGGGCAACGTCCGCACCACCATCCAGAGCCTGAAGGTTCACGCCGTGGACGCCGAGAAGGGCCTCATCCTCATCAAGGGTGCGGTTCCCGGTGCCAACGGCAGCCTGGTCCTCATCCGCACCGCTGCCAAGAAGGGGGCTGCCAAGTGAGCACCATTGACGTCCTCGACGCCAGCGGCGCCAAGGCCGGCTCGGTCGACCTGCCGGAGGACATCTTCGGCAGCAAGGTCAACATCCCGCTGATCCACCAGGTGGTCGTGGCCCAGCTCGCCGCTCGCCGGCAGGGCACCCACAAGGCCAAGACCCGCGGCGAGGTCAGCGGTGGCGGCAAGAAGCCGTACCGCCAGAAGGGCACCGGCCGCGCCCGCCAGGGTTCGACCCGCGCTCCGCAGTTCACCGGTGGTGGCACCGTCCACGGCCCGGTCCCGCGCGACTACTCGCAGCGGACTCCCAAGAAGATGAAGGCCGCCGCCCTGCGCGGGGCCCTGTCCGACCGGGCGAACGGCGGCCGTATCCACGTGGTCAGCGGCCTCGTCTCCGGCGAGACCCCCAAGACCAAGGCGGCTCTCGAGTCGCTGCGGAAGATCACGCAGGCCCGTAGCGTCCTGGTCGTCGTCGACGAGGGCGACGAGCTCACCTGGCTGAGCCTGCGCAACGCCCCCGAGGTCCACCTGCTGGACGCCGGGCAGCTCAACACGTACGACGTGCTCTGCTACGACGACGTCGTTTTCACTCAGGAGGCCTACGACCAGGTCGTGGCGCGTCTGAGCAAGAGCGGGAAGGAAGACGCCTGATGGAGAAGATCGCCGACCCGCGTGACATCATCATCAAGCCGGTTGTCTCCGAGAAGAGCTACGGCCTGATCGACGAGCACAACAAGTACACGTTCCTGGTGCGGAAGACGGCCAACAAGACGCAGGTGAAGATCGCCATCGAGCAGATCTTCGGCGTCAAGGTGGCGAGCGTCAACACCATCAACCGCCAGGGCAAGCGCAAGCGGACCAAGTTCGGCTACGGCCAGCGCCCGAGCACCAAGCGTGCGATCGTGAGCCTGGTCGAGGGCGACCGGATCGACATCTTCGGTCAGGGCTGACCCGCTCGCAGTAAGTACGCGCCGAGCGCCCCTCGCCGGGAGGCGGGGGGCATTCGGCCGGATAAACCGACGAAGGATGAACGAAAAAGATGGGCATCCGTAAGTACAAGCCGACGACCCCGGGTCGCCGCGGCGCGAGTGTCTCGGACTTCGCCGAGATCACCCGCAGCACGCCCGAGAAGTCGCTGCTTGCTCCCCTGCACAGCAAGGGCGGTCGCAACGTCCACGGCCGGGTCACCACCCGCCACCAGGGCGGCGGCCACAAGCGCGCCTACCGGATCATCGACTTCCGGCGCCACGACAAGGACGGGATCCCGGCCAAGGTCGCTCACATCGAGTACGACCCGAACCGCACCTCCCGTATCGCGCTGCTGCACTACGCCGACGGGGAGAAGCGCTACATCCTCTGCCCCACCGGCCTGAAGCAGGGCGACAGGATCGAGAACGGCCCCGCGGCCGACATCAAGCCGGGCAACTGCCTGCCGCTGCGCAACATCCCGACCGGTACCTTCATCCACGCGGTGGAGCTCCGTCCGGGCGGCGGCGCCAAGCTGGGCCGGTCCGCCGGCGCGCAGATCCAGCTCCTCGCCAAGGAGGGCCAGTACGCCACGCTGCGTATGCCGTCCGGCGAGATGCGCCAGGTCGACGTCCGCTGCCGGGCCTCCATCGGCCAGGTCGGCAACGCCGAGCAGGCCAACATCAACTGGGGTAAGGCCGGCCGTATGCGGTGGAAGGGCAAGCGCCCCACCGTCCGCGGTGTCGCGATGAACCCGGTGGACCACCCGCACGGTGGTGGTGAGGGTAAGACCTCCGGCGGTCGCCACCCCGTCAACCCCAAGGGCAAGCCCGAGGGCCGTACCCGTGCGGCGAACAAGGCCAGTGACCGCCTGATCATCCGTCGTCGGACCAAGCGGAAGAAGCGGTAGGAGCAGCCGAAATGCCACGTAGCCTTAAGAAGGGTCCCTTCGTGGACGACCACCTTCAGAAGAAGGTGGACGCTCAGAACGAGAAGGGCACCAAGAACGTCATCAAGACGTGGTCGCGGCGCTCCATGATCGTGCCCGACATGATCGGCCACACGATCGCCGTGCACGACGGCCGCAAGCACGTCCCGGTCTTCATCACCGAGGCGATGATCGGTCACAAGCTCGGGGAGTTCGCGCCCACGCGCACGTTCCGCAGCCACGTCAAGGAAGACCGCCGCAGCCGGCGGTAAGCGCCTGGGGAGAGGGAGTCCCGCCGGGGCGATCGGGAGGGCGACAGCCGTGCCGATTCCCTCAGGGCGAGACCGACTCGACCGATACGAAGCAGAAGGTTAAGAGGAGTAAGCGATGGAAGCCAGGGCTCAGGTGCGGTTCGCGCGCCACACGCCCATGAAGGCCCGCCGCGTGGTGGACCTCATTCGCGGGCTGCCCGCTTCGGAGGCGCAGGCCGTGCTGCAGTTCGCTCCCCAGGCGGCGAGCGAGACCGTGTACAAGGTGCTCTCCAGCGCCATTGCGAACGCGGAGCACAACTTCAACCTCGACCGTGACACGCTCTTCGTGAGCCGTGCCTGGGTCGACGAGGGCCCGACCCTGAAGCGGTTCCGTCCCCGCGCGCAGGGCCGTGCCTATCGGATCAACAAGCGGACGAGCCACATCACCGTGATCGTGGAGTCCCGCGAGCCGAAGGGGAGGACCCGCTAGTGGGTCAGAAGGTCAACCCGCACGGGTTCCGCCTCGGCATCACGACCGACTTCAAGAGCCGGTGGTATGCCGACAAGCTCTACAAGTCGTACGTGGCCGAGGACGTGGCGATCCGCCGCATGCTGAAGAAGGGCATGGAGCGGGCCGGCATTTCCAAGGTCGAGATCGAGCGGACCACCGACCGGGTTCAGGTCGACATCCACACCGCCCGTCCGGGCATCGTCATCGGCCGCCGCGGCGCCGAGGCCGACCGGATCCGCGGTGACCTCGAGAAGCTGACCAAGAAGCAGGTCCAGCTGAACATCCTCGAGGTCAAGAACCCCGAGATCGACGCTCAGCTCGTCGCCCAGGGCGTGGCCGAGCAGCTGTCCAGCCGTGTCTCGTTCCGGCGGGCCATGCGCAAGGCCATGCAGTCGGCGATGAAGAGCGGCGCCAAGGGCATCCGGGTGCAGTGCTCCGGTCGTCTGGGCGGCGCCGAGATGTCCCGCTCGGAGTTCTACCGCGAGGGCCGCGTGCCCCTGCACACGCTCCGCGCGGACATCGACTACGGCCTGTACGAGGCCCGCACCACCTTCGGCCGCATCGGCGTGAAGGTGTGGATCTACAAGGGTGAGGCTCCGACCAGCCGCGCCGAGCGTGAGGCGGCCGCCGCGGCCGGCCGCGCCGGCCAGCGTCGTGAGCGCGACGACCGTCGTGGCGGCGCCGACCGTCCGCGCCGTGGCGGTGCCGACCGTCCGCGTCGTGGCGGCCGCGGTGACCGCGCGCCCAAGACCGAGGCGGCCTCGCAGGCCGCCCCCGAGACCGGCCCGGCTGCGCAGCCGGGTGCTGAAGGGAGCTGACCATGCTGATCCCGCGCAGGGTCAAGCACCGCAAGCAGCACCGGCCCGACCGCAGTGGTGCCGCCAAGGGCGGTACGCGTGTCGTGTTCGGCGAGTACGGCATCCAGGCGCTTGAGCACTCCTACGTGACCAACCGCCAGATCGAGTCGGCTCGTATCGCCATGACCCGCCACATCAAGCGTGGCGGCAAGGTGTGGATCAACATCTACCCGGACCGCCCGCTCACCAAGAAGCCGGCCGAGACCCGCATGGGTTCCGGTAAGGGCTCGCCGGAGTGGTGGATCGCGAACGTCAAGCCCGGCCGCGTCATGTTCGAGCTCTCGGGCGTCGCCGAGCCGGTGGCCCGTGAGGCGCTGAAGCGGGCGATCCACAAGCTCCCGATGAAGTGCAAGGTCGTTAAGCGTGAAGTGGGTGAGGCGTGATGGCTAAGGGCCTGACCGCCGGTGAGCTGCGGGTGGAGGACCAGGAGACCCTGGTCCAGAAGCTGAAGGAAGCCAAGGAGGAGCTGTTCAACCTCCGCTTCCAGGCCGCGACCGGTCAGTTGGAGAGCCACGGGCGGCTGCGCGCCGTCCGCCGCGAGATCGCCCGTATCTACACCGTGATGCGCGAGCGGGAGCTCGGCATTGTGACGGTTGAGAAGGAGTCGAGCGATGGCTGAGGCAACGGAGAGCACGACCGCGGCGCGGAACTACCGCAAGACCCGTGAGGGCCTGGTCGTCAGCGACAAGATGGACAAGACTGTCGTCGTCGCTGTCGAGGACCGCGTCAAGCACCCCCTGTACGGCAAGGTCATCCGCCGGACGACCAAGTACAAGGCGCATGACGAGGGCAACACCTGCGGCGTCGGCGACCGCGTCCTCCTGATGGAGACCCGGCCGCTCTCGGCCAGCAAGCGCTGGCGGGTCGTCGAGATCCTCGAGAAGGCCAAGTAAGAAACGCGCCTCGTGGGGGGTGGTCAGCCCACCCCCCACGATGGTGTCCAAGGGTGTGGGGCCCGCCCCCGCACCGCCTGCGGTGCGGTCCGCGCGGGGTGAGGCGACTCACCCGGGGCGGACTGTGGCCGGAGGAAAAAGACCACAGCAGGTTCCGCAAGGCTCACCCTGCCGGGTGAGAACCGGCGAGACACACAGGAGTAGACGTGATCCAGCAGGAGTCGCGACTCAAGGTCGCCGACAACACGGGTGCGAAGGAAGTCCTCTGCATCCGCGTGCTCGGCGGCTCGGGTCGGCGCTACGCGGGTATCGGCGACATCATCGTCGCCACAGTCAAGGACGCCATCCCTGGTGGCACCGTGAAGAAGGGCGACGTCGTCAAGGCCGTCGTCGTCCGCACGGTGAAGGAGAACCGCCGGCCCGACGGCTCCTACATCCGCTTCGACGAGAACGCCGCGGTCATCATCAAGGACAGCGGTGACCCTCGCGGCACGCGTATCTTCGGTCCGGTCGGCCGCGAGCTGCGTGACAAGAAGTTCATGCGCATCATCTCGCTCGCGCCGGAGGTGCTGTAAATGTCGAAGCTGCATGTGAAGAAGGGTGACCTGGTCCAGGTCATCGCCGGCAAGGACAAGGGTGCCAAGGGTCGTGTGATCGCCGCCCTCCCGCGCGAGGAGCGCGTGGTGGTCGAAGGCGTCAACATGATCAAGAAGCACTCCAAGGAGACCCTCCAGGGCCCGCGTGGCGCCAAGACCGGCGGCGTGCAGACCATGGAGGCCCCCATCCACGTGAGCAACGTCAAGAAGCTCAAGGATGACGAGAAGCCCGCCAAGAAGGCCGACAAGAAGGCCGACGAGCCGGGTGAGGACAAGTAATGACTGCCACTTCCGAAGAGCGCACGCTCCCGCGTCTCAAGCAGCGCTACCGCGAAGAGATCGCCGCGAAGCTCCAGCAGGAGTTCGGGATCCCGAACGTCATGCTGATCCCCACGATCACCAAGATCAAGGTGAACATGGGTGTCGGCGAGGCCGCCCGTGACTCCAAGCTGATCGAGGGCGCCGTCCGCGACCTCACGGTCATCACGGGCCAGAAGCCGGCCGTGGTGCGGGCCCGCAAGTCCATCGCGCAGTTCAAGCTGCGTGAGGGCATGCCGATCGGCGCGCACGTGACGCTGCGCGGCGACCGCATGTGGGAGTTCCTGGACCGTCTGCTGTCCCTGGCGCTCCCCCGTATCCGCGACTTCCGCGGCCTGTCGCCGAAGCAGTTCGACGGCAACGGGAACTACACCTTCGGTCTCACCGAGCAGGTCATGTTCCACGAGATCGACCAGGACAAGGTCGACCGGCAGCGTGGCATGGACATCACGATCGTGACCACCGCCAAGACCGACGACCAGGGCCGGGCGCTGCTGAAGCACCTCGGCTTCCCCTTCAAGGAGGCCTGATCATGGCGAAGACGTCGCTCAAGGTCAAGGCTGCTCGCAAGGCCAAGTTCGAGGTCCGGGCCTACACCCGGTGCTCGCGCTGTGGTCGTCCCCGCGCCGTGTTCCGGAAGTTCGGCCTGTGCCGCATCTGCTTCCGCGAGATGGCGCACCGGGGCGAGCTGCCCGGCGTCACCAAGTCGAGCTGGTAGCCGCCGGCGTGGTCCCGTGCCCGGCACGGGACCACGCGGCGCCAGCCGGACACAGAGAAAGTCATATTCACCGGGTGCTGCCACAGGAGCGCCCATGACCGCACCGCAGGTCCCCTGGGGAAACCGCGGTGAGGAAGGCCACCGGCCATGACGATGACCGACCCGATCGCAGACATGCTGACGCGTCTGCGAAACGCGAACTCGGCGTACCACGACAGCGTGGCCATGCCGTACTCGAAGATCAAGGCGCACATCGCCGAGATCCTCCAGCAGGAGGGTTACATCCAGGCCTGGAGCGTCGAGGACGCCAAGGTCGGAAAGAACCTCGTGGTGGAGCTCAAGTTCGGGCCGAACCGTGAGCGTTCGCTCTCGGGCCTGCGCCGGGTTTCCAAGCCCGGTCTGCGGGTCTATGCAAAGAAGGACAACCTGCCCCGGGTCCTGGGCGGTCTGGGCGTCGCGATCATCTCGACGTCCGGCGGCCTCATGACCGACAAGCAGGCCGGCAAGCGTGGTGTGGGCGGGGAAGTCCTCGCCTACGTTTGGTAGAAGGGAGGCTTACAGCATGTCGCGAATCGGACGGCTGCCCATCCCTGTACCGAACGGCGTCGACGTCACCATCGACGGTCGGGATGTCACGGTCAAGGGCCCCAAGGGCACGCTCTCGCACACGGTCGCAGAGCCCATCAAGGTCGAGCGGGCGGAGGACGGCACTGTCGCCGTCACGCGCCCGAACGACGAGAACAAGAACCGTGCGCTGCACGGTCTGTCCCGCACGCTGATCGCCAACATGGTGACGGGCGTGACCCAGGGCTTCTCCAAGACCCTGGAGATCGTGGGTGTCGGTTACCGCGTCCAGGCCAAGGGCCCGACGCAGCTGGAGTTCTCCCTGGGCTTCAGCCACCCGGTGATCGTCGACGCCCCCGAGGGTGTCACCTTCCGCGTCGAGAAGCCGACCCTGTTCCACGTGGACGGCATCGACAAGCAGAAGGTCGGCGAGATCGCCGCGAACATCCGCAAGCTGCGCAAGCCCGACCCGTACAAGGGCAAGGGCGTGCGCTACCAGGGCGAGGTTATCCGCCGCAAGGTCGGAAAGGCTGGTAAGTAGGCATGGCTGGCAAGACTGCGTTCGGCAAGCACACGGCCGCCCGCGCCGTCTCGCGGGCCCGCCGCCACGGCCGCGTCCGCAAGAAGGTGGTCGGCACGGCCGCGCGCCCGCGCCTGGTCGTCAACCGGTCCACCCGACACCTGTTCGTGCAGATCGTCGACGACACCCAGGGCCACACGCTGGTGAGCGCCTCCACCATGGAGGGCTCCCTGCGCACGGCCGAGGGCGCCAAGACCGACAAGGCGAAGCAGGTCGGCGAGCTCATCGCTCAGCGGGCCAAGGCTGCCGGTATCTCCGCGGTCGTGTTCGACCGCGGTGGCAACCGCTACGCAGGCCGCATCGCGGCCCTCGCGGACAGCGCACGCGAAGGCGGGCTGGAGTTCTGATGACTCCGTCCCGAGGATCGCAACTGATGGCCCGTATGACGAATGAGAAGAGGAACCACTGATGGCCGGAGCTCCGCGTCGCGGTGGCGCCGCCGGTGGCGAGCGGCGTGACGGTCGTCGTGACGACCGCCGCGGTGGCAGCGCTGACAAGGGCGTCTCGTACATCGAGCGCGTCGTGAAGATCAACCGAGTGGCCAAGGTCGTGAAGGGCGGTCGTCGCTTCAGCTTCACCGCCCTCGTCGTCGTCGGCGACGGCAACGGCATGGTCGGCGTCGGCTACGGCAAGGCCAAGGAAGTCCCCGCGGCCATCGCCAAGGGCGTCGAAGAGGCGAAGAAGCACTTCTTCCGGGTGCCGCGCATCCAGGGCACCATCCCGCACATCGTGCAGGGTGAGGAGGCGGCCGGCGTCGTCTTCCTGCGTCCGGCCTCGCCGGGTACCGGTGTCATCGCCGGTGGTCCGGTGCGCGCCGTGCTGGAGTGCGCCGGCATCCACGACGTCCTGTCCAAGTCGCTCGGCTCGGACAACCCGATCAACATCGTGCACGCCACGGTGGCCGCTCTGAAGGGCCTCAGCCGGCCCGAGGAGATCGCCGCCCGTCGTGGTCTGCCGATCGAGGACGTCGCTCCCAAGGCGATGCTCAAGGCTCGCGCCGAGGGCATGGCGGAGGCCGCGGCGGCGAAGGCGGTGAGCTAGCCGATGGCACGTCTGAAGATCACGCAGGTCCGCTCGAAGATCGGCGGCAAGCAGAACCAGCGTGACTCGCTGCGTTCGCTCGGTCTGAAGCGAATCGGTGACGTCGTCGTCAAGGAGGACCGCCCGGAGATCCGCGGCATGGTCTCCGTGGTGACGCACCTCGTCACCGTGGAAGAGGTCGACTAGACATGGCAGAGAACACCCCGCTCCGCATCCACCACCTGCGGCCGGCCCCGGGCGCCAACAAGTCGAAGATCCGCAAGGGTCGCGGCGAGGCGTCCAAGGGCAAGACCGCCGGTCGTGGCACCAAGGGCACGACGGCCCGGAACAAGGTCCCCCTCGGCTTCGAGGGCGGCCAGGTTCCGCTCCAGCGCCGTCTGCCCAAGTACAAGGGCTTCTCCAACGCCCTGTTCAAGACGACCTACCAGGTCGTCAACCTGGACAAGCTCGGTGAGCTGTTCCCCGAGGGTGGCGACGTCACCGTCGAGGCGCTGGTCGCCAAGGGCGCGGTCCGCAAGAACCAGCTCGTGAAGGTTCTGGGAACCGGCGACATCTCCGTGGCGTTGAACGTGCAGGCGCACGCCTTCTCCGCCAGTGCCAAGGAGAAGATCGCCGCTGCCGGAGGCTCGGTCTCCGAGCTGTAAGGCTTTCAAGCTGTACGGCACGACACGGGGCGCGGAGGCTCGCTATGGGCCTCCGCGCCTGCGGTGCGTTAGAGTTCGCTGGACAATGGGTGTCAACTCATTTCCACGAACTCGTTGACTTGAGATAGCAAGATGGATCACCCCCGCACCATCGCTGACCGACCACGCCTTTCAGGCGCGCAGGAGGGACCGTGCTGACCGCGTTTACCCGAGCGTTCCGTACGCCGGACCTGCGCAAGAAGTTGCTCTTCACACTGGGCATCATCGCGCTGTTCCGACTCGGCTCGGTTCTTCCGACTCCGGGTGTGCACACAGAAAACATCGCCATGTGTCTCAAGGAGGCGCAGGCCGGCGATTCGGGCAACATCTACGGGATGGTGCAGCTGTTCAGCGGTGGCGCATTGCTGAAGCTGTCCATTTTCGCGCTCGGCATCATGCCGTACATCACCGCGAGCATCATCCTGCAACTCCTGGTCGTGGTCATCCCCCGTCTCGAGGCCCTCAAGAAGGAGGGGCAGGCGGGCCAGGCCAAGATCACCCAGTACACGCGCTACCTGACGGTCGCCCTGGCGGTCCTGCAGTCGACCGCCTTCATCGCGCTCGCGCGCAGCGGGCAGCTCTTCCCGGGCTGCCAGCAGGACGTCCTGCTGGACCCCAACGACGTCTTCAGCATCATCACGATGGTGACGGTGATGACCGCGGGCACCAGCGTCGTCATGTGGCTCGGCGAGCTCATCACCGACCGCGGCATCGGCAACGGCATGTCCATCCTGATCTTCACCCAGGTCATCGCCGTCTTCCCGTCCGAGCTGCTGAACATCGCCCGGCAGAAGGGCCTGTTCGTCTTCGCCGTCGTCATGGTCGTCGGCATCGCGATGATCGCCCTGGTCGTCATGGTCGAGCAGGCGCAGCGCCGGGTCCCGGTGCAGTACGCCAAGCGCATGGTCGGCCGCCGGATGTACGGCGGGACCTCCACCTACATCCCGCTGAAGGTGAACCAGGCCGGCATCATCCCGGTCATCTTCGCCTCCTCGCTGCTCTACCTGCCGCAGCTCGTCACGACCCTCTTCAGGGGCTCCGAGGAGCCGAACGCGGTCGTGCAGTGGATCGAGCAGAACCTGGTCACGGGCGACACCCCGGCCTACATGATCACGTTCTTCCTCCTCATCGTCTTCTTCACCTACTTCTACGTGTCCATCACCTTCAACCCCGTTGAGGTGGCCGACAACATGAAGAAGTACGGTGGATTCATCCCGGGTATCCGCCCGGGACGCCCGACGGCCGAGTACCTCAGCTACGTACTCTCGCGGCTCACGGCTCCGGGATCGCTCTATCTGGGTCTGATCTCCATGGTGCCGATCGTCGCCCTGGCGCTCGTCGGCGCGAGCCAGAACTTCCCGTTCGGAGGCACGAGCATTCTGATCATGGTGGGTGTCGGTCTTGACACCGTGAAGCAGATCGAGAGCCAGCTGCAGCAGCGCAACTACGAAGGCTTCCTGAAGTAGTGCGCGTCGTGCTGGTGGGCCCCCCCGGAGCGGGTAAGGGGACTCAGGCCCAGTTCATCGCATCGAACCTGTCCATCCCGAAGATCTCGACAGGGGACATCTTCCGTGCCAACGTCTCGGGCGGCACGGAGCTCGGCAAGCTTGCCAAGGAGTACATGGACCGCGGTGACCTCGTGCCCGACGAGGTGACCATCGCGATGGTCCGCGACCGCCTCTCCGAGGACGACGCGCAGGAGGGTTTCCTGCTCGACGGCTTCCCCAGGAACGTGCCCCAGGCCGAGATCCTGAAGAAGATGCTCGCGGAGTTCGGGGTGGCTCTGGACGTCGTGCTGGAGCTCGTGGTCGACGAGGACGAGGTGGTCCGCCGCCTCGCCGGCCGCCGTACCTGCAGCCAGTGCGGCCGCATCTGGCACGTCGACTTCGACGACAAGCGGGATGACATCTGCGACGACTGCGGCGGCAGCCTCTACCAGAGGGACGACGACAAGGAGGAGACCATCCGGCGCCGGCTGGAGGTCTACCAGGAGCAGACCGCTCCGCTCGTCTCGTTCTACGCCGACGAGAAGATCCTCGCCGGGGTGGACGCGACGGGTCCGGTGGAGGAGGTCACCCGGCGCGCGATGGAGGCCCTGGCGCCCTACACCGCCTGACGACACACGCCCGGCACGCCACCCGCGGGAGTCCCCGCGGGTGGCGTGTTGTCGTGAGGAGAGGCTCCTAGGGCACAATCGGGGGAATCGAGCTCCCGAATTGCCCGTTTAATCACCCCGGGGGGTGCGTACGTGTTCAAGAAGAACAGACACGGGATTCAGATCAAGACGCCCGAGCAGCTGGAGAAGATGCGGGCCGCGGGCCTGGTGGTCGGCCGGACGCTGCAGCTGCTGAAGGAGAGCGTGCAGCCCGGGATGACGCCGCTGGACCTCGACGCGATCGCGGAGAAGGCGATCAGGGACGAGGGGGCGATCCCCTCCTTCAAGGGGTACCAGGGCTTCCCGGCGACGATCTGCGCGTCGGTGAACGACGAGGTCGTGCACGGCATCCCGGGTGACCGCCGCAAGCTGCGCGAGGGCGACATCATCTCGATCGACTGCGGCGCCATCCTGGACGGCTGGCACGGCGACTCGGCCGTCACGGTCGGCGTGGGGGAGGTGGCCCCGGAGCTGACCGAGCTGATGCGGGTCACCGAGGAGGCCATGTGGCAGGGGATCGCCGCCCTGCGGGTGGGCGCCCACCTGTCCGACGTCGGGCACGCGGTGGAGAAGTACGTCCGCTCCCAGGGCCGCTACGGCATCCCGCAGGAGTACGGCGGGCACGGCATCGGCACCGAGATGCACATGGACCCCTGGGTCGCCAACCACGGCAAGCCCGGCCGGGGGCCGAAGCTGGAGGCCGGCATGTGCTTCGCGGTGGAGCCGATGGTCAACCTGGGCACCGCCCGCACCCGGGTGCTGGCCGACGACTGGACCGTCGTCACCATCGACGGGAAGCCCTCCGCGCACTTCGAACACAGCGTCGCGGTGACGGATAATGGGCCGTGGGTGCTGACCGCGCTCGACGGAGGTAGGGAGCGGTTCGGCGACCTGTCGGCAGAGGGCGCGGGCGAGCGGTGAAGCCGCCCGCCACGGCGAGCGGATGTGAGCGACGATGACGGCTGATCCGCAGATGCGGGCATCGGACGACGACAGGGACAAGGTCGCCTCTGTGCTCCGGGAGCACTACGCCCAGGGGCGGCTCAGCACCGAGGAGTTCGACGAGCGGCTCGAGCAGCTCTACACGAGCAAGACGTACGGCGAGCTCGCCGTCCTCACCTCCGACCTGCCCGGCGTCGACCTGCGCAGCCTGCCGGAGTCCCCGGCCAAGCGGCCGGAGCGCGCCGACGGGAACTCGTCCCGGAGGACGACCCTGATGGCGATGTGGACCCCCTGGGCCTTCGCGGTCAGCGTCAACTGGGCGATCTGGTTCGCCATCGCGATAGGGGACGGCTTCGACGACGTCCCCTATCCGTGGCCGCTGTGGGTGATGGGGCCGTGGGGCGCGATCCTGGTGGTCGCGACGGTCCTGACGAGGTTCGGGGACGACCGGAAGCGGTAGGGCGCGGCCATGGACCGCACCCCGCCATCGGCGGCCCGCCGCCGGGCCGGCCCGGGAGCGGGCCTCCCGCGACACGTCCGCCTGCGGACTTTCCCGTCGTCTCCGCGGGTATGCTTGATGACGGTTGTGTCAAGCACCGGCCGCCGGTTTCGCATTTCATCGTCCGGTGTCGTACACTCCTTTTTCGGTTCACTATGACCGCTGCGCCTCAGCCGGTGTCGCCACCGCAGCTCTCACGCGAGGCGCAGGGTCGCGGCTGCTTAGTGTTCCGAAGCCTCAGACGACCGATCAGTGAAACGCGAGGGACATGGCCAAGAAAGACGGCGCCATCGAGATCGAGGGCACTGTGGTTGAGTCGCTCCCGAACGCTATGTTCCGGGTCCAGCTCGACAACGGCCATAAGGTCCTGGCCCACATCAGCGGGCGGATGCGCATGCATTACATCCGAATCCTTCCCGACGACCGGGTTGTCGTCGAACTGAGCCCCTACGACCTCAGTCGTGGGCGGATCGTCTACCGGTACAAGTAAGCGTCTGAGGGACGAATAAGGACTATGAAGGTCAAGCCGAGCGTCAAGAAGATCTGCGACAAGTGCAAGGTGATCCGCCGGCACGGTCGCGTCATGGTGATCTGCGACAACCTGCGCCACAAGCAGCGCCAGGGCTAGTCGCGGCAAGCAGGTCTCACGGAGTCCGCTCGTAAGAGGCGGACTCGATCCATGTGAGGCCACCGGAGAGGGCACCGCGCCCTCTGCGGCGCCAGGGGGCGGAAGAAGCCTCCCGGAGCCGGAGGGGCGGGGAGACCCGACCCGGGAAACGGTAATCGCGTTCCACACCCGCGCAGGCGGCCGGCAGGCCGTACCACGCGGGAGACCCCCGGTCGGAGGCCGGGGCCCTCACCCCGGGCATGGGGAGGGGTAGTGAAGCGCAGGACCTCCGCCACAACGAAGGAGAATGCCCGACCATGGCTCGCCTGGTTGGCGTCGACCTCCCCCGCGACAAGCGGCTGGAGATCGCTCTCACCTACATTTTCGGGATCGGCCGCACGCGCGCGCTCGAGACCCTCAAGGCCACCGGCATCAGCGGCGACCTCCGGGTCCACCAGCTCACGGACGAGGAGCTCGTCCCGCTCCGTGACTACATCGAGGCCAACTTCAAGATCGAAGGTGACCTCCGCCGCGAGATCCAGGCCGACATCCGTCGCAAGATCGAGATTCAGTCCTACCAGGGCATCCGGCACCGCCGCGGTCTCCCCGTGCACGGTCAGCGCACGCAGACCAACGCGCGCACCCGCAAGGGCAAGAAGAAGACCGTCGCCGGCAAGAAGAAGCCCGGTAAGAAGTAGTCCGCGCAGCCGCAGGACCGAAGACCTCAGGAGTGAAGGCAAAACATGCCTCCTAAGAGCCGTCAGGGCGCCCCGAAGAAGGTGCGCCGCAAGGAGAAGAAGAACGTCGCTCACGGGCACGCCCACATCAAGAGCACGTTCAACAACACGATCGTTTCGATCACCGACCCGAACGGGAACGTGATCTCCTGGGCCAGCGCCGGCCACGTCGGGTTCAAGGGCTCTCGCAAGTCCACCCCGTTCGCCGCGCAGATGGCCGCTGAGAACGCCGCCCGCCGCGCCATGGAGCACGGCATGCGCAAGGTCGACGTCTTCGTCAAGGGCCCGGGCTCGGGCCGCGAGACCGCCATCCGCTCGCTGCAGGCCACCGGCCTGGAGGTCGGGTCCATCCAGGACGTGACCCCCGTGCCGCACAACGGCTGCCGCCCGCCCAAGCGCCGTCGCGTCTGAGCCCCAGGAGAAGATAGAAAATGGCTCGTTACACGGGTGCGGACTGCAAGCTCTGCCGTCGGGAGAAGGTCAAGCTCTTCCTCAAGGGCAAGAAGTGCGAGTCCGCGAAGTGCCCCATCGAGATCCGCCCGTACCCGCCGGGTGAGCACGGCCGCGGCCGTCCCAAGGAGTCGGAGTACCAGCTCCAGCTCCGCGAGAAGCAGAAGACCCGTCGCATCTACGGCGTCCTCGAGAAGCAGTTCCGCAACTACTACGAGGAAGCCAACCGCAAGAGCGGCAAGACCGGTGAGAACCTCCTCCAGATCCTGGAGAGCCGTCTCGACAACGTGGTCTACCGCGCCGGTTTCGCCGAGTCCCGCGACGCCGCCCGCCAGCAGGTCCGCCACGGCCACATCCTGGTGAACGGCAAGAAGGTCGACATCCCGTCGTACCGCGTCCGCGAGCACGACATCGTCGAGGTCCGTGAGAAGGCCCGCAACCTCATGCCGTACGAGGTCGCGCGCGCCACCGCCGGCGACAAGACGTACCCGGCCTGGCTGGGCGTCTCCGCCGAGGCCATGCGGATCCTGGTCCACCAGCTCCCGGTCCGTCAGCAGATCGACACCCAGGTCCAGGAGCAGCTGATCGTCGAGCTCTACTCCAAGTAGCAGCTCCCGTAGGTGCCGTGCGGCATGCCGTACGGCACCTATGCTTGTTCTTACCGAGCGGCGTCAAATAGCGGGCGCCGCACGTTCAGGGGAGAACCCACATGCTGATCGCTCAGCGCCCGACCCTCCTCGAGGAGACCATCGAGGAGACGCGCTCCCGGTTCGTCATCGAGCCGCTGGAGCCGGGCTTCGGCTACACCATCGGAAACTCGCTGCGGCGCACGCTGCTGTCGTCCATCCCGGGCGCGGCCGTGACCAGCATCCGCATCGAGGGCGTGCTGCACGAGTTCTCGACCGTCCCGGGGGTCAAGGAGGATGTCACCGACATCATCCTGAACCTCAAGGAGCTGGTCGTCTCCTCCGAGCACGACGAGCCCGTGGTGATGTACCTGCGCAAGCAGGGCCCCGGCGACGTCACCGCCGCCGACATCGCGCCCCCGGCCGGCGTCGAGGTGCACAACCCCGAGCTGCGCATCGCCACGCTGAACGGCAAGGCGAAGCTGGAGATGGAGCTGACCGTCGAGCGCGGTCGCGGCTACGTCTCCGCCGCGCAGAACAAGCAGCCGGGCCAGGAGATCGGCCGCATCCCGATCGACTCGATCTACTCGCCGGTGCTCAAGGTCACCTACAAGGTCGAGGCGACCCGTGTCGAGCAGCGCACCGACTTCGACCGTCTGATCCTGGACGTCGAGACCAAGCCGTCGATGAAGCCCCGCGACGCGGTGGCCTCGGCCGGCAAGACCCTGGTCGAGCTGTTCGGCCTCGCCCGCGAGCTGAACGTCGAGGCCGAGGGCATCGACATCGGCCCGTCGCCGACGGACGCGGCCCTGGCCGCCGACCTGGCGCTGCCGATCGAGGAGCTGAACCTCACCGTCCGCTCCTACAACTGCCTCAAGCGCGAGGGCATCCACACCGTGGGTGAGCTCGTCGCCCGCAGCGAGCAGGACCTGCTGGACATCCGCAACTTCGGTGCGAAGTCCATCGAGGAGGTCAAGCAGAAGCTGCACGAGATGTCGCTCGCGCTCAAGGACTCCCCGCCCGGGTTCGACCCGACCGCGGTGGCCGGCGGCGGCTACGACGACGACGACAGCGCGTACGTCGAGACCGAGCAGTACTGACCCCGCGGGGGCTCGCCCCCCGCGATCCCCCCGGAGGGCACCGCCCCTCCGGGGTCGTCCGACCCGCGGGAACCGCACGCGGTCCCCGCTCCGAAAGGGCATCGCCCCTTCGGCGCTGTTCGACCCGTGGGAATCGCACGCGATCCCCACGGCCCGCCCCGGAGGCGCGCAGTCTCCGGGGCGTTCGGTAACGCGGGACCCGCGAGGCGGCTCCCGCGGCCCGACCCCGGTACCTGACACGGCCGGGGCGGGTTGACTCCCAAGGAGAACGACATGCCCAGGCCCACCAAGGGTGCCCGTC
The DNA here is from genome assembly GCF_042650625.1 of Planomonospora corallina. Taxonomy (NCBI): domain Bacteria; kingdom Bacillati; phylum Actinomycetota; class Actinomycetes; order Streptosporangiales; family Streptosporangiaceae; genus Planomonospora; species Planomonospora corallina. The sequence continues at coordinate 126,687 of NZ_JBHSBM010000011.1, forward strand.
TCGGCGGCAGCCCGGCCCACGAGAAGCTGATCCTGGCGAACCTCGCCACCCAGCTCTTCCAGCACGGCCGCATCAAGACCACCGAGGCCAAGGCGAAGCGTCTGCGTCCGCTGGCGGAGAAGCTCATCACCAAGGCGAAGAAGGGCGACATGCACAACCGTCGCCAGGTGCTGACCGTCGTCCGCGACAAGGGTGTCGTCCACCACCTCTTCACCGAGATCGCCCCGGCCTTCGCCGAGCGTCCCGGCGGCTACACCCGGATCACCAAGGTCGGCCTCCGCAAGGGCGACGCCGCCCCCATGGCGGTCATCGAGCTGGTCTCCGAGCCGCTGAACACGGTCCGCGTCGCCAAGGCCCCGGCCGCCGAGGCGAAGACCGAGGAGGCCCCGAAGGCGGAGGAGACCACCGAGGCTCCGGCCGCCAAGGCCGACGAGGCCGCCGAGGCTCCGAAGGCGGAGGAGAGCGCCGAGGCTCCCAAGGCCGAGGAGACCGAGGACAAGGACAACGCCTGATCTTTCAGGTCGGTGGAACGGGTCCGGCGTCCCCCGCGGGGGCGCCGGGCCCGTTCCCGTTTCTCCGGGAGGGACATCGTGGTACGGCTGCGCCTGGATCTCGCCTATGACGGCACGGACTTCTCCGGCTGGGCCCGGCAGCCCGGCAGGCGGACGGTCCAGGGAGAGATCGAGGACGCTCTCGCCAAGATCCTGCGGCTCGACGGGCCGCCCGCGCTGACCGTGGCGGGGCGGACCGACGCGGGGGTGCACGCCCGCGGGCAGGTGGCGCACGTGGACGTGGCGGAGGACACGCTCGCGGCGGTGGAGGGCCGCAGGAAGAAGGGCGCGGTTCCCACTGAGGGGCTCTCCGCGGAGCTCTCCGCGGAGCAGCTCCTCGACGAGCGTCTCTCAGCGCTGCGCAGGAGGCTGGCCGGTGTCCTCCCCCTCGACGTCCGCGTCCACCGCGTCACGGTGGCTCCTGAGGGCTTCGACGCGCGTTTCTCCGCGCTCTCCCGCCGCTACGCCTACCGGGTCTGCGACGCGCCCTCGGGCGTCGACCCGCTCCGCCGCCGGGAGGTCGTCTGGTATGCCCGTCCCCTCGACGTGGACCGGCTCAACACGGCGGCCGGGCGGCTGCTCGGCGAGCACGACTTCGCGGCCTTCTGCCGCAAGCGGGAGGGCGCGACGACGATCCGCGAGCTGCAGCGGCTCGACTGGGTCAGGGAGGGCGACCTTCTGATGGCGACCGTGGTCGCCGACGCCTTCTGCCACTCGATGGTCCGGGCGCTGGTGGGGGCGCTGCTGGCGGTCGGCGAGGGGCGCCTCGGGGTGGAGTGGCCGGGGCAGGTGCTGGCGCGGGCCGTACGGGACTCGGGGGTGCACGTCGCACCGGCGCACGGCCTCTGCCTGGAGGAGGTGCGCTATCCGGAGGGCGAGGAGCTCGCCCGGCGGGCCGCGATGACCCGACGGGTGCGCACGCCCGCCGGCTGACGGGGAGCCACCGGGTCAGTCGATCGGGAAGACCCGGCGCCTGGTAGCCGCTGGTGAGCGG